>JADJRW010000012.1 GCA_016712025.1 Flavobacteriales bacterium
TGGGAGGTTCGTTGCCGACGGCCACGCGAACACAACAGCTGCCTTAACGAACTCAATTGAGGACGATGCGCTGGCGGATCACGATCGGCCCTGCGCGCATGCAGAGAACGCCATGGCCTCGTGGCAGACCACGCACTTCGCAGACGATCCTATCAGCACTTGCTAGAAAGTCGATGGGGTGGGTAACACCAAGGTGGTCGATCATCGCCACCGCCTCGATCGGTTTCTGAATTGGCGCGAGATCGATGTAGAGCACGTCAGAAGCAGGGTCGGGATACATGTGGAGGCGCGATGGCGTTCCATCCTCGGCTCGGAGTCCTGTGGGGCCGTTCGGCGCTACCAACAGTAGCCCCTTCATCGCCATGAAACTGTTGGGCTCGCACACGAAGTAGTAGGTGCCGGCCGTATCGATGGCAAAGGTGCTGTCGGCCCCGATCGTGGTGTGGAAACCGCCGTTGCCGATCGGCTGGTTCGCGAGCCACGCGGCCTGGTCCACCTGTGTGATGTTGTGCAGCCCTTGCGTCTGGAATTTCACACTATCGCCCGCTACCATCACAAGGGTATCCGGCAGGAAGAAGAAATCCAGCGCCCGCAACAAGTGCGCGGTTTGAGCGGAAGAACCGAAGGGGATCGAAATGGTCAGGGCGAAGATGGCGCAACGCATGGGCCGAAGTTAGGGTAGGGTGCTTGGGTCGGATGGTTTAGGAACTTGAGGGTTGCCACGCTAGGTTTGACGGCTCTTTTACCCCGCGTTCATGCTTCGCACCTTTCTCCCGCTGTTCGCCTTCGTCCCGCTCATTGCGTTCGCGCAACCCCAGCTGAACAACCCCGGTTTCGAGAATTGGCAGAACCTGGGCGCGGGTACCGAGGAACCCACCGAATGGAGTTCCATCAAAACCTCCGACAATGGGTTGGTCAACATCGGCGCACCGCAGGTGTGCTTTCGCAGCACGGACTTTCATACGGGCACCTACTCGGTGAATCTTCGCACCCAACTCGCGCCGGGAAATGTCGCAGCCAATGGCACCCTCACCTGTGGACGGGTACATGCCACCTTTACACCCACGGATGGCCGTGTGTTCACCGATGCGGGCAGCACGGACTGGAACCAGGCACTCACCAGCAAGCCCGACAGCCTCGTGGGCTGGTTCAAAGCCACGCCGCAGGGCAACGACAATGGCAAGGTGGAAGCCATTCTGCATACCGCTGCAGGCAACCTGCCAGCGAATGGCACCACGCCGAATTGGAACGCGCGTGCGCGATGGATCGCCCCCGAAGCCACGGTGAACAGCTGGACGCGCTTCTCGGTACCCTTCACCTACTTCAATGCCACCACCCCGTCCTATCTCCTTATGGTGCTCACCAGTGGCGATAGCCTAGTTACCGTGCTCAACAGCCAATCGTGGTACGATGATATCGCCTTGATCTACAATGTGACCGCCAGTCCGAGCATACCATCGGCCGCGGTGAACGGCACGGATCCGGTGCTGTTCAATGTGAACTATTCGACCGGCGGGTTGCCGACCAGCAGCACCTTATTCACCGTCCAGCTAAGCGATCCCAATGGCAGTTTCGGCAACGCGACCCCCCTCGGGTTCATCGCCAGTACGTCGGCCACAGGTACGATCGCTTGCACCTTGCCGGGCAACACCACACCGGGAGGTGGGTACAAGATCCGCGTGAGCACACCTTCCGCGTTCTATGCACCGGTGCCGGTCCCGTTCAGCATCACCAGTACCGCAGTGGTTCGCGTGGCGATGAAAGCCTTTCTGGATGGACCGTATGTGAGCGGCACACAACTGATGAACGACGGCCTGCGCACGCTAGGCATCATTCCCTCCGCGGAGCCGTATTCGGGTTTGTCCTACCCCCATGTCGGCGGTGGTGGTGAGACCGTCGCTCCCGCGGTGCTGGCGGTCGCCGGTAACAACGCGATCGTGGATTGGGTGGTGGTGGAGTTGCGCAACAAGAACAACAGCGCCACTGTTCTGCGCACACGGAGCGCCTTGATCCAGCGCGACGGCGATGTGGTGGATGTGGATGGGGTGAGCAACGTGCCGTTCACCATGAGCGCCGATAACTACTTCGTAGCGATCCGACACCGCAACCACCTCAGTTGCATGACCCTTCTTTCCGTGCCGATCTCGGCGACTTCCGCCCTCATTGACTTCACGTTGCCGAGCACCAGTACGTTCGGCACCAACGCGCGCAAGTTGAACGGTACGAAGAACACCTTGTGGCCGGGCAATGCCAAGCGCGACACGGTGGTGAAGTACGCAGGGGGCAACAACGATCGCGATCCCATCCTGGTGGTGATCGGCGGAAGTGTGCCGACCGCCACCTCCAGCGGTTATCGACTCGAGGACCTCAATCTCGATGGCACCACCAAATACGCCGGTGGCGCCAACGATCGCGACATCATTCTGCAAACCATTGGTGGATCGGTGCCCACGGCCACGAAGACGGACCAGCTGCCATAGTTCGGGCGCGGTTCACTGACGATCGGCACCAACAGCCGACAACGAACAACCATTCCCGGCCTCAGTGTTTCAGCGGTCGCTTCTTGATCATGCCGCCGCGGGTATCCTTCACCGAGCTCATCACCACGAAAGCGTTGGGGTCGATCTTCTCGATCTCGGTGAGCAGTTTGCTGATCTCCAGGCGCGTGATCACGCAATAGATGATCTCCGTGTCGAAGCTATGGCCGTTCTTGCCGAAACCCCGCTTGCCGGAATAAACCGTAAGCCCTCGTCCCATCACGTTGCTGATCATATCGCGCACCTCCTCGAAATGCGGCGAAATGATGGTGATGCCCGTGTACTCTTCAATGCCCTCCACGACGAAGTCCACCGTTTTGCTTGCTGCCAGGTAGGTGATCATGGCATAGAGCGCCGTCTCCACGCTGAGCAGCCATGCGGCCACGCCGAAGATCACGATGTTGATCAGCATGATCACATCGCCCATGGTGATGCCCAGTCGACGGCTCACCGAGAGGGCGAGCACCTCGGTGCCGTCGATCACGCTCCCTCCCCGCACGGATAGGCCGATACCCGCTCCGAGGAAGAAGCCACCGAACACGGCCACCAGGAGTTTGTCATGCGTGATAGCGGTGAAGGGAACCAAAGCGGTGACCAGTGCCAGTCCGCCGATCGCGGTCATCGTCTTCAGCGCGAACGCACGGCCCAGCGTGCGGTAGGCCATGTACATGAACGGGGCGTTCACCAATAAGAGCAGCACGGGAAAGGGCAGCGGAGAAAGGGTGGCAGTAAGCAGGGCAATGCCCGTGGCGCCGCCGTCGATGAACGCGTTGGGCAATAGAAACCCTTCCAGTCCGAACGCGGCACTGGCCACACCAAGGGTCATGAAGACACCATCCTTTATCGCGCGCCTCATACCGACACGGAAGGCGTGCAGGCGGCGGGCCTTGCGGTACCGCGAACTTTCTGCGGCCTCTACGGAAGAAGGTACGGGCAGTTGCCGGAGCAACGCGCGGCTTGTGGAATTTTTCACGCAGGGCAAGATACTCGCACCGGTGTGATGGGATGGATCGGCGATCTTGCCACAGGCAACCGGTCGTGCTTTTCGATGTCTTCTTAGCATGCCTGCGTCCTTGGTGATGATCCCTTCCGCTCATAGAACCATTTGGCTCTGCGCCTTGCTCGCGTGCGTCATTAATGTGCGCGGCCAGCAGCCAGGATCAGCGGACCTGACCTTCAACCCGCAGGATCCCGGGTTCTGCCAGAACAATGGCACGGACGGCTCTTTGGAAACGGCGCTCATCGAACCGGATGGAAAGATCCTGGTAGGCGGAACCTTCGCCCGCGTGTATGGCGGTGTACCGGTCACGGACTATCTCCAGCGCTTCGGGATCGTTCGGTTCACCGCCGCTGGGGCGCTGGATACCTCCTTCCACGCGGAACCGGTGAGCGCATTGGTTTCTGTCAAGTGCATCGCCCGGCAACAAGATGGCCGCATCCTCGTGGGTGGGCTGTTCAATGAATGGTCCCCGGGCTTTAGCGGGAACATGGTGCGTCTGCTCTCGAACGGTAGGTTGGACAGTTCGTTCGTTGCTGGAACCGGTTTCGATGACGCAGTGCGCGAGGTCCTGGTCCGGCCGAACGGGCAGATCGTAGTGGTGGGGAATTTCGCCGCTTACAACGGGGTGCCTTGCGGCCACATCGTTCAGCTCAACTCGGATGGTTCCATGGATGCAGGGTTCCAGGCCAACCTCGGCAGCGGTTCTGATGGTGCCCTGCTCGCGCTCGCCTTGCAGGCGGATGAAAAACTTCTGGTTGGAGGGGCCATGGTCACCTTCAATGGCACCACCCGCACGAACATCGCGAGACTCAATGCCGATGGCACCTTGGACACAACATGGGATGCGAACGGGGTGGGGTGCGATGGGACCGTGAGCGGTATCGTTTTGAACAGCAACGGCAAGGCGGTAGTGGTGGGTGCGTTCAACTCCGCCATGGGCGCAGCAGCTCATGGTGTGTGCCGGCTGAACTCCAACGGTGCTCTGGACAGCGGCTTCGATGCGGGCGACGGCCCCAGCGGATCGGTCTATACGCTCGCCCAAGGACCTGGACAAACAGTGTACGTGGGTGGCCTGATCTATGCCTTCGACGGTGCACCTTGCAGTGGCATCGTCCGATTGCAGAGCGACGGTTCCCGCGACCTCTCGTTCGATACAGGGCTTGGGACGGACGCTGTCTACGAAATGGCCTTGCAAGCGAACGGCAAGCCGGTGATCGTCGGCTTCTTCAATTCCTACGATGGCCATTCCCGCAACCACATCGCCCGCTTGCAACAGAACGGGAACGTGGACGACACCTTCATGCATAGCGAAGGCATCGTTTTCGGAGGGTTCGTCCGCGACATCGCACGCCAGCCAGATGGCAAGCTCATTATTGGCGGCAGCTTCCGCGGCTACAACGACCTGATGGTCCCCGCCCTGATGCGCATCCTTCCGGACGGCGAACAAGACAACAGCTTCGCGCTCGCCGGTCTTGGGCCCAGCCTGTCGATCGAGGCGCTCGCGCTCCAGCCGGACGGCAAGGTGCTCGCAGGCGGGAGCTTCAGCACTTTCAACGGGGCCCCGCCGGCCCGCCTGGTAAGGTTGTTGAGCGATGGAACGGTGGATAGCGGCTTCGCGATCGGCAGTGGCTTCAGCGGTACAGTGAGCCAGGTGATCGTTCAGCCCGATGGAAAGATCCTCTGCGCGGGCGGGATGACCGCGCTGAACGGCACACCCTGCACGCGCATCATCCGGCTCCTTCCAACCGGTGCCATCGATACCACCTTCAATGTGGGTTCCGGGCCCGACGGTAGTATCTCAGCAATGGTGCTCCAAGCCGATGGGCGCATCTTGATCGGCGGGAATTTCGAGCTGGTCGACGGCAACTTGCGCTCATGCATCGCCCGGTTGAACGAGGATGGCTCTTTGGATGCATCGTTCGATCCTGGAGGAGGCTGCGTCGGCTCAGCGCCTTCGGTGCTCGCCATGGCGCAACGCCCGGATGGGCGGATCATCATTGGTGGGCGCTTCATGACGTACAACGGGGTGGCGCGCGACGGCATCGCAGGCCTGCTCAACGATGGCTCGCTGGACCTCACCTTCGATCCCGGCGTCGGTCTGAACAGCACGAGCGACGGCGTTTTCGATCTGGGGCTCGAAACTTCGGGCCGTCTTTTGGTCGCCGGTAGTTTCGAGCACTTCAATGGCCAACCACGGAGCATGATCGCTCGCTTGCTCGAAAGCGGTGCGTTGGATCCCGACCACGCGACCGGTGAGGGCGAGTATTTCGTCCATTGCCTGGAGATGCTCCCCAACGACGATGCCATGCTGGGAGGCAACTTCCACTTCGTGCAAGGTGTTGGCCGCAATGCCCTGGCCCGCTTGAAGGGTGGTTTCTCCACGGTGATCGGCGAGGCCACGGCCACTTCGGAACAGCTAACCGTGATCCCCTGGGATGGTACACCGGGTAGCTGGTGGGTGCGGGTACCTGATGACCAGGTGGGACCGGTGCGGATCGAGGTGAGCGATCTGGCAGGACGCGTGGTGCTATCCCATTTTGGCGTGGTCGCTACGGATGGCGCGTACCGCTTCGATCTCGATGCGTCAGCGGGCGTTCATACCGTCACCGTTACTGGTCAAGGAAGAACACGTCAGGGGCGGTTCGTTCAGGCGGGACGTTGATCTTTCAAGAGCCGCATCGCCGCCCCTTCCTTCAACGCATATCCGCTCCACGCCAGCTCGCGGATATTGCCTGCGGTAAGCACGCGTTCGATGGCGATCATGCCGTAGGCGATGCTGTCCACGCGGTGCTCGGGAAGGCCTGGAACGGCTAAGCGCCTTGCGCGGTCCATGCGGAACAAGCGTTCCTTCAGTGCGTCGAACGCGAGAGCATCGAAGGCGAAAGTGGTGGCGTCCGATGCGAGCACCTTGCCCTCCTGATCGGCCACCATACGTGCCAGGCTATCGAAACTGCCGGCGCTACCTACGAGCACATGCGGCTCGTGACGGTCGATCACGTTCCACAACGGTTCGAGACGATCGTCCAGGTGTGCGGCCACGCGCAGCTCTTCGTCCAATGCGGGCGGATCGCTGAGCGGAACGCGTTCGCGCAAACGTGTGACGCCCAGCTCAGCTCTGCTTCCACATCAGCGCTTTCTCCGTAGCGAGGATGAACTCGATGCTGCCGCCGCCGATGTCCATCACCAGCACAGGCCGGTTCCCGAAATGCAAAGCCTGGCGCGCGCCTTCCAGGATCAGCTCGGCTTCTTCATCACCGGTGATCACCCGGATGCGAACACCCGATCGATCGTGCGCCGCACGGACGAATTTACCCGTGTTGGTTGCGTTGCGGAGCGCGGAAGTGCCTATGCCTTCGATGTGATCCGCACCGAGTGAACGTGCAGTGGCCATATGCTTCGCCAAAGCTTCCAAGCCACGCGCGAAAGCATCTTCCGCGATCACGCCTTTCTCGATACCGCCTTTACCGAGGAACACCGGGATCTCTTCGCTGTGAAGCACGCGCAGGGCACCATCGGTATCCCGCTCCGCGACGAGGAGGTTGAACGTATTGGTGCCCAGGTCAAGAACGGCAACGCGCACTGGTAAAGGAGAAAGGCTCAAGGTTCAAGGCGAAAGGGTAAAGAAATGCGGATCAGCGGGGTACTCTGGCTTTTCTCTTTGACCTTTTGCCTTCAGCCTTTTCCCTTCTCGTGTTCGCGGTCATCCCCGGTAAAAAAGCCACCGCCCCATCTCGCGCCAGCTCACCTTCTTGCCGTACATCAAGATGCCGGTGCGGTAAATGCGCGCAGCGAGCCAGGTGGTGAAGATGAACGTGCCGACGAGCAGCACCATGCTTAGGACAAGCTGCCAAGGCGATTCCAACACGCTGCCCATGGCCACGCGTACCATCATCACCACGGGACTGGTGAAGGGTATGATAGAGCCCCAGAACACCAGTGGACTATTGGGATTGGTGATGGCCATCTGCGCGATGAAGATGGCGATGATCATGGGCAGGGTGACGGGGAACATGAACTGCTGGGTATCGGTCTCGCTGTCCACCGCACTGCCAACGGCGGCGAACATGGAACTATAGAGCAAGTAGCCGCCCAGGAAGTAGAACACGAACATCGCCAGCAGGAGCGGAACGTTGATACGCTTCATCACCTCACGCACGACGTCCTGATCCATCTCCGTCGCGGGGACTTGTTCCTGCAACTGGGCCCGCATCTCCTCGGTCATCTGGCCTTGGGCGAGTACCTCCTTCGGATCGAAGCGGTCCTTCATGAGTACCGCGGTGCCGATGGTGATGAGGGTGGCGGTAAGGGCGATCCAGATCATGAACTGGGCGAGGCCCACCAGCGCGATGCCGATGATCTTGCCCATCATCAATTGGAAGGGTTTCACACTGTCGATCAACACCTCCACGATGCGGTTGGTCTTTTCTCCATCACCCGCGCATCACCTGCACGCATAGAGGAACACGAAGAAGAACATGATGTAGCCGAAGCCGAAGCCCACGCCCGCGAGGATCTGTTCGTACGATTCCTCGCCGCCCTTGTCGATGTCGAACAGTTGCACTTTGAGTGCCGTCTTGATGCGTGCATAGGTGTCCGGGTCGACGTGGTTCACGCGCAGCTTCTCCCGTTCGATGGTGCGTTCCAGTTCGGCTTGTATGGTGCGCTGCACATTGAGGCTGGGCAGGTCCTTGTAAAAGAGTTGGATCGCATTGGTCTCCAGGATCGCCTCGTTCACGTCCACCATCACCGTGTACGGGCTGGCTTTGAAGGCCGAGTCGGTGAGCGCTGAATCGGTGTAGAAGAAGGTGAGCTTCTCGCTGTCCTTCAACTTCCCTGAAACGATACCCGGCCCGTCGACCACGAGCACCAATTGATCGTCGCTTTCCTGCAAGCCCAAGTACACGAGCAACACCATGGTGCCGGCGATGAGCAGCGGGCCCAGGATGGTCATGATCAGGAAGCTGGGCTTCCGCACGCGCGTGATGAACTCGCGCCAGATGATCAATCCGATCTTGTTCATGTGGCTAGTCGGTCATATCGGCTTTCACGTTCGCGGGGTCGTTGTCGCCCACCGCGCGGATGAAGACATCGTGCATGCTGGGGATCTCCTGCACACCGCGCACCTCCACAGCGGTGAGCACTCCGCGCCCGTTTCATCGTTGCGTCCTTGGCGATCCTAACACGGGCGGTGCTCATATCCTCGCTGTTCCGCACGTCGAGCAGTTCGCCGGTGAAGCTCAGCGCATTGGCGAAAGCCACCTCGGCCCCTTTGTACTCGATGCGGTAGGTGTTGGTGGCGTACTGGCGGCGAATGTCGTACGCGTCCATCGAGCACCTTGCGTATCACACTGTCAAGCGATGTGGTCGCAGAGCTCTTCCACGCTGCCCATGTTGTGGGTGCTCAGCATCACCGGTGGTGCCTCCGCACGCATGCGCGGATCTCCGCCGTACCGCATCGGCGTCGACCGGGTCGAAGCCGCTGAACGGTTCATCGAGGATGAGCAAACGGCCGGTGGAGCACCCGATCACGAACTCACCTTCTGCGCCACGCCCTTGCCTGGTTCCTCCACCTTCTTGTTCCACTGTGGCCATCATCCCAGCGGCCGAACCATTCCTTGAGTTGTTCGATCGCGTCGCTTTTCGACATGCCTTTCAACCGGGCGAGGTAAACGGCCTGTCTCGCCGACTTCATCTTTGTAGAGGCCGCGTTCTTCGGGCAGGTAGCCCAATTGCGCCACGTCCGCTTCGGTCATCGGGTGGCCATCGAGAAGCACACGGCCTTCGTCGGGTCCGGGGTGATGCGGGGATCACGCGGATCAACGAGGTCTTGCCCGCGCCATTGGGACCGAGCAGCCCGGAAGACCAGTCCGGCCGGCACCCCCATGCCACATCGTCCAAGGCGGGCGAGCGCCGTAGCGCTTCACGATATGCTCAACATCTCAACATCGGCGCAAGGCGGTTCGTCGGTCGGATGGCGAAGATATCCGTCCGTGCAGGCGCCCGCCATGCCGCAGGTCATCGCGGCGGACCTTTCGCGTGATCAGTGCAGGATCTGCACCCGCTGCTGTGCGCTCCGGGTCCCGGACGCATCGCTGATCACCAGCAGGTACATGCCTGACGGCAGTGAACCGGTAGTTACCGTCGGTTCGGAGGAGAGCCCGCCCGAACGGCTCAATACGCGGCCTTGCGTATCGAAGAGGGATGCGCTGATGGGCTTCGTGGCCCGAACGTTCACCACATCATCCGCGGGGATCGGCCATACGGAAAGTCCACTGCCATCGGTGATCTCCGGTATAGCGGTAACGCAGCCCTCAGCCACGAGCGCGGCGTCCAGGAAGTCGATGCGGTCCCGCAAAAAGGAAAGGACCCCTGGGGTCTGGTTCACATCCTGTTCGCGGTTCTGGTTGAACTGCTGGTAAGTGAAGAACTTGTGCGTGTCCGTCAATACGGCCTCATCGATCACGGCACGAAGGCTGTCCGCCTTGACGCGGATGGCTATGGTGTCCACGCCATTGCGCACCAGATCGCACAACGCATCAATGTACTCGGCACGCAGGGTGGGATCGGCCAGTGCGCGTTGGTAAAGCGGGCGACCGCCGGGAGGACCGCCCACATAGTCCAGCGGCAAGGTGCGCAACTGCGTCAGCCCCATGTTCATTTGGAATACCCCGAAGGCCTCGTTCACGTCTCACGCGATCCAACGCCATTCGTTGGCGGTGGAGTCGTGATAGACATAATAGTTGTGCCCGCTGCCCAAGTACGCGTCCAGGTTGACGAGCAGGTTATTGGCGGCCCACGCCCGGAGCAGGTTCTGGGTCTTGAACCGCGCGTGGATCGAGTCCGCCAGCAGGTTGGCCGGGGTGTTGTTCACCACATCCATCGCGTGGATCAGGTCCGTCCAGTCATTGGCGGTCTCGTTCGTGTGGAGCTCGTAGTGGTTGTAGTAGCCGGAGGCTGCGGTACCGTACCAGCGGAAGTCGCCGCTCGGATCACCCTTGAAGAGGTTGCCTTCGTTGTCATCGAAACGGTTGTCGAGGAAGGTCTTGTCCACGGCCTCCACCAAGGTGTAGAGGCCCCAATAGCTGCCGTTGAGGTAGACCCGGGCGTAGGTGCATCGCGGCGCGTTGATGCCGTTGTCGTTCATGAGGTCCAGCGCGAGCTTCTCACGCAGGAAACTCGGATCCTTGAAGCCATTATTGAGTACGAACTTCTTTCTCGCCATCCACCCGGTTGGCATCATCATAAGCGTTGATATCGATCTTGAAGGGCTTCTTATCGCTGGGTCCGTTGTAGCTGCTATTGCCTTTGAACTGCACACCTACGATGTTGTGGTACACTCCATCGATGGTGAGGTGCGCGGCCAGATCCATGTCCGTGCCGTAGTAGGCTGTCAGCGAATCCCAGTAAGCGGGCTCCTCGAAAACCAGGGCCACCTCCCGGATGCCGGGGCTGCCGAACAGCTGGTCGCCATCCGTGTTTTGGGCGGGTACGACAAAAGGCAGCAGGAAAGGCAGGAGTAAAATGGTGCGCATTGGAGGGTGGTTGCTGACGTCAGACCAACGTTATCACCGATGGTTTGAACGTCCCTGCTCGGCTCAGGCGTACAACTCCCGACGCCCTATCATGCGCTGCTTCCCGGGATCCCAGGCCTTCAGGCGCAGGCACTTCCACACGTCCCACGGCCAAAGGCTGGTGGTCTTGGCGTGCTGCAATTCGGGGATCGCGGCGTAGACTTCGGGAAGGCGGTAGAACGGAATGCGGGGATTGAGGTGATGGATGTGATGGTAGCCGATGTTGGCCAGGAACCACCGCATCACCGGGCTCATCTTCATGTGGCTGCTGCTCTCCAGTGCGGCGCCGGCATAGGTCCAACCGTCCTTCTCGCTGAAGGAGACATCCGGGAAGTTGTGCTGCGCATAGAAGAGGTACGATCCCAACGAGAGCACGATGATGAACGGGATGAGGAAGCCGAACAGGAAGCCGGTCCAACCGGTGAACACCGCCAACAACACGCCGAAGGCCACATGCAGTACCAAGGCCACGATGCTATCCCAATGCCGGCCCGTGTTGTTCACCAAGCTGCGGATGCACATTCCGTATAGGAACATGAAGATGTACCCCAAGGCGATGGTGAACGGATGTCGGACAAAGAGGTACACGCGCTGTTCCAGCTTGCTGCTGCTAAGGAACTTCTCCTTGGTGACCACCGGGAAGGAACCGATGCTGCTGGTGTAGAGCTTGCTGTTGTGGGCGTGGTGGTAATTGTGGCTGCGTTCCCAGATGCTCACCGGGGCGAGCATGAACAGGCCGAAGACCACGAAAAAGGACTTGGCCAGCAGACTCTTCTGCAGTATGGCGTGGTGGAGGTAGTCGTGGTAGATCACGAAGATGCGGCCCAGCGTAAGGGCCACCAGCACGCTGCCGAGGAACTTGGCCCAGATCGGCGCGGCCGTGAACACGATGAGGTAGCCGGTGCCAAGCACCACCAAGCTGGTGAACACATGCCACCAACTCTTCCAGCGCACTTCATGAGCGAAGGCCCGGGTAGCCAGGATCAGGTCTTTTCCGTCGAGCATGGGGTGCGAAAGTAAGGGCTGGAGGATCAATGATCGGAGTATGGGCTCCGGGCTAGTTGAACAGCCCGCCAGCGGCTTTGTTCAGCGCGAGGAAGGTGGCTTGTGCTTCCACCGGCGGTGGGTCCAGAGCCAGAGATGGGGCGACGCTGTATATCCTGCTCGAGTCGGCGGGTATGGGCCAAGGTGATCTCTCCTTCCGCCGTAGCGCGCGGCTCGGGCACAAGGTCCTCGAAACGCATCACGTACTGCCCGCGGCGTGGCCGATCGATACCCACATACACCACCGGGTAACCCAATTTCCGCGCGATCTTTTCGGTGCCTTGGAACACAGGGGTGTCTTGGTGCAGGAAGGTGGTCCAGTAGGCCCGCTCAGGTGAAGGGGTCTGGTCCGCGATGAAGGCGGTAGCGGTAAGTTGGTCGCGATCACGGAGCATGCCCTTCGTGGTCTCTTCCATCGCATAGAGTTTGTTGCCCAGCCGTGTCCGCATGCGGTACACGAGCCTGTCGAAGTAGGCGTTCTGCAGGGGATGATAGATCACGAACAACTGGAGGAGGCCGATCTGGCTGAAGCGTGTTCCGCCCAGTTCCCAATTCCCCCAATGGCCCATGACGAGTATGATGCTCTGCTTTCGTTCGGCGTACTTGCGCAGTACCTCTTCGCCTTCGGTCCGCACCAGTTCTTTCACCTGGGCAGGGCTTATGGTGAGTGTCTTCAACGTTTCCAGCACTGTGATCGCAGAAGAAGCGGTAGAAGTCCCGCTCAATACGCGCCAGTTCGGAAGGCGTCTTCTCCGGAAAGCTGTTCTTCAAGTTCGTTCGGACCACGCGGCGTCGGTAGCGGACCACATGATAGAGCAGGAAGAACATGCTATCGCTCATCAGGTAAAGCAAGGGCATAGGGAGCCATGCGGTACCATATACGAAAGGCAGGGCGAGGTAATAGCCGAAGGCGCTCACGGGGCGAAGATCGCCTTAACGCGTTCCCGAGGACCGGTCGCGATGGCTTTGACGTGGAGTATCGCTTGGCGACTTCAGATGGTCAGCTAAGTTTTCTCAAGGCATGAAGATCCGGCCGGTGATCCGCTCTTCTCCAGCGCTCACCTCCACCAGCAGAGTGCCCTTCGCATCTTGGAGCGGTAGGCTCCATCGCGCACCGTTCTGAGCGGCGATGTCCTCCACCAACAAGCGGCCCACGGGATCGAACACACGGACACGCACCGGTGCGGCGAGCCCATCGTTCAGCACATGGAACATACCCGAAGCATCGGCCCAGATGAGCGGTGCGCCATCGCCGGTCGCTTCAGGCAGCATAGTGGGCAGTTCGTTGCAGCGCAAACTACCCGCTTCGAGAAAGACCGCCGAGTCGAAGTTGTCGTCGTCCAGATCGGCGATGATGATCTTCAAGTGGTACGTTTCGCCGGGCACTACCACCGCACGCGCGGTGAGCACCGTGGTGTACGCATCCAACTGGGTGCCGAGGCCGAAGTCGTTGTTGATGTAGTAGCTGGTATCCTGCGGCCAACCCACGTTCAGAAAGCACAGGCCCGCATTCCCGTTGATGCCGGGTTGACCGCTGTTCACGGTGTTCACAGTAACAGGTAGGCCGCTGGGCAGCAGTGCGATGTTGATGGCGTTCCCCAAGAACGGCCCGCTGATGCCGGGACCATCCAGGAAAAAAGCGATGCGATCATCCTTCACCGAGCAGACCCACTCGTCGTACTCTTCCGAGCCGAAGACGTAACGCAGCGAGAGCGTATCCCCGAGCGGCACAAGGTTGATGTCCAGTCGGGATACGTCGAGCGTTGGTCCGTAGGGCACGCTGAGGTTGGCCAGGTCCTGGTCGAAAGGACCAGGGAAAGTGCCGAAGGAAGCGTTCGGCACATTGTTCGGACCCATCACTACGAAGTGCGCACCGTTCACCAGCACAAGGCCGCTATCCAAACCGATGCTCGCCGTGGAGTCGATGAATGTGGCGAAGAGCACCGGGTCGTTCTGGATGCCCGCCGCCGTGACGATCACGTTGGGCCCTGCCAGATGCGATAGCACCGACTGCAGCGGATCAACGACCTGATAGCTCACGACCTGGGCGTGCGCGATCGTAGCAGTGCAGAGGAAGCTTGTGAGGGCGAGCGAACGCATGTAGGGCGATTTCGCGGAAGAGACGGCCCACTCGTCCCGAACGTTGTACCTGCAGCGAAGGCGCGTGCGCTGTGCGCGATCAACGCGCACCTCAACCTTCGGTCAAGTAGGGCCAACTCTGCGCCGGACTGAGTTCGCAGAACTGCAGGTCGCCAACGCCATCATGCCACTGCAAGGACACTGTGCGTTGTTGCGCCTTTTGCCCAGAGCGCGGGCGGATCAGCACGGGGTCCAACACCGCGCGGGGTATGCGGCGTCGTTCAGTGCGCGCATGCCCAAGTCGTGAGGTGCTGCTCCTTGGAGACATGCAACCAAGGTAAGATCAATTCCGAACCGTCCAAACACATCGCTGGCCGACCGTTCGTTCGGGCCTGGTCGCTCCAGAACTTCCTGTGCTCCGCGCTCAACATCCGAATAGCGCACCGGCCCCCAGGAAGATGGTGAGCCACACCAATCCTTTCGCCAGGAAGAAGAAGAAGCCCAGCCAGCCGATGCGGCGCAGCCGATTCACGCGACCGGAGGACGTGCTGCCCTGCGATGCTTGTTCGCTGGTCGCGTTCATGCCTTTTCCATGTTCTGGACGGTGGCGATCAGGCTGCGCCAACTTTCCAACTCGGGAATGCCTGGCTTGCGCTTGCCGAAGACCTGCACTAGTTGCACGCCTTGGGCGTCATAGCACTCCAGCGCGGTCACGGTACCATCCGCAGTGGGCTTGCGCACGATCCAAGCGGAGGTGATCGCCTGCTCGCGTACATGCAGGTTGAATTCCGGATCCAGCACGTTGAGCCATCCACGGGCGTCCACGATGTTCTTCACAGGGCCGGTATGGATCTGCAGCATGCCTTTGTTGCCAACGAACACCATGATCGGCACCTGTTGCGCGGCCGCATCGTGGAGCACGGCGCGCAGTGCAGCGGGAGCCACGGGCACCGCGAAGTCACCTTCCGGCGCCAGACGCAAGGCCTGAGTGCGTGCGAGGCGGTGGCGACCCAACAGCATGTGGAAGTCGTGCGTGTCCTTCAGTTCCAACCAGCCGGTGCGGAAGGCGGCGACATCGATCGCGCTATCGGGCATTTCCGCTGGCGCGGTTTTGCGAGGCTGTACGCTTTGCGTTGGGCTTTGGTCCGCATCGCGGAAGCCTTCGACCAGGAGATCGTACGCGGCACGATCGCTCTTCTCGGTGAGATAGATCTTGTGGATGGCTTCGCCATCGTGCGCGAAGAACTGCAAGCTCTGCCGATCACCGCCCTGGCTCGACTCGTTGACAGCGAACGCGCTTGCCCACGCGCCCCAGAAAATGCGCAGGTCGATGTCCGCACCCACGAACAGCCCCACCGGTCCTTTGTCCAACGACGCGTTCAAGTAAGTGCCTTTGCGCTCGTGTACCACATCATCGTTGCGCGTCAATGCCATCACATGGCCCAGCGTGCCCACCTCGGCCAATAGGGCGGCGAACTCCGGGCGAAGACGTACCACGCCATCCCCAATGCTCAGGGCGAGCAGTTGCACTTCGCTCACGCCCAGTTCCTGTGCGGCGTTACGTATGCGTAGTTCGGGGCGCTGGCTGCGCAATTCGCTCCAGCGTTCTTGTAGTTCGGTAGGGGGTCGTGGTGAGCATGGTGTCTTTCGATGGGGCGAAGCAGCGCATGCCGTGGTGTTCATGAAATACCCGGATCGGGGTATCCGGATCGCATCACCTGCCACACCGAACATAGAAAGCCCCGATGGCGGGGCTTTCAGAGCGAACGGAGAGGAGCGATCAAAGCTTCTTTATCTGCGCTTCCGTCACCCACTTGTCGCCGAAGAGCGTGTTGTCGTACTTGATATGGTACTTGTTCTCACCTACTTCCATGATCGTTGCGGGTTCGGGCACCATGCCGTAATCCACTTCCACCTTGTCGCCCGCTTTGAACTTGGTGAGCCCGGAAGGCGTCGTCTCTGATGCTGCGGTCTTTATGCGGTCGGGTCCCACCCATTCGTTGAAGGTCTCGCTCCAGCCATCGTAGGCGACGAAGAACTGCCCGTCCTTGACTTCGAGCACTTTGCCGGGATACCAGGAACCGGTGGATTCGATCTGGACCTTATCACCCGCTTTCTGGGCGTTGGCGGCGAGTGTGATCAGGCAAAGCAGGGTGGGGAGGAAGTAGCGCATGGGTGAATGTATTCGAGCGGAAAGTTATGCTCGCGGTCCGCTTTCAAGCACCATGCCACGACCCACGCCAGGATACCTTTGATCCATGGCGGAAGCACCCTCGCGGCTGAAGGCGATCCTGGGCATGAAGTGCCCCTATTGCCGGGAGGGCCGCTTCTACCGCTCGCATCCGTACGACCTGATGCATGCGGGAGATACGCTGGACGAATGTCCAGCATGCCGTCGCAGCTACACGGTGGAGTACGGTTTTTACATGGGCGCCATGTACATCTCGTACGGGCTCACGGTGCTCAGTGGCATCCTCGCTTATGTGATCGCACGGTTCGTGTTCGGGGTGGAAGCTCTATTGTGGCAACTGATCGCAGTGGGCTTCGTGGTGCTTGTGGGCGCGCCGCTCTTGTATGCTTACAGCAAGGTGCTCTATGGCAACATTTTCCTGCCGTACAAGGGTCCTTCGGATCCCAACTATCGGCCGGTGCATCGGCCCGACCGGTGGAAGTGATCAGCGGGCGTCTCGAGATCGCTTTTGGACGCAAGCGAGAGGTATTTCGCGGCCGGTCAAGGCCCGAAACCCGAGCATAGCCGGAGCTATGTAAGGGTTGAGCAACGACGCATGGCCGTGAAAGACCCGAGCGCAGCCCGAATGGTGATATCGAGCCGCCCTCTAGGGTGCGACCGGCACGTAGGGCTTCATGTAGCCTTCGTGCGCCATCTTGCCGCCGATCTCCATGAACTTCTCCTTCTCGGGCCAAGCCCAGGTGTTCAAGCCGTCCACATAGCGGTTGAACATGCAGAACGCTGCAGCGATCAGCACGGTATCGTGGATCTCCACATCGGTCGCGCCTTCGGTTTTCGCTTGCGCGACATCGCCTTCGGTGACGTGTTTGCCACCGCGTTGCACTTGATGTGCGATGTGCAGCAAGGCACGCATCTTCGGTGAAAGCGGTTCGTTCGGCAGCCCCGCCTTGATCTCGTCGATGAAGTCCGGACCGCGACCCAAGTGCGCGCACGCGGCGGCGGCATGGCTGGTGTGGCAGAAGTGACAGTTGTTCCACCAACTCACACTGGCCGCGATGATCTCGCGTTCAGCGGATGTGAGGGACGAAGGCCCGCGCATGAGGATCTCCACCAGTTCGCGAAGTGGGTGTGCGGTTTCGGGCCGGTAGATCAGCAGGCCACTGATGCCAGGGCTGTGGCCGGGAGGAAGATCGATGTGAGGCATGTCCGATGAATAGGCAGAGCAAGATGCTCCGGTCGCCGATCGTTCCGAAACCCTTGGCGGCCAGGACGATGCGCGTCGTTCCGACCCACCCCCCCCTGGGGGGGGACCCGGAGGGCCCCGGGGCCCCCCCCCCCGCGGGGGGGGTTGGCGGCCTTTTCCCCCCCCGGCGGCGGAAGAAAGAACGGCGCCCACCGGGCGCCGCTCGAGGTTGTTCTGTCAACGTGGATCATTCCGCCAACACGATCACTGTGTTCTTGCTCACCTCCACCACGCCGCCCTTCACCGGGAAGACCTGTTCGCCCTTCTCGGTGCGCAGCTTCACATCACCTGCCTTCAGCACGGTGATCAGCGGGGCGTGGTTGTTCAGGAAGCCCAGGCTGCCGTCCACACCGGGCACGGTCACGCTGGTGGCTTCGCCCTTGAAGAGCTCCTTATCGGGGGTGATGATCTCTACGCGCATGCTGGGTTGTCGGTTGTCAGTTGTCGGTTGTCAGTGTCGTTCCCGGACAACTGACAACTAACAACTATGCACTAGGCTTTCGCGGCTTCCGCCATGATCTTCTTACCGGCGGCGATCACGTCCTCGATATTGCCCTTCAGGTTGAAGGCGCTCTCGGGCACGTCGTCCAGACCGCCGTCCATGATCATGTTGAAGCCTTTGATCGTCTCTTCGATCGGCACCATCACGCCGGGCAGGCCGGTGAACTGTTCGGCCACGAAGAAGGGCTGGCTCAGGAAGCGCTGCACCTTGCGGGCGCGGTACACGCTCAGCTTGTCGTCCTCGCTCAACTCGTCCATGCCGAGGATCGCGATGATGTCCTGCAGTTCCTTGTAGCGTTGCAGGATCTCCTTCACACGCTGGGCGCAGCGATAGTGCTCCTCGCCCACGATCTGCGGGGTGAGGATACGGCTCGTGCTATCGAGCGGATCCACCGAAGGATAGATGCCGAGCTCGGCGATCTTGCGGCTCAACACCGTGGTGGCGTCCAAGTGTGCGAACGTGGTCGCGGGAGCTGGATCGGTCAAGTCATCCGCAGGCACGTAAACCGCTTGTACGGAGGTGATCGATCCGCGCTTGGTGGAGGTGATGCGTTCTTGCATGGCTCCCATTTCGGTGGCGAGCGTTGGTTGGTAACCCACTGCGCTCGGCATCCGGCCGAGCAAAGCGCTCACCTCGGAACCGGCCTGGGTAAAGCGGAAGATGTTGTCCACGAAGAAGAGGATGTCGCGACCGCCGCTCTCCTCATCGCCATCGCGGAAGTACTCGGCGAGGGTGAGACCGCTCAGGGCCACGCGGGCGCGGGCTCCGGGAGGCTCGTTCATTTGGCCGAACACGAAGGTGGCCTGCGAGGTCTCCAGCGCAGCGTAGTCCACCTTATTCAGGTCCCAGCCGCCTTTCTCCATACTGTGGCCGAACTCCTCACCGTATTTGATGATGCCGCTCTCGATCATCTCGCGCAGCAGATCGTTCCCTTCGCGGGTGCGTTCACCTACCCCGGCGAACACGCTGTATCCGCTGTAGCCCTTGGCGATGTTGTTGATCAGCTCCTGGATCAACACCGTTTTGCCCACACCGGCGCCGCCGAACAATCCGATCTTACCGCCCTTGGCGTAAGGCTCGATCAGGTCGATCACCTTGATGCCGGTGAAGAGGATCTCGGTGCTGGTGGTGAGGTCCTCGAAGCGGGGGCTCTCGCGGTGGATCGGTGCGCGCTTGCCACCCTCGATCGCTTTCATGCCGTCGATCGGCTGACCGGTCACATTGAACAGACGGCCCTTGATGGCATCGCCCACGGGCATGCTTATGGGTTGGCCCATGCCTTCCACCACCACGCCGCGCGCGAGACCGTCCGTGCTGTCCATGCTGATGGCGCGCACGCTGTCCTCGCCTATCAACTGCTGGGTCTCCAGCACCAGGATGGTGCCGTCGGCCCGGGTGATCTGCAGGGCGTCGTAGATATTGGGCAGGCTGCTGGCGCCTTCAAAACGCACGTCGACCACTGGCCCGATGACCTGGACGACCTTTCCGATGTGCTTGGACATGAGGGGGTTGAGCGATAGAGGAGGGGCTGCCTCCGATTTGCGGCCGCGAAGGTAGCGGATGGTGCCGAAGGGGCAAAGGGGTGTGGAGAAGTCGCGGGGAAAGGCGCAGGGGCAGGGGCAGCCGCAACGATCCGTCTTGCTCCTGCCCCTTAGGTTCCGATAGCGACCTTCGCCCCGAAGCATGCAAGTCCACACCGATCTCGAAACCTTCCGCGGCGTGGAGCGCCCCGTGCTCACCACGGGCACCTTCGATGGGGTCCACCTGGGCCATCGCGTGATCCTGGACCGATTGAACCAGGTGGCGCAGCGCGAGGAGGGCAACTCGGTACTCTTCACCTTCCACCCGCACCCCCGCATGGTGCTTTTTCCGAACGACAATGACCTGAAACTGCTGAACACCCAACAGGAGAAGGTGGCCTTGCTGGAAGCGGCAGGGGTGGACCACCTGCTGGTGATCCCGTTCAGCCGTGCGTTCAGTCGCTTGAAGGCGTTGGAATACGTGCGCGACGTGCTGGTGGAAGGGATCGGCGTGCATGCGCTGGTGATCGGCCACGACCATCGCTTCGGCCGCAACCGGGAGGGCGACATCCAACTGCTGCGTCAACTGGGCGACGTGTACGACTTCATGGTGGAGGAGATCCCCGCCCGCGAAGTGGACCATGTGCAGGTGAGCAGCACCAAGGTGCGCCTGGCGCTGGAAGCGGGCGATGTACGTACGGCGAAGGCCTACCTCGGCTACGCCTACGAACTGAGCGGTGTGGTGGTGAAGGGCGACCAACGCGGTCGCACCATCGGGTTCCCCACGGCGAACATCGGCCTGGCGGAAAGTTCGAAATTGGTTCCCGCCAACGGCGTTTACGCGATCACCGCACAGCTACAGAACGAGACCTTGAAGGGCATGCTGAACATCGGCGTGCGTCCGACGGTGGAAGTGCACGGCGAGCGCACGGTGGAAGCGAACCTCTTCGGCCTGGACCGCGAGATCTACGGCGAAACCCTGCGCGTACGTTTCGTGGAGCGGCTGCGCGATGAGATACGCTTCAGCGGTCTGGACGCGTTGAAAGCGCAGTTGAACATCGACCGCGAACAAGCCCGGGCGGCGTTGGCCTCCATCGCTGCGTCATGACCACGACCCGACAACCCATGCGCATCGTTCCGCTGCTCCTCCTCTTACTGATCTGCACCAGTACGCGGGCGCAATTGCTCGATGCCATTGCGCTGGACACCATGCGCACCTTCCGCAGTATAGAGCGTGCGCTGGAGGACCCGATGCTCGTGTTCAAGTTGGACCTCAGCAAACAGAAGCTGAAGGAAGTACCCGAAGAAATTCGCCGCCTGCCGAACCTGAACGCCCTGGATCTGGGTCACAACAAGTTGAAGACCCTGCCGGAGTGGATCACCGAGTTGGCCAACCTGCAGGAGTTCTCCGCGAATAACAACCGGATGGTGAACTTCCCCGAGGCCATCTGCGCACTGCGCCACTTGAAGCGGTTGAACATGAGCCGCAACGCTTTGATCAGTTTGCCCGCCTGCCTTGGCCGTTTGGAGCAACTCACATCGCTCGATCTCTGGAGCAACGACCTCGCCAGCTTCCCCGATGAGCTCGAGCGAATGGAAGCTCTGCGTTACGTCGATCTGCGTGTGATCCAGTTCAGTCCGAAGGAGATGGAGCACATCGCGGACCTCTGGCCGCGCGCCAAGATCCAGTTCTCCGCGCCGTGCAACTGCGGGATGTGATCGCGGTAGGAAGACCACCGCCACGGCGCCACGAGCGCAAAGAACGCTTCTCCGAGCAAACACGCTACCTCGTTGCGGACTTGGGCCTCTTCAACATTCTTCAAGCGTTGCGCTCTCGTTGCGTTCGTTGCGCCGTGGCGGTGAACAAGGCGGTCAAAAGGAGTTCTCCCTAACGTTGCGCCTCCGTTGCGCTCGTTGCGGTGAACAATATGGGCGCATGGAGTTCTTCCTACGTTGCACCCCCGTTGCGTTCGTCGCGCCGTGGCGGTGAATAAGGTGCGCCCAAGGAGTTCTCCCTAACGTTGCGCCTCCGTTGCGCTCGTTGCGTCGTGGCGGTGTTGCACCCCCACGCATGTCACCCACCACCGCCCTCATCCTGGAATGGAGCGCGGTCGCGCTGAACATTCTCTTCACCATCCTCATCGCGCTGGAGAAGCGCATCGGGTGGCTGTTCGGTCTGGTGGCGGCATTGATCGGCGTGTTCTTGTACGTCGCGCAGGATGCCTGGCTCATGGCCTCGCTCAATGCGTTCTATGCGGGCATGGGTGCCTACGGCTGGTGGACCTGGGGTCGTCCGGGAGGATCGGAACGCATCATCAGTTATGGCTGGCGGATGCATGCCGCGTTGATCGCGATCGGTGCCGCTGGGGGATCTGCTGGCGGTATGGTACAACCACTTGATCGGATACGACGGCTATGCGTTCTTGAACGTGGTGTACATCGTGCTCGCGGTCGCGGGTTTTTTTCGCTGGCAGCATCAGTTCAAGGCACAAAAGATGATACGTTTTGAGTAGGCGTGGTTAGTGGCTCCCAAGCGTACGAGGGAAGAAGTTGTCAACAGAAGGAACAATCTCTGACTAGCGCCACTAACTTTCAAAAAAACAAAAACATGAAACCGCTATCGCCGTCACGCTGTCACGCCTTTTTGTCCTTCCTGCTAATGTTCTTCGCGACCAGCAGCATGCATGCGCAAGTCGTCGTATTAGATAATGCAGCGACCGGATGTGCTTACACCGTACAGATCAAATGGGGCGACATCGACTCGTGCAGCAGTGTAACACCGATCTACTACGACTGCGATGCCACAAACTTCTCATCGAGCCACAATGTCGGCGCCGGTCAAGTGGTGAACGTACCGGTACCTGTGGGTGCAACCGGCCCCTGCCAGATCAAGGTGTTGAGCGGCACCGTCACCGTGGCACAGGGCAAGTGCAGTGTGGCGAACAGTGGGTTCAATATCACGGATTGTCAGGGCTTTTCAAGACACATCGACGTCACGGAGGCATGGACGGTGAAATGGTTGTGATCAAAACCGTTCGCCATGAGAAGCTCCATTGCCTGGATCATCTTGCTGATCCCACTATTGTCTCTCGCGCAGCGCAGGAACGCGCACTGGTTGCTTGGGGATGGCGTACATCTCGAGTTCATCCCAGGTGTTCCGCCGATACTCCATGTCCCCACAGGGTTGGTTACTTCGGAAGGTCAAAGTGTCATCTCTGACCTGCAAGGGGATCTGCTTTTCATCGCGGGTCACGATTCGGTCTACAATGCACTCGGGCACTGCATGCCCAACGGCCAGGGGCCGTTCACCATGGAGCCCTTCGGCGATGTGACGCAAGGGTCGTTGATCATCCCGCTGCCCGGCAGCCCGGAGCGATATGTGGTCGTTCATATCCATGGTACGACCTTTGAGGATTGGCCGAAGGCGACCTGTTCGGTCGTTGATATGAGCCTGGATGGCGGCCTGGGCGATGTTGTACCCGGGTCACGATGGACATTCACTGACAGCCTCACGGAGAAGCTCACCGGCACCCCCCATTCGAATGGTTCGGACTATTGGGTGCTGTTACATGAATGGGATACCGATGAGTTCCAGGCGTTCCTCGTAGATGGCACCGGATTGGACACCGTGCCGGTCACTTCACACGCAGGTAGCCCGCACGATCGCATCTTCATTTTGCCGGATCAGAACAACAATTTTCAAGGGCAGATGAAGTTCTCGATGAGCGGTGAAAGGATAGCGCTCAGTACGTCGAACGGCGGTGCACAACCGGCACCCAGCATTGTCCAACTGTTCGATTTCGATGACATGACCGGCCAGGTGGGTTATCGGATGACTTTCCCAGGACATAGTCGTTCCTATGGGATCGAGTTCTCCGGGGATGGATCCAAGCTCTATGTGTCTGGGATCGATAGTGTAGAGCACTATCTGGACCAATACGATCTTGGCTTGGATGACACCACTGCGATCCAAAACTCCCGGGATCGGGTATACTCATACCAGTATCTCGGCGATCCGAATATAGATTGGCCGGGCGCTATGGTCTTGGCTCCTGATGGGCGGATCTACCTGACCCATCATTTCAGCAGCACGCACTGGATGGGTGTTATCGATCATCCGGATTCGAACGGGGTTGCCTGTGGCCTCCTGTGGAACGCGTTGGACATATCCCCGGGAGTATTGATACATAGCTTCTGCAATCAGATCAAGCACTACCACGACAGTCCTTTCGCAGCATCCGTTCGTCCTATCACACCACGCCCTGGGCTGAACCTATGGCCCAACCCCATCGACGCATATGCCTGGCTGGATGGCGTAGCCGAGCGCGGCGCGTTGCAGGTGCGTTGGCGTGATGCTGCCGGGCGCGTGGTGCGGGATGAGCAGGTGTACAGCAATGGCTTCGGCGTTCTACTCGCTGTAGGCCAACTGAGCGATGGGGCATACGCTGTGGAGTTGCTGCACAACGGTGATCGGCTGGGTGTGGTGCGGGCGGTGGTTCGCAGGTAGCTCAAGGCGCAGGGGCAGGTGCAGGCGCAATGATCGCGTTGCCTCCTGCCCCTGCGCCGTCAATCCGCACCGCACCCCTCCACCGGCGGTGGCAGATCACCATACGCACGTTTCAGCGGTAGCGCATAGAAGGTGATGGTGAGCAGCAGGAAGAAGAGCAGGTACATGCTGTCTTCGAGCGGGATGGTGCCGACGCGGATGCTGAGGTTCTCGGCGTTGTTGTACCACACCACGGGTTCTTCCAGCAGCGTGCCGGTGAGGATCCCGTTCACCAGCACGAAAGGCACGAGCACCACCCCATAGCCGAGCAGGAAGCGGCCGAGGTAAGGGCTCTTCAGCACAAAGACATGGAGGGATAGCAGCCCTGCGGCACAGAAGAAATTGATCGCGGTATAGATGCGCCCTATGTGCCAGGTGGCGACCACCACCAGCACCGCGATCAACACCATGCAGAAGGGACGGGCGACACGGCCCAACACATCGCGCCGCACGAAGTAGCGCATCACCTCATAGATGAAGGTGCATGAATAGGGCACCACAAGGAAGAAGAGCACTTCCTCCAGCGGCAGCCGTGCGATGTGCGGACCTGTGAGATAGCGCGGCGTAAAGCCCCACACGCCGTTCGCCGTGAAGATGGCGTCCCAGATAAGGAAGACCACGGCCATGACGCCGATGCCGGTGAACAGGCCGCGCCACTTGCGCCAGTAGAGGATCTTGGGTTCGAAGCTGCGGATCAACGGAAAGCTCAACGTGAACAGGTCGAGCGCGAGGTAGGTGAAGCGCTCCATGCCGCGCACCGCGTTCACCATGATGATGCCCGCGAAGAAGCAGAGCTGGGCGCCCAGCACCACCGGCGCGAAGGCGTTCTCGCGCTTCACTGGCAGGGTAAAGAACAAGGTGAAGTGGATCGCGCTCACCACCCCCCACGCGATGTAGTTGCGAAGCGGCACCACGTTGTCCTGCCACGACCAGAACCCGAGATGCATGGCCACCGGTTCGATCAACATGTCCACACCTACCATGATCAGCGCTGCCACCAGCACGCTTTGGTACACAGGAAGTCGCAAGCGGGCCACCAAGGGCCCCACGCTCATCACCAGGATCAGCCAGTTCACGCCGATCAGCAACGGTGTGTCGAACAACTTCGCGCCGAGCACATCCCCGTACCAGTAGGTGCCGAAAATGACGCCCGTGCGTACGCCGAGCATTTCAACGAGATAGCTGCTCACAAGCACCAGCGACGCGAACACCCAAGTGCGTGCATCCGGTCGGGCTTGCCAGAGAAGCAGCCCTGCCGTAATGAGCAAGTTGTAAGGAGTGAGATGCACAAGGTCCGCGGTCCACGGACCGGCGAGGCCTACTAACCCCACCGTGTACAGAATGACGATGATGGCGGTGAACGCCGCCAGTTGCGTGAGACCTTTCATACCACCCTGGGCAAGGTGTCCGTGGCGAGCTTGGCACTGAGCAGCGCGAGCGGAATGCCACCCCCCGGGTGTACGGTAACGCCGCAGAACCGAAGGCCACGCACCCTCGGATGCTCGTTCGGATGTCGGCGGAACGCGGCCCACTTGCTATTGCTGCTCGTGCCGTAGATCGATCCAAGATGGCTCTGTGTGCGCTCTTGAATGCGCGCGGGATCGAGGACATCCTCTACTTCGATCAAAGGTTCGATGTCCACACCGAGGATCCGCTGGAGCTTGCCAAGGATCGCGGCACGTGTGCGGCGCACCATCGCGTCCACATCCTGTCCTGCGAGATAGGGCGCGTTGATCATCGCGAACCAGTTCTCACAGCCGGGTGGCGCATCGGGTGTGTCCTCCTTACTGGTGATGTTCACGTAGACCGTGGGATCGTCCGTTACGTCCAGCTTGTCGAAGAGCTGCGTGAACTCAGCGCGGTAGTCGTTGCTGAAGAAGATGTTGTGCAGGCCGAGCTCCGGGAAGGATCGTTTGATCCCCCAGTAGAACACGATCGCGGAGGTGGAGCGTTCCTGCTTCAGGGTGCGCTCCGGCGCGCGCAGGTCAGGCAACAACCTGCGGTAGGCAGGTTCGATGTCCATGTTGCATACCACCACGTCGGCCGCATGATCCGCGCCGTTCACACGTACGCCGGTCACCTTGCGCTTGCTGGGGTCGAGCAGGATGCGTTCCACCGGCGCGTTGAAGTGGAAGCGCACACCGACCTTCTCGGCCAGCGCGTGCAGCGAGCTGACGATGGTGCGCATGCCGCCAATGGGGTAGAAGGGTCCGCGCTCATGTTCCAGCCCGGCGATCATGCGCATGATGCCTGGCGTGGTGTAAGGGTTGCTGCCGTTGTAGGTGGCGAAACGATCGAAGAACTGTACGGCCTTCGGGTCTTTGAACTGACGCTTGTCCACTTCGTGCAGGGTGTCCATCAACTCGGGAAGGCGGGCGTTGAACAACGCACTGCCGACACCACCTTTCCAGAGGGTCTTCACATGGTGCAGTGAATGTTCCATGAAAGTGCGGCCTGTGGTGTCCAGCAAGCGATGCGCCCTGCGCACATGGTCAAGGGTTCGTTGCGGAGGGACCTGCAGCACGCGCTCCAATTCCTCCGCCAATCGCTGCGGATCGCTCCAACCCTGCACGCGCGTGCCATCTCCCCAGAAGTAGCGGAAGGTCTTTTCGAGCTTTCGGTATTGGAAATGTCCGGCCATCGGCACTCTTGCCAGTTCGAAGAGTTCCTCCACGCGATGTGGCATCGCGAACACCGACGGGCCCATATCGAAGCGGTAGTCCCCCAACCAGCACTCGGCCAGCTTGCCGCCATAGGTGGGTGCCGCCTCGAACGCATCGACCTTATATCCCTTCAGGGCCAGGCGCACAGCAGCGCCGAGCCCTCCCACTCCAGTGCCGATCACCACGGCACGATCCCTCTTTGGCATGGCCGCAAAGGAACGAACGGGCCTCCGCGTTATCCGCGAAAGGCCCGTTCGTTCGATCGACCGCTAAGTTCAGCGCTTGGTGAAGGGCACCGCACGCATGGGCGTATCGGCGTCCACCTCCAATAGGTACGCGCCCGGGGAGAGGTCCTCGATCGCCAGCGCATGTTGTGGGCCGGTCACGGTGCGCCACTGCCCCACGATGCGTCCTTGTCCGTCCGTGATGCGCACGCGCGCTTGCGCAATGCCCGCGGGGAGGGCCACGTTGAGCACCTCCTGCGCGGGTACCGGATACACTTGTGCGGACACCAGCTCGTGCGCGTGGATGCCCGTGGTGAGATCGGTGATGGCCACATGGGAATACGGCACGCTGAAGTCGCCGCCAATGACCAGCTCGTTGCCAAGCACGCACACATCAAGCACCGGTGCATCGAGCCAGACGAGCGGCTCCACCTGGTCCGGCTGACCGAGATAACGGCCCAGGTTCATACCTTCCACCAAGCCGACATAGAGCTGGAAGGTCCCGCCGAAATAGATCGTGCCCGCTTTTTCCGCGAGCGAACCGATGAACGCAGGACCGAGCCCAACCGCCATGTACATGTTGTGGTTCGGGAGCAGGGGGTCCCACGTGGTGCTATTGGGGGCCAGGCTCGCCAACCCGAAGGTGGGAACGATGTTCGCGTAGAGATCACCACCGGCGTAAAGTGTTCCGCTCACATCGATCAACGCATGCACGGGTGCGTCGAGGCCGAGCGCCAGGTTGGTCCAGTCGAGGCTATCCAATGCCGCGCAATGCATGAGCAATGGCTCTAAGGGATGCTCGATCGTGGTGAAGTACCCGGCGGCCACAAGGCGGCCGTCGTGCGTGGCCATGGAGGTCACCGTGGCATCGAAAGTGCTGCCCACCTGCTCCCAGTAGCCGTTCACCAGTCGCTTCACCACATCATCCGTTCCGGCGAAACCGGATGCTTCCCCGGCCGCGTGCAACACCCCATTGAAGACATGCAAAGCATGCGTGCGCGGGGACATGCCTTGGAAGATGTTCTCATAACTCCAGGTGCTCCCGTTCCACACGGCCAGGTCCATTTGATCGTTCTGGAAACTGCCACCCAGATAGATCGCTCCGTTGAACTCGACAGCGCATTCGGCCAACCCGACCACGCCACTTCCCACCGGGTTATAGTTGGCGCCATCCCATAGTGCCACCCCTTGTGCGCTGCTACCTCCCGCCGTGGTGAAAGACCCTGCCACTAGCAATTGGCCGTTGCCGAGCTTCAACAGGGTGGTCACCGGTGCGTTCGTGCCTGTTCCGAGCGTGTTCCAAGGGATGCTGGGCGGATAGCCGGGTTGGATCCACGCCAACTCGTCTTCGGTGAAGCCATGCGCGCTGGCCCATGCATCCACATCCGCGCGATGCATGTCATGCACGTATGCGAGTTCCATTTCCGCATCGATGCGCTCGGCGAGCGCACGGTGCCCGCTCTCGATCATCAATTGGCCCACCGCGCAGGCCGTGTTGTGCGGGTCGATGAAGACGGGATTGCGATAGGGGAGCACATGGTTCTGCGGGAAGAGACCGCGGTCCGCGTAGGAGCCGAGATCGTTCAGAAGATCGGTGCGCTCGCTCCACTGCGCGGCACTAAGGCCTTCGGGTGTGCGCGCCATCAGCTGTGCGCGCACCAGGTGCAGGTGCATGGCGATGCGCTCGGCCTCGTTGTTGAATTGAATGATGCGCGCACCGTCGATCAGCAGCGGTTGTTGCGTGTCCCACTGCGCGTTCACCTCGCGCATGTGGTCGATCAGTGGAGCCTCCGCACGGGGGCTCATTTGGGCGTGCGCCGGGATCAGCAGACCGGCGGCAGCGATCAGTGTAAGCGAGTGTTTCATGGGGATGTCCGTTGTGCCGAATAGATGTGCGGTGCGCTATGATCGCTGCCTGAAGCGTGATGGAAAGTTACATTCATGCCGTGCGACGCATTGTGATCACCGGCCCGGAAAGCAGCGGGAAGACCACACTATGTCGCCTGCTGGCCATGCATTTCGGCGTTCCTTGGGTGGTCGAACAGGCGCGTGGATACCTGGACGCCATTGGCCGACCTTATGTGGAGGCCGACCTTCTCATCATCGCGCGATCGCAGATCGGGGCGGAGGAGGCTGTGCTGCAGATGCCCCGTCCATACTGTTGTGCGATACGGACCTGATCACGATCCGCATTTGGGGTGAGGAGAAATTCGGCCGCAGCGATCCGTGGATCATTGAAGGAACGGAAAAGCGCCCCTACGATCATTGGTTGCTGTGTGCGCCCGATCTTCCTTGGGAGCCCGATCCACAGCGCGAGAACCCGCGTGATCGCGACCGGCTGTTCGGCGTTTATGAGCGCACATTGCGTGCATTGGGCAAGCCGTACACCATCATTGCCGGCGATCGCGACCACCGCTGGCGGAAGGCGATCGCGACGGTACAGCCCATTGGCTGAGCGGCGCGTTGACGATCGCACACCTACCTTCGTCCCGTCTACAAGGGGTGCCCCGGTGTGAGCCAGGGCTGAGATCATACCCATCGAACCTGCGCAGGTCATGCTGCGAAGGGAACGCTCCCAACTTCCGGGGCACTCCGTGTACGACGCTTTACACGGATTTGAACATGAGCAAGTTCGCAGCAGGTGTGTGTGTGATGGTCCTCGCCCTTCCGTCGCAGGCACAAGTGCGCCTCACCGGCATGGTGACCACCGCGGAAAGCGGAGCCTTGGAAGGTGTGGCGGTCGTGGTTGGAGACGATCAGCGGTTCGGCGCCGTGACGGATCGCGATGGACACTTTCGCGTGAACGGACTGCGGCCCGGCCCGCAGCGCCTGCGCGTGTCGAGCATGGGCTACCTGGAGGTGGACACGATCATCCAACTCGACGAAGGCACATCGGACCTGTTGTTTGAATTGAAGCCGCAAGCGGTGTTGATGCGACCCGTGGAGGTCACCGCGCTACGTGCAGGTGAGCGCACACCGTTCGCGAAGAGCGTAATGACCAGAGCGGAGATCGCGCGCACCAACACCGGCGTTGACTTGCCCTACTTGCTCGAAACGCAGCCCAGCACGGTGGCCACCAGCGATGCGGGCACGGGCATCGGATACACGTACATGCGGATCCGGGGCAGTGATGCCACGCGCACGAACATCACGGTGAACGGCGTGCCCTTCAACGATGCGGAGAGCCAGGGCGCCTTTCTGGTGAACATGCCGGACCTTGCCACCAGCGCGGAAGACATCGAAGTGCAACGCGGTGTGGGCACCAGCACCAATGGTCCTGCGGCGTTCGGCGCGAGCGTGAACGTGCGCACCACCGCAGTGCGCCGCGAGCCGTGGGGGTTGGTGAGCGTGAGCGGCGGTTCCTTCAATACCCAGCGCTATTCGGTGAGCGCGGGAACGGGCCTGCTGGCCGATCGGTTCAGTTTGGATGTGCGGCTGTCGTCCATCACCAGCGACGGTTACATCGATCGTGCACGCGCGGATCTGAAGAGCTACTTCCTACAAGCGGCGTGGATGGGCCGGACGCGATCCTTGCGGTTCATCACTTTCCGAGGGAAGGAAGTGACCTATCAGGCCTGGGGCGGTGTGCCACGCGAAGTGATCGACACCGCGCGCACCTTCAACGGGTATACCTACGTGAATGAAGTGGACAACTACGACCAGACGCAGTACCAACTCTTGCTGGACCAAAGCATCAGCGATCATGCCGCGTTGCACCTCACGCTCTTCCATGTTCCCGGTTCGGGGTACTACGAGCAGTTCCGCGCGAACGACGACCTCGCCACCTACGGCATCGCCCCAGCGGTGATCGATGGCGATACGATCACCACCACCGATCTCGTACGCAGGCGTTGGCTGGACAATAGGTTGACCGGAGCGAACCTCGGTTTGGATGTGGAGCTCGGGCGGCACCGACTGGTGATCGGAGGAAGCTACGCGCTATACGAAGGCGAGCACTTCGGTGAGGTGATCTGGGCGCGGTATGCGGGGAACACGGACATCCGGCATCGCTACTATGACAACGATGCGCGGAAGACGGATGTGAATGTCTTCGGCAAGCTCACCCTCGCGCTGGGCGATCGGTTCGATGTGTACGGCGACCTGCAGATGCGCCAGGTCGACCATACGTTCCTGGGGTATGACAACGATCTGGAGAACATCACGCAGCAGATGCATTACACGTTTTTCAATCCCAAGGCAGGTGTGCTATGGCGCGCGCATGAGGGTGGCAAAGTGTACGCCTCTTTCGCAGTGGGCAATCGTGAGCCGAACAGGGACGATCTGGTGGAAACCACGCCGAGCGGTCGTCCGCGCAGCGAACGCTTGTTCGACTATGAGTTGGGCTACGAGCGGCGCAGTGGGCGCTTCAGCGGAGGGCTTAACATCTACTACATGGACTACACCGATCAGCTCGTCCTCACCGGTGAACTGAACGATGTGGGTGCTACGTTGCGCACCAACGTTCCGCGTAGCTATCGAACCGGTGCCGAACTATCCCTGGCCGCGCGGATCCTGCCCTGGCTGACATTGCGTGGCAACGCGACCCTGAGCCGGAACAAGGTGCGCGCCTTCACCGAGTTCGTGGATGACTGGGACCTGGGCGGACAACAAGCCATTGATCATCTGGACACCGATCTCTCCTTCTCTCCTTCCATGATCGCGAGCGGCGAAGCGTCTTTCCGTTTATGGGACCGACCCGAGAAGGGCTCTGCGGAATTGACTTGGATAGGCCGCTATGTAGGCGACCAGTACTTGGACAACACCTCAAGCCCGGAGCGGATGCTGGACGCCTACCTGGTTCACGACCTTCGGGGCAATGTCACGTTGCTCGGGATGAAGGGCCTGCGCGGGATCGACCTGCATGTCACGGTACGCAACGTCTTCAGTGCGTTGTACGAGAGCAATGGCTGGGTATACAGCTATGTCTCCGAAGGGCGCAGGCAGGAAATGGTCGGTTTGTTCCCCAGGCGCCGTTGAATGTGCTGGCCGGGCTGAGCCTGCGGTTCTGATCCGCGCTCGCCGGGAACGTCACATCTTCGTGCCCGCCATCCAGTGGCGGAGCAACGCAAGGGACGTGCGCGCGTCTTGGCAACCGGGATGGAGAGCAGATGAGACAGGGCCGGTACAGCTACCATTTCGATCCAGTAACGGCGTGCAATATGTGCGGCTCTCCTGTGGGCGGGCACAAGATCCTGGGCAGGCGTCTCAACCAATCGCAGGGTCGGCATCCGCGGAAAGTGGTGGGGATCTCGACCACGATCCGGCGCTGCTCCAATTGCGATCTGGTCTACAGCGATCCACAGCCGATCCCCTTCGATCTGCAGGACCACTACGGCGTGCCGCCTGAAGCGTATTGGAACGAGGAGTACTTCACATTGGACGAGAACTACTTCGTGGAGGAACTCGACAGGGCGAAGGCGCTCTTACCGGGCCGCACACGGATACGGGCTTTGGATGTGGGGGCAGGGATCGGGAAGGGCATGCTGGCCATGGCCAGAGCGGGTTTCGATACGTACGGTTTCGAACCCTCCAATCCTTTCCATGAAAGGGCGATCAACCGAATGGGCTTGGACCCGGAACGGTTGAAGCTGGGCATGATCGAGACCATCGAATATCCGGAGGCGCACTTCGACTTCATCTCCTATGCCGTGGTGCTCGAGCACATGTACGATCCATCGGCGGCGATCCTGCGTGGCATGCATTGGTTGAAGCCGGGCGGCGTGATGCGCATCGAAGTGCCGTCGTCCAACTGGCTTGTCAATCGCCTGGTGAACTTCTACTACCGGCTAGGCGGAACGGACATGGTGGCCAACCTGAGCCCGATGCACGAGCCCTATCATTTATTCGAGTTCGCCCCGCTCACTTTCCGGTCTTTCGCGGCGAAGCACGGGTACCAGGTCGCGCATCAGAACTTCTATGTCGACAAGACCTTTCTCCCCAAGGTGCTTGATCCTGTGCTGGTCCCTTACATGAAGTGGACCGACCAGGGCATGCTGCTGTGTGTGTGGTTGCGGAAGCCGTGAAGTCCGTGCGGCTCACCCATGCACCGCCTCGCTCATCGCGAAGATCAGCTCGGGATCCTGCTCGAAGGCGGTGCCCATCACCAGCACATCCGCGCCGGCCTCGCATAGCGCGTGAGCGGTGGCCGCATCGCGAATTCCGCCACCTATGATGATCGGTGCCTCCACCGAAGCGCGCACGGCAGCGATCATCCCCGGGCTCACGGTGCGCAGGGCGCCGCTTCCGGTATCCATATAGATGGTGCGCAGGCCGAGCAGTTCCCCAGCGATCGCGGTGGCAGCAGCGATGCCGGGCTTGTCGTGCGGGATCGGGATCGTCTGGCTCACGTAACTCACCGTGGTGGGCTTACCGCCGTCCACCAGCATGTAGCCGGTGGGTATCGCCTCCAGGCCAAGGGCGCGCACGGTGGGTGCGGCGGTAACGTGGTGTCCAATGAGCAGTTCCGGGTTGCGCCCGCTGATGAGGCTAAGGAAGAGCACCGCATCGGCATGCGCGCTCAATTGGGCGGGGCTTCCTGGGAAGAGCACCACAGGGCGATCGCTCTGTTGCTTCACTAGATGGACACAACGGTCGAACGCTGCGGACGTGAGCAAACTGCCGCCCACGAAGATCAGGTCGGCCTTGGCCATGCAGGCGTTCTGCACGGTGCGCTCCAGCCGATCCTCGTCCTGCCCGAAATCGGGGTCGATGAGCACGGCCAGGAGCTTTCGCCCCGAACCCTTTGCCATTTCGATCTGTTGGAGCACTGCGCCCATGATGCGAACATAACCAAACCCTTCGGCCGCTGGGCTATCCAGCGGGCCACCACAGACGAAAGCCTTTACATTTGCCGCCCGATGAACACGACCACCATGCCGCAGACCAAAGAGAAGCTCACATACAAGGTGAAGGATATGAACCTCGCCGAGTGGGGCCGCAAAGAGATCGAACTGGCCGAGGCCGAAATGCCCGGCCTGATGGCCCTGCGCGAGAAGCACGGGAAAGAGAAGCCCTTGAAAGGTGCCCGCATCGCCGGTTGCCTGCACATGACCATCCAGACCGCCGTACTGATCGAGACCTTGAAGGAGCTCGGCGCAGAGGTGAGCTGGAGCAGCTGCAACATCTTCAGCACCCAGGACCACGCCGCTGCCGCGATCGCGAAGGCAGGCATTCCAGTATACGCATGGAAGGGCATGAACAACGAGGAGTTCGATTGGTGCATCGAGCAGACGATCTTCGCCTTCGAAGGCGGCCTACCATTGAACATGATCCTCGACGATGGTGGTGACCTCACCAACATGGTGTTCGACAAGTTCCCCGAGCTGGTGAAGGGGATCAAGGGCCTGAGCGAGGAGACCACCACGGGCGTGCTGCGCCTGATGGACCGCGAGAAGAACGGCACGCTCGTGATGCCCGCGATCAACGTGAACGACAGCGTGACCAAGAGCAAGTTCGACAACAAGTACGGTTGCAAGGAAAGCGCGGTGGATGCCATCCGTCGTGCCACCGACATCATGATGGCCGGCAAGGTGGCCATCGTATGCGGCTATGGCGATGTGGGCAAGGGTACCGCCGCATCGCTGCGTGGTGCGGGTGCGCGCGTGATCGTTACCGAGATCGATCCCATCTGCGCGCTGCAAGCGGCCATGGACGGTTTCGAGGTGAAGAAGCTGGTGCCGAACGTGCATCGTGCGGACATCATCATCACCACCACGGGCAACTTCAACATCGTTACGGAAGCCGCATTCCGCAAGATGAAGGACAAGGCCATCGTGTGCAACATCGGTCACTTCGACAACGAGATCGATATGGCCTGGTTGAACAAGAGCTACGGGAACACCAAAGTGGAGATCAAGCCCCAGGTGGACAAGTACACCATCGATGGCAAGGACATCATCATCCTGGCCGAGGGCCGTTTGGTGAACTTGGGCTGCGCCACCGGTCACCCCAGCTTCGTGATGAGCAACAGCTTCACCAACCAGACACTGGCACAGCTCGAACTGTGGCAGAACCACGGCAACTACGAGAACAAGGTGTACGTGCTGCCCAAGCACCTCGATGAGATGGTGGCCATGCTGCACCTCGCCAAGATCGGTGTGGAGCTGGAAGAACTCACCGACGCTCAGGCCAAGTACATCGGCGTGCCGAAGAACGGTCCGTTCAAGAGCGACGCGTACCGGTACTGACCCATCGTATTCTAACGAAGAAGGCCCGGTCTCGCGATCGGGCCTTCTTCGTTCTGGAGCGCCGGTTCAGTTGAAGATCCGCAGCGTGGTGCCGTTGAAGTTGGTATTGTAACGCTGCAACCCGAGCGCTGCGGGTCCTTCGGTCACGCTTCCGTCCAGCAACAGAAAGGCGCTGCCACAGCAGGTGGTGTCGCGGGCGATCACCTCGCTTTCGTCCACAAAAACCTTGCACAGTTCCGCAGGCTGGTAGGTGCAATGGCGGTCCATCGCCACGAACTCATCCATGCTCTTGCGGTACACAATGAGGCCCAATGAACCTCCGGTGAGGTAAAGCCACCCGCCCGGCACCGCCAGATCTATGTACGCCGGGTTGTTCACATTGATCTGGAAGTCCACCGTGGTAAGGGGCACGCCGCCTTGCTGTTCTTTCCGGCACGCCAAGAAGAGAACCCCGGCCAAGAGCGGGATAAGGATCTTCGGGAAGGAGGGGCGGATCGGCATGGTGCGGATGGAACGCGGCTGTGCGAAGGTAGGTATGTGCGATACCCTGTATCCTTGCAACATGCGCCCCCTGCCGTTCCTGATCCTCCTCGCATTGCTGGCAGCGTTGCCTGAGGCGATGCACGCGCAGGATGGTGGCATCGGGCAGAAGGAACAAGAGCGCATCCAGGAGCGCAAGGAGAAGGACGAAAAGAAGAAACTGGTCAAGCAGCGCAAGAACGACCGGAAGCGCCACCTATCTCATCAGGACAAAGCCACGCGCAAGCGCATCCGGCAGAACACCAAACGCGCGGACAGGCATGGGAGCGGCCACCACAGGGACCCTTTCCTGAAAAGGCTGTTCACCAAATAGGCGGTGCCAGACATGTATACATCCACACTTCCTTGGCGATCGCGATAGTCGTGCGCAGTCCTCGCCGGGATATCTTTCCCCCACTTCACCACAAGATGACCACTGGATCACGCCACGAAACGATGAGCCCGACGGGTCGATTCTGCGGAAACCCGCGTCCAGAGCGGATTTCAGACGATTTGACGGATCGCGGACTTTTCTATCTTTACGCCCCCTCGTTGCGCAGTTGTCCTGAACGTAAAACCTACTCGTTGATGGTGAGAAGGATATTCTCCACGATCGCCCTTGGATTTCTTGGAGCGGCCGCAACTTTCGCCCAATCGGGCGCCGGCAGTTTGAAGGGCGTTGTGACGGACAAGAAGTCCTCCGAGCCGCTTCCCTTCGTCAACGTGGCGATCGAGAACCGAGGGACCGTGGTCGCTTCGGGCACCACGGACTTCGATGGGAACTACTTCATCAAACCGGTGGACCCCGGTTCGTACGACGTTATCGTGACGTACGTGGGTTACCAGCCCTTGAAGCAGACCGGCGTAGTGGTGAACAGCAACACGATCACCTTCCTGAACCTTGGCCTCAACCAAGGGATCGAGTTGAAAGAGTTCGAGGTGGTGCAGTACACCGTGCCGCTCATTCAGAAGGATGGTGGCGCCTCTGGGGGGACCGTCACCCGGGAGGATATCGCACGCATGCCGGGTCGTTCGGCGGCATCCATCGCCACTACGGTCGCGGGTACCAGCGATGCGGGTACGGGTGGTGGTATCAGTATTCGTGGCGCCCGTTCGGAGAACACCTATTACTATATCGACGGGATCAAAGTGCCAGCGGGATCGGGCACCGGTCTGCCCAAGGCGGCCATTGAAGAAGTGCAGGTGATCACCGGCGGTGTTCCCGCGAATTACGGTGACGTGACCGGTGGTATCATCAACATCACCACACGTGGTCCGAGCCGCAGCTTCTTCGGCGGGGTGGAATACCTCACCAGCGGCTTCAAGGTCGGGGAGGACATCACCGATATCGTGGGCCTGGACAAGTACGCTTACAACCAAGTGGAGGCCAGCCTCAGCGGTCCCATCTTCTTCAAGAAAGACAGTTTGGGGAACAAGACCAAGCCGTTGCTGGGCTTCTTCTTGAGCGGCCAGTACACCAACGTGGTGGACAACGAGCCCTCCTACCTCGGCGATGTGCGCGTGAAAACCGATGTGCGCGATGAACTATTGGCCTCTCCGCTCCAGTTGCAGAACGTAGGGGATGGGCAGATCGCTTTCTACAGTTCGGACTACCTGCGCGGTGAGGACCTCGAACAGTTGAAGACCCGCCAGAACGCGGGCCGGGTGTCGTACCTCGCCTCGGGCAAGATCGACATCGCCACTGCACAGAACGTGACCCTGTCCTTGGGCGGTACGGTGGATTATGTGGACCGCCAGAACTTCAACCGTAACAATAGCTTGTTGAACGCGAGCAACAACTTCCGTTACAAGGACCTCACCTGGCGTGGGTTCGTGCGGTTCACCCAGCGTTTCGGGAACAGGAGCGCACAAGAGGGGGAGGAGGACACCCAGCTGATCAAGAACGCCTACTACAGCCTTCAGTTCGACTATTCGCGTTGGACCCAGAAGGTGGAGGACGAAGTACATGGTGAGAACTTGTTCGAGTACGGCCATGTGGGCAAGTTCACCACCTACCGGGCCCCGACCTATGAGTTGCAGGATATCGACACGAGTGCGAACGTTCAGAACGCCTTTGTGCACACCGGCTTCCGGGATACGCTGGTGACCTTCGAACCCAGCGAATCGAACGCGGATCTTGCGTCCATTACGTCCCAGTATTTCGGGCTGTTCCCCTACCAACCCTTCGATGTCGCCAATCTCTTCGGTGGTCAGGGCGATGAGGGACCTTACGAAAACCTCGTTGCGATCCAGCAGGGCAATGCGCTCATCAATGGGAATCGCCCCAACCGGCTCTACGACCTGTGGAACAATATCGGCTTCATCGATGACCCGGATGGCGGCGAATTCCGCAGGCGCCAAACGGACCAGTTCCGGTTGACCGCGATCGGTTCGGCGGACATCGGGCAGCATGCGCTTTCTGTGGGTGTGGAATACGAGCAACTCACCGATCGCCGCTACAGCTTGGGGCCTATCGGCCTATGGAACCGTGCGTTCCAATTGGCCAACACCCACATCCGTGAGTTGGACAATGCCTCGTTGAGCGATGCCACCCTTACCTATCCCCTCGGTACCATCCCGTTCTACACCTACCAGCGGGCGCTCGGCCCGGACCAGACCTTCTTTGATAGTCAGTTGCGGGCCGCGCTGGGCTTGGATCCGAACGGGCTGGACTTCATAGATATCCATTCCCTGGACCCCTCGGTTTTCGCCTTGGACATGTTCAGCGCAACGGAGTTGATCAATGACGGTAACCAACTCGCGAATTTTGAAGGGTACGACCATTTGGGGAACAAGATCTCCGGGCGACCCGCTTTCGCCGACTTCTTCGATGAGCGCGACGATAAAGGCCAATACACCCGTGTACAGGCTCCGTTCGCGCCGATCTACATGGCTGGCTACCTCATGGATAAGTTCGCCTTCGACGATATCATCTTCAACGTCGGGGTAAGGGTGGACCGCTTCGATGCGAACCAGAACACGCTGAAGGACAAGTACCTGTGGCGTCCGGCCCATACCGTTGGAGGGGATATCCCGGACAGCGATGTGGCAGCGGACCTCGCCGAGAACCGCCCGGAGAACATCGGTGACGACTACGTACTCTACGTGGACCGCCTGAACGATCCGACCCGTGTGGTGGGCTATCGCGATGGCGATACCTGGTACAATGCACAAGGTGAAGAGGTCGCGGATCCGCGCGTGTTGCGCGGCGGCGAGGGTATCGCGCCCTACCTGGTCAGCTACGATTCGGATCCCAATGGAGATCTGCAGGGCAGCAAACTGAAGAAGACAGCGTTCGAGGACTACACCCCTGCGGTGAACATTCTGCCCCGCATCGCCTTCAGCTTCCCGATCTCGGACGAGGCCTTGTTCTTCGCGCACTACGACATTCTTACCCAGCGCCCCACCAGCGCGGTTCGTCTGCTCGTCGCTGATCTGGCGTTCATCGAGAACACCAGCACGGCAGCCGTAATGAACAATCCTTCCTTGAAGCCGAGCAAGACCATCGACTACGAGCTTGGTTTCCAGCAGGTGCTCAGCAAATCAAGTTCGCTGAAGATCGCCGGTTTCTACCGGGAACTGCGCGACATGATCCAAATACGCAACGTACAGGAGGCGTGGCCGGTGAGCTACCGCACGTTCGATAACATCGACTTCGGCACCGTGAAGGGACTCTCCGCGACCTATGACCTGCGCCGCACGGGGAACATCTGGATGCGCGCGAGCTACACCCTGCAGTTCGCAGATGGCACCGGCAGCGATCCGAACAGCACGCTGAGCCTGATCAATAGCAACCAGAGCAATTTGCGTGTGCTTACCCCCTTGAATTTCGACCAGCGCCACAGGATCCAGATCACCGCCGACTTCCGCTATGGTGCCGGCAAGGACTACAATGGTCCTGTCGTGTTCGGTGCGAACCTTTTACAGCGCATGGGATTGAACGTGGTGACGATCCTCGGGAGTGGAACGCCATACAGCAACTCCAGCCAAATCGTGCAGGAAGGCGCGATTGACAACAAGGAGGGCAGCTATCGCTTGGACGGCTCATTGAACGGTGCGCGCCTGCCCTGGCAGTTCACCGCGGACGCACAATTGGACCGGGACATTTCCTTGAACTTCGGGAAGAAGGACGGGGACAAAGCGAAGACCGCGGAGATGAACATCTACCTGTTGGTCACCAATTTGTTCAACACCCGCAACGTAACGAGCGTGTACCGTGCCACTGGCTCGCCGGATGATGATGGCTACTTGGCCGCCGCGCAGTACCAGAACAGCATCAACGGACGGATCGATGTGGATAGCTACCGCGATCTGTACGACACCAAAGTCACCGATCCAGGGAAGATCGGTGCGCCCCGCACGATCCGCTTGGGATTGCGGTTGTCCTTCTGATAATGAACCATACGGCCATGACAGGTAACCAACCGATGCCGACCACCAGAATTTTCGCCGCCGCAGTCTTCGCGTTCCTGGCCTTCGGCCAGCTCACTGCGCGTCAACCCGATTGGCGGGCGAACCGCCCGGCAGGATCCGCAACGGTCCAGGCCAAGGCCGCAGGTTGTTCGCCTTCCACTGCCCGGGACGAATTGGACTTCAACAACGTACGCGCGCTGATCGAGACCGGCGGTAACATGTGGCAGAACCGTACCGGTGCCGGTGGCCCGGGTTATGAGGTGCCGCGCACGGAGGACCGCAGCGGCCCGGACGCGCTTTTCGCGGGTTCGCTCTGGATGGGCGGCTACTCTCCCGATAACCAGTTGAAACTGGCAGGTGTCCGCTTCCGCCAGGTCGGCAACGATTTTTGGCCCGGTCCATTGACCAACGACGGTTCCGCTTCCGTCGAAGCCAATGTGTGCCTGGCTTATGACCGCACATGGAAAACGCTGCGCCAGGATGCCGAACTGCACCGCGCCTTCCACCGCTGCCGTTTGGATCCCGAGTGTGATGAGAGCGTGGAGTTCCCGAATTATGGCGCGCCCACCATTTACAGCGAATGGCCGGCCCATGGCGACGTCTCATTGAACCAGGACTACAACCTCGCCCCGTACTTCGATTTCGACGCGAACGATGAGTACGACCCGGATGAGGGCGACTACCCCAAGTACGATCTGGACGGTAACATCGATTGCAAGACCAAGAAGCGCGAGGATGAAGTCCCGCTCTTCGGGGACCAGAACATCTGGTGGGTCTTCAACGACAAGGGCAACGCTCACACCGAGACCGGGGGACTGCCCATTGGCATGGAGATCCGCGCCCAAGCGTTCGCCTTCAGCACGAACGATGCGGTGAACAACATGACCTTCTACAACTATGTGCTCATCAACCAAGGCACACAAACCGTTGCAGAACACGTACTTCGGACAGTGGGTGGACGTGGACCTCGGCTGCGCTGATGACGACTTTGTAGGCTGCGATGTGCAGCGCGGGTTGGGCTACGCTTATAACGGGGACAACAACGACGAGAACTGCAATGGCCACCCCGGTTACGGTGTGCAGCCGCCTGCCATCGGTATCGACTTCTTCGAAGGACCCTTCCAGGATTATGACGGTGTTGACAACCCAGGCCCCACGGTAGATGAGCCTGTGGTGGATTGCAATTCCGCTCGCGCTGCACTCGGTATACCTTATAAAGGCATTGGTATTGGCTACGGCGATACGGTCGTGGACAATGAGCGCTACGGCATGCGCGCCTTCCTCTACCACAACATCAGCGGCGCTTTTGGAACGAGCGATCCGGTTACCGCGATCCACTACTACGGGTTCCTCACTAACGTGTGGAAGGACGGCACCCCGATGTCGTATGGCGGCACTGGTTACACCACGAGCGATGATATCACTCTGTCGCAATACATGTTCCCCGGCGATAGCGATCCGCAGGGTTGGGGAACGGATTGCAACCCGCAAGTACCTTGGACCGAGGAGAATTCGGGGAACGCACCCTTCGATCGGCGCTTCGTGCAGAGCGCGGGCCCCTTCGTGCTCGAACCGGGCGCTTACAACAACATCACCGTAGGTGTGGTCTGGGCGCGTGCCACAGGTGGTGGCCCTTTCGAAAGCGTGGAAGAAGTGCGCCGCGCCGATGACTTGGCCCAAGCATTGTTCGACAACTGTTTCCAGATCCTCAACGGGCCGGATGCCCCGGAGTTGAGCATCGTGGAACTGGATCGTGAATTGATCATCACCATCACCAACCTGGAGGTTGGCAACAACTATCTTGAGCGCTACGAAGAGGATGATCCGATCATTCCCGAGGACGCGACCGACCGCACCTTCAACTTCCAAGGGTATCAGGTCTACCAGTTGAAGAACGGCGAGGTGAGCGCGGCTGACCTGCGCGACCCCAGCTTGGCGCGATTGGCCTTTCAGTGCGACCTGGACGATGACGTTTCAGAGTTGATCAACTACATCGAGGACCCGGATATCGGGCTGCCCGTGCCCACGCTTATGGTGGCCGGTTCTGATGAGGGTATCGCGCACTCGTTCCGCGTCACCACCGATCTGTTCGCGCAAGGCGACCCGAGTCTGGTGAATTTCAAGACCTACCACTACATGGCCATCGCCTATGGCTACAACAATTGGGGCACGTTCAACCCGGACCCGCAATCGCTCACCGGCCAAGCCACGCCCTATCTGCCCGGACGGAAGTCCGCAGCCGGCCCGATCCGTCCGTTCAGCGGGATACCGCACAAGAACGATCCTGAGAACGGTGGCACCATACTGAACGCCGGGTACGGGGATGAGTTCACCTTGACACGGATCGAAGGGACGGGCAATGGGAACCGGGCCATCGCATTGAGCAGCAGCACCGTGGATCTGATCATGAACGGAGCGCCGTGGCGTGCGGATCAGCTGCGTTACCAGACGAACCTTGGCCCCGTATCGATCAAGGTGATCGATCCGTTGGCGGTGCCTGCCGGGAACTTCGAACTGTGGTTCACCGATAGTGTCACGGACGGGAACTTGAACGACGCGAGTTGGAAACTCGTGTATGTGGAGGAGCAGGACACGGTGTTCGCGGATACGACGATCGCGATCCGTAACGAGCAGTTGATCCCACAATGGGGCTTGTCTGTCACGATCGCACAGTACTTCACCGAGGGTGCGTTCACCGACTTCCTTAGCGCTTCGATCACCTATGCGGACCCATCGCAGCAGTGGCTGAACGGGGTGCCGGATGGGGAAGGAGAGGATGCCTTGAACTGGATCCGTGCGGGAACTTCAGCGGACGATGGTGTGCTCTTCCCGGATCTCCTAGGTGTGGACGACGATGAGCAGTATGAGGGGATCCTTGTGCAGAGCAACCAAGGTTTCTCTGGAGGTACTTGGACAGCCTTCAAATTGCTCGGGGATACCACGTTCCAGCCAGGGGGCAAATCACTGGCCAACGCACAGGGGGTATCCGCGCTACGCGACATCAGTAGCTGCATGGTCGTGTTCACGGCGGATAAGACCAAGTGGACCCGGTGCCCGGTGTTGGAAATGGAAGACAACGTGGGAGTAGCCGAGTACAACACGGACAAGAAACTGGAAATGCGTTCCGATCCGAGTGTGGACAAGAACGGTATCGGCTACAACCAACCGGGTTGCAATAACGACGAGGCAGGCCTGAACGGGCACCTCACCGGCATGGGCTGGTTCCCAGGTTACGCGATCGACATGGGCAGCGGCGAGCGCCTGAACATGGCGTTCGGTGAAGCGAGCTTCTGGGGTGGCGCGCGAGGGAGGGACATGATCTGGAACCCGAGCGACTCTTTGGTTTCGGGACTTGGCTCGCCGATATTGGGTGGTCAACACAACATCTACGTGTTCGGCAACCGCTGGCGGGAGAAGACGAACCCCACCTTCATGCCCCAATACGACGAAGGCAAATTCCTGTTCGATCGACTAACGGTGGGCACGAACGCGGAATTGACCAGGGCGTTCCGGGCATGCAACTGGGTGGGCACCGCGGTCCTTAATCCGGGATTCCAACTGAAGACCCCGCAAGAAGGACTGATCCCCACAGAGACCCGGATCTTGCTGAACGTGGCCAACCCTTACAAACCCTACCGCCAGCCCACAACGGATTATGTACCGGTGATCGATCCGCAGCGCAACGATGGATTGCCCTTGTACAGCTTCAATACCGGAGAGCGTGCGGTGATCGTGGAGGACCAGGAGACCGCCGAGACCGCTTGCGATCTGATCAGTGTGGTGCCCAACCCGTATTACGGCTTCAGCGGTTACGAAGTGAGCCGATTGGACAACAGGGTGAAATTCGTGAACCTGCCGCAGCTATGCACCATCAGCATCTACAATGTGAGCGGCACGTTGGTCCGGCGGTTCAAGAAGGACAACGGCCTTACATTCTTGGACTGGGACCTGCGCAACGCTACGAACGTGCCGGTGGCCAGCGGTGTGTACATCTGCCATATCGAAGTGCCCGGTGTGTGCGAGCGCGTGGTGAAATGGTTCGGCGTGATGCGCCCCATCGATCTACAGAATTTCTGAGCCGGGTCCGATCATCGAACGAAGAGAAGAGAACGACATGACGATGACGATGCAACAACGGATGCTGGGCCTCACCTTGGGGGTGCTGACCCTTGCTACGGTCCCCGTCCAAGCAGGGAACCCCGACCGTGCGGGTTCTGCCGGTGCCGCGCAATTGCTCATCAATCCGTGGGCGCGGAGCGCGGGTTGGGGTCTTGCGAATTCGGCCGCCCTTCGTGGGGTTGAAGGCATGTTCGGAAACGTGGCCGGGCTAGCCCATACGCGCAGGACCGAGGTCGTGTTCACAACCAGCCGTTGGTTGGAAGGTAGCGGCGTGAAGATCAATAGCATCGGCTTGGGTCAGAAGCTCGGCGAGACCGGGGCGCTCGGGATCAGCGTGATGACCATGGCCTTCGGCGATATCCCGGTGACCACGGTGGATCAACCCGATGGAGGCCTCGGCACCTTCCGCACCACCCAGTCGAATTTCGCCATCGCCTATGCTAAAGGCTTCTCGAACAGCATTTACGGCGGGTTGCTGGTGCGGGTGGTCTCCGAGTCCATTGCCGATGCGCGCACCACGGGTTTCTGCTTCGATGCGGGTATCAACTACGTGACCGGTGAGCGGGACCAGATCCGTTTCGGCATCGCCCTCAAGAACGTAGGCCCCGCCATGCGCTATGCGGGTGATGGCATGGCTGTGCAGGGCGTGTTGGTGGCCGGTAGCGACCAGATCACGTTGGAGCAGCGGTCGCAGCGCTTCGAGCTTCCGTCCATGCTTACCATCGGTGGCGCCTACGATTTCAAGCTGGGCGAACGGCACGGTTTGACCGCCGCGCTATCCTTTAATTCGAATTCCTTCACCCGCGACCAGTTCGTGGGTGGCTTGGAGTACGGCTTCCGGCGGATCGTGCATCTGCGCGTGGGTTACATGTACGAGGAGGACATCACCAACCGGGAGGAAGCGGCCACCGTTTTCACAGGCCTATCCGGTGGGTTGAGCCTGGACATGCCATTCGGAAAGGAGAAGTTGAGCACGATCGGGCTCGATTATGCGTACCGCGCTACGAATCCCTGGAGCGGGGTACACCAGATCGGGGTCCGTATCAGCTTATAACCGCACCGGCCTATATTTGGTGGAAGAGGCCTTAAGGGGCCTCTTCCATTCTATCCCGATACCACCCGGCCATGACCACACCGGCCTACTATACCGAAGAGGGGCTGAAGAAGCTCCAGGACGAGTTGCATCGGATGCGCACCGTCGAGCGCCCGCACCTCAGCCAGCAGATCGCCGACGCCCGCGACAAAGGGGACCTGAGCGAGAACGCCGAGTACCACGCTGCGAAGGAGGACCAAGGTCTCTTGGAAGCGCGCATCGCCAAACTTGAAGAGGTGGTGGCGAGTGCCCGCGTAATAGACGCCAGCCAGGTGGACACGAGCAAGGTGTTCATCCACACCACCGTAAAGGTGAAGCATACCGGCACCGGTGCGGAGAAGAGCTTCACGCTCGTGGCCGAGACCGAATCGGATATCAAGACCGGCAAGATCAGCGTCGGCTCGCCGATCGGGAAAGGCCTGTTGGGTAAAGCGGTAGGCGAGGTGGCCGAGATCGTGACCCCGGCAGGGAGCACCCGCTTCGAGATCGTGGAGATCAGCCGCTGATGGCCAGCCTCTTCACCCGGATCGTCCTAGGCGAGATCCCTTGCCACAAGGTGGCGGAAGACGAGCGCTTCCTCGCTTTTTTGGACATCAACCCGCTGCGCGAGGGCCACACGTTAGTGATCCCGAAGCACGAGGTGGACAAGTTCTTCGACCTTCCTGCGGACCTGCTTTCGGACATCATGCCGTTCGCACAACAAGTGGCAGCCAAAATCGCGCGTGTAGTTCCTCGCGATCGGATCAGGGAGCGATCGGGCTTGAAGTGCCGCACGCCCATGTGCATCTGATCCTATCGGTAGTGTATCGGACATGGACTTCAGCAGGCCGAGGCTGAATTTCACTTCGGAGCAATTGGCCGCGATCGCGGATCGGATCCGCACCGCTTAAGTGGCCACCGAAGAAATTGAATGAGAGCGGTCGCGTCCTATTTCACACGCCTGGGATTGTTCTTCACGAAACTGCTCCATGTGCTGGACCCCTTGGTCTTGGGGCTTGACGGTCGCGTGAGCGTACCTCCGGAAAAATGATGGCATACGGCCACGGCTATAGCATCCGTGGCATCCGTGCTGCGGGGCAGTTCGCGCAAACCGAGCAGGGTCAGCAATATGGCCGCCACCTGCTCCTTGGTGGCCCCGCCATATCCGGTGATGCTCTGCTTGATCCTTGTGGGAGCATATTCGCTTACGGCCACTTCGCGCTGGATGGCCGCCGCGATGGCCACGCCCTGCGCGCGTCCCAGCTTCAGCATGCTCTGCACGTTCTTGCCGAAGAACTGGGCCTCAATGGCAAGTTCGTCCGGTAGGTGCAGGTCGATGAGGGCGGTGGTGCGGCGGAAGATCTCCCGCAACTTGAGCGTATGGTCATGCAAGGGATCGAACCGGATGGCGTCCGCAGCAATCAGCGTGAGGCGCGGTCCTTCGGCTCGGATCACCCCGAAACCCATGACAGTGGTACCTGGATCGATGCCCAGGATGATGCGTTCTCCCACAATACGCGGTCTTTCCGCATTTCCGTCAGGGCTATCCGAGGCCACCCCGCTATTTTTGGCCGTCTTCATGCCATGTGGTCCTTGCCCTCCCGCCGGTTTCCTCTGAACGTTCTTCTCCGCTGGGGGGTCTTTGCGCTGGCCTGCGCGCTGCTGGTGCAGCATCTCCTGGTGGCCCAAGGTACACCCGGCATGGCTTCTACTTCGGTAGACTGGGATCTGCGTGTATGGGCGCTGCTGCCCGTGGTGGTGGCGCTGGGAGCGTTCAACTGGTGGTTGGAATCCCGGAAGTGGAAACTTCTCCTGCGCGGCATTGCTGCTGTGGATGGAATGGGAGCGCTCCGCGCCACGCTCACAGGCACGGCAGTGGGTTTGATCACTCCCAACCGCACCGGTGAGTTTCTGGGGCGGATCGCGCATCTCCCTTCGGATGTGCGCAGCCGCGCCGCCTTCGCCTCCATCCCGGGCAGTGTGGCCCAGTTCGCGGTCACCTTGGCGGCGGGTGCTTTTGGGATCCTGCTGCTCATGGTCACGGGCAAAGCGCTTCCCTGGACCGGGATCTTCCCAGCAACGGTTGTGCTCCTGCCGCTCGCGTTCTCCATCGGGATCGTCCTGGTCCTGTTGTTCCGGCCTCGGTGGACGCGGTCACTGTTGCTTGGCCCGGCCTTTATGCGCCGCTTCCGTTCGGCATCGGTGGCCATGGTGGCTGTGGAACCCTCGGTCGCAAGGCAAGTACTTGCGCTCAGCATGCTTCGCTATGGGACCTTCACGCTCCAGTTCGTTCTGTTGCTCATGGCATTGGCCCCCGAGCTAGGCGTCTTGTCCGCGTGGGGAGCGGTCCCCGTGGTCTTCTTGATCACCTCGTTGGTGCCAACCGCGATGCTCACCGAGTTGGGTGTGCGCGGTTCCGTGGCCGTTGCATTGCTGGTGCCGTTGCATGCCGAAGCCTGGCATGTGGTGTCCGCCTCGTTCGTGCTGTGGGCCGTGAATTTGGCGTTACCGGCGCTGTTGGGAGCGGTGATACTGCTCTTCGCACGCGTTCGACGGCCGGTCGTCCTGGCATGAGCGCAACGCTCGCGGCAGTGCTGTGTACGGTGATGGTGGCGTTGTTGCATGCGTACATCTTGCGCAGCTGGGGCGACGCCCTCCGCGCAGCGATCAACGGTGTTGATGAGCGACCGGGCGAAGAGCTCATCGGCCTATCCGTGATCGTGCCTGTACGTAACGAGGAGGATGGTGTGGTTCCCTGTCTTCAAGACCTACATGCACAGAAGGACCGTGCGCAACTCGATGTCATCGTGGTGGATGATGGATCCACGGACCGGACCGCCGAACGCGTGCGCGGGTTGAAAGCGAATTGGCCGGACCTGCGCTTCGAGCAGCTCGGGGCGCAAGAGGGGAAGAAAGCCGCCATCGAGCGGGGAATGGAACTCGCGATGCGTTCCGTTGTTCTGCTCACTGATGGGGACACCCGTTGTTCCGAGGATCGCACCACGCGGATCAGACGCGCATGGAGTGCGGCCCCACCCCATCTCCTCTTGCTTCCCGTGTTCATGGATGAAGGTGCAGGTTGGTTGGCGCGCTACCAACAGCAGGAACAGGCGGCGCTCCTCGCGGTGGCCGCAGGAAGTGCATTGAGCGGCAACGCTTTGCTCGCCAACGGTGCGAACCTGGCCGTGGATCGCGAGGCGTTCCGATCCCTAGGTGGGTATGCGCAAGACCGGCACTGGGCCTCTGGGGACGACATGTTCCTATTACAGGCCATGCGCCGGAGCGGAAGAAGGGTGCGCTATCTAGCGGATCGCGCGGTAGCTGTCACCGTGCGCCCGGAGAGCACTTGGGCGGGATGGTGGGCGCAACGCCTGCGGTGGGCTGGTAAAATGCGGGCCTATCGTTCCCCCGCGCCTGGGCCTTTGGGCTATTTGCCCTTGGGCTTCCGTGGTGGTTGTTCGGGCTCACCCGGTTCGTCGCTCACCAAGTGCATGTGGGCGATGCTTTCCTTTACACCTGGTGCATGCTCCTGCTGGCATGGTGCGCATGGCTCTTCCCCACCTTGGCGCTGGTGCGCGAAGGCCACCGGTTCCAACAAAGCCGATCGAACACACTGCTCGCGTTATTGGCGTTGATCCAATTCCAGGTAACGGCGCCGATCATGGCGATCGTAGGAATGTTCGCACCCCCCCAATGGAAGGGGCGACCTGTGCGTACGGGTCGTTGAAGCGGGATCAGAACGGTAGATCGTCCTCGTCTCCGCCTACCGGAGGCATGTCCGCTGCGGTGGGAGGAGGGGCTGCTTGGTAGCCACCACCTCCGGCAGGTGCCGCTGCACCTTGGCGCTCGATGCGGTTGCCGCTCAGGCTGAGGAAGTATTTCATCGTGCCATCCTTCGCGGCCCACTCACGGCCGTTCACATAGCACGCCACGGTCACTTCCTCGCCGGGCTTGAAGCTGTCCAACAATGAAGTACGGTCCTGTGTGAATTCCACCGGGATATGCTGCGGGCGCTGACCGCTGGGTTCGGTGATGATGAGCTCGCGCTTCTTGAAGGATGCGCTCACATCCTGCGTTTTGCCGATCAGTTTGATCGTGCCAGTGATGGTGACTTGTGCCATGGTTTTATCGGTCGTTGAATGCGAGTACGGTAAGAAGTGCCTCCTCCGCGCGCCCCTGTTCCAAGAGGTCGTGGGCGAGCCGGTGCAAGATCGTCATCAACTCCGGTGGGTTGGCCTGGTGCGCGATGAAGATCTCGGAAAGTGCGGTGAGCTTGTGTTCGTTCACGGCTGTTTCCTCGGGAAGCCGGAGGCTTGCGCCGAGTTTGCCGAGATCGTTCCCAGTGAGCACAGTGCTGGTACGCACCTCGCGCGGAAGCGCGTCCACCCCGATGCCGAAATTCGTGTTGGGCTGAGCAAGCTCGAAGAGTGCATCGCCATGGGCGCGCGCATAGAAATGCCCACCCATGCGTCCTACCAGATCGATGCGGCGTTGGTCGATCTTGCCGGTCGCGTCGAGCACGGCCTCGTCCACGTGGATCATCACCACTTCGCAAACCACCAAGTTCCCTGCGCCGCCGCCGGTTCCGGTCTCGATCACCTGCTGCACGACGCATTCGAAATGCACGGGGCTCTCCTTCACGCGGAAGGGTTTCACTTTCATGGAAGGCAGCGGGGTGAAGCCGGCTTTCTCGAACTCGTTCACCCCTTCGGGAAATTCCCCGCTGGCGACCGAGATCTGTTGCACCATGGGGTAGGTCACCGCATGGATCACCACCTCGGGCACCGCCTTCACATTGTGGAAGCTGTGCTTGGTGGTGTTGTCGCGTCCGCGCCTTGCCGGGCTGAAGATCATAAGGGGCGGGTTGGCACCGAACACATTGAAGAAGCTGAAGGGGCTCAGGTTGGGACGGCCCTCAGCATCCAACGTGCTGGCGAGTGCGATCGGTCGGGGACCCACCGCGCCCACCAAGTGGCCGTGTACTTCACCGATGGACAATTGGGTGGGGTCGAAGGACTTCATGCGAACGCGCCGGGCGCGGGCCGACGAAGGTAAGTGGGGTCCAGCGACGGGAAGGGAACGGCTATCTTCGCGGTCCATTTTTTCACGGACGTGGCGGAATTGGTAGACGCGCTGGTCTTAGGAGCCAGTACCGTAAGGTGTGGGGGTTCGAGTCCCCCCGTCCGTACTGCAGGGGCGACATTCCTGTCGCACCAATTACCATAGGACATGAACATCGAACGCGAAGAGACCGGCACCCTCACCGCAACCCTTAAAGTGAAGCTCACCCCGGAGGACTACACGCCCGGGGTGGAGCGAGCCTTGAAGGAACAGCGCAAGAACGCCGCCTGGCCAGGTTTCCGCCCGGGTCAGGTGCCTATGACCATCGTAAAGAAGAAGGTGGGCAAGGCTGTGCTCGTGAACGAGGTGGAACGCCTGATCGGCGACAGCCTGAACAACTACCTCCGCGACAACGGCATCCGTGTGCTCGGCCAACCGCTCCCCCGCAACGAGGCCAATGCGAACAACGCTCGGCGACCTTATTGAACTGGACGCGAGCGGCGCGATCAAGCCGGGTGGATTGATGAACCGGACCACCATCACGGTCGAGCATGTGAAGGACGAAGCCACGCGTGCACTTTTCACAGGTAAGGCCGCTGGTGACGAAGTGACCGTGGACCCCAAGGCCGTTAGCGAGAACCATGACGATCTCGCCCGCATGTTCAACACGGAGCACGATCGCGTGCATCATCTGGCGGGCAAAGTGCTGTTCCGCATCGCGGAGATCAAGCACATGGTGCCGGTGGAACTAGGCCAGGATCTGTTCGATCGCGTTTATGGCAAGGATGCGGTTGCCGACGAAGCCGGCTTCCGCGCCAAGGTGAAGGAAGGGCTCGCCAACATGTTCCGTCGCGATAGCGATCGCATCTTCAAGCGGCTCGTGATGCGGAAGCTCCAAGACAACCTCCGCGTGGAACTGCCCGATGGTTTTTTGAAGCGTTGGATCGTGGAGACCAGCAAGGAGCCCGTGACCCCGGAGGATGTCAGAAGCAGGCTATACCAACTATTCAGCCGGCCTGAAACGCCAACTGCTCGAGGACCGCATCGTCGAGAAATACGGGCTGGAGGCCAAGGGGGAGGAGTTGGACGCCTTCGCCAAACGCTACATCGCGGATCAGTTCGGCCAATTCGGCATGCCCGCGCCAGAGGGAGAGGAACTCCAGCGCATGGCCGGGCGTTTGCTGGGCGACCGGGAACAGATCAAGCGCATGCGCGACAGTATCGTCGAACAGAAACTCACCATCCACTTCCGCACACTCCTTGAACCGAAGTAAAGCAAGGTGAGCTACGACGAGTTCGTAAACTTGGCGCGCACCGTTTGAGGGTACCACCTCGGTCACCCTCCACACACTCAACCCCAACCGCACCACCGCGCATGCCATCCCAAGACGAATTCCTCAAGTACGCCACCAAGCACCGTGGTATCAGCAGCCTCACCCTGCACGACTATGCCCGGGCGTCGATGACCCCTTACATCATCGAGGAGCGCCAGTTGAACGTGGCGCAGATGGACGTGTTCAGCAGATTGATGATGGACCGGATCATCTTCCTGGGCACTGGCATCAACGACCAAGTGGCCAATATCATCCAGGCGCAGTTGCTGTTCCTGGAGAGCGTGGACGCGAAGAAGGACATCCAGATCTACCTGAACAGCCCCGGCGGTGGCGTCTATGCCGGTCTTGGGATCTATGACACCATGCAGTACATCAATCCGGATGTGGCCACCATTTGCACCGGCATGGCCGCGAGCATGGGTGCGGTCCTGCTCTGCGCCGGCACCAAGGGCAAGCGCAGTGCATTGAGGCATTCCCGTGTCATGATCCACCAGCCGATGGGAGGGGCCGAGGGCCAGGTGAGCGACATGGAGATCACGATCCGTGAAGTGCTGAAGCTGAAGAAAGAGCTGTACGATATCATCAGCGTCCACAGCGGTCAACCCCTTGAACGCGTGGAGAAGGACGGCGACCGCGACTACTGGATGATCGCCGAGGAAGCGAAGGCCTATGGCATGATCGACGAGCTGCTGGTGAAGAACAACAAGTAGGGCGGTAAGCTGTCAAAAGCCTTGCTAATGCCCTGATCCTCAAACAACGGCCGAAGGCCGGGTGGACCGCCGCCCGGCCTTCGGTGTATCTTGCGCTGGAATTCGGCGTTCCACGCCTCGTTGATCGCACCATGGAAAAGAAAGAGATCAAATGTTCGTTCTGCGGCCGCGATAAGCAGGACACCAACGTGTTGATCGCCGGCATCACCGGCCACATCTGTGATAGCTGCATCGCGCAGGCGCAGAACATCATCAGCGAGGAGTTGAGCCAGCGCTCGCGCACGGAGATCGAAGGCAGCCTCATCATGCAGCGGCCCTCGGACATCAAGCGCTATCTGGACGACTATGTGATCGGGCAGGAGGAGGCGAAAAAGGTGCTCAGCGTCGCGGTATACAATCACTACAAGCGGCTGTTGCAGAAACCGATCAGCACCACGGATGATGTGGAGATCGAGAAGAGCAACATCATTCTGGTGGGTGAAACAGGCACCGGCAAAACCTTGCTCGCCCGCACCATCGCCCGCATGTTGAACGTACCTTTTTGCATCGCCGACGCGACCGTATTGACGGAAGCGGGCTATGTGGGGGAGGACGTGGAGAGCATCCTGAGCCGGTTGCTACAGTCCGCGGATTACGATGTGAGCAAGGCCGAGCGGGGTATCGTGTTCATCGACGAGATCGACAAGATCAGCCGCAAGAGCGACACGCCGAGCATCACACGCGACGTGAGCGGCGAAGGCGTGCAACAGGCCTTGCTGAAACTCCTGGAGGGTAGCGTGGTGAACGTGCCCCCGCAAGGTGGACGGAAGCATCCCGAGCAGAAGTTGATCCAGGTGGACACGAAGAACATCCTCTTCATTTGCGGCGGTGCCTTCGACGGTATCCAGAAGATCATCGCCCGCCGGGTGAAGAGCACCGCAGTGGGTTACAGCGCCAGTAAAGAGAGCGCGCGCATCAACGACGAACACTTGTTGCAGTACGTGGGTCCCACGGATCTGCGCAGCTACGGGCTCATCCCCGAACTGATCGGCCGGTTCCCGGTGCTCACCTACCTCGATCCATTGGACAAGGAGAGCCTCCGTCGCATTCTCACCGAGCCGAAGAACGCGCTGGTGAAACAGTACGTGAAGCTCTTCGAGATGGACAAAGTGAAGCTCACCCTGGACAAGAAGGTGCTGGATTTCATCGTGGAGCGAGCCATTGACTACAAGCTCGGTGCGCGGGGCCTTCGCAGCATTTGCGAGGCTATCATGACCGACGCGATGTACGAGATGCCCGGATCGGCCGATCGCCCCACGGAATTGCGGATCACGTTGAGCTATGCCCGTGAGAAGTTCGATCGCTCGCGCATGAGCCAGTTGAAGGTGGCTTAACACCCGAATGGGCGGAAGTGCTTCCGTTACCATCCGAGCACCACTGCGAATTGCGTCGCGGGGCGACATGGCTTCGGTGTAAATTCGCCGCCCCAACCCAACCACGATGCGCTCCATCTTCGCAATTGCCCTAGCCCTCCCGCTCTTTAGTACCGCCCAGGATCTCCCCCAACCCAGCCCCAAGGGCAAGGTGGAACAGGTGGTCGGCCTTACGAAAGTGAAAGTGGAGTACAGCCGTCCCAGTGCCAAGGGCCGGAAGATCTTCGGAGACCTGGTTCCCTTTGGCGAGCTATGGCGTACGGGCGCGAACATGTGCAGCACCGTCGAATTGAGCGGACCCGCCATGGTGGCTGGCAAGCCGGTGGTAAAGGGCAAGTACAGTTTGTTCACGATCCCGGGCGAAAAGGAATGGACCATCATCTTGAACACCGACACCACACTAGGTGGAACCGATGGGTATGACCAAGCGAAAGACGCCGTGCGCTTCACCGCACCATCAGTAGCGGCGGAATGGACCGAAACCTTCACCATCGACCTGGATGAAGTGAAGGATGACAAGGCCCGCGTGGACCTGCGCTGGGAAAATACCCGGACCAGCTTCGGGATATATGCCGATGCGAGTGAGCAGGCCCTGGCCAATATCAAAGAAGCCATGGCGAAGACGGAGATCAAGGCGGGGACTTACGGCCGTTGCGCCCGCTATTGCGTCGATAAGGGGGTGATGCTTCCCGAAGCACTCGCTTGGGCGGAGAAGTCCGTGAGCATGGAAAAGAAGTACTGGACGCTGCATACGCTCGCGCTGTGCCAGGCTGCGAACGGCAAGTACAAAGAAGCGGTGGCCACAGCCAATGAGAGCATGGCGCTTGCCCAAGCCGAGAACGATGCCAGCTATGTCGGAATGAACAAGACGCGGATCGAGGAGTGGGGCACGAAGGCCCGTTGAACCGCTGTTTCACCTGCACTTGAAGCCTCCCGGTAAGGGGGGCTTCGTGTTTTTGGTTTCAGCCCCAGCCAAGCGCTCGCTATCGATGCGGCATTGTCCAAGGTGACCTGAGCTGTGATCCCTTTGATCCGCAGATATGATGGACACGCTGAAGGGCGGAGTATCCTCATTAGGCGTTCGGTTTGGGGAAGCGCGGGAAGCTACGGGTCGGGGGAGCGGCCTAGACAGGGCTTGGTCAACCGCGGGGAAGCAAGGAGAGCGCGGCAATGCCGGGTGCTCTTCGCACCATGGTCGATCAAAGCGCTCGGATCGCCAAGGTGATGACAACTCAAATACCTCTCGCTATCCCTGCAAGGAAGAGCGCGTTTCTGGATCGATCGTTCAGGACTATTTGAGGAGCGGAGTATTTGTAGATCTCAACCGGAGGAACGCCCTCGGCAGTGATTTGAATTCCCGGGTCCCCAGATCCGACCAGCCCCGTTCAGCAGTAGCTCGATCACTCGCCGTCGAGTGTGGCCTTAAGGACGCGAAAGGCCGCACGGTTTTCCGTGCGGCCCTCGGTTCAAGCTATACAGCGATCCCGCTTAGCGGATCACAAGACGTTCGGTGCGGGAAACGTCGCCTTCCAGCACGCGCAGGGTATACACGCCTTTGGAAAGATCGCTGAGGTCCAACGAGGTACGGCCTTGGAAGCGCGCGGTATGCACCACTTCACCCAGCAGGTTGAGCACCTCAGCTTGGCAAGGCTTCACGCTGCCCGTTTCGATGGTCACGTTGCCGTTGGAAGGATTGGGGTAAACGCGCATCGCGTCGAGTTGCGCGTTCTCGCCCACTGAAATGGTCGGATCGAGCACCATACGCAACGCGAAGGAGTTTCCATTGCCATACACGCCGGGCACATCCGTGCCGACCGGATCGGCAGGTAGATCAAGCTGCCTGCATCCGGTTGTGGAACAGTATTGTCGTCCAGGACCCGGATGTGGGTCGCGCCCGAGTTGCTGTACAGCGTGGCAGCCGCATAGTAATCGCCCGGTGTGAGCAGTGCCGGTTGGAAGAAGGCTCCACGCAGCGTGCCGTTCGTTAGGTCGGTAGCGTTCACCGTGGTAGCGGCGCTTTCGGCTAATGTGTTGCTCACGATCTCTGGGGTCGCCTGGATATCGTCGAAGGTGTGAATAGTGAAGACCGCTTGGCCCCCTTCGACAGTTCCTGTGGTTCCTCCTGTGGCCAAAGCCGCTTCCATACCGTAGATGGTGGTGTTGGTGGAGATGCGGAAGAAGGTGAACAACATGAGCCCGTCATCAAGGGAAATAGTGCTGTCGCCGAAGCTGTTCGAACCCGTGGAGGTGAGCACCGGCGGTGCCCGGGCTCACACCAATGCCATCCAGTCCGTAGAGAAGATCATCCAGTTCGAAGGCGCGGGCCACGGTATCGTTGTCCGTATTCCCTTCGTCGGCATCCTGGTCGGACGACACGCGCACGTCCACACTGTAAAGGCCCTCAGCAAGGCCGCCTGGAAGGGTCACCAGTTCTTCCATGTTGGCGGTATCGCCGGGAAGCACGGTGGGGAAAGTCTGTGTGGCGCTGAAAGAGGGATTTCCACCTGCATCCGTTACATCCACAGTAAGCACCAGGTTCGTTTGTGGGTTCGCGCCGTTGTTGCGTGCGGCAGCGCCCAGAATGAAGTCCGCAGGAAGCTGCGTGCGTGGGATCCGGCCGAATTCGAAGCCATCGCCAGCATGTGATACGTAGGAGCTGATGAGCGCGCGCTCGAACTCCGGCACGGGGGCCAGTTGGATATCGTCCAATGCCCAGAAGTACTCCCAGCCTCCCAGCCACTCCCACTGGAGATAGACGGTGCTCTGGTTGGCGGCTACCGAGGTGATGTCCAACTCCACGGTTTGTGGGTTAGCGGACCAACGTGTGCAAGGAGGCGCGGCAGCTCCGGTCACCAAGCAGGGGAAGGGAACGAAATCCGTCCAGGTCGCCAGGTCGGTGCTCACGCGGAGTTTCACATTGTCCGCTGCATCGTAGTCGAATACACCGATGAGGCTTTGGAACGAAAGCTGCACGCTGGACTGACCCGAGCAGTCGATGGCCGTTGTGGTCAATACCGTATGGTGGTCCGAAGCCGGAGCAGCGGGAAGGCCGCGGTCCGAATTGCACCAGAGGTAGCCGTTCGCGGCGCTGGCCGCACCGAAGATGGAGGAAGGCACGTAGCCGAGCGCGGCCACGCCCACAGCTGCTGGGTCGTTGGACCAGACGTAAAGCACGTTCGGATCGCCGATGGGGTCAGGTCGTCCACGTTCTTGCGACCAGCGGGAAGGCCGCCGCCTGCGAAATCCTCCGTGTAGAAGGGGGTGCCGCGCTCCCCACCTTGGCTGGAAGCGGGGCGGGTGGCTTGGAAGGCGGCATTGTCCGCTGCGGAATGTGTTTTGGGCAACGCTAAGTGCGGATGCGCCATTTGGGCATGGGTCGCCAGCGATCCCAACGTGAGGGCGAGGGCCGACGTGTAGAACTTTCTCATGGTTTTCAGGGGTCGTTTGTAGGTTCGATCGAGGTCCGAAGATAAACCGTTTTTTGACGAACCGTTCGACTTGTTGCGGTCAGGGAGCCAGCGATGGTTGGAAGGCCTTGTTCCGCGACCAATGCGCACCGGGCAGCGAGGCGGTCCGGGTTGGTGTCTTGCCTTAATTGACGGTTCCGACCGACACCGGGTGAGGTGAGGTATTTTGCGCGCATGGTCAGCTTTTCGGTGCGCGGCAACCTGGTCGATATCCCAGCTAGGAAAGTGTTTCCAGCACGCATCGATATCGTCGATGGGCGGATCGATCGGATCGCTGAGTTGAACGGTCCTGTGGATGGATCCATCTTGCCCGGCTTCGTGGATGCGCATTTACACGTCGAAAGCAGCATGTTGCTCCCCAGCGAGTTCGCGCGGCTGGCGGTGACGCACGGTACAGTTGCCACGGTGAGCGACCCGCACGAGATCGCCAACGTGATGGGGATGGCAGGCGTTGAGTTCATGATCGCCAACGGCAAACAGGTGCCGTTCAAATTCTTCTTCGGCGCGCCGAGCTGCGTTCCGGCAACCGTGTTCGAGACGGCCGGAGCGAGAGTCACAACCAATGAAGTCGGTGCGCTGCTCGAGCGGGAGGACGTGTGGTACTTGAGCGAGGTGATGGACTTTCCCGGGGTGCTCAGCGGAGCGGAAGAGGTGATGAAGAAGATCGCGCACGCCCAACGCCTCGGCAAGCCCGTGGATGGCCATGCCCCCGGGCTGCGCGGTGACGATGCTGCGCGCTACGCAGCCGCAGGCATCACCACCGATCACGAGTGCTTCACGCTGGATGAAGCGCTCGACAAGCTGGCGTGCGGCATGCATATCCAGATCCGCGAAGGCAGCGCTGCGAAGAACTTCGAGGCGTTGCATTCGCTGTTGTCATCGCACCCGGACCGTGTGATGTTCTGCAGCGACGACAAGCATCCTGACGGACTTGTCACGGGGCACATCAACGAATTGTGCGCGCGGGCTGTGGCGCTTGGTCATGATGTCTTCAACGTGCTTCGCGCGGCGTGTACCAATACCGTAGCGCACTATCGGCTGCCTGTCGGACAATTGCGGGTTGGCGATCCCGCCGACTTCATCGTGGTGGAAGACCTCACCGGCTTCCGGGTGGAACGGACGTACATCAACGGTGCGCTGGTGGCGGAGAACGGTGAGACGCTCATCGAGAGCGCAGCCACGCAGCGGCTCAACAACTTCCACTGCGATCCATGCCGACCACTCGACTTCCGTACGCCAACGGAAGGGCGCGAGCGCCTTGTGATCGAAGCACTCGACGGACAGCTCATCACCAACAAGCTCATGCTACCCGACGTGGTGAGCGCTGGCTTGAGCGTCCCCGACCTGTCGCACGATATCCTCAAGATCGCCGTGGTGAACCGCTATCACGACGCGCCCGTGGCCACTGCCTGGATCAAGAACTTCGGACTGAAGCGCGGTGCCATAGCCAGCAGCGTGGCGCACGACAGCCACAACATCGTGGCGGTGGGCACGAATGACGAGGACCTCTGTGCAGCCGTGAACCTGGTGATCGCGCACCATGGCGGCGTGAGCCTGGCGGCTGGCAGCGCGCACCGCGTGCTACCGCTGCCGATCGCGGGCATCATGAGCGATGCGGATGCCTACACGGTGGCCGACGCGTACAGTGCCATGGACCGTGCGGTGAAGGAAGATCTCGGCTCCACCCTGGCCGCGCCGTACATGACCCTGTCCTTCATGGCGCTGCTCGTGATCCCGCACGTGAAGCTGAGCGACAAGGGCTTGTTCGATGGGGATGCGTTCAGTCTCCTGACTTGATGCTGCCGGGCAGCAGGGGCTGAAGCAAAAGGGCTAGCACCACCACGATGGCCGGTGCGATCAGGTTGGCAATGAAGACCGCTGTGCCTTGTATCCGTTTGATGAAGAATGCGACCAGGAAAATGCCGAGGATGGTGCCATAGAACAAGGAGCCAAGGATGTTCACCGCTTGGATCAGGTTCTCGAAGAGCGAGAACACCGCAGCGAAGCACAGCGCAACTATCCCGAATGCGACCGTGGCCCACTTGGTGGCCACCACTTGCTGCTCGCCGCTCCCGCCTGAGCGGAAGATGTCCACCACCGCAGTTGTCGCAAGTGCGCTGAGCTGCGAGCTGGTACTCCCCATGCCCGCGCAGAAGATCATGGCCAGCAACAACCCGATGATCCCCACCGGCATGTGGTCCATGATGAAGCTGATGAAGATGTAGTCCTTGTCGTTGGGCTCGGCATCGGGCAGCCGGGCTTTCACTTGCTCGGTGTATTCCGCGCGTAAGGATGCGTCCCGCTCCAGCGCGACCTGGATATCGGTTGTCAGTTGTGGGTTGCTGACCCCGCCGCGCTCTGCATCGACCCATGTCTTAGCCGCCTCTGTGATGAAAGAAGCGTTCTGAGCGTGCATGGCGCTGATCGCTTCGGCCCTCTGTTGCGGATCCTCCTTGTCGGAGCCAGCAATTCGCTCTGCGCTCCTCTGCGGACTCCGCGCCTCTGCGGTGAGCATTCCCACGTTCGCCTCGTTCCAATGCACCGGTGCAGGGTTGAAGAGGTAGAACACGAACACCATCACCCCGATCAGCAGGATGAAGAACTGCATGGGGATCTTCACCAGACCGTTCATGAGCAAGCCGCTGCGCGCCTGTTGTGGCGTCTGTGCGCCGAGATAGCGTTGCACTTGGCTCTGGTCCGTACCGAAGTAGGAGAGCTGCAAAAAGAAGCCGCCGATCAGGCCACTCCACAGTGTGTACTTCGCGCTCGGATCCCATGACGTGTCGATGATGTTCATCTTCCCCAACGCACCAGCCAGATCCAGACTTTCGCCGAAGCTCAGCGTGTCCTTCAGGTAGTAGAGAATGAGCCCGAAGGCCACGAAAAGCCCGGCGAACATCACGGCCATCTGCTGCTTGTGCGTCACGCCCACTGCCTTCGCGCCGCCGGTGGTGGTGTACAGGATCACCAGCGCGCCGATGAACACGCAGGTCCAGCCGAGCGGCCAGTGCAGCACCTTGCTCAGCACGATGCTCGGCGCGTAGATCGTGATGCCGGTGGACAGGCAGCGCTGGATCAGGAAGAGGATGGCGGTGAGCAAACGCGTGCGATGGTCGAAGCGCTTGCCGATGAATTCGTACGCCGTGTACACGTTCCACTTGTAGAAGAGCGGGATGAACACGAAGGCGATCACCACCATCGCCAGCGGCAGCCCGAAGTAGAACTGCACGAAGCCCATGCCTTCCAGAAAACCCTTGGCCCGGCGTACTGAGGAAGGTGATCGCGCTGGCCTGCGTGGCCATCACGCTCAACGTCACGGCCCACCAGCGGTCTTCGTTGTCGCCGCGCAGGTAGCGGTTCACCGTATTGGTGCTGCGCGTGCGCCAGACACCATAGCCCACGATGAAGCCCAGGGTGGCGAGGAGGATGGTCCAGTCCAACCAGTGCATCGATCAGGTCGATTTTCGCGACTGCGGGTCAAGCCCGCAGTGACAACCAGGGTAGGACGAAGAGCGGCGCGAAGCGCGCCGCTCTTCGTCCATGTTGTCTGTCATGCCGGGCCCGACCCGGCATCGCGGCAATGCGCTGTTCACGGTTCCCGCTTGCTGATCAGATTCGCGAACAGCCGATACGCTCCCGGCACCCCCGCGGGCAACTGCCGGAAGAAGCTGATCCCCGTGTACACGTATCGCCCTTTGCCATAGTCGCAAGTAATGAGGCCGCCGTTGAGCGGCTGCTCGCCGGGATCGTTCCAGGCGATCAATGGGGTGTAGTGCGGATCGAGGCTTCCGCAGAAGTAGAGGCCGCGTTCTTGAACCCAGCCATCGAAGTCGGCGGTGGTGATCTTGTTCGGAGAGTTCAACAGCGGATGGTCCTTGGCGAGAAAGGTCGGCGGTGCTTCTTCCACGGTCACCCGATCGCGGGTTAGTTTGAAAGGGTAGGGGCCGATAAGCGAATCGGGCAGCACCATATCGCTGGTGCGTGTAGTGTACTGCACCACCACCGTGCCCCCGTTCTCCGCGTACTTCATCAGCGTCGGGTTGAAGTGCTTCATCCCTTGGTTGTTGTTGTAGGCGCGTATGCCCACCACGATCGCGTCGTATTTCGCGATGCTCTCCAACGTGGCCGTGGAAGGTTCGATAATATCCACCGTCACACCCAACTGTTCGATGGCTTGCGGTACATCATCACCTGCGCCCTTGATGTAGCCCACGGTCTTCGCAGTGGTCGTCACATCCAGCGGCACCAGCTTCACCTCGGCAGGCGTGTAGTACACCTGCGGCATGATGTGCGGATAGTCGATCTCGTGCAGCGTGCGATCAGCCTTGCCCTTGGGACCGGTGAACTCGAACTTCACGGCACCGCCTTTCGCATTTTCCATCGGCGTCAGCTGGAAGGTGAAGATCTGTCGCTCGTTGCGCTTGGCGATGTTCACCAGCTTCAGGTCCTTGGTGGTGGCCCAACCCTTCCGGCAACGTCACATTCAATTGACCGCTGAGGCTGTCGGTGAGCGCTTCGACTTCGACCACCACGTGCTGCGGCCCACCCGGCGATGAGCACATCGCTCTTCGGGATCACCGATGCCACGGGCGTGACGTACACCGGGCGAATGCGCTCGCCAGCCACACGGTCGACCCATTTGTAAACACATCCGCAACCCCCGCCGACGTACTCCATTCAAAATCACGCTGAATCCAGAAGGCTGGGGAAGTTCTGGCAACGGCAGAGTTGCTGTGAGATCAACAGGACTGTAGAGATTGCCCTTGCGGGTCCTCGCCGCCCCCAAGCCAAAAGGTTGATCCGATCGGGTCGCTCGCTTAGTTTGTGAGGGATCTGGTTCCAGCGCTCGTTGACAAGAACAGAGTCTGATAACATCCCCCCATACAGCGCTCCATCCGGATTTTCCGCTAAGACAGTAAGACGAAGCGTACTGGGTGACCTGTTCAGCAAACCGAACTGCACTGGAACACTCTCCTTTTCTGGCACAAAAGCCACCTCGGCAACAACCTCAACAACAAGACCGGAGAGATACTGCGCTAGTGGCTTTCAATCTCGTGCGGCCTTTGTGTTCCATACTTCAGTAAATCGGGTCGAACCGAGCCCATCTCTCAATACTTGTTCGAGCACGCCGGAGCGGTCAGCGAGAGTTGAGACTCGATGCCGGTGGTTCGACAGGTAAGCGTTGTCTATCATAGCAGCAATCGCGTTCGGTACCTCTCAAGCCACCCAGAATCGTGCCCAGGTCATATCAATGCCCTCGAAAATATCCTCGGTCTTCGGCTTGTCGCCTTTCTCCAAGTGCAGGTATTCGATCATCTCTCCCCGCGTTTCGGCGGCACCGAAGCCTTGGCTCTTGTGCATGCTACGGCTGCGCCCGGCGATCTCCGTGTAGCTCAGCCCGAGCAGCGGGTCATAGCCGCCCACATCCACGCTGAACCAATCCGGATCTGTCTTCGCCAGATCCGCGACGTCCTTGCGCCACCAACTGCTGCCGTTGAAGAAGAGGCGGCGCGGTTGCCACACCTCAAGACCTTGCTCGAGTTGTTCCGGGAACGCCTTCGGGTCACCGGCCAGATCAAAGGCTTCGGCCGCGAGGATCGCGGAGGCCGTGTGGTGCCCGTGCCCACCGCCGCCATCCGTCGGGAAGCGCGTAATGATCACATCGGGCCGGAAGGTGCGGATCACACGCACTACATCGCTCAGCACTTCCTGTTTGCCCCATTTTGCAAAACTCTCCTCGGCGCTCTTGCTGTAGCCGAAGTCGACCGCGCGCGTGAAGAACTGCTCGCCGCCATCGATGCGCCGCGCTTCCAATAACTCCTGCGTGCGGATGATCCCGAGCGCGTCGCCCAGTTCGGGGCCGATGAGGTTCTGCCCGCCGTCGCCGCGGGTGAGGCTGAGGTAGCCGGTACGCACCTTCTGGCCGTTGGCGAGCCAGGCGATCAGGCGCGTGTTCTCATCATCCGGATGCGCGGCGATGTAAAGCACACTGCCGAGCACATTGAGCTTCTGCATCTTGTGCAGGATCTCAGCGGCGTTGGGTTGGGCGGGTGGGCGTTGAGCGAAGGAGAGGGTCGCAAGACCGAGGAGCGCGACGAGGGTAAGCCGTACGCGAGAGAACGAACTATGCATGGGGCCAAGGTAGAACGCGAGCTTCGAGCCACTAGCCATGAGCCACGAGCTCAAGCTTCACGCGGATCAAGCTTGGGGCTCTTGGCCTGAAGCTCGTGGCCTCAGCTCTTCGTCCCCTCCCACGCGCTCGTATCCACACCCATCTTCTTCAGACACTTCAACGAGTTCGCTTTCACGTTCTCCGGCGGGTTCATGCTCAGGCTCTTCTTGAAGGCTTTGATCGCGAGGTCGTTCTGGCCGTTCATCATATAGCCTTCGCCCAGGCTGTCATGCACGTTGGGATCGTCGGCGTGGCGCTTCGCGTTCAGCTCGAACATCTTCACACCTTCCGCCTTCTTCCCTTGGTTCATTAGCGTGTAAGCGTAGGTGTTCAACTGCGCGTTCGTAGCCCCATCGATCATCCCCTTGCGCAGGGTCTCCGCTTCGGCGGTCTTACCCTGCTCCTCCAGCATGGTCGCTTTCAAGGTCTGGTTCTCGAAGTTCGGCTGACGCGCAACGCTCGCATCCACCCATTTCATCGCTTTCTCCGGTTCCATCTTCTGCTCGTGGCAGTAGTGCGCGGCTTCGTACCATACCTCCCAACCGAAGGACTTCAATCCGTGCAGGTTCTCATCGAGGTAGGCCATCACTGCCTTGTGGATGTCCACGCCGATCTTGATCGGGACCTCGAGTTCCGCCCATCGCAGGGTCAGTGTGGCGCCATTGTTCGTCACATCCGCGAAATCATAGGTCACCTGCTCGGTCTTCGGGCCAGCGTGCGGGGTGACATCGACCCGCAACGCATCCATTTCCTTCTTGTAGAAGAACGATCCCCAGGCGCTGTGGTCCTTACTGAAGATCACCGTCCAAGCGCTCTTGGTAGGGATCATATGGAGGCCGTAGGTGCCAGCGGGTAGTGCCTTGCCTTCCACCGTGATATCGCCAGTGCATGTGAACGTCGTGTTCTCGTTCGCACCCGCACGCCAGATCTGGTCATAAGGCACCACCTCGCCCCAGATAACGCGGCCCTTTACACTTGGGCGGCTGTAGTTCACCGTCAGGTCCGTGGTCCCGATCTTCTGGATGGTGATGGCCGCCTGGCTTTCGCGTGGGAGATCGAGCTGGGAGTATTGCCCCTTCATCCGAAAGGGGTATGCACAGAGCACCAAGGTGCTGAGCGCCAGGAGAGGCAGGGTTCGCATGGCAACTGGGGTTTGGGACCATGAAACTAGCGGCCCAGCCGTCGCGGAGGCATACACGGTTGATGGAACGTGGGATGTGGGACGGGGTCGCGGGTGCGCTACACCGAATGCTCTTGCAGCACCTTGGCGATCTGCTCTTTGTAACTCCGTCCGCTCACGATGCGTTCGTTGTTGTCCATGGTGAAGATGAACTCGTTGTTGCCACTGTACCGGCTGCTGCGCACATGCGATTGGTTCACGATATAGCTGCGATGGATCCGTAGGAAGCGGACCGGGTCGAGATCGGTCTCCACCGCGTTCATCGTCATGCGGTAAAGGAAATGGCGGTCCTTCAATTGCAGGCAGAGGTAATTGCCCTCGGCGCGCATGTAGACGATGCTGTCCACATGCACCTTGTGCTCGCGCCCTTTCTCACGGATCGTGAAGTGCTCGGTGAATTCACTGTTCGCGTGCATGTGTTCACGCACCAGGTCCATCAGCTTGCCGGTGAGTCGGCTGCTGCTGTTCATGTCCATGTGCTTCTTCGCCTTTGTCAACGAGGTGGTGAAGCGTTCGTCGTCATAAGGCTTCAGCAGGTAGTCCACTGCGTTCACGTCGAAGGCCTTCAGTGCGTACTGGTCATGTGCCGTCACGAACACGATGAAGGGCATGCGGTCGCGCGGAATGTTCTGCACCACCTCGAAGCCGTTCATCTGGGGCATCTGGATGTCCAGGAAGAGGAGGTCCGGGCGATGCTTGTTCACGGACTCGATCGCCTCGTGGCCGTTGCGGCATTCGCCCACCACTTCGATCTCCGGATCCTGTGCGAGCAGGCGCACGATGCGGGCGCGTGCATTGGGTTCATCGTCAACGATGATGGCGCGTATGTGTTTCATGGGACCTGTCCTATGCTGTTGCTGCCGGTGGATCGGAAAGGAAGGGTGAGGGTTACTTCAAAACCATGCCCGTTGGGGGATACCACTTGCATGTTGGCCTCTTCGCCGTACAGCAAGCGCAGTCGTTCGCGCACGTTTCGCAGGCCGATCCCGGTGCCGGCCACCGCCCCGAGGACGTCTTTGCAGCCGCGACCGTTGTCCCGAACCGTGATGTTCAGTTGACCGTTCGTGCGTTCGGCGCTCACGTGGATATTGACGCGTTCGCTGGTAAGGCCCGGGCCATGTTTGATGGCGTTCTCCACTAGGGGTTGCAGGATCATGCTGGGCACTTCCGCGTCAGCGCAAGCTGTCGGCACATCGTATTCCACATGCAACCGGTCTTGGAACCGGATGGCCTCGATGCCCAGGTAGTGGCCGATGTGTTCGACCTCGCGGGCGAGCGGCACGCGGTCGCGTTGTTCTTTGTCCAGCGTAATGCGGAGCAGTTGACCAAGGCGGCTCAGCACCGTGCGCGCGCCGCTCACATTCTCGTCCATCAACGCGCTCACCGTGTTCAGCGTGTTGAAGAGGAAGTGTGGCTGTAGTTGTTTGCGGAGCGCGTTGAGCTGGCTCTTCTGCAGTTCGTTCTGCAGCTTCATCAGTTGGGTCTGCTTCTCGCGCATCATGCGTGCATTGTCCAGCGCGACGAGAACACCCATCAGCACACCGTACTCCATGAAGCGGGATAGGATCGCCGGGGGTAGTGCGCTCGTGGCCCAGCTCCGCATCTCCGGATCGCTGAAGTCGAACTCACCTCGCCAGTGCAGCATGGCATAGTAGAGGAAGGAGGTCGTGATCTCGTGGAAGGCCGAAATGCCAAGGGCAAGGGCGACGTGCATCAGCACCACCGGGCCGAGCGGTCGTTCGCTGAAAGGCCAGCGCTTCAAGATCGTGTAGACCAATGGGGTCAGCAGGGCCCAGAACAGAAAGTTGAGGTAGGGCACGGGGGCCTCTCGCCACCAGCGGAATTCGCCCATGTCCTTCAACTCGGCGTACACGTAGTGGTGCATATACGCCTGGATAAGGAACAGCGTGGCCATCACTGCCGCACTGATGAGCACGATCCGGTAGCTGATCGGGGTCCGCTGGAAATAGTTCATTTCAATGGCGCCCCTGAACCGTGTGGTCCTCGTGCTCATACGCTCGCCGAGTGCAACGCGAATGAACGGGAGTGAGGAAGTGGTCGATCACCTTGAGGGCCAAGCTATCCGCCGCGTTCATCCATCCCCAAGGGGAACGTGATGAACGGCGGGGGATGGGATGGATAGGGATGAATGGTTTGATGGGTGGCACAGCCCGAAACGAAGAAGACCCTCGTTGGAGGGTCTTCTCAAAGTTGCAGCGTTGGTCAGGTCAGCCGAAATAGTACGTGGTGCCGTTCACGGTAACGGATACGGCGCCATCGCACGATCCACTACCGAAGTCCACAAAACGCGTGGGCAGGTCTTGCGGAGTGATCTCAAGTTTTCCGCTCACGATATACCAGCATCCGATCTCCACACGCAGCGCTTGGGTAATGGTCAGTGTGTACGCCACGCCGTTGCGGTTCACGCCGTTCCCGGTACCCGTGATCGCGTACACATCGTCCCAAGGGGTCAGTGTCTCTTCGCCCTGTAGCCAGGTGCGGACGCGCTGGGCTTGATGCGTGCTGGTCCAGGCGTTGTTGGGCGCGGTTACGGTGCCGTTCACCGTGATCGCGAAGTGCGTGTCACCATTCCCATCGGGGCCCAGGTTGGTCAGTGTTTTCAGGCCTTCGATGTGGTAGTCGTTCACGTAGTAGTTCTGCGGCGTAAGTGTGATCACGGTTCCTTCGGCGCGGTAGGGTCCGGTGAAAGTGACCAGAATGGAACCACGCCGCTGGCGGCCGTCGTTCCCGTGCAGTTCACCGGGCCGAAGTCGATCAGCATCGTGTGGGCATCACGTTGGTGTCGATCACCACCGTATCGATGCAGCCATCCATCATGCCGCGCAGTCCACCGTCCGCAGCGGCGTCATCGGCCTGTTTCAGCACATCGTTGAACATGCCTTCGGCGAGGCTGTTGTCCATGGCGGCGGTGTAGTCGTTGTTCAAGGGGTTCTTATCCTCCCGGCGGCAACCGGCCAATGCCAGGGCCGCGAAGGCGATCAACATCAAGCGGTTCTTCTGCATGGGTGCGAAATTGGTTCGGGTATAGGACACTTCAACGCGATCCGGGTTTGATCCGTTCATCCAAACTCATTTTTTCAAGAAGCAGGAAGGTGAATGCATGCGCGTGGCGCTCATCCGGGGGGTGTTCCTCCCGCCATACCTCGCGCCACGCCGCATCCAGCACCGGGAAGCTGGTATCTCCCGGGATCTCGGCATGTACACGGGTGAGGTAGACGCGGTCGACCAGACCTTTGGAGAAGGCATCGCGGTAGATCTGCCCCCCCCGATCAGGAAAGGCTTCCTCATCGCCAGCCTTCGCGCGATCTCCAGATGCCTCTTCCAGCGAACGGGCCACCGCGGCTCCCGGGGCGTCGTAGTGCAGCGAGCGCGTCACCACGATGTTGGGCCGGCCTTTCAGCGGCCGGTATTTGAGGGGGATGCTCTCCCAGTTCTTCCGGCCGGCGATCACATGGTGCCCCATGGTGGTGCGCTGGAAGAATTTCATATCGTCCGGCAAATGCCAGGGCAGGTCGCCATCGCGCCCGATCACTTGGTTCTCGCTCACGGCGGCGATCGCGCTGACGATCATACCGAGACAGCCGCCTTGATGTGCGGATGCGGATCGTAGTCCTTCAACGTGAAATGCTCGAAGCGGAACGCGAAGAGATCGTTGATCGAAGGGTCGATCTCCAGGGTGGGTAGCTTCTTGGGTGCGCGTGTCAACTGCAATTTCGCTTGCTCCAAGTGATCGTTGTACAGGTGTACATCGCCGAAGGTGTGAACGAACTCGCCGGGCTTCAGGCCGCAGACCTGTGCCATCATCAGCGTGAGCAGCGCATAGCTGGCGATGTTGAACGGCACACCGAGGAAGGTATCCGCGCTGCGTTGGTAGAGCTGGCAACTCAGTTTCCCATCCGCCACATAGAACTGGAACATGGTGTGGCAGGGTGGCAGCGCCATGCGGTCCACGTCAGCGGGGTTCCAGGCCGTCACCATCAGGCGGCGGCTGTCCGGGCTACGCTTGATCATGTCCACCACGTTGGCGATCTGGTCGATGGTGCGGCCATCGGGGGTGTGCCAGCTGCGCCATTGGTAGCCGTAGACCGGCCCCAGGTTGCCGTCGGCATCGGCCCACTCGTCCCAGATCTTCACGCCGTTGTCCTGCAGGTACTTGATGTTCGTGTCGCCCGCCAAGAACCAAAGCAGTTCGTGGATGATGCTCTTCAGATGCAGCTTTTTCGTCGTGACCATGGGGAAGCCTTCGGCGAGGTCGAAGCGCATCTGGTAGCCGAAACAGCTCAACGTGCCCGTGCCGGTGCGGTCGGTCTTGCGCGTGCCGTTGTCCAGGATGTGGTGGAGGAGGTCGTGGTATTGTTTCATTGTTCGCGGGTGCGAAGTTCGGAAGAGATACGCGGTGCGGGACGGCGTGCCGCTGACGGTGGCAGGGCACTACCCCAGGCCGAAGCCGCCGCTCCCGCCGCCCTCGGGCCCGTCCTTCCGCGCTACGCCCACGCCCATGGCGTTCAACAGGCGGATCTTCATGCGTTCGTAGTAGCTCTTCCGGTCGATGAAGCTGCAGATGAGGTTCGCCACCATGGCGGCGTACATCAGTTGGAAGATCACACTGTGGCGATCGGTCATCTCCAACACCAGGATGGCGCTGGTGAAGGGCGAACGCGAAACGCCGGTGAGGAAGGCCGTCATGCCGGCGAGCACCAGTACGTTGAACTCGCCCCGGCTGGGGTCGAACCATTGGGCGATCCATCCGCCCACGGCGGCGCCACTGGCCAGGCTGGGCGCGAAGATGCCGCCTGCACCACCGGCGCTGAAGCTGAACAGCGGTCCAAGGATCCGCGCCACGATGTCCCGCCAGCTGGGATCCACCTGCGCGTCGAACAAGTAGTTCTGCAGCAGATGCTTGCCACTTCCCAAAGAATAGCTGCCCACGTACTTCACCGTGCAGGCGAAGGCGAGCGCGCAGCCCACGGCGAAAAGCATCTGGCCCATGCTGCCTTTTAGCATTCGCCTCCATTTGTCCAGCAGCAAGATCACTTTGCAGAAGAGCGCACCCATGCCACCAGCAGCCAAGCCGATCACGAGCACCTTGTACATGAAGGAGAAACTCACCGGCTCCAGTTTCGGATAGCCCAGGAAGAGGTAAGGCCCCAGCAACCATTGGGCGGTCATCCCGGCGAGGATCACGGCGGTGAGCACAGCGGTGCGGAACTATGCGATGTGGGTCTTGGTGAGTTCTTCCACCGCGAACACAATACCGCCGAGCGGGGGGTTGAAAGCCGCGCTGAGGCCGGCAGCACCGCCGGTCACCAACATCACTTGGCGGCTCACTTTGGGCCAGAAGGGTGGGAGCAACTTGTGCACGGTGCGGTAGATGCTCCCTGCGATCTGCAGCGTAGGCCCTTCGCGACCCACCGCGCCGCCGCCCAACACCATGGCCAAACTGCTCGCGATCTTCACCAGGATGATGCGCACGTTGAGGAAACGCCAACTGCGGTCCGTCTCCTTCTCATCGGCCACTTCGATGGCCGCCATCAGTTGCGGAATGCCGCTCCCTCCTGCCAGCGGCGCGAACCGGCGCACCAACCACCAGCTCAGCACGAAGCAGACCGGTGCGCTCACGAAGATCCAGTCGGGATGGAGGTGCAACAGCCAGAGGTGCATGTCCTCCATCACACTGAAGAGCTTGGCATAGCCCACGGCGATCAAGGCGGTGAGGACGGCTGCTACCTGGTAGGGCAGGGTGAGGAGCGTGAGCTCCTTCATGCGGCTGTTCATCACTCCGCGACCGATCCACGCGAAGAGCGAGGTTACCCGCTTCTGCAGGCGCTCCACGAGCGTGATCGTGGGAGGAGGCGAAGGGTCCCGGGGCACGCGGCAAAGGTGCCGTGCGCGCGAGGGCCGTGGAAGTGCGGTCGCTGGCGGCTACGAACAAACGCGCATGGACAAGGTGGCCCATCCATCCTGACCGCTCGATCCGGACCGCGCAAAAGACCTCGCGGAGAGGCATCGCCCCCACGCCTTCTTCCAGCCTCTGTCCGAACCGTGCCCCGCGTCCTTAGCGACTAAGAGTCTGTTTGGGATCTCTTCAAACTCGTCCTCCGGGCTCTTTTCCGCCCATGCTTCGCCGGAAAATCATCCCGTAGGCACGCCAGGGGTGATTTCGGCTGCGCCCCGAAAATGCATCGGAGTCCATGGATCCCAACAGGCTCCAAGCGCTGCGGTGAAAGGCATTATTCCTGAAGGCCGAACTGCGACAGATCGAGGATCGTGTAGTTGTACGAGGTGCCCCGATCGAAGGACTTCAGTAGCACATGCGTGGCGTCGCTCCCGAACACAGCGGTAATCGGGCTTGCGGCGAAGTCCTTCTCCTGCTTGAGCGCTGTGCCTTCTTTGGTCACCTGGCCTTGCCGGTCCAAACGAACCGCCTTCAGCACACCGGGTTCGGGAATGAGGCCTTTTCCCTTGTCGGCGCCCTCTCCGCCACTGGCAAGAATGCCAGCCAGTCCGCGCGGTGTGTGGCCGAATAGCAGATCGATCCCGGTACCGTGCAGGTTGAATCCGACCGTCTCATAGGCCTGGCCCGCCGTGGTCAAGTAGGCGCGGTCCAAGGTGCGTTGCCAGCGGATGGTATCCGTGGCGTCGATGTAGCTCGCACGCACGGCGCCGCAGAAATGGCGGATGGCCACCGCATCGCCGACAGGCAGCTGGAAATCGTTCTCCAGGAAGATCTCGATAAGCACGGTACCACCGTCCCATGCGGGGAGAAGGGCCACTACCTCATCGGGCAGCTTGGCGCGCACGGTGGCGGGTTTGTTGGGGTCGCCATCAATGGTGCCAAACCCCGTGAGTTTCACTTTACGGATGCTCGCGAGGCGTTGATCCACTAGGGGCGTGGTCTTCAACTTGGCATCCAGCGGATCGAAGGTGAGCACCTGGCCGGGTATCCCGGTAAGCGCGCCATAGCGCACCGCGAGGGTAACGCGGCCATCGGGGCGTTCGCAGATCCGCGCACTGCTCACGAAGTCTTTGTCCACCAACACGTTCTTCATCGTTTTGCCTTGATCTATGATGGTGCTGAGGTGGATCTCGTGGCACATTTTGTCGCCCATCTTCTCCTGCCCATCGCAGCGGAACACGTAGGAGAGGATATGCACGTTGCCATTGTCGGCCAGGGAGATCTGGTGCACTCGGCTGCGGTCGTCGGCGAAAGGGAACTCCAAGGTGGCGCTCCACACTTCGTTCAGTTGTGCGTCCATGTAGACGCACCAGATCTTTTTCGCGTCTTTGCCGCCATGGCTGTACATGTTCAGCAGGTAGTGCTGGCCATCGGGGGAGCGCACCAGGCGTTCTTGATGGGCGCTGGTGAGGCCCAGGCTGAAGAGGATGGGATCGGGCTGCGGACGGCGACCCATGCTGGTGGCGGCATCCATCGTGTAGACATGGTCGAAGGAGGCGATCTTGCGGAAGCCGGTAAGGGCGATACCCCGCTGGTGCTGATGGTGCCCACGCCGAACTCCGTGCTTTTCTTCGCGCTGCTTACCAACAGAACGCGCATGTTCCCATCCTGGACAATGGACGCCACGCCGTTCCACTTCACGCCGTCCATCAGCACGTCCTTCAGCACTACTTCCTCCGTGGGCTGAAGCTGTGCGTCGAGACGAACCACCTTGTGCGCGGGACCTTCTTCCACATAAAGCAGCGCGCGTCCGTCCGCAGGGAGAAAGCCATCCATCACGCTGTGCTGATCGCCTAGCGCGTTCTTGAAGGTGCGGGTGAAGGGCTTGCCTTGTTGCGCGCCGGGTTGCTGGGCGGCGCAGAGCAGGGCGAGCAGGGCCGAAGAGAAGGTGGTCCAGGTGCGCATGGTCATGGGTATGACGGTCAAGGTAACGGACAGTGGCCTATCGCCAGCGCGGTTTGGCCAGCGTGATCACATCAACACGCCCGCGATGCTCGCGCTGAGGTAGCTCGCCAGCGTTCCGCAGAACAAGGCCTTCAGCCCGAGGCGGGCCAGGTCCGACCGGCGTTCCGGTGCCAGCTCGCCGATCCCTCCGATCTGCATACCCACGCTGCTGAAGTTCGCGAAACCACAGATGGCGATACTGGCGATGAGCAGGCCCTTTTCGGTGATCACGGGTACGCTTTTGTTCGCCAGGTTCTGGAAGGCGACGAACTCGTTGATGGACAACTTCTGTCCGAGCAGGGTGGCCACGCTGTTCACGTCAGCGGTAGGCACGCCCATCGCCCAAGCCATAGGGTAAAAGAACTTGCCGAAGATCCAATTGAGGCTGAGGTTCAGGTCGGGGTTGAAAATGTGGCCGATGTGCAGCAGCGACCAGTCGATCAGCGCGATCAATGCGATGAATCCGATCAGCATCGCGATCACGTTCATGGCGATCCGGAACCCATCACCCGCGCCGTGGCTGATAGCGTCGACCACGTTGATGTAGGGGCTCTTCACTTCGAGCTTCACGTTGCCCATGGTCTGGCTCTCTTCCGTTTCAGGCCAGACGATCTTGCTTATCACCAAGGCGCCGGGTGCGGCCATCAAACTCGCCGCGATCAGTTTCGGAGCGAGATCCAAACCCGCCTGGGCGCCCATGCCGACGTACACCACGAGGATGCCACCGGCGATGCAAGCGAGGCTGCCCGTCATACTTGCGAGCAGTTCGCTCTTGGTCATGCCTGCGAGGTAGGGGCGGATCATCACCTGGGCTTCCACCTGGCCCACGAAAGCGCTGGCCACATTGCTCAAGGCCTCGGCGCCGCTCACGCGCATCACGAAGTTCATGGCCCGCGCGATCACTTGCACGATGCGTTGCATCAACCCGACATGGTAGAGGATGGCCACCAGCACACATACCAGAATGATCGTTGCTGTGATGTTGAAAGCGAACACGAACCCACCGCTGGTGTAGTTGGCGATGGTGCCATCGAATTGCTGCACCGCGATGCCGCCATACACGAACGAGGCGCCCTGCCGCGCGAACTGCTCGATCTTCTCCATGCCGTGCCCCAGGAACTGGAAGAAACGGGTAACCGGCGGCACCTTCAACACCAGCACTGCGATCACGGTCTGCAGCAGTATGCCACTGATCACAAGGCGCCGGTTGATGGCGCGACGGTTGTTGCTGGCAAGGAAGGCGAGACCGAGGATCACGGCGATGCCGATCAAACCTGTGAAACGCTCCATGCTGTGTGTGTTGGTCCGTGCAAAGTAGCCATCCGATCGACGTCAGGACTTTCCATCGAGATGCAACAGGTTGCGGCGCACCCAGCGCGGAAGAAGGATAGCACCGGCCAGGATGTAAGGGTAATAGCTGATCAACCGCCAGAGCAATGCGAGCGCCGGTGCGAGCCCGAGCGGAATGAACATGCCCAGCAGGTCGTTGAACAGGAACTCCGCCAAGCCGCTGCCACCCGGTGTGGGGCTCACCAGAACAAGTACGCCCATGATCACCTGCTTGCCGAAGAGTAGCATGTCGTTCATGGAAGCACCGTTGCTGAAGGCATGCACCAGGTAGTTGGCGATGCTCCACCGGGCCGTCCAACTTGCGAAAGTGGCCAATAGGGCGGGCCACCAATAACTCCACTTGCGACGGCGAAGTCCTTCAGAGGCGGTGATCAACCCATCTCCGGTGGTCACCGCGTTCCGCCGCCATCGACGCAGCAGTGGAGCGCTGAACACACCCACGAGGGCGCGTTTCACGAACGTCGGGTTGATGAAGAGGGCGTAGCCTACGAATAGTTTGTAGGCCAGTATACCTACGTACACGGTCCAGAAAGCGACATACACACTGCTCCCCCACATGCTGGTGCCCACCCCGACGCCGCTGAAGAGCGCTTCCTGCCCTACGAGAAGCACGATGATGGGAGCCATCACGACCAGAAAAATGCCATCGAGCAAGCTGGTGAACGTGATCACGGTAATGCTGCGCCCGGCATCGATGCCCTCGCGGTTCAGAATGAAGATGGCGAAGAGAAAACCGCCACCGATCAGCCCGGGCGCCAGCGCTGAGCTGAACTCCCAAAGCATCACTACCACGAAGCTCCTCCACCAGCTCAGGTCGCGGTCCGTAAGGTGGCGGATGCGGATCATGTAGGCATAGTCGCGCACCACTACGGAAAGAAGGGCGAGCCCGATCCACCACGTGCTGGCCCAGGTCCAATCCACGCGGTCCAAGGCGCTCAGGTCGCTCCCGCGAAGGATCAGGACCAGGGTGATCCCCAGGCCGATGATCACCGGCAACAGCACCTTTCCAGCGCTGAAGGAGCGGAGGATCTGGTTGTCATCGAAGCGCATGCGGCGCTAACATAGGTCGAAGCGGACCGGGTTGATGCCATGCACCACGTTGTGGGTATGGTGGCAAAACCGCATCTTGGCCGGGCAACCGAACCGCTCATGTCCTACGGCCTCTTCTCCAGAAAATCGATCGAGCACCTCACCGGCGCGCATGCCGAGAGCCTGAACCCACTGAAACGGACCCTCAGTTCCACCAATTTGATCGCCTTGGGCATTGGTGCGATCATCGGTGCGGGCCTCTTCGTGCGTACGGCCGCAGCGGCCGCCAACTGTGCCGGTCCGTCCGTAACGATCGCGTTCATTGTGGCCGCCTTGGGTTGTGCCTTCGCGGGTCTGTGTTACGCCGAACTGGCGAGCATGATCCCGGTCGCGGGTAGCGCCTACACCTATACCTACGCGACCATGGGCGAGTTCGTCGCCTGGATCATCGGCTGGGACCTGATCCTGGAATACGCGATCGGTGCCGCCACGGTCGCCATCGCATGGAGCGAGTACCTGAACAAACTGCTGGAATATTTCGGGATGCGCATACCCTATGAATGGTCCCATTCACCCTTCGAGTCGTTGCACGATGCGAGCGGTGCGATCATCGCTACCGGCATGACCAACATACCGGCGATCGTCATCCTGGCACTCCTTTCATTGGTGTTGATCCGGGGTACCAAGGAGAGCGCCATGCTCAACGGAATCATCGTGGTAACGAAGGTGGCGATCGTGGTGCTGGTCATCACGCTCGGGTGGCAGTTCATCAACCCGGCCAACCATACACCATACATACCGGCAGCGTCGACCTATACGGACCCCTTGGGCGTGACCCATCCGTTCGGCGGCATCATGGGCATCCTGCAGGCGGCGGGCATCGTGTTCTTCGCGTTCATCGGTTTCGATGCGGTGAGCACCGCGGCACAGGAGGCCAAGAACCCGAAGCGGGGCATGCCGATCGGCATCCTTGGATCACTGGCGATCTGCACGGTGCTCTATATCCTGTTCTCCCATGTGTTGACGGGTCTCGCCACTGTGGAGGATTTCCGCACCCATGGGAAGGAGGCTTCCGTTTCGTGGGCCATCAGTCATTACATGCCGGGGTTCGAGTGGCTCAGCAAGTTGGTCACCGTGGCCATCCTGGCGGGGTTCTCCTCGGTGATCCTGGTGATGTTGCTCGGCCAGAGCCGCGTTACATACAGCATGAGCCGTGACGGTTTGGTGCCGAAGGTCTTCTCGCAGGTCCACCCGAAGTTCAAGACCCCCTACAAGGCCAACATGATCATCTTCGTGCTCACCTCCCTCTTCGCGGCCTTCGTCCCCGGCGATATCGTCGGTGAGATGACGAGTATTGGCACCTTGTTCGCGTTCATTCTCGTGTGCATTGGGGTATGGCTGCTTCGTCGCAGCCATCCGAACCTTCCGCGTCAGTTCAAGACTCCGATGGTCCCGTTGGTACCCATCCTCGGCATCATCGTTTGTGGCGCCATGATCTTCGGCCTGGGTTGGACCAATTGGTTGCGGCTCGCGGGATGGCTGGCGATCGGTTGTGTCATCTACTTCAGCTACAGCGTCCGCCATAGCAAGTTGCGCAAGGGCGAACACAGCTGATCGATGAGCGGTTTCCATCGTTCGCTCGGCCTGTGGGACGCCACCATGCTCGTGGCCGGTTCCATGATCGGTTCCGGTATCTTCATTGTGAGCGCGGGCATGCTGCGCGACCTCGGTTCGCCGGCCTGGATGCTCATGGCCTGGTTGGTGGCGGGGATCCTTACGGTGCTGGCCGCGCTCAGCTATGGAGAGCTCGCGGGCATGATGCCAAAGGCCGGTGGGCAGTTCGTCTACCTGCAACGTGCGTATGGCAAGCTCACGGCATTCCTGTATGGATGGACCGCCTTCACGGTGATCACATCCGGCATCATCGCGGCCGTGGCCGTCGCTTTCGCGAAGTTCAGCGCGGTCTTCTTCCCGGTCCTGTCGCCGGACAACATTCTTATTGACGCGGGCTTCATGAAGGTGAGCACTGCGCAGGTCTATGCCGTGGCCGCCATCCTGCTGCTCACGCTCTTCAACACACGTGGCGTGGAGAGCAGCAAGACCTTCACCACGGTCTTCACCACAGCGAAGATCGTGGCGGTGCTGGCCCTCATCGTTGTGGGCCTGGCCGTCGGCTTGGGAACCGATGTGCTTGCCATCAACTTCAGCACGGGCTGGAACGCCGAGCGGCTCGGAGCGGATGGGTCGGTCACACCGCTCACCGGGAGCCGCGCTGCTCAGCGTGCTTGGTGTGGCCATGGTGGGTTCGCTCTTCAGCAGCGACGGTTGGAACAGCATCACCTTCATCGCTGGAGGTCAAGGAGCCCCAGCGCAACATCCCCCGCAGCCTAGTGCTCGGCACCTTCCTGGTGACGGCCCTCTACGTGCTGGCGAACATCACCTACCTCGCGTTGCTGCCGAACGAGGGCATCATGCACGCCGAGGCCGATCGCGTGGGCACCGCAGCCGCACAAATGATCATGGGTCCGGCCGCCGTTGCGGTCATGGCCGGATTGATCATGGTGAGCACCTTCGGTTGTATCAATGGATATGTGCTCGTAGGTCCGCGCATGTACTACGCCATGGCGAAGGAGGGCCTGTTCTTCAAGAAGGCCGGAGCTGAGCCCCAGAGGTGTGCCCCAATGGGCGCTATGGGTGCAGTGCATCTGGGCCTGTGTGCTCTGCTTCAGCGGCACCTACGGCGACCTGCTGGACTATGCCACCTTCGCTTCACTGCTCTTCTACGTGGTGACCATCACCGGGCTCTTCATCTTGCGGAAGCGTGAACCGAACGCGGAGCGACCCTATCGCGCTTTCGGCTATCCCTTGGTGCCCGCGCTCTACATCCTCTGCGCGCTCGGTTTCTGTGTGAACCTGCTGGTGAACAAGCCGGACTTTACTGTGGGCAGCTTGGTGATCGTAGGCCTTGGTGCCGTGGTGTTCTTCGCCACGGGAATGAACAAGACCGAACCGGTCAATAGTTGAGCATCAAGCGGCACTGCCTCCTGCGCCTGGTCCTGCCTCCTGACTAATTCGTCTGCTCCCTCCGCTTGATCTCGTCGCGGATCTTCGAGGCGCGTTCATAATCCTCGTCGTCCAGCGCTTGCTGGAGCATGGCTTTGAGGTCCTCGATGGTGCTGCCCTTGATGGAGCGCACGGGCTTGTCCTTTTCCTTCTCCACCTTCTCCGCGTGGGTCTCCTCTTTGCCTTCCTCGCCTTCTTCCACACGCAGGCCGGCGGCGCTCATGATGAACTCAAAAGTGTGGATCGGGCATTCGAAGCGGAGGGCGAGCGCGATGGCGTCGCTGCTGCGTGCGTCGATCTCCACCTCCCGGTCGTTCTGAACCAGCACGAGCTTGGCGTGGAAGATGCCTTCCACCAGATCGTTGATGATCACCTCCTTCAAGGTGATGCCCAGGTTATCGGCCACGTTCTTGAACAGGTCGTGGGTGAGGGGCCGTGCCGGCTTGATGTTCTCCACCTGGATGGCGATGGCCTGGGCCTCCACGCCGCCGATGATGATGGGCAGGCGACGCTCGCCATGGGCCTCGGTGAGGATCAGCGCGTAAGCCCCCGCGTGCGTGTGGCTGTACGTGATGCGTAGGAACTTCAGCTCGACCTTCTCCATCCTGGGGCGCGGCGGGGCTGTGAAGATAACCCGCAGGGTGGTTGGTCAGGGTTCGATCGGCAAATGCCCAATTGAGGGGGCTAGGAAAAGCGCGGATATCAGTGTTCCGCCTTCAGCTTCTTCGCTGCCTCGATCAACTTGGGCAGCACCTCGAAGGCGTCGCCCACGATGCCATAGTCGGCGGCTTTGAAGAAGGGCGCCTCGGGATCCTTGTTGATCACGGCGATCACCTTGCTCTGGTTCACTCCGGCCAGGTGCTGGATGGCCCCGCTGATGCCGATGGCGATGTAGCAGTTCGGGCGGATGGCCACGCCGGTCTGGCCCACATGCTCGTGGTGCGGACGCCAATGCATATCGGCCACCGGGCGGCTGCATGCGGTGGCACCGCCCAGCAAGCTGGCCAGTTCCTCCACACCCGCCCAATTCTCCGGTCCTTTCATGCCCCGGCCAGCGCTCACCACGATCTCCGCCTCGGGTAAGGGGATGCCCGCACCGGCCGCACGCGTTTCCTTCACCGTGATACGGGCAGCGCCGAGGTCTCCGCTGAATTCTTCCACTGTCGCGCCGCCCGCACCCCCCGGGCTTGACCCGGGGTCGATCGGAATGCTGTTGGCCATCATGCTGATCACCTTGATCGGGGTCTTGATCTCCACCCAGGCCTGCGCCTTTCCGCTGAACACGTTGCGCTTCACGCGGAAGCCGTTCGCGGTGTCCGGAAGGGTGATCGCACCGGCGACCTGACCCGCTTTGAGCCGAGCCGCCACGCGCGGCGCCACCGCTTTGCCGAGGTTGTCCTGTGTGAACACGATCACCTGGGCGCCCTCGGCCTGGGCCACGGCGGAAACGAACTTCGTGAGTTGCTGGCCATCGTCGGTCTTCGCGGCGCGGGCCACGACCACCTTGTTCGCGTTCAGTGCGCCGAGCCGGTCGGCCGGGGCATCGCCGAAGGTGACGGCGGTAACGGTGGTGCCGGAGGCATCGGCCACTTTGCGGCCGTAGGTCAGGGCTTCCAAGGCGGCCTTGGCCACCTTCGCTCCACGGGTTTCGATGAAAACGAGGACGCTCATGGATCAGATGACTTTGGCTTCGGTGTGGAGGAGTTCGATCAACTTACCGGCATCGTCGGCCGGGATCATTTTGCACGCTTGCTTGGCAGGGGGAAGCTCGAAGGCGACCGTGCGCGCGGTCACTTCGACCGTTGCACCGGGTACCACGGTGAGTGGCTTGGTGCGCGCCGCCATGATCCCACGGATGTTCGGGATGCGCTGTTCGGCCATGCCTTTTGCGCAGCCCACCACGAGCGGAAGCGCCACTTCACAAACCTCCACGCCGCCTTTCACATCACACTCGAGGGTGGCGGTGGTGCCGGCTACATCGAGCTTGCTCACCACGGGGAGGTAGGGCATGTCCAGCAACTCAGCAAGCATGGCTCCTACTTGACCCCCGTTGTGGTCGATGGTCTCTTTCCCGGCGAGGATCAGGTCGTAGCCTTTGTCCTTGGCGTAGACGGCGATCTGCTCGGCCACTTCGAAGGCATCGTTCGGTTGTGCGTCCACACGCACCGCGTCATCGGCACCGATGGCGAGCGCCTTGCGGATGGTCGCTTCGGTATCGGCACCGCCCACGGTGATAGAGGTCACTGTTCCGCCTTGCGCTTCCTTCAGTTCGAGCGCGCGCACCAGGGCGTACCACTCGTCGTAGGGGTTCACGATGAAGGTCACGCCGGTGCCATCGTAGCTGGTGTTGCCGTTGGTGAAGGCGATGCGGGCCGTGGTGTCGGGCACCTGGCTGATCAGAACGAGGATCTTCATCGGTAGGCGTCTTGCGCTTTGGGGCCGCGAAAATACACCGCATCGGCCAAGGCGACGGAAGGGATGGTCGTGGCGTCTCCAGTTGCGGATCCGGGCCGCATTTATCTTCACCCGGACCAAGACACCACCCCATGGCCCGCCTTCGCCCGCACTTCGCAGCCACCCTGCTATCCGGACTTCTCGCCTCTCCGCTGGTGGCCCAGAACAACGCACTGGACTTCGACGGTTCGGATGACCGGGTTGTGGTCCCTGCCGCTTCGCAATTTCTCGTGGGCGCATCGGGCATCACGTTGTCCTGTTGGGTATATCCCAGGAATACGGCCCCTGCGTTCCCTGACTTCGACGGGATCGCCGGGTTCCGCAACGAACTGGATTGCGACTTCTACCTGGTGCAGATCTCGCCAGCGAACTCGGTCGCAGGGCGGATCCGCGTGAGCAATGGCCTGTTCTATACCGTGACCAGCACGGCGCTCCAGATGAACACCTGGCAGCACCTGGCCCTGGTATTTGATGGTGCGGCACTGAAGCTCTATCACAACGGCACGTTGAGCGCGTCCATCCCCGCCTCGGGCACTATCACCAACCCGGGCGTGGACATGCTGATCGGGGATGTGGTTTACGACATCAACGACTTCTACCTGGATGGCAAGCTGGATGAAGTGCTGCTGTTCGGGAGGGCGCTTCCTGCGGATGAAGTGCAATGCCTGTCGTATGGAGAGGTGCATGATAACAGCGATCTCTTGCTGTACTACACCTTCGATCAGGGAATTGCAGGCGGCACCAACACCGGCATCACGGCCCTCACCGATCTGAACGGAGCGATCGATGGCGTGCTGAACAACTTCGCGCTGAGCGGCACCACCTCCAACTTCGTGAACGGTTTTGTGGAAGGCTCGATGCAGGACCTCACGATCTGCCAAGGCGAGAGCATTCAGATCGATGGTCTTCCGGTTTCCTCAGCCCGGCACCTATACCGGCACGATCACCTCCACACTCGGCTGCACCACCACGGCCACGGTGAACCTCTCCGTGACCCCAGTGCAGACCGGTGTGACACAGCTCAACGTGAACTTGATCGCCCTGGCCACTGGTGCGCAATTCCAGTGGTTGAATTGTGGCAATGGCTTCGCGCAGGTCGCAGGTGCCAATGCCGCCACATTCACCCCAACGGCGAACGGATCCTATGCGGTGGAAGTGACACAGGGCGGTTGCACCGACACCAGCGCGTGCTATGCGGTGATCGGCATCGGCCTGAACGAGCAGGACCCGCTCGCCAACATGAGCGTAAGGTTGGACGCCGATGGGCACACGCTCTTGGTGGTCGGGGGGGATGCCATGGGGAGATCCACGATCACCGTTCGCGATGTGCAGGGTCGTCCGCTGCGCACGGAGGCCACATCCATCTCCAGCTCCCGTTTCGACCTGGCCGAGCTTCCAACCGGTCCCTACCTGGTGCAGGTAACCACGGCAAAGGCCCAACGTATGTGGCGCGTGGTATTGGTGCGTTGATCCGAGTGCCTCAAGGCTGAGGAGCGCCCCACTACATTTGGGCCCCTTATCATCTCCCATGCGCACCATCCAATACCGCGAAGCCCTGAACGAGGCCATGAGCGAGGAGATGCGTCGCGACCCGAGCGTATTCCTCCTGGGCGAGGAAGTGGCCGAGTACGACGGTGCCTACAAGGTGAGCAAGGGCATGTTGGCGGAGTTCGGCGAGAAGCGCATCATCGACACGCCGATCAGCGAGTTGGGCTTTACCGCCATCGGGGTGGGTGCGGCCATGAACGGGTTGCGGCCGATCATCGAGTTCATGACGTGGAATTTCGCGGTGCTCGCCAGCGACCAGATCATCAACCATGCGGCCAAGATGCTGCAGATGAGCGGCGGGCAATTCCACATTCCGATCGTGTTCCGCGGTGGTAACGGTAGTGCTGGCCAGCTCGCCGCTACCCACAGCCAGAGCTATGAGGCGTTCTATGGGAACATCCCCGGCCTCAAAGTGGTGACGCCCAGCGATCCATTCGATGCGAAGGGATTGCTGAAGAGCGCCATTCGCGATGATGATCCCGTACTGGTGATGGAAAGCGAACGCATGTACGGCGACAAAGGGGAGGTGCCCGATGGCGAGTACTTGGTACCGATCGGCGTGGCTGATGTGAAACGCCAAGGGACCGATGTAACGATCGTGAGTTTCGGGAAGATGATGAAGGTGGCTTTGGCCGCTGCGGAGGAACTACAGAAGGAAGGCGTGAACGCCGAAGTGATCGACCTGCGCACCATCCGCCCGCTGGATACCGCGACGCTCATCGCCAGCGCGAAGAAGACCAACCGCATGGTGGTGGTGGATGAGAACTTCCCCATGATGAGCGTGGCGAGCGAGATAGCCTACCGCGTGCAGAAAGACGCCTTCGACTTCCTCGATGCACCGGTGATCCGGGTGAACCAGGCCGATACGCCGCTGCCTTTCAGCGCACCGCTGATCGAGGCCAGCTTGCCCAATCCCGCCCGCGTGATCGCGGCGGTGAAGGAGGTGATGTACCTGCGGAAGTAGGAGGCAGTGGCAGTAGTCAGGGGCAGGAACCTCGTCGGTCTCGCACTGCGCCCTGACCCTGCTCCTGCTCTTCTTCCCCCAAGATCCCTATTTTCGCGCCCCTCTTTCCTCCAACGGGGTGGAAAGACGCTGAAAGAGAAGAACATAACACACAATTGAGAGACGATGGGAAGTGAGCTGATGTACTATATCCCGCTGATGGGCGTCGTGGGCCTGGTGGTGATGATGGGCAAGGCGATGTGGGTGAGCAAGCAGGACGCGGGCGATGCCAACATGCAGGAGTTGGCGGGCTACATCGCACGCGGTGCGAGCGCCTTCTTGAAGGCCGAATGGAAAGTGCTCGGCGTGTTCGCCGCCATCGCGGCCGTGTTGCTCGCATGGAGCGGTACCCTGGTGGAGAACAGCGATTGGGTGATCGCCATCGCCTTCCTCATCGGTGCGTTCTTCAGCGCCTTCGCCGGCTGGATCGGTATGAACATCGCCACCAAAGCGAACGTGCGCACCACGCAAGCGGCGCGCACCAGTCTTTCACAAGCGCTCCGGGTGAGCTTCACCGGCGGCACAGTGATGGGCCTTGGTGTCGCTGGTCTGGCCGTGGTCGGACTCAGCACGCTCTTCATCGTTTTCCTGCGGATGTACGTGGGCGATACTGGAGCGAACGGGGAAGAGATGATGAAATGCCTCGAGGTCCTCGCGGGCTTCTCCCTCGGTGCGGAATCGATCGCGCTCTTCGCGCGTGTCGGCGGTGGCATCTACACCAAGGCCGCGGACGTCGGCGCCGATCTCGTTGGCAAGGTGGAAGCCGGTATTCCGGAAGATGACGCCCGCAACCCTGCTACCATCGCCGACAATGTCGGTGATAACGTAGGCGACGTGGCTGGCATGGGCGCCGATCTCTTCGGCAGCTATGTGGCTACGATGTTGGCCACCATGGTGCTCGGCCGCGAAGTGGTGAGCCAGGACAACTTCGGTGGCATGGCCCCGATCCTGCTCCCGATGGTGATCGCGGGTCTCGGGGTGCTCTTCAGCATCGTGGGCACCTTGTTCGTGAAGATCAACAAGGACAGCGACAGTGTGATGAAGGCGCTGAACCTCGGCAACTGGGGTTCGATGGTCCTGGTGGCCATCACCAGCTATCCGTTGATCCAATGGATGATGCCAACGACGATGCAGTTCGTGCGCAACGGTGTTTCGGTGGAGATCACCAGCATGCACGTGTTCTACGCCATCATCCTCGGCCTCGTGGTCGGTACGTTGATGAGCATGGTCACCGAGTACTACACCAGCATGGGTCGCCGTCCGGTGGATAGCATCGTGCAGAAGAGCGGCACGGGTCATGGCACGAACGTGATCGGTGGTCTGGCCATGGGCATGGAAAGCACCGTACTGCCGATCATCATTCTCGCTGCGGGGATCTACGGTTCGTTCTCGCTCGCTGGGATGTACGGCGTGGCGATCGCGGCGGCGGGCATGATGGCCACTACGGCCATGCAACTCGCTATCGATGCGTTCGGCCCGATCGCGGATAACGCGGGCGGCATCGCCGAAATGAGCGGCCTACCCAAGGAAGTGCGTGAGCGCACCGACAATCTGGACGCCGTGGGGAATACCACCGCGGCAACAGGCAAAGGCTTCGCGATCGCTTCCGCAGCGCTGACCTCGCTCGCGCTCTTCGCCGCCTACGTCGGGCTCGCTGGCATCACAGGCATCGACATCTACAAGGCCGATGTGCTCTCCATGCTTTTCGTCGGCGCCATGATCCCTTTCTTCTTCAGCTCGCTGGCGATCAGTGCAGTAGGCAAAGCGGCCATGGACATGGTGAAGGAAGTGCGTCGTCAGTTCCGCGAGATCCCGGGCATCATGGAAGGCACGGGCAAACCGGAATACGAGAAGTGCGTGGCCATCAGCACCAAGGCATCGATCCGCGAAATGATCGCTCCGGGCGCGTTGGCATTGCTCTCGCCCATCATCGTCGGCTTCGCTTTCGGTCCGGAAGCGTTGGGCGGATTGCTCGCAGGCATCACCGTGAGCGGTGTGCTCATGGGCATGTTCCAGAACAACGCCGGTGGCGCGTGGGACAATGCCAAGAAGAGCTTCGAGAAAGGCGTGATGATCGACGGCAAGGAGTTCAAGAAGGGCAGCGAGCCGCACAAGGCGGCTGTGACCGGTGACACCGTGGGCGATCCGTTCAAGGACACCAGCGGCCCGAGCATGAACATCCTGATCAAGCTCACCTCCATCGTGGCGCTCATCATCGCGCCGCACATCGCGCACGATGGATCGCACCAGGAGGCCGTGCCCGCCACCACCCCGACTTTCCAGAACATGCCTGCTGGAAGCAGCGATGCGAGCCTACCCATGGAACGCAACGATGCCACCGCAGAGGCGGCGACGTTCGGGAGTGAACGAGCTACAGGTTCGAAGGTGACGATGGCACACGAAAAAGGCCCGGGATCACCGGGCCTTTCTCATTTCAACTCGACGTTATCCTGCACCCGTCAAAGTCCCCGCAGCGTCACTCGCAGAGGACTCTGCGGACGTGGAGACATCAACGCTTCTTCGCCAACACCTTCAACGGTGCCTTCACCACTGGTTTCGCCCCTTTGGCGTGTCCGTTGGTGGGTGCCTCGTTGGGGAAGAGCCCATGGATCTCCGCCTCAATGGCGTTAATGATCTTGCCCAAGTCGGGCGGCGTCCATGTTCTGGAACAAGCGGAAGTAGTTCTCGAAATCGCGCGTGGTCATCAGCCCCATCGCGTGCAAGTTGGGCGCGAAGATGTAGGCGTCCTCATAGATGGTGCGGTCCTGGAGCACGTTGCGGCCGCTCTTGCGGATCTCCAATAGCTGCTCGAAGCGGCTGTTGAGGAAGAAGATCTGCAGGTTGAAGCTCCACCGCTGCATGTCCTTGTAGAAATCGAACAGGTAGGGGTTGTTGTCCACCGCTTCCTGCAGTTGGTCCCACTTGTAGTGCTTGCTCAGTAGGGACGTGAGCGTGGTTTTGCCCGAGCCGATGTTGCCGGCGATCGCGATATGCATGGGGACGTGTCTGGTGAGGGAGCACGAAGATATCCGCATGTGGCATCGGCGCGGAGCGCTTGTGGAAAAGTCGCGGTTTTCAGCGCGTGCCGATGTGCGCGATCACAATGCGGTCCTGCAGCAGCAAATAGAGGCGGCCCTGTTCCACGCGGGCGTCGCGAAGCACATCGAGCTCGTTCAATGGCGGCATAGGCAGCGGCTCGGTGGCGAAAGAGAGCAGGTCGTAACGCTCGAAATTTCCGTCGCGCATGTAGAAGAGACCTTCCTTACGCACCTCGAACCGCTGGGCGCCGAGCACGCCGATGGTCTTGTAGTACGTGCCGAAAAGGTCGAAGACGAGTATCCCGTGCTTGGGTGAGTTCACATAGAGCCAGTTGTCCAACTCCTGCATTTGCACCGGCTCGGGCGAGAGCCCCAGCAATTGGTCCATGCGGCCGGTCTTGGCCAGCGGGCGCAGTTGTGCGTCCACGCGGATCAGTTCCATATCGCGTTGATCGAAGAACCAGTAGGCGTTCTGCACACTGGCGCACACGAGCACCACCTGCGGGAATCCGGCACGCGGTAGATTGATCACGCTACCCTGAAGGCTCAGGGTGTTGTCCAGCGAAGCGAGTTGGCCCTGCTCCGCACTGAAGAGCATGGGCTTCAAACTGTAGAACGCGTCGAGTTGGGTGATCCGGCCGAAGGTCTTCACACTGTTGCGCAGGCCCGGCCGTCCATTGGGGCCGTAGAGTTCGAGCACATCGCCCCGCAGCGCGTATACGTTGCCGAGTTCATCCGTGGTGAACAGGTCGAAGGTCCCCGGGATCGTGTCCACAATGCTGGGCGTTGTCTGCGCCATGCACCGAACGATGCTGAACGCGAAGAGCAGGAATGTTGCGGCGCGCATCACAGGGCCAGCATTGGCAATAGCTGTTCCAGGTAGGTGCGGTCGTTGGCGAGCCGGGGCACCTTGTGCTGCCCGCCCAATTTTCCGCGCTGTTTCATCCAGGCGTGGAAGGTGCCCTGTGGCACGGCATGCACAACAGGGCGTTGCAGAACGCGGTCGCCTTTGCGCTTCGCATCGTAGTCCGAGTTCAGGTTACGCAGTGCCGCGTCCAGCACGTCGGTGAAAGCGTCGGCGTTCTCGGGTACGCGTTCGAACTCGATGATCCACTCATGGCCGCCGCCGCCTTTCCCGTCCATGTATATGGGCCCGGCCGTGTATTCGTTCACCACCGCACCCATCGCTTTACCCGCTGTCTCGATCGCGCGATCGGCGTTCTCCACGATCAGCTCTTCGCCGAAGGCGTTGATGAAACTGCGCGTGCGGCCGCTCACTTGGATCCGGAAAGGGGCGACGCTGGTGAAGCGCACGGTGTCGCCCGGCACATAGCGCCACAAACCGGCGTTGGTGCTTATCACCAAGGCGTACTGCTTGCCTACCTCCACTTCGTCCAGCAACTTGGTGCGGGGCTGTTCGCTGCCTACCTGGTCCAGTGGCAGGAACTCGAAGAAGATCCCGTAGTCGAGCATCAGCAGCATGTCATCGGCGCCGTGCCGGTCCTGGATCGCGAAATAGCCTTCACTGGCATTGTAGCTCTCCTGATAGTTCATTGTCGGAGAGGGCATTAAGGCGCGGAACTGCTCGCGATAGGGACGGAAGCTCACGCCCCCGTGCATGAACAGCTCCAGGTTCGGCCATACCTCCAGCATGTGACGTTTGCCGGTGAGTTCGAGGATGCGGCGCAGGATGATCAACGTCCAGCTCGGCACACCGGCTATGCAGCGCACGTCCTCGCGCATCGTTTCGCGCGCCATCTGCTCGATCTTCTCCTCCCAGTTCTCCATGAGCGCCACCTCGATCACCGGGGTGCGGCGGATCTCCACCCAGATGGGCAGGTTCTGGATGATGATCGAGCTCAGATCGCCGCTGTAACCGTCCTGTCGGAAGCGCTCGATGGTGCTGCTTCCGCCCACGACCATGCTCATGCCCATGAACAATTTGCTCTGCGGGAACTGCTCGTAGTGGAGCGCGATCAGGTCCTTGCCGCCCTTGTAATGGCAATCCTCCAGGGCTTCGCGGCTAACCGGGATGTACTTGCTGCGGTCCTGCGTGGTGCCGCTGCTTTTGGCGAACCACTTCACGTCCGTGGGCCACAACAGGTTCTGCTCCCCACGCCGCAAACGGTCCACATAGGGCCGCACGTCGTTGTAGTCCTGCAGCGGCACGCGCTCCCGGAAATGGTCCGGTGTGGTGATGGAGCTGTAGTCGTGCTGGTGGCCCCATTCGGTGAAGCGCGCCATATTGATCAGCTGGTGGAACACCTCCAACTGCGCCTCGTGCGGATTGTCGCGGAAGAGCGCGATCTGCTGCAGCCGCTTCTTGATCAGGTAGGAGAACAGCGCGTTGAAGGGCATCGGGGATCGCTCGGCGGCGAAGTTCGCGGCTATACTTGTGGGGAAAAGGTACGAACGCACACAAAGCATGCCCGTGTGGCTACCATGAAGTTCATTAACCATCTCCACCCCTCTTTCTCCGTCCTTCGGCGTTGGAACATTTCGCCGTAGCCACTGCTACGCCGTGCATGTCCCGCCTTGCATGAAGAAGAAATAGGGGCGGACCCAAGCCCAACGAACTCCATGGTAGCCACACTCGAAGGACCATTGCGCAAGATGCTCGCCGGATTGGAGCCGGACCCCACTGGTGCGCCGGGAGGGCGGGTGAACTACGCGCTCCGTTCAGGTGAACAGGTGTTGGAGCTCCATCCCTTCGTCGGGCGCACGCTCACCGTGCGCGCCACCGGTGCGAAGACCTGCACCGTATGCGGCCGCTCTGTGCCCAAATTCTATGGTCAGGGCTATTGTTACCCCTGCTTCCGCGACGCGCCCGAAGCGAGCGAGTGCATTGTGCGGCCGGAACTCTGCCGCGCGCACTTGGGCGAAGGCCGCGATCCCGCTTGGGAGCGCGAGCATCATTTACAAGAGCACATCGTCTACCTCAGCTTCACCGGCGGGGTGAAGGTGGGCGTTACACGCAGCACGCAAGTGCCCACGCGATGGATCGATCAAGGAGCGGTGCAAGCGTTGCCCATCGCGCGTACGCCGCACAGGCAACTCGCCGGACTTATCGAAGTGGCCTTGAAGAAAACCTTCGCCGACAAAACCGACTGGCGCGCCATGCTCCGCCCGGTACACGCGGTGCCCGAAGTGCTTTTGGACCAACGCCCCAACGTGCTCCGCGAGCTGGCCCTGGAGATGGGAGCGTACGCGCTGGAAGATGAAACGCCGTGGACTTTCACCTATCCCATCGATCATCTTCCCCCCAAGGTGGCGAGCGTGAACCTGGACAAAACACCGGAAGTGAGCGGCACCCTCGCGGCGATCAAAGGGCAATACCTCATCTGGGCCGATGGCCGCGTGCTGAACGTGCGCAACCATTCCGGTTTCCATGTGGAGATCGGTGGGTAGCCCACCTGGGCGCAAGAACAGCCCTTCCGTAGGACCTCGAAAGAAATTTCGGCCGGATCGAAACCTCTGCGCGCCGGTCCCGTTACACGAGACAGGTTTTGGTCAGTGGATCGTCGTTAGGGCACGCGAGGGGCCGGTCGAAAGATCGGCCCTTCGCAATTCTCAAGGGCACCTTCGGGGGGGGGGGGGCGAACCAGGCCCCAAAGTAGCCCGGGGGGCCCGCGCCCGGGGCCCCCGCGCCGCGGCCCCCCGCTCCTGGGGGGGACGCCCGCAAGGGGCCGCCCCCGGCGGCCGCGGCGGGGGCCCAAGCCCGGCGGCCCCCCCCGGGGCCCCCGCCCCCCCGGGCCCGGGGGGGAAAGGGCCCCCCGCCGCTGCGCAGCGGACCAACCGGCCGCGGGCGACCCCGTTGGGGGGGGGGGGAGGCCCCCGGCAACGCCTGCCGCCGGGGGGCAAGGCGGGGCGGCGCCCGGGTTTCCGCCGGGGGGACTTTTCCGCCCCCCGGGGGGAGGCGGCCGGCCGCGGCGGGGGCCGCCCCGGGGGGGGGACGACCACCGGCCTTTCCCCCGGCCGAGCGCCGGGGCGCGCCCCCCCCGCCCCGCCTCCGCGCAGGCCCGGCCCCCCCGTCGCCCGCGGCGGGGGCGGGGCCCCCCCCCGCGGGGGGGGCGCCCGGGCTTCCCCCCCCGGGCCGGGCCCCCCGGGGGGCGAACGCCCGGGGGCCGCGCGAAAGGCCCCCCCCCCGCCCGCCGGCGCCCCGGGCCCGGCCCCCCCCCCCCCCCCCGCCTTGCGCGCAGCTGAAGGGGGCCGGCCCGGGGGGGCGGGGCGGGGCGCGCGCGCCGCCGCCCGGGGGGCGGGGCCCCCCCCCCCCCCCCCGCCCCCCCCCCCCCCCCCCCCCCCCCCCCCCCCCCCCCCCCCCCCCCCCCCCCGCCCCCCCGCATTGTGCGTCGCGTTGGTGGGTGCGGTGTTCAGGAATATGGCGCGGAGTTAGGGCGCGTGTGGGCTCGAGGGCAGGGAGGCCCGGGGGGGGGGCCCGGGGCCCGGCCCCCCCGGCCCGGGGGGGCGGGGTCCTCATTGCGCCCCGGGACTGATCCGGACATTCGGCGCTGGCTTCCGCGCTCACCCCGGCCGGCGGCCGCCCGGGCCGCCCCGGGGGCCGGCGCCCCCGGGCCGGCCCCGGGCCCCCCCGCGCCGGGCCCCCCCCCCCCGCGCGCGCGCGGCCCCCCCCCCCCCCCCCGCGCCCCCGGCCCCTGCCTTGGGCACATGGCGTGGACCCGGGGGCCCCCCCCCGCGGGGCCGGCGCCGCGGCGCGGGGTGGACTGGAAAGAGACACGAGGACCACCCGAGCCAAGAACCCGGAATCTTCCCGCGACCGCAATGAAACAGAGAGGATGCGGCACAGGCCAGCATCCTCCTTCATTTTCATGGTCAGTACACCGTGATCTCGAACGGCATCCGCGCCTGGATCCCTTTCACCTCGCGTGCGCTGCGGAGCGCTTCGAACTGTTTCAGCAGGGCGGCGTCGGTGCCGAAGACCTCCTCCTGCACCCAGCTACGTGCGCCGGTGTTCATCTGCTTCATCAGTTCGTGCAGCATATCCTCCTGTTCCGGGTAGCCTTGCGTGCGGTAGTTCTCCAGGCCGGCCAACTCCGCGGCGGCGGTAATGGCATCCTCCAACCCGCCGAGTTCATCCACCAGGCCGATGCGCTTGGCGTCGGTGCCGGTCCATACGCGGCCACGGCCCACGCTGTCCACTTGTGCTTCGGTCATTTTGCGGCCGGCGGCCACGCGGGATCGGAAGGTGTCATAGAACTTGTCCACGTAGGTCTGGATCAACTCGCGCTCTTCGGGCCGCATGGGGCGGCTCACGTCGAGCAGGTCCGCGTAGTGGTTCGTCTTCACTCCATCGGTGGTGATGCCGAGGTTATCGTTCAGTAGCTCCTGGAAGTTGGGAATGATGCCGAACACGCCGATGGAGCCGGTGATGGTATTGGGATCCGCGTAGATCTTGTTCGCCGCGCAGGCGATGTAGTAACCACCGCTCGCGGCCACATCACCCATGCTCACCACCACGGGCTTGGTCTGTTTCGCCAGTTCCACTTCGCGCCAGATCACGTCGCTGGCCAGGCCACTGCCGCCGGGGCTGTTCACGCGCAGCACGATGGCTTTCACGCTGCTGTCCTCGCGCGCTTCGCGAATGGCGGCGCTCAGCGTTTCGCTACCAATGCTCTCGCCATCGCCTTCGCCGCTGCTTATGCCGCCCGAAGCATAGACCACGGCCACCTTGTTCTTGGCGGCGCTGGTGCCGGTGATCACATCATCCCCTTTCACGGAGCTTTTCCGGTATTCGGCCAACGTGGTGAACGCGATGTCCTCGTCCGTATCCAGGCCCATTTTCTCCTTGATCAGATCGAGCACTTCATCGCGGTACTTCACGCCGTCCACCAGGCCGTAGGTCACGGCATCGGGTGCGTGGCGGATCAGCAGGCTGTCCGCGATGGTGTTCAATCGGGCTTTGTCGATGCTCCGGGTGGCGCTGATGGCGCCGAGGTATTCGTCCCAGATGCCGTGGATCAGTGCGCCGAGCTGTTCCTCGTTGGCCGGCGTCATCTCTTTTTCGGTGTACGATTCGCCGAAGCTCTTGTACTTGTTGTTGCTGCCCTTCACGAACTGAACGTCCACGCCGATCTTCTCGAACATGCCTTTGAAGAACATCAGTTCGGCGCGCAGGCCACGAAAGTCCAGGTCACCTTCGGGTACCACGTACACCGCATCGGCCGCGCTGGCCAGGAAGTAGGTGCCCTGGGTGTAGAATTCGCTGTAAGCCACAATGGGTTTGCCGCTCTTCTCGCGGAACTCGAGCAGTTTCTTGCGGATCTCTTGCGCACTGGCCGAACCCGCGTTCAGCATGGTGAGCTCCAGGAACACGCCCTTGATACGCTTGTCGCGGGCGGCTTTATCCAGATCCTCCAAGAGATGGTCAAGTCCAATATTGGAGGCGCCGCGGAAGGGGCCGAAGTCCAGGTTGAAGTCGCTCTTCTCGCCGCGGTCCACGATGGCCTGGTCCAGGCGCAGGTGCAGCACGGAGCCGTCCTTGATGGTGGTGGGTTTATCGCCGAAGGAAGTGCTCACCGCAGCGATGGTGCCGATCAGCAGTACGAGGAGCAGCACGCACACCAGCAGGAAGCCCAGCATGGAGGCGAACACGTATTTGAGGAATTGTCCCATTGGGTCGTTTGTTCGTTGGGTCCGAAAGTAGCTTGGTGCGTATGGCCACGCCGGACGTGAATACACCAGCGGCGGGGTGCCCGTATGGAAGGTGCGGCCCCTACTTTCGCCCGCGCACTTGAAGCGGTGTCGAAGGCAAGATGGCGGACGAAGTACTGTTGCTACTAGGTGCCGACCTCGGTGACCCGAAGGCCACATTCGCGCGGGCCGAAGAACTGCTGGCACAGCGATGCGGGTCCATCCTGGCGCGGAGTCGCGATCATTGGACAGAACCTTGGGGCTTCGCAGGGGAGCATCTCTTTTTGAACCGGGCCATCCTCATCGCCACGGAGTTCGAGCCCATCGCATTGCTTCAGGAAGTGCTGGCCATCGAGCGGGAGTTGGGCCGTGTGCGCCATGCTGGGGAAGGCTACGCATCGCGTTCCATCGACATCGACCTGCTGCTGTGGAACGATCGGGTGATCGCGTTGCCGGAGTTGAAGGTGCCACACCCCCGGCTGCACGAACGGGCCTTCGCGCTGGCCCCTTCGGCGGATGTGGTTCCGCACTGGCGCCACCCCTTGCTCAGGGCCACCGTGCTTCAACTCCTAGACCGGATGCGCTGAGGGGGGGAAAGGACACTTTCCGCAACTTCACCGCCTGAGGACCGGTCCACCGCGTGAACTACAGCTACATCGCCATCGAAGGTCTGATCGGCGCGGGCAAGACCACATTGGCGCGGCGGCTGGCCGAACGATGGGGGGCGCGCCTGGTTTTGGAGGAATTCGATGACAACCCCTTCTTACCCCGATTTTATGAGGATCCGGAGCGCTATGCTTTCGCGGTGGAGCTGAGTTTCCTCGCGCAGCGCTACCACCAGCTCAAGCGGGTCACTGAACAGGACCTTTTCGCGCCCCGCACCGTCGCGGATTATTCGATCGGCAAATCCCTGGTGTTCGCCACAGCCACGCTGGGTGCGGAGGAGAACGCCCTCTTCGGCGATCTGTACCGGATCATGTACGCCGACCTGCCCCGGCCGGAGCTGATCGTGTACCTGCATTTGGGCGCGGACCAGGCGCAGGAGAGGATCCGTTCACGCGGCCGCAGCTACGAGCAAGGCATCCAAGCGGGGTATTTGGAGCGTTTGCGGGACCTGTACTTCGATCAACTGCGCAAAGCCGAAGGGTCTCGCGCATTGATCGTGGACCTGGGCGAGAAGGACCTCCTCCACGATCCCGCCGCTTTTTCCCACCTCTGCGCGCGACTTGAAAGGCCGATGGAGACCCGATTCGAGGTATTGCAGCTTTGATCCACAGGGTTTCGTGGACAATTGGGCGATCCATTCAAGGAACCCCAAAAGCAGGATGTTATGTTTGCGCCCGGAAAGCACTGAACATCAGCACACACTCGTCATGAAAAGATCGCACTTGCGCGGAGCGGCCCCGGTGGTCGTAGCGGCCCTTTTAATAACCGGCTGCAACGGCTTGGGCAAAATGACCAAGCACGCCGAAACCATCAAGTACACGGTGGACCCGAACCCCTTGATCGTGCAAGGTGATAGCGTGGCTGTGAACGTGCGTGGCACATTCCCCGCGAAGTACTTCGCCAAGAAGGCGACGGTAGAGGTCACACCGTCCATCGATGGCATTGGCGAAATGATGTTGTTGGAGACCCCGGAGAACGAGGTTCCAGAGAATTTCGTTGCCACCGGGTCGACCGCCTTGAAAATGGTCGGGTTCCAAGGGGAAGGCGCAGCGGGTAACTACACCGTGATCCCTTACGAGAGCGGTAAAGATTACTCCTACAGCGATAAAGTGGCCTACGCTCCCGGCATGGAGCACAGCGCACTGATGGTGAAGATGCTGGGCAAGCAGGGCAAGAAGGAAAAGCAGTTCCCTCCAATGAAGGTCGCGGACGGTGTGATCACCACACCGTACTTGGTGAAGAGCGATGACAAGGTGATCATGGCGAAGGATGCCTTCCAGCGCATCACTTCACACACCCAGAACCTGCAACTCAACTACAATGTGGCCAGCGATGCAATGGTGGCCGGGGATGCGAAGGACCAGGATGTGAAGGACATGCAAGCCTTCCTGAAGGACAACGCGAAGAACCCGAACATCGTGATCAAAGGCGTGAAGATCGATGCCTACGCTTCTCCGGAAGGGGAGGTGGACATGAACGAAGGACTCGCGAACAAGCGCGATAAGGCGGCCATGCGCTGGATGCAGAGCGAGCTCGGCAAGAACAAGCTGGCCAAGGGCGACAGCCTCTTCGTGGGCGTGAGCCACGGGGAGGATTGGACGGGCTTCGAACGCGAACTGAACGCGAGCAGCTTCGCGGACAAGGACTTGGTGCTGCGCGTACTCTCCATGTACCCCGATGTGAACAAGCGCGAGAGCGAGATCAAGAACATGGCGGCGACCTACACCGAGCTCCGCAGCGACATCCTCCCGAAGCTGCGTCGTGCCGAGGTAGCGTTGAACTACGACCGCGTGGGCAAGACCGACGAGCAGCTCACAAGCATGAGCCGCACCATGCCAGACAGCTTGAACGTGGAGGAACTGCTCTTCGCAGCCACGCTCACCCAGGACATGAACGAGCAACTGCGCATCTTCAAAGAGACCGAGCGCGTTCACCCCACCGACTACCGCGCCGCGAACAACGTGGGCTACATCTACATGCAGCAGAACAAGCTGGCGGAAGCGGAGGCTCAGTTCACCAAGGCGAACAGCATCACCGACAATCCCATCAGCACGAACAACCTTGGCGCCTGCGCACGGTTGAAAGGGGATCGCAAGAAGGCCGCCGAACTGTACGCGAAGGCAGGTGCCGCAGGCCCGGAAGTGAAGTACAACCAAGGCATCGTCGACATCCAGAACGGCAACTACAGCAGCGCCAATAGCAACTTCAGCGGCTCCAACGGTTTGAACGTCGCCTTGGCGAAGACCTTGAGCGGTGATGCCGCTGCTGGACAACGCGCCCTCGAAGCCTCGCCGGACAAAGACACCGCCGAAGGACACTATCTCATGGCCATCATCGGTGCCCGCCAGAACAACGGCGACATGGTGAAGAACAACCTGGCCCTTGCCGTCCAGAAGAACGCGGCCTTGGGCGATAAGGCGAAGAAGGACCTCGAATTCCGCGCCTTCAAGAACGATCTCGGCATCTAACGCGAACAAGCTTTCACGAGCGAAGCCCTCGGCATGTTGCCGGGGGCTTCGTCGTTTTTTCGATGCATCAGGCATCACGTGGAGGGGTGGGGGGATTTGTGGTTCGCGTTCCTCATCGCGAGCGCTTGCTCTGCAGGTGCTCCGGGTCGAAGTGATATGGTCGGGACATTCACCGCACCCGGGAACGTAAACCGCTTGGATACGCTTGTACTCGATGGCAGTGGTAGAGGTACACCAGAACGTTGCACAGAAGCAACGGTACTTTCATCTAGGGGCGTTCCAGTGGTTGGACCTTCGGTGAGGAACGGATCCTCCTGAAGGACTTTCTCGTCGTTGAGGATGACGCGTGCGCGGTCAGAGACCAAGTTGACCTGTCGCTCTTTGAAATGGACTGTTCATTCCCAGTGCGGATGCATGATGGAAGCCCCGGTTTCTTTGATCCGGATGAACGCGGTGTGGATCACTACGTCAAACTACACTGAGGACCGCGCTTGCGCCAACAAGAAAGCCCGGCGATGGCCGGGCTTTCGGAAAGGGGAGGAGGACCCTTAGAAGATGATCTTCTGCCTGCGAATGCGACTGCGGTACTTCTTGCTGCCGCTCTTGTACTTGTAGTTCTTGTGGTGCACCTGGATCTTCAGGAAGAGGTAGGCGTCCTTGTCGCTGGCATCGCCGCGCTGCTGGCCGGCGCTGGTGGTGAACTCGCTGATGCCCGGTCCTGCACCGATGCTGGGATCGGCCATGTAGGCGCCTACCGGGCCGCTCTCCGCCGCGATGGCCGTGTTGTCGTAGTACACGGTGCTCACATCGTCCAGATAGTCGGTCATCGTCATCGAATACTGCAACTCGATGCCCAGGCTCCACTGCTTGTTGATGGCCTTGCGAATGCCGAAGCCCATCGGCACGCAAAAGCTCAAATTGCTGTATTCCTGCGCGCCGCCCGGCATCCCTTGCCCTTCGGTATGCAGTGGCTGCAAGCGCACCCAGCTGTTGTTGAACTTGCCCTTGGGGTCGAAGTAGAAACCGCCGATGCCAACGAAGCCATAGAAGCCGATGCGCGACGCTTTTTGGCCTTTCACGCCACGTAGGTCATAGACGTGGCCGAGCTCTTCCCGGAAGAAGTGCAGTTCAAGCACGGAGCTCAACTCGAACACATCGCTTCGGAAGTTCAGGTTGCGGTTCCGTCGGAACTTCTCTTGGGTCAGGTTGTCATTCCCGGCCAGGATGCCGTAGGTGAGCGAGGTGCGCACCGCCATGCGCTCGAAGATGTGGTAGCGCCAGCCCAGGCTCACCGAAGGACGGGTCTGGCTGAACTCCAGGTCCCAGAGGAAGGAAGTGCCGATCTGGTCACGACCGCCGAGCTCGCCCAGGAAGTTGGCGATACCGATCCCGAACGTGATCTCGTTGCGGTGCGTCTTCCAGTAGTTCGACTTGCGGAAATATTGGGCGTGCAGTGGTGCGGCCGCCATGCAACAGAAGAGGAGAAATGCCCAGAATGTGCGGAGAGTGGAGGGTCCCTTCATGCAGCGATGCACCGTTCTTCCCAAAGGTATCCGTTCGGTCGGAAAAACACGTCTTGATGGTTCGGTTCCTATCCTCATAGACCTGTTCACCGTCGAACGGTTGCCTTCATACGGGCAGAACGCTTGTGGGTTCCCCCCCTCGGATCACCGTCCTGCCAACCACCATAGCACTATGCCGGCGCACACGCTCACGTTGAGCGAGTGCTTGGAACCATGTTGTGGGATCATCAGGCAACCATCGCAAGCGGCGATCACCGCCTCGCTCACACCGTTCAGCTCATTGCCGAAGACCAAGGCCAGCGGCCAATCCACAGGTCGTGCTACCTCTTCGAGCGGCCTAGCGTGAAGGGTTTGCTCCACAGCGAGCACCATGTATCCAGCGTCCTTCAGGGCATGAATGGCTTTCAGCGCGTCAGGTGCGTGGCTCCAGGGAACACTTTGGGTGGCTCCCAGTGCGGTCTTTTCGATCTCGCGGTGTGGCGGCACCGGGGTGAACCCGCACAATACGATGCCTTCTATACCGAATGCGTCCGACGTTCGGAAAATGGATCCCACATTGTGGCGGCTACGTACATCTTCCAGCACGACGCGGACCCGCCTTCTCGACGATGGTCCGTACTCCAACGTACTTACCCGGCCAAGCTCTTCCATGGACAGTTTTCGGTCGTCAGCGGGCATGGGGAGAAGGTGTGGAAAAAGGAGGGGGATGGGGAGGGATCGGCCGCAGGGTGCGGCTTACCTTTCCAGGCTGGCGAAAATAGGACGGCCGGCAAGGGAAGATGGCCAAACCCGCACGGAGCGAAACACCGTTGATGCAACAGTATCAGCGGATCAAGGGGCAATACCCGGATGCCCTGCTGCTGTTCCGCGTGGGCGACTTCTACGAGACCTTTGCCGAGGATGCGGTTCGGACCGCGCGGATCTTGGGCATCACCCTTACCAAGCGCAACAACGGCGCTGCCGGTGAAGTAGCCTTGGCCGGGTTCCCTTACCATGCCCTGGATACCTACCTGCCCAAATTGGTCCGTGCGGGGCATCGGGTGGCAGTGTGTGATCAACTGGAGGATCCCAAGCTGGCCAAGACCATCGTGGAGCGTGGCGTTACCGAAGTGGTTACGCCTGGGGTATCATTCAGCGATCGGGTGGTGGACCACCGGCATAACAACTGGCTCGCCGCGATCTGTTCCAGGGCGGGGCGTTACGGTCTCGCCTTTCTGGATGTCACCACCGGGGAGTTCCTTGTAGGCGAGGAAGGACCGGAAGGCGTGGCGCAGTGGATCGAGGGCTTCGGTCCCAGCGAGTTGCTGCACGCCAAGACGGAGTTGGATCCCCTGATAACCGGCCTCGTGAACGCACAGTATGCCTATGGGCTGGAGGAATGGGTCTTCACCGATGATCTTGCGCGGGAACGATTGCTCCGGCAGTTCGGCACAGCGAGTCTGAAAGGGTTCGGCATCGAGGAGCTTCCACTGGGTCAATGTGCTGCTGGTGCCGTGCTGCACTATTTGGGGGATACGCGCCACGAGCGCCTCGCCCACATCACGTGCATCGCGCGGTTGCAACCCAAGGCGCATTTGGGCTTGGACCGCTTCACTCTGCGCAACCTCGAAGTGGTGGCACCGGTGAGCGAAGGTGCCCGCACTTTGTTGGAAGTGCTGGATCATTGCGCCACACCCATGGGTGCGCGGGCGCTGCGGCGCTGGCTCACCTTCCCACTTGTGGACCGCGCGGCGATCGATCGGCGCTTGGACGTGGTCGCGGCGTTCGTGCGTGAGAGTGCGCAGGTTGATGCGTTGAGCCCCCACCTCGCAGCGATCGGCGATCTGGAGCGCCTTGCCGGCAAGGCGGCGGCCGGCCGGGTCAATCCTCGGGAATTGCAGCAGGTGCGCGCCGCCTTGGAAGCGGCCGAACGGATCGCGGATGGGCTGCGGCCCGGGGATGGGGCGCTTTCCGCACTGGCCGAAGGGGTGCGTTCCGATCAAGTATTGGCAGCGGCCATCGCGCGCACCCTTGCAACGGACCCCCCGGTACAGATCCAGAAAGGGGGCGTTATTCTGCCGGGTGTCTCAGCGGAGCTGGATGAGGTCCGCCATGTCGCGAGCCATGCGAAGGACCTGTTGCTGGAGGCGCAGCAACGGGAGATCGAGCGCACCGGGATCCCTTCTTTGAAAGTCGGGTACAACAGCGTTTTTGGCTACTACTTGGAGGTGCGTAACACGCACAAGGGCAAGGTGCCTGCGGAATGGGTGCGAAAGCAGACCCTGGTCGGCGCGGAGCGATACATCACCGAGGAACTGAAGGCTCTGGAGGAGCGCATTCTGGGTGCCGAGGAAAGGATCCTCGGGCTGGAGCAGGAGCTTTTCGCCGGTCTGGTGCAGCAGGTCTGCGAGCGTATCGCGAGGGTTCAAGCCACCGCAGCGGCGATCGCCGAACTGGACGTATTGCGAAGCTTCGCGATCAACGCGTTGCGTTGGGGATACGTGCGTCCCATTTTCGATGAAGGCCATGCGATCGAACTGCGCGATGCACGGCACCCGGTGATCGAGCAGCGGTTGCCGCCGGGCGAACCGTATGTGGCCAACGACCTGCTCTTGGATCCCGATGAGCGCCAGCTTGTGATGATCACCGGCCCGAACATGAGCGGCAAATCCGCGCTACTTCGACAGACAGCCCTCATCGTGCTCATGGCCCAAGCGGGGAGCTTCGTGCCGGCCACTGCCGCCCGGATAGGGGTGGTGGACCGCATCTTTACCCGGGTGGGCGCGTCGGACAACCTGAGCACAGGTGAGAGCACCTTCATGGTGGAGATGAACGAGACCGCCAGCATCCTGAACAACTTGAGCGCGCGGAGCCTGGTGGTGCTTGACGAGATCGGACGGGGCACCAGCACTTACGATGGTATCTCCATCGCCTGGGCCATCGCAGAACACCTGCATGAACACGCGGGTCGGCCGCGCACGCTCTTCGCCACGCACTACCATGAACTGAATGAAATGGCGGCCACCTTCCCCCGTATCCGCAACGCGAACGTGGCGGTGCGCGAGGTGGATGGCCGCGTGCTGTTCTTGCGCAAGTTGATGCCAGGGGCAGCGACCGCAGCTTCGGGATCCATGTGGCCCGTATGGCCGGCATGCCGCGCAGCGTGGTGGAGCGGGCCGAGAAGGTGCTGGCCCACCTGGAGCAAAGCCACGCTGGCGACTTGGGCGAAGAAACCCTGCCAAAGGCACAACGAGCTTCTACCACAGGGCTCGGCCGGGAGCCCCAACTCAGCATTTTTCAGTTGGACGATCCAGCCCTGGAAGGCATCCGGGAGCAACTGGAGCGTATCGATATCGACACCCTCACTCCGGTGGAAGCCCTGATGAAGCTCAACGAGATCAAGCGGATGGTCGCTGGTCGGGAGCCCGCATTGCGCAAGGCCTGAAAACCCCGTTGCCAGAACCGGGCACGCTGCTATATTTGCAGCCTCTTAAGCGAGAGTAGCTCAGTTGGTAGAGCACGACCTTGCCAAGGTCGGGGTCGCGGGTTCGAGTCCCGTTTCTCGCTCCAGGATGCCTCCCCCAAGGAGGCATCGCTATTTTCGGACGTTCTTGGCCGCCTTCGTCCGCCACCGGACTTTGGCGAGCCACTGCCCGGGTGGTGGAATGGTATACACGAGGGACTTAAAATCCCTTGGTCCGCAAGGGCCTTGCGGGTTCGAGTCCCGCCCCGGGCACCACGTTGTTGGTCGTTCTAAGATCAAGAGCCCTTGAACTTGAAAGAGCAAGGCCTTCCCTTCAGGTGATCGCACCGGATCGCGCCCACCCCAAGCGGCTACCTGCACGCCGGGAACGCGGTGAATTTTCTGATAACCGAACACCTAGCGCGCGAGGTTGGAGCGACAGTGCGCCTGCGCATCGACGATCTGGATGCCGAGCGTGCGCGGCCGGAGTACCTGGAGGACATCTTCGGAACCCTGGCCTGGTTGGGGATCGATCCGGAAGAAGGGCCGCACGATCCCGAGGAACACCACCGAACCTGGTCACAGCGATTTCGCTTGCCGCGCTACCACGTACTGGCCGATGCCCTGCGCGCAGGGGGGCATCTCTACGGCTGCACTTGCTCGCGTCGTGATCGCACGTTGCTTCGACAGAACGAACGACCCATCTGTGCTTGCCGCGATCGATCTTCAGGGCTGGATGATCCCCAAGCCACCTGGCGCTTGCGTGTTCCGGAGCATTGCCCGGTTCAGGTGCGGTCCATGTTCGGTGTGCAAGTGATCGCGGATCTTTATGATTTGATGCCGGATCCCGTGGTGCGGCAGCGCTCTGTTGCCCCGACGATCGGACGACCAGCGTATCAGTTGGCCTCGCTGGCCGATGATATGGATCATGGCACCACCTTCATCGTGCGCGGACAGGACCTATGGCCTTCCACCGTTTGCCAGGTCTATCTGGCTGGGCTCCTCGGCATGCGCACCTTCCAACAAGTGCGTTTCATGCATCACCCTTTGCTATTGGACGCTGCCGGAGAGAAGCTCTCCAAATCGGAGGGCGCGCTTTCGATCCGTGCGCTGCGCGAGCGGGGATCGGGCCCGGAAGAACTGCGCGCGATGGCCGATGTCATGCTCGCACGGATCCGAGCGGATGCACGCGGTGACCGTACCGATTGATCACGCCCGCAACGCAGCGGGCTGCAAACGGATCACCCTTAGCGCGTGCAACACACGGATGATGGGCCAGGTGGGATCGAACTCCCACCATTTGATCGCGAAGTTGGCGCGTGCGCTGTTCGCGTGGTGGTTGTTGTGCAGGCCTTCGCCCATCACCACCAATTCCACGGGAAGCATGTTGCGGCTCGTATCCTTCACCTCGTAGTTGCGGTACCCATACTTGTGCGCGTACCAGTTGATGATGGCGCCGTGCAGCGGACCCATCACGAAGTGCAACGGTAGAAGAAGGAACCACCAGTACGATGGAGCGAACGCGATGTAGAAGGCGGTGTACAGCGCCATCCATGCGATCCGCGCGGGCCAGGTATCCGCGAAGTTCTCCATGGCGGGCCAGCTGGGCACGCCCTTCGTGAACCGTTCCTCCAGATCCATCTTGCGGTAGAAGATATTGTGGTACACGGTTTTGGTGCGCCACATCATGCTGAACAAACTGGGGTCGTACTTGGGCGAATGCGGATCGTTCTCGGTATCGGCATAGGCGTGGTGCAGGCGATGCAACACCCCGTAAGCGTAGGGGCTCAGGTAACTGCTGCCTTGGGCGATGAAGGTCAGCACATGGAACACCTTTTCCCAGAACGGGCTCATGGTGAACATGCCATGCGCCGCGTAACGGTGCAGGTAGAAGGTCTGCACGAACAGGCTCAGATACCAGTGCAGGACGAAGAAGATGAGGATGGCGGTCATGATCGGGAGCGCCGTAAATGTTGTGGGCGCGAAATTACGCAGGGTGGTTTCCATGCGCGGTCCTCGGTTCACAAGAACAGTACCTCCTTCCAGATAGCGGCCAATCTGGCCCAGGTCCACTCAGGACCGTCCCACGGCGCGGCATACAGCGTTGACATGCGCAGGTTGAGGTACACCAGAAAGGCAGCCATGGCGAAGGCCCCGATGCGGATCGGTGCGCGCGCATGGATCACTCGAGCGAGGAACAGCGCAAGGGGCAACGCAAAGAGTGCAAGATGGTCCACGAACCCACGGAACCCGTATGCCGCGCCCAACCACCAAGCCCACCAAGAGGCGTACACATACCAACTGATCACCATAGCATGAGCACCGTGCGGGCGCCGGATCCTTGCGCACGGCACTGGATCACCAACGCGATCAGCGCGAACGCCATCAGAGGTGTATAGATCAGCCAGCCGTTCTGGTGGCTGACAAGGACATCCCAGAGGTGCGGGGCGCTCCAGTCGAAGCCCTCGCCTTTGGTGCCATAAGTGAACAGCAGCCACCGCCCGGTGATCATCTTCCAGTAGAGCAACTGGGGAATGAAGAACAACGCGGCGATGCCCATACCCAGCGCTGTTGCCCACGGCTTTCGCCACCACCACCGTAGGCGCTCCATGATCTCCTCCGTATTGCGCGTGCGCCACAGTAGCGGCACCAGAACGAACACCGCGTGCAATGGCCGCACAAGGATGAGCACTGCACCAACGGTGCATAGAAGGAGGTGGCCGCGAGCGGTCCAATGCGTTCGTTGCTCTTCGGTGATCAGAAGCAAGCAAGCGCCAAGCGCGAACGCGTAAGCATGTGACATGCCCGGTTCGTAGACGGCATAGTAAAAAAGGTTGGTGGCGAAGACGAGGAGCAGCACAGCGAGCAATGCGGCAACCCCGTCAGTGGAGCGGAGCAGCACGCGCAACATGGCCTGCGCACCGAGCGCGACATAGATCGCTGTGCCTAGGAACTGGGCCAAGGCATAGGGAGCCGAGTACCCATCCCGTGCAGTACCGACCACCCAGGCGCACAAATGACCGAGCAGGAAGAACGGGAGTTGCAGCAAAGCCACGCCGATCGTGAAGAGGCTGAGGCGCGAACCATCTTCAAGCACATGCACCCAAGGCAGGCCCCGCAGATCACCAGCGAGGAAGGCCGCGGGAAGGAATTGGTAGTAGCCCAAACTGTCCGTGCGGATGCTGAGGAAGATGTCCAGCCGCTCACGATGCACCAGCCACGCGGTGGCGAAGAGCAGGACCCCGATCGCGGGCGCCAAAAAGTGAAGACGCGAACCGTTCATGGGCGGGTGCGGGGCACTTCAGGAAGTAGGGCATGGTCCGGCGATGGCAGAAGTTCCTGCTCAAGAACCACTGGGATGCCGAGCACACCGTCGTGAATGCGGTAGCGGATCTCGCTCGCGTACCACACCTCGCCCTCGCGGGGCGCCATGCGCATGCGGCTTGGGAAATCCGCATAGGCGCCGTTCTCAAGATGTAGCAACAACCCGCTGAACTCGGCTCTCCGCTCAATGCCTAGGATGCGGTGCCGCTCCTCATGCACTGTCCCGAACATGCGGTTGCCTGCCAGCAGGAGCATCACCGCAAGCGGAAGCACCCCGAAGAGACCGATCATCGCCGAAGCCCAAGGGCCGAACTTGTACTTGCGATCCAGAAGGAGGAGAACGAAAGCGGTGATCCCCACGATCGCACCGATCATCCGCAGCCAACCGTCCACGGTGAGCAAGGTGGGGAGCGCCAGGATGTACACCGCGCCCAGGCAGAGGAACCAGATGGGGACCAGCCAACTCCAATGGAACCGATCGAAAGGACCTTGTTCCGGCGCCGGTCGCTTTGTGACCGATACGGCCGGAAGGACGTCGGGTGGGAAGCATGGTCGCGATGGAGACCAATGTAACCAACGCAGGAAATGATGGAACGTAGCTGCGGTCTTGCGCCGCTCGGAACAAGGATCAGTTCCCGAACATCTCCCGCACGCGCTCGAAGAAGCCTTTGTCCTTGGCGGTGGGTTTGGGTGCGAAGCCGGGACTGTGGCGCAGCTTCTCCAGCGTTTCGCGATCGGTCTTGTTCAGGTCCGTGGGGGTCCAGACCATGAGGTGTACGAGCAGATCGCCGGTGCCTCGGCCATGCACGTCGGGCAGGCCCTTTCCGCGCAAGCGCAAGGTGGTGCCGCTCTGGGTACCGGGTTCCACTTTCACTTTCGCCTTGCCCTGTACGATCGGCACTTCGATACTTGTACCGAGGGCGGCATCGGGCATGCTCACATACGCTTCGTGGTGCAGATGATGGCCTTCGCGGCGCAGTTCGTTGTGCGGTTCCTCTTCGATCACCACGAGCAGGTCGCCCGGGATGCCACCTGCCGGGGCCTCATTGCCCATGCCGCTCACATTGAGCTGCATGCCTTCTTCCACACCTGCGGGGATCTTGATCGGCAGCACTACTTCCTCGCGCACCAATCCATGCTCATCGCTGCCGGGAGCGCGTTTGCTGGCGGTCTGGCCCACACCTCCACAGGTAGGGCAAGTGGTCACGGTTTGCATGGCGCCCAAGAAAGTGCTCTGCACGCGCGTCACTTGGCCGTTGCCTTTACAAGTCGCGCACGCGCCATATTCGCTGCCCTTGCCACGCACCAATTTGGTCACCTTGATCTTCTTCTCGGCCCCAAGGGCGATCTCTTCCAGTGTGAGCTTGATGCGGACGCGCAAATTGCTGCCCTTCACCACACGGTTCCCGCGTGAACGGCCGCCGAAACCGCCAAAGCCCCCGCCGCCGAAGGCTTCCCCGAACACATCCCCGAACTGGGAGAAGATATCCTCCATGTTCATGCCACCGCCGTGGTAGCTTCCGCCGGATCCACCGGGCGCGTTGTGCCCGAAACGGTCGTACTTGGCCTTTTTGTCCGGATCGCTCAGGATCTCATAGGCGGTGGCCGCTTCCTTGAACTTCTCCTCGGCGGCCTTGTCGCCTGGGTTTTTGTCCGGGTGGAATTTGATGGCCTGCTTGCGGTAGGCCTTCTTGATCTCGTCGGGATCGGCGTTCTTCTGAACGCCCAGGATCTCGTATGGGTCGCGCTTGCTCATCGGGAGTGTCGACCTGATGGGTTGACGCTAAAACGGTTCATTCGCCTACCACCACTTTGGCGTAGCGTATCACTCGGTCGTGCAGGGTGTAGCCTTGTTCCACGACATCGATCACCTTGCCCTTCAGGTCATTGTTGGGCGCGGGAGCCTTGGTGATGGCCTCGTGCCGATCGGTATCGAAGGGTTGGCCCGTGGCATCTTGGAGCGGTTTCACACCCTGGCTGCCGAGGATATGTAGCAGTTTGGTATGGATCAAGTGAAAGCCCTCCTTCACCACGGCGATGTCCTTGGTCTTGGCGTTGTTGGTAATGGCGCGCTCCATATCGTCCACCACGGGTATCACGTTGCGCAGCACGTTCTCGCCAGCGAACTGGATCAACTCGAGCCGCTCTTTGGCGGTGCGCTTGCGGAAGTTGTCGAACTCGGCGTTCAGGCGGAGCCAGCGGTCCTTCAACTCGGCCGCTTCGGCGCGGCTGGCATCCAGCTGGCCTTGCAGCTCGGCGATGTCTTCGCGGCCTTGGGCATCTGCATCGTGCATCACATGCTCGGCCGCAGCCTCGCTCGCCATGGACAGCGGATTGTCGCGGTCCTCGTTCTGCGTACCAGACATTGCCGGATCGGCAGTGGGCTGGGCATCGGTACTGCCGTTGGGTCGTTCCGACATGGGTTTCTTGGACTTTTTGAAGAGCGCGCTCATGGGTCAAGCCGTGTGCCAGTGCCTTGGTTTGGATCGGGGCGCGAAGGTCGGGGACTTTTTGGCAGGCGAGGGAGGGGGACGAACAAGAGAAAAGCCCTGCCAAGCAGGGCCTTCCTGGAAAGCACTTGCGTGGACGATCAAAGGCTCTTCACATGCTTGTCCAATTCCTGGTGCAAGGCCATCCCGCGCAGGTTCTTCGCTATGATGATGCCGTTCGGGTCGATCAGAAAGCTCATCGGTATACCCGATACACCGTAGAGACGGGATGCTTCGGAAGACCAGTACTTCAGGTCGCTCACGTGGTATTTCCAGGTGAGTTTATCCTGTTCGATCGCCTTCTTCCACGAGTCGCGGCTCTTGTCCAAGCTCACGCTGAACACCTCAAAGCCTTTGCCCTCCTTGTACCCAAAAATCGATGAGCACGTACTTGCCGCGTAGCTCCGAAAGCTTGAGCACCTTGGTGCTGTCCGCGTTCATATAGGCCAGTTCCGGGGCTTGTTCGCCTATGTTGGTGCCGATCTTGACACCGTCGGCCGGTGCAGTGGTGCGTTCGGTGAAGCCATAGATAGCCAACACGGCTACAGCGGAGAGGATGACAATGCGCAGCTTGGTCATGGCGGTGCGGAAGTTCATGGTGCGAAGGTAGGAAGGTGCCCTTAGGTAGGCGTCGCCCCTAAGCCAAGATCATGCCGGGAAAGGGGAAGCCAAGCCCAGGAGCAAGGGCAGGGGCAATTGCCTATTGCCTCTGACCCTAGCCCTAACCTAAGGATCACTCCGATCGTTCGATCCGCGCGCCCAAGCCATTCAGCCGCGCGTCGATCCCCTGGTAACCGCGGTCGATCTGTTCGATATTGTCGATCGTGCTGGTGCCTTCGGCGCTGAGGGCCGCGATCAGGAGGGAAACACCCGCGCGGATGTCCGGGCTCGTCATGCGGATAGCGCGCAGTGGGTTCTGGAAGTCGTTGCCGATCACCAGGGCGCGGTGCGGATCGCAGAGCGTGATCTGGGCACCCATCTCAATCAACTTGTCCACGAAGAACAGGCGGCTCTCGAACATCTTCTGGTGGACCAACACGCTGCCTTTCGCTTGGATCGCGGTGACCAGCACGATGCTCAGCAGGTCGGGCGTGAAACCGGGCCAGGGCGCGTCGGCCACGGTCATGTTACTGCCGTCGATGAACTTGGTGATGGTGTAGTGCTCCTGGGCCGGGACGAAGATGTCGTCGCCGTTCCGGACCACCGCTATGCCGAGCTTGCGGAACACTTCGGGGATCACGCCCAGGTGGTCGTAGCCGGTGTCTTTGATGGTGATCTCGCTGCGCGTCATGGCGGCCAGGCCGATGAAGCTGCCGATCTCGATCATATCCGGCAGCATGCGGTGCTCCGTGCCTCCGAGCTCATTCACCCCATCGATGTGCAACAGGTTGCTGCCTATCCCGGTGATCTTCGCACCCATGCGCACAAGCATGTCGCAGAGCTGCTGCACATAAGGTTCGCAGGCCGCGTTGAAGATGGTGGTGCGTCCCTCGGCCAACACAGCGGCCATCACGATGTTGGCGGTGCCCGTCACGCTCGCCTCGTCCAGCAGCATGTAGGCACCTCTCAGTTTTTCAGCTTCGGCCTTGAAGAAGCCTTCTTTGCTATCGTACTTGATCTCGGCCCCCAGCTTCTCGAAGCCGATGAAGTGGGTATCCAGTCGGCGGCGCCCGATCTTATCGCCTCCGGGCGTGGGGATGTACCCCTTGCCGAAACGGGCGAGCGAAGGGCCCACCACCATCACACTTCCGCGCAGGCCACCGCCCAGTTTTTTGAACTCCGGCCGCAGAAAGAACTCGATGTCCACGCTCTTCGCAGTGAAGCGAAAAGAGCCTTCGCCCAGCTTGTCGACAAGCACGCCCATGTGGCGCAACAGGTCGATCAGCTTGTTCACATCCACAATATCCGGTACGTTGTGGATCGTGACCGGCTCGGCGGTGAGCAGCACCGCGCAGAGGATCTGCAAGGCTTCGTTCTTCGCGCCCTGCGGGGTCAAGCTACCCTTCAATCGGCGTCCTCCCTCAATGCGGAAACTTCCCATGCGTGCGTTGCTCCGGCGGTTGTGCGCGAAGTCATTGCCAAAGCAAGTATGTGCGAACGCCACTGCGTTCCGCAGCGCTTACGCAGTACTAACAAACGCTTGTGATGGAGCGCGGCCCGCGGGGAGGAGCGGTGATATGCGTCTGCCCCTGCCTCCGCCCACTGCCTTGGCGGCTTAGTAACGCTTCTTGTTCCGGTTGCGATGGCGCTTCTTACCACCGCCACCACCGCCTCCGCCTTGGTTGCCATAGCGCTGCTTGCGCATATCCACTTCGTTGCGTGGGCCGTTCTGTTGGGCCCGCAAGAGGTCAGCAGTGGAGGCGAGTTGGGCTTCTTCCTTCAGTTTCAGCTTTCCCTTGCTCATCTCGGCAAGGTCTTTCAGGATCACGCCGTCCGGCACGGTGTCGCGGTTCCAGGTAAGGAACTGCTTCTTCATCAGGTTGGCGATCACATGTGTGTAGGCATCGCGTTCCGGACTTTCCGCCAAGGCGGCGCATTGCGCGATCATGCGTTCCACCAACTTGCCATAGTGGCCATAGCGGATCTCCTGCTTGGGGTAGGGAACCCGTTCCGGCTTGGTATCCAGTTCTTCGGCCGTGGGCTTGGGAAAGGGTCCGTCCACATCGAGCTTGAACTCGCTCATGATGTATAAGTGGTCCCACAGCGCTCGATCCGCGTTCTCACTGCCGCGCAATTGTGGATTGAGCCGACCGATCACCAAAATGATGGCCTTGGCCAAGCGGGTGCGCTCGGCGCGATCCTCCACGCCCATGCAATGCTCCACCATGCGCTGCACATGGCGCCCGTATTCAGGAATGATGAGCCGGGGGCGCTGGGTATTGTAATCGTATGCGACGGACGCAGCAGTGCTCATGGCAGCCTAGGGGTCGGAAAAAAAATGAAGAGAAGGCGGGCCGGACCGGGATATGTCACCCGCAGGGTCGGTCAAATGTAGGTAAGCCGCAGCAAGTGGGGACCTTACCGGATCGGAGGCAATTCCGCGTGGACCGATCCAGTGAACCATTCTCCCCCGTATGTGTTTAGCTTCGGTACGCCGTTCGAGCGGACCAAAGCCGGAAAGCCCATGAAAACCCTCCTACACACCCTTACCATCGCACTCCTATTTGTTGGCACGACGACCACGGCCCAAGAGGTTTCCAAAGTGTTCGGCTTCAGCAAGCCGTTCCCCAACACCTTGGAGAAGGGCGACTGTGGATCGAACATGGGCCTGGCCCCAGGAATGCGGGTAACTATGCCTGTGGGCGATCGTTTCGGGGTCGGCTTCGGGCTCGCCCACGAATGGCGTTCGGTGCTCACCGAGCAAGAGACGGAAAGCGGCAATGTTCCTCTGAGCGAGGTGAAGGGGCCGTGCCTTTCTGCTGCAGGCAACGGGCCAGTACCGGATCTTCACTTGTGCAAGCAAGTGCCAGAGCAGCTTGGGCGTGATGGCCGGTGTTGATGTCACCCTGCCTTACCGTACCAACGCACAGCAGTATGCTTCGGATGGCTCCGAACTGGTAGCGGACACGGACCGTGATCGCATGAAAGCGGGCCTGGCATTGCGCGCGGGTCTGCGTTATTCGCTTCCACTGTGCGAATACATGGGCTTTTTCATGGAGCCGCAAGTGATCTACAAAGCTGTGCTCGACCGCACCGATGAAGCCGCACAATTCGGCCGGAGCGAACGCACCGGTGATAGGTTCGCCATGGGCATGCAGGGGGGCATCTACATGAAGCTGATGTGCCCAGGCAAGTGCCCGATGAAGGCTTCGGCCGAGTAACGGAGCATAGCTTCGGCGGCGATGCCCGTCCGATTGGCCTTAATACTTTCTCTACTTATCCTGTCCTCCTGCACCAAGGTGCCGGATGAACTCCCGGGATGGGTGCAGGACCGCATCCGGTTCTGCAGAAGCCCCGGCAAGGATTGTGATCGGCTCGAGATCTTGGAGTACGGGTTCCACGCAGAACGGTACTACTACTTCGCGCCGCGCGATCTGCAAGGTGAGGACGAGCTCTTCACCGCGAACTACGAGTTGCTCTGCAAGGGCACGGACCTCTTCATCGATGAGCCACCCTGCTCGGACATCGTGCTGGACAGCTTGAAGATCCTGCGGTTGGTGTATTCGGAGCGCTAGCTCAACCCTCCACCACCGTCAACTTCGCGAAACGCAACAGCAATTGCTTCTGCCCTGCGGACGGGAAGAACACGGTGGCCTTGAGGTCCGGCGCACGCCCTTCGATCTTGATCACCTTGCCTTTTCCGAAGCGTTCGTGTTCCACCGTCATGCCTTCGGCCAGATCCGGCGTTTCGCCGCCCAGGCTGCTGGTCGCTTCCAGGGGCGCCCCACTTCCGGTGATCCGTTTCAGGTTCTTCGGCGTGGCAGCGGGAGCGGCGCGCGGACCCGGCGGCGCATCCATGTTCCGCCGTGCGTGAGTAACCTGTTTCCCGGGTACGGCTTTTCCGATCCCGGGCGCCTTCGTCTCTCTTCCATACACAGGCTTGGAGGAACGTTCGTCGTCGAATAAGTTCTGACCGGGGTTCGCCCAGGGTGGCGTGCGCGTGGTGCGGTCACGCGTACCGGGTTGTGTCCAGAGGCGATCGTTCTCCGAAGGCATCTCCAGATACTGTGGATCGATCTCGTCGATGAAACGGCTCGGTTCCGCAGCGGTGAGATTGCCCCACTTGTAGCGGCTCATCGCATAGCTCAGCGTGGCGCGTTTCTCAGCGCGTGTTAGTGCCACATAGAACAGACGACGTTCTTCTTCCAGATCCGCGCGGCTGTTCACCGCCATCTGGTTGGGGAAGAGATCCTCCTCCAAACCCACGATGTGTACATAGGGGAACTCGAGCCCTTTCGCTGCGTGAACGGTCATTAGGCTCACGCGATCATTGTCGGCCGGATCGTCGTTGTCCGCGTCGGTGAGCAGTGCGACATCGATCAGGAAGTCGGGCAGGGTGCGCGGGGCGTCTGTGCCTTCGCCCGCATCGCTGAATTCCTTGATCCCGTTCAGCAGTTCCTGGATGTTCTCGTGGCGGCTCACACCCTCTGGGGTGCCGTCGGTGAGCAACTCCTTCAACAGGCCGCTCGTGCGCGCTATGTGTTCGGCGAGCGCATAGGCACTGTGGGTCTGCAACATGGTGCGGTAGCTCTCGACCGAGAGCACGAAATCCGCCACGCTTTTGCGCGTGCCGGCGTGGAAGCCAAGGTCGGCGAGGTGTTCGTGCAGCAACTGCCAGATCGAGGTCTTCGCTTCCGCAGCGGCCACCATCATCTTCTCCACGGTGGTCTGCCCGATCCCACGCGCGGGGTAGTTGATGATCCGCTTCAGCGCTTCTTCGTCCTGCGGATTGCAAGTGAGGCGGAAATAGGCGAGCAGGTCCTTGATCTCCTTGCGCTGGTAGAAGCTGAGGCCGCCGTAGATCCGATAGGGGATGTTCAACTTGCGCAGCGCTTCCTCCATGCTGCGGCTTTGCGCGTTGGTGCGGTACAGAATGGCGAAGCCCTTGTTGGGCACCTGCCTGTGCATCTTGGTCTCGAAGATGCTGTGCGCGGTGAATGCGCCTTCCTCGTTGTCGCTCAACGCGCGGTGTACGCGGATGCGTTCGCCCTCATCGTTCTGCGTCCAGATCGTTTTCTTGATCTGGTCCTTGTTCTTGTCGATCAGGCTGTTCGCGGCGCCCACGATGTTCTTCGTGCTGCGGTAGTTCTGCTCCAGCTTGAAGAGGGCGTGATCCTCGTAGTCGCGCCGGAAATTGAGGATGTTCTGGATGTTCGCTCCGCGGAAGGCGTAGATGCTCTGGCTGTCGTCGCCCACCACGGTGATGTTCTCATGCCGTGCCGCGAGCGTGCGGATGATGTTGTACTGCACCAAGTTGGTGTCCTGGTACTCGTCCACCAGAATGTACTGAAAGCGCTGCTGGTACTTCAGCATCGTTTCGGGATGATCGCGGAAGAGGAGGTTGGTGTTGAAGAGCAGGTCATCGAAATCCATGGCGCTGGCGCGGAAGCAGCGCTCGGCGTACTGCTGGTAGATGGCGCCGATATGTTCGCGTCCGCTGCTGGCATCGCTGGCCATCACTTCCGCATCGCGCTGGTATTCGAGCGGACCGATCAGGTTGTTCTTGGCGATGCTGATGCGGCCATGCACCTGGTTCGGCTTGTAGATCTTGTCATCGAGCCCACGCTCCTTCAGGATGGCTTTGATCAGGCTGCGGCTGTCGTCGGTATCATAAATGGTGAAGTCTTTCTGGTAACCCAGTTTGTCGGCCTCGGAACGAAGCACGCGTGCGAACACACTGTGGAAGGTGCCCATCCACAAACCGGCCGCTTCGCTCCTTCCCACAATGGCGGCGATGCGCTCCTTCATTTCGCGCGCGGCCTTGTTGGTGAAGGTGAGCGCGAGGATGCGGAAGGGGTCCACACCCTTCACGGCCATGAGCTGCGCGATGCGCACGGTGAGCACCCGCGTCTTGCCCGAGCCCGCACCGGCGATCACCATGTTGGGGCCGTCGGTATGCGTGGCAGCGGCGAGTTGCGCCTCGTTCAGGCCTTCGAGATGATGCATGCGATGATCGGTGGTGCGCCTACCGCGCACATGGATGCCAAAGGTAGCGGCGTGATGAACGGCTCAACGTGTGACCAGGAACTGCAAGCTCAATGCGTAGACCGTGGAGTTCATCAAGGCGCGCACATCCACGCCGTGCAGCCACATGAAGCCGGTGCCGTATTGCACTTGCGCGCTAAGGTCCGTGCGTTTGCCCAGCCGCACGCCGAGTTGCGCGCTGAGGTAACCACGCAGGTAGGTGCAAGCGCGGCCTTGCAGCGTGCGATCCACGAGTGTGCGCTCGCGGGTATAGTTCCCCGCTTCATCCGTCGCGATGCCTTGCACGTTCAGTGTTCCACCGCTGGCATGTCCCAATTCCGCGATGAGGCCGCCGCGCAGAAAGGCGCGCTTGCCCAGGAAGAGGCTCCAGTAGGGTCCGCCGCCCACCGCGATCTCCGTTTGCGACATGGTGTAGAGGTACTGTATGGTACGCGCCGTGTCGCCGAGCAAACTGTCGGTTTGGAGGTAGAGATAGAAGATGCGCGGGTGCAGGTTCAAATGCAAAGTCCACCCGTTCTCGCCGCTGTGGCCGTCGATGGTGCGGGCAAGCGCGAAGCGCGGACCGATGCAGAAGCCAATGGCAGTGGCGCTGTAGTTGAAGTAGTAGTCCGATGGTTTGCCGGGTAGGAGCGGAAGCTGGGTCTTCGCGTACTCCTGGAACGTTGCAACGCCTTGTGCGCCGTGGTTCTCCAAGCTCACGCCGAGAATACCGCCAACAGCGCGCAGCTTCAACTTACCCTTCACCGGGTCGCGGAAGATGGAGGTGTCGATCTGCGCCGGCAGGATGTGCACCAGCAAAGAAAGGAAGATCAGGAGGGCACGGCGCAACATCGGCACCCGCGTTCGCGGTGATCCGAAGGTAGCGGGGTTAGGCCACGTAGCGGAGGCTGCGGCCAGGGTAGCGCGCGCTCTTGCTGAGTTGCTCTTCGATGCGCAGGAGCTGGTTGTACTTCGCGATGCGATCGCTGCGCGAGGCCGAACCGGTCTTGATCATGCCACAATTGGTGGCCACGGCGAGATCGGCGATGGTGCTGTCCTCGGTCTCGCCGCTGCGGTGGCTCATCACGGCGGTATAGCCCGAGCGGTGCGCCATGTCCACGGCTTCAAGCGTTTCGGTGAGCGTGCCGATCTGGTTCACCTTCACCAGAATGCTGTTGGCGATGCCTTTGTCGATGCCCTCGGCGAGGCGCTTCGTGTTGGTCACGAAGAGATCATCGCCCACGAGTTGCACCTTTTCGCCCAGGGTTTCGGTGAGCTTCTTCCATCCCGCCCAGTCATCCTCGGCCATACCGTCCTCGATGCTCACGATAGGGTAGCGCTTGCACCAGTCCGCCCATTGGGCCACCATTTCATCGCTGGTAAGGCTGTCGCCGGTGCTTTCCAGCACGTAGCGTTTCTTCTTGGAGTTGTAGAACTCGGTGCTGGCGCAATCCAGTGCGAGTACGACATCGTCACCCGGTTTGTAACCGGCCTTTTCGATGGCCTGCATCACGAGTTTTAGCGCGTCCTCGTTGCTGGCCAGGTCGGGTGCGAAGCCGCCTTCATCGCCCACGTTGGTGCTCAAGCCTTTGGCTTTCAGAACGGCTTTGAGGTGATGGAAGACCTCTGCGCCCATGCGCAAGCCTTCGGCGAAATGCTTGGCGCCCACCGGCATGATCATGAATTCCTGCATCGTCCACGTTGTTGTCGGCGTGGGCGCCGCCGTTCAAGATGTTCATCAGAGGCACGGGCAAAGTGCATGCGTTCACTCCACCGATATAGCGGTAGAGCGGCAAGCGCGCCTCGCCAGCGGCGGCTTTGGCCACCGCGAGGCTCACACCGAGGATCGCATTGGCGCCCAGGTTGCTCTTGTTGGCGGTGCCGTCCAGACCGATCATGGCCTTGTCGATCATGGCCTGCTGATCGATCGGCGCGCCGTGCAGCTCATTGTTGAGCGTACTGTTCACATGCTCCACAGCCTTCTGTACACCCTTGCCCAGAAAGCGCTTCTTGTCCCCATCGCGCAGTTCCATGGCTTCATGCGCCCCGGTGCTCGCGCCGCTGGGTACGGCAGCGCGACCCATGTGACCCTCGTCAGTGAACACATCCACTTCGATGGTGGGATTGCCGCGCGAGTCTAAGATCTCGCGTGCCTGGATCTTGGCGATCAAACTCATGGATTGGGGAAGATCAATTGCTTTTGGCGGCAGCCGTGCGGACGACGGTCCGGACGATCGTGGTGGAGCGCATCAGTTCCACGAAGTCATCGAAGAGGTAACGCGAATCATACGGACCGGGGCCGGCCTCCGGATGGTACTGCACGCTGAAGACCGGTCGGTCGTTCAGCCGGAAACCAGCCACGCTTCCATCGTTCAGGTGAACGTGCGTGATCCGCACTCCGGCATGCGCTTCGGCCGCTGCGCGCTGCGCCACGAAACCGTGGTTCTGGCTGGTCACCTCGTCATGCCCGGTCACCAGGTTCTTGATCGGGTGGTTGATCCCCCGATGCCCATGATGCATCTTCTCGGTGCCGATGCCCAGGCTTTCAGCCAGCAATTGGTGGCCGAGGCAGATGCCGAAAACGGGCCATCCGCTTTCGCTTATCGCTTTGACATGGGCGACACTTTCCGGCATGGCGCCGGGATCACCGGGGCCGTTGCTCAACATGAACCCGGTGGGTTGCCAGTCCAGCAGTTCGTGCAGCGGTGCGTGCATCGGGAAGACGCGCACGAAGCAACCGCGATCCACCAGGCAACGCACGATGTTCGTCTTCGTACCGAAGTCTACGAGGGCCACGCGCAGCGCTGAGTTGGCGGGGCCTTCCTCGTAGGCTTGGCGCGTAGTGACACGGCTGCTCAATTCCAAGCCAGCCATATCGGGTGCCGCCGCGAGGCGTGTGCGCAGCACAGCCAGGTCCATCTCCGTATTGCTTATCACGGCGTTCTGGGCGCCGTGGTCACGGATATGGCGCACGAGTTTCCGCGTGTCGATATCGCTGATGCCCACCGTACCGCTGGCTCCGAGCAGATCCTCGGGGAACCATCACCGCCCGGGCGGCTCCATATTTCGCTGAATTTCTTCACCACCAAGCCCGCGATGGTGATCGCTGGGCTCTCTACGTCGGTGCGCTTCACACCGTAGTTCCCGACATGGGCGGTGGCCATCACCATGATCTGGCCGGTGTAACTGGGATCGGTGAAGATCTCCTGATAGCCCGTCATCCCGGTATTGAAGCAGATCTCGCCGACAGTGATGCCTGTGGCACCGATCGCGCGGCCTTCGAAGTGCGTGCCATCGGCCAGCAACAGGAGGGCCTTGGGGCGCTGGCTTACCAACATATCGGGGGCTAAAGATACCGGGCCGGGGATATGGACGGTGAACGGGTTGTTCACAGTCTGCTAATGGATGAACTTCAGATCAAGGCAGGCCCTCTGCGCGTGTCGCGGTGGGAGCGCTACCTCCGATGCAGATCAAGATCACATCGCGATCGTTGCGAATACCGGCGTACTTAACAACTCCGTCCAAATTCACATCGGCTTGCACATACCCGGTCGTAGTGGCGGTGGGTGGCGAACCGCCGATGGCGACCAGGATCGGGTCGCGGTCGTTGAACGCGCCCACATAGCGCAGCAGGCCATCGATCGAGACGTTCCCGGCCCAGAGTGTGCGCACGGTCCCCACGGTGCGCCGCGGGGTCGCTCCATAACAAGTCGTGGCCGCCGCGCGGAAGTTCACCGCGATCGCTGCAGTTGAAAGGCTGAGGGGCGCAGCGGTCATGACGCCCAAGTGATTGCGATGCCGAACCGCGATATACGCCGAGATGGCGGGCGCGAGCGTGATGGGCAACGCACTTCCGTTCAAGCCGACCACCTGTCCATCGCGACGCACGAGGGCGGGAAAGCGTTGCAGCACATTGATGGGATCGCTCGATGCGCGCAGTTCGATCAGCACCCAATCCACAATGGCGGAGGGCCCGCTGGTGGCGAGAACACTGGTGGCGATCGTGGCGCCAGTGCCGGTGGTCAACGAAAAGCCGAGTGCCGAATAAGGCTCGGTCAATGGCACCAGGCCAGCGATGCGGAGTTGATCACGCATCAGCCCGGTGATCGGGTCGAAGGGCCCGTCAAGCATCAGTTCAACATCCAGGGTCAGCGTGTGTGGCTCCACAGTGATGGGGATCGTGCCGCAAGAAGCGGTATCCGTTGCATTGATCACGAGGAGTTCGGCCGAATAGTTCCCAGGACCCTGGTACAGGTGCGAGGTATTAGCGGCGGTGTCCGCTGGTGTACCGTCACCGAATTCCCATACATAGGTCAGCGTGCCTCCCAAGGGATCGTTCGCATCACCACTGAACGAGACACTGAGCGCAGGGCCGATACCGCTGGTCAGATCAGCGGAGAATGAAAGGCATTCCGGCCGGGTGCCTGTAGGTTCGTAGGTGACGCGATGCAGGCCGCCCTCGAACGTGATCAGGTCGTCGTAGTAGGAGAGGTAGTACAACGCATCACCCGGACCTTGGAGCAATTGTGTGCAGAAGTTGGACTGAACTCCGCCCAGCGCCGTGGTGTCAAGGAACGGGCCTTGTGATGCGACCGTGGTGCCTTGTGCGTCGAAGGTCAGCCACTTCATCCACCCGCGGATGAACTCGCCCACGAAGAAACGGCCGTCCCACGCGGCTGGGAATGAAGATCCGCGGTAGGTGAATCCGGCAGTAATGGCTGCACCAGTGCCTTGGTGGTGGTAACTGAACACAGGATCAGTGAATTGTGGATCATCGCAAGAGCCATCCGGCATGCGCCCGAGCTCGCCGCAAAGCGGCCAGCCATAATTGGCAGCGGGCGCGGCCAAAACGATATCCTCCCAAGCCAATTGGTGATTGTTGGCACCCACTACACCGATGTAGAAGCGGCCCGTAACGGGGTCATAATCACCACGATAGGGGTTGCGGAAGCCGCTCGCATAAACGGTCTTCAACACACCATTGGCGTTGTACAGCCCCGGGGTGGCATCGTAGTAGGGATTGTCTGTCGGGGCGGTGCCATCGGGCAAGAAGCGGTGCAACTTGCCGAAGGGGCTGCTCAGGTCTTGGGCGTTGGCGGGCGTGTAGTCATCACCCACGGCGAGGAAGATGGTGCCATCGGGCAGGAAAGCGAGCGCACCTCCGGTATGGCAGCAGTCGGTGTACGGGACCGTCGTTTCCCAGACCACGACCTCGCTGCTCATCTGCGCGGAATCGCCCAAGTGGGTGAAGCGGGAGAGGCGGTCGTGCATGCCGAAGGTGGAATAGTAGAACCAGACCTGCTGGTTGTTGGCGAAATCAGGATCGATCCATACACCGATAAGGCCATGTTCGGCGGTGTTGTCCGCCGGTATCTCCATGTAGGTGGTGCTGGTGACCGGTGGCTGATCGATGGGAGAGGTGATGAGCACCTCACCGATCTTCCTGCAGATCAGCGCGCGGCCATCCGGGAGGAACGCCATAGAGGTCGGCGAATCGATACCGCCTATGATCTGCGTGTGGACGAAATCCTGCGGCTGGGCGCAGACCAACGCGACCTCGGAAACAAGCCAAAGGGAAGCGATGCAAAGACGAAGGAACGGGAGCGGCATGGATGCTACGCGCAGGTTGACGGATCGCCCGAACGGGCGGAGGGAGGGGGCAAAAATAGACAGTCCGCGAGGGAGGGCCGTGCACAGTGGACAATTCGACCGGGATAGTGGAAAAGAGGCATAGCGTACTACCCTTTCGCGATACGAAGTCATCCAAAGATGCGCCGCTATTTCTTCACAGGACGATTCGAGGAGGTCGTTGCGTGGTGTACGAGATCCTAGGAGAAGCAATGTGGAGAAAGCGCCTCGTCCCGACTCATCGGGGAGCGAACAGCTCAGATGAATTCGTACCGCGAATTGGTATTGCCCGGGCCAGAAATAGGAACGGCGCCTTTGGGCGCCGTTCAAATGTTTCCGTGGATCAGGATCACTCGCTCTTGGTCGCGTCTTCAGCCTTTGAGGCTTCGGGTGCGGCGGCGTCGGTCTTCTTGGTGGTGCGACCACGACGGGTGCGCTTGGCGGCACCACCGGCTGTGGTTTTCTCCTTGGTGTAGATCTCGTTGAAGTCCACCAACTCGATCATGGCCATCTCGGCAGCATCGCCCAAGCGGTTGCCGAGCTTGATGATGCGGGTGTAGCCACCGGCACGCTCCCCCGATCTTGGGGGCCACATCGCGGAAGAGGGCGGCGGTGGCCTCCTTGTTCTGCAGGTAGGAGAAAACCATGCGTTGGCTGTGCATGCTGTTGTCCTTGCCTTTGGTGAGCAGGGGCTCCACATAGCGGCGCAGGGCGCGTGCCTTGGCCAAGGTGGTGCTGATGCGCTTATGTTCGATCAGCGAGCAGGCCAGGTTGCTCAGGAGGGAATCCCGATGTGCCTTCTTGCGGCCTAGCGCGTTGTTCTTGTTTCCGTGTCTCATGGTCGTAGGCTTTCGCTCACGCAGCGGGCGACGCATGCGTCGCCCCTACGATCACTCTTTGTCCAATTTGTACTTGCTCACGTTCATACCGAAGCTGAGGCCCTTGTTCTCCACCAGGTCCTCCAGTTCGGTCAGGCTCTTCTTCCCGAAGTTGCGGAACTTCAAGAGGTCGTTCTTATTGTAGCTCACCAAGTCACCGAGGGTCTCGATGTCTGCGGCTTTAAGGCAATTCAGGGCGCGCACGCTCAGGTCCATGTCGACCAATTTGGTCTTCAAAAGCTGGCGCATGTGCAAACTGGTCTCGTCGAACTCTTCCTCCTGCACGCGCTCCTCCAGTTCCAGGCTGATGCGTTCGTCGCTGAACAGCATGAAGTGGTGAATGAGGATCTTGGCGGCCTCTTGCAAAGCGTTCTTCGGGCTGATACTGCCGTCGGTGAGCACATCGAGGGTGAGCTTCTCGTAGTCGGTCTTCTGCTCCACGCGTGTGTTCTCCACGGTGTACTTCACGTTCTTGATCGGCGTGAACACGGAGTCGATGAAGATGGTACCGATGGGCGCGCTCTCCACTTTGTTCTCATCGGCGGGCACATACCCGCGGCCTTTGCCGACGGTGACCTCCACGGTGAGCTTCACGCTGGTCTCCATGTGGCAGATCACCAACTCCGGGTTGAGCACTTGGAAACCGGTGGTGTGTTTGCCGATGTCGCCCGCAGTAAGGCTGTCCTTTCCACCAATGGTGAAGGATACTTTTTCGGTGCTCACATCCTCCAGCTGGCGGCGGAAACGGACCTGCTTAAGGTTGAGCACGATCTCGGTGACGTCCTCGATCACCCCTTTTATGGTGCTGAATTCGTGGTCGACGCCGTCGATGCGCAGGGCGGTGATGGCATGGCCTTCAAGGCTGCTGAGCAGGATGCGGCGCAGCGCGTTGCCGATGGTGATGCCATAGCCCGGCTCCAACGGACGGAACTCGAAGGTGCCGCGTTGTTCGTCGCTTTCGATCATCACGACCTTGTCCGGTCGCTGGAAATCAAGAATGGGCATGTGCTGTTGGTCGTTGTGTTCGTTATCGGTTGTCCGCTGTCAGTACTTGTCCTTTCCCGGTGTGGCCGCCTGACAACACGCGGCCAAAATCGGTCTGCTGCTTACTTGGAGTACAATTCCACGATGAGTTGCTCGCGGATGTTCTCCGGGATCTGCGCGCGTTCGGGCAGTGCGATGAGCTTGCCGGCCATGGCGGTGGGATCCCATTCCAACCAATCGAATCGCCTGCTCGTACCGGCCACGCTATTGGTGATGGCCTCCAAGGAACGGCTCTTCTCGCGCACGGCCACACGTTGGCCGGGGCGCAGCGTATAGCTCGGGATCGTGACCACCTGTTGGTCCACGGTCACATGGCCATGGGCAACCAACTGGCGCGCGGCGCGGCGGGTTGGGGCGATGCCCAGACGGTACACGGTGTTGTCCAAGCGGGTTTCGCAGAGTTGGAGCAGGGTCTCACCGGTGATGCCCTTCTTCGCCGCAGCGATACCGAACATCTTCTCGAACTGGCGCTCAAGGATACCATAGGTGTATTTCGCCTTCTGCTTCTCCGCGAGTTGGTGGGAGTATTCGCTGTCCTTTTTGCGACGCTTGTTCGGACCGTGTTGTCCGGGGCCGTAGGGTTTGCGCTCCATCCACTTGTCCGGGCCGAAAAGCGGCTCCTTGAACTTGCGGGCGATCTTGGTCTTGGGTCCTGTATAACGTGCCATTGTTCTTCTCTTTTGGGTGCGTTCCGCACCAACAACAGAGCGCGCGTCCACGCGCTCCTACGGGGTTTGTGTTAAACGCGGCGCTTCTTGGGTGGACGGCAGCCGTTGTGCGGCATGGGGGTGATGTCGACGATCTCCATCACTTCCACGCCGTTATTGTGCAGGGCGCGAATGGCGCTTTCGCGCCCGCCGCCTGGGCCTTTCACGAAGACCTTCACCTTGCGTAGGCCCAGTTCGTGCGCTTCGCGGGCGGCCTCTTCGGCGCTCACTTGGCCCGCGTACGGGGTGTTCTTCTTGCTTCCGCGGAAGCCCTGCTTGCCAGAAGAGGACCAACTGATCACCTCCCCCTTGTTGTTGGTGAGGCTGATGATCAAGTTGTTGAAGGTGGCATGGATGTGCGCCTGACCGTGGGCCTCCACGACCACCTTCTTCTTCTTCTTCTTGCCAGCGGCTGCGCCGCCTTTGCCTTCTGCTTGTTTTGCCATTGCCTGTTCAGTTGTCGGTTGTCCGTTGTCCGTTGTCAGCAGCGCCTACTGGCAACTGACAACTGGCAACTGATCATTACTTGGTCACCTTCTTCTTGTTCGCGACCGTTTTGCGTTTGCCCTTGCGGGTGCGGCTATTGGTGCGTGTGCGCTGGCCACGCACCGGCAACCCGCTGCGATGACGCAACCCGCGGTAGCTGCCGATGTCCATCAAGCGCTTGATGCTCAACTGGGTCTCGCTGCGCAGCGCGCCTTCCACCTTGATGTTATCGTTGATGAACTGGCGGATGCGCGACTGTTCGTCATCGTCCCACTCGTCCACCTTCTTGTCGGGATCCACTTCCGCGTGCTCGAGGATCTCGAGGGCGCGGTTGCGGCCGATGCCGTAGATGTAAGTGAGGCCGATGCAGCCCCGTTTTTGCTTGGGTAGGTCTATGCCTGCGATACGTGCCATGCTCTATGCGTGCGTTATCAGCCCTGACGTTGCTTGAACTTCGGGTTCTTCTTGTTGATCACATACAGGCGCCCTTTGCGGCGGACGATCTTGCAGTCCACCGAGCGCTTTTTGAGGGAGGTCCTGATCTTCATCGGTTCGATCCTTAACTCTTGTATCGGAAACTGATCCTTCCCTTGGTGAGGTCATAGGGGCTCATTTCCACTTTGACCTTGTCCCCCGGTAGGATCCGGATGTAGTGCATGCGCATCTTGCCCGAGATGTGGGCGGTTATGACGTGGCCGTTCTCCAGCTCCACACGGAACATAGCATTGCTCAGCGCCTCTTTGATGACGCCGTCCTGCTCTATGTTCCCCGTTTTGCTCATGCCTTCCTTCTCCGTGTGTTTTGTTAGTTCTCTTCTTTGTCCTAGTCCATCACCTCGTCCAACTCCACATACCAATCGTTCTTTTTCTTCAGCACATCCTCGATGTGGCTGAACGTTGAAAGGACCTCTGCGTGGCCGTGCCGCACGGCGACGGTATGCTCGAAGTGGGCGCTGGGCTTGCGGTCGTGGCTCACCACGGTCCAACCGTCGTCCAACTGGCTCACCTCCTTGGTGCCCATGTTGATCATCGGTTCGATGGCGATCACCATCCCGGTGCGTAGTTGCGTTCCATGCCCGCGGCGGCCATAGTTCGGAACTTCCGGGGCTTCGTGCAGCTTTTCGCCCACACCGTGCCCCACTAGTTCGCGCACTACGCCGTAGCCGTTGCGCTCGGCGTGGTGTTGGATCGCGTAACCCACGTCGCCGGTGCGCCGGCCGTCAACCGCTTGGGAGATGCCCAGGCGCAAACAGTCCTGTGTCCCACGCAGCAAGCGTTTCACCGCTTCGTCCACTTCGCCGATGGCGAAGGTGTAGGCACTGTCGCCGTAGAATCCGTTCATCAATACACCGCAATCCACGCTGGCGACGTCGCCATCGCGCAGCTCACGGGTACCCGGCAGGCCATGTACCACTTCTTCGTTCACACTGATCAACAGCGTGGACGGGCAGCCGTACAGACCCTTGAAACCAGGTAACGCACCATGGTCCCGGATGAACGTTTCCGCAAGGCGGTCCAGTTCACCGGTAACGGCACCGGGCCGCATTCGTTTGGCCACTTCGGCCAAGGTCCTCCCAACAAGCAAAGAACTCTCTCTCACCAACGCGATCTCGGCATCGCTCCGATAGTTCACGGTTTTAGCCATGCCCTATCCCGCCATGCCGTAGGCCGCGTTCGTTCGTCCCTTGATCCGGCCTGTTTTCATCAGACCGTCGTAATGTCTCATCAACAAATGGCTCTCGATCTGTTGCAAGGTGTCCAACAGTACACCGACCATGATCAACAGCGAGGTGCCACCAAAGAACTGTGCGAAGCCCTGCTTGATGCCGGCCATTTGCGCGAAGGCGGGTAGAATGGCGACCATGCCGAGAAAGATGGCCCCGGGCAAGGTGATGCGGCTCAAGAGTTCATCGATATGATCGGCGGTCTGCTTACCGGGCTTCACGCCAGGGATGAAGCCGCCGTTGCGCTTCATGTCGTCCGCCAGTTGCACGGGGTTCACCGTGATGGCCGTGTAGAAGTAGGTGAACATCACCACCATGGAGAACAACAAGAGGTTGTAGAAGGTGCCTTGTGCATTGGCCAGCCCGAGCAACCATTGGGGAGGTTGCTCGAACGCTTGTGCCACATACATCGGGATCAGTACGATGGCCTGTGCGAAGATGATCGGCATCACACCGGCCGCGTTCACCTTCAAGGGGATGTAGTTGCGCACGCCTCCGAACTGCTTGTTGCCCTGCACGCGCTTGGCGAACTGCACCGGTATTCGGCGCGTACCCTGCACGAGCAGAATGCACCCCGCTATTATGAGCACCCAGAGCACCACCTCGACCAACAGCAGCACGAGACCGCCGCCGCCAGGCCCCATGCGTCCTACCACCTCCTGCGCGAAGCTCTGAGGGAACTCCGCGAGGATGCCGATCATGATGATCAACGAGATACCGTTGCCGAGACCACGTTCCGTGATCCGTTCGCCGAGCCACATGACGAAGAGCGTGCTACAGGTAAGGATCACCACGGTGGTGAAGAGCCAGAACTGGCTATCCGGCCGTGCATCGGGATCGATGGTAGCGTAGATGTAACCCGGCGCCTGGAATACGCAAATGAGGATGGTGAGGTAGCGTGTGTACTGGTTCAGCTTGCGCCGACCGCTTTCCTCGCGTTGCATTTTCTGCACAGCGGGCACCGCGATGCCCATCAACTGCATGATGATGCTGGCGCTGATGTAGGGCATGATGCCCAACGCGAAAATGCTGGCGCGGGTGAAGGCGCCCCCTGTGAAGATCGAGAGGATCTCCACGATACCGCCCCCTCCAGTGGAGGCGGTGGCCATTTTCAGTGAATCCACGCCGGGCAGTACGATGTAGCTGCCGATGCGGTAGACCAAGAGCAGTCCGAGGGTGATGAGGATGCGGTTCCGCAGCTCCTCGATCCGCCAGATGTTCTTGACCGTGTCGATCAGGTTCTTCATGCCTTATCGCTCTTCTCCTTCCGCACGATGGTGACCGCCTTTCCGCCTTTGCTCTCGATGCTCGCCTTGGCGGTCGCACTGAAGGCATGCGCCGTAACGTCGAGCGCACCTTTCAGCTCACCGCGGCCCAATACCTTCAGCTTGTCGTTCTTGGCGATCAGGCCGTTCGTGTAGAGCACATCCGGGTTGATGGTCTTCAACCCCTGTGTTTCAATGAGCATCTGGAGGGTATCCAGGTTGATGCCCTTGTACTCGACCCGGGTGGGGTTGGTGAAGCCGAACTTCGGCACACGACGCACCAAAGGCATCTGGCCACCTTCAAAGCCGCGCTTGCGGCTGTAGCCGGCACGGCTCTGGGCGCCCTTGTGGCCTTTCGTGGACGTACCGCCCTTGCCGCTGCCTTCGCCGCGACCGATGCGTTTCTCCTTCTTGGTGGCCCCTTTGGCGGGCTTCAAATTGCTCAGGTCCATGTCCGTGGTCTGTTACTGGTGGTTCAGGCTTGCTCCTTTACCGATACCAAGTGATGTACTTTTTCGACCATGCCGCGGATCTGCGGCGTGGCCTCCACTTCGACGTGTTTGCCGATGCGTCCCAGTCCAAGGGCCTTCAGGGTGTCCTTCTGGCGCTTGGGAGTTTTGATCTGGCTGCGCGTCTGGGTGATGGTGATCTTGCTCATGGCTCGTGGTCCCGGAGGCCGGGGCCTGTTTGCTTATCCGTTGAAAACCTTGGAGACATTGACCCCTCGCATTTGGGCCACGGTGTTCGCATCACGAAGGCTCTCGAGTGCTTTGATCGTGGCTTTCACCACGTTGTGCGGGTTGCTGGAGCCTTTGCTTTTCGCGAGCACGTCGGTTACGCCAACGCTTTCGAGTACAGCGCGCATGGCTCCTCCGGCGATAACCCCGGTACCGTGGGCGGCAGGCTTCAGCAACACTTGGGCGCCGGCGAATTTTCCCTCTTGTGTATGAGGGATGGTGCCTTTGCGCACCGACACCTTCACCAAGTTCTTCTTGGCATCGTCGATGCCCTTGGCGATGGCCTCCTGCACCTCCTTGGCCTTTCCGAGGCCATGGCCTACCACACCGTTCTCGTTCCCCACCACCACAATGGCGGCGAAGGTGAACGTGCGACCACCTTTGGTCACTTTGGTCACGCGGTTCAGGGCCACGAGCCGGTCCTTCAGCTCGAGATCGCTGCTGCGCACTTTCTTAACGTTAGCTCCTTCCATCTTGGGTCGTTGATCAGAATTGGAGACCGGCCTCGCGGGCGGCTTCGGCGAGGGCTTTCACCCGGCCATGATAGACGTAACCGTTCCGGTCGAACACGACCATTTCGATACCAGCCGCCTTGGCCTTTTCGGCGATGGCCGTGCCGACATGCTTGGCCTGTTCGACGCCGGCGGCCGCATGCGCTTTTTTGTCCTTCAGCGAAGAGGCGCTCGCCAACGTGCGGCCTTCCTCGTCGTTGATGATCTGGGCGTAGATATCGCCGTTGCTGCGGTAGACCGACAAGCGTGGGCGCACCGTGGTACCCTTCACGCGGATGCGTACCCGTTCTCGGATCTTGGCCCTGCGTACGTTCCTGTTGAATGCCATGACTGTGCTTATTTGCCTGCGGCTTTACCGGCCTTGCGGCGTACTTCTTCTCCAACGAAGCGGACCCCTTTGCCTTTGTAAGGCTCGGGTTTGCGCAGTGAGCGGATCTTGGCGGCCACTTGGCCAACAAGTTGTTTATCGACGCTTTCCAGGCGGATGATCGGGTTCTTTCCTTTCTCCTGTGCGGCGGTCACCTTGATCTCGGTAGGCAGCTCGAAAGTGACCTGATGGCTGAAGCCCAATGAGAGCTGGAGCTGTTGCCCCTTCGTGGTGGCGCGGTAACCGACACCTACCAATTCCTGTTGGATCACGAAGCCTTCGGTAACACCCTTTACCATATTAGCGATCAGGGCGCGGTACAATCCGTGCTTGGCGCGGTGCGGCTTCGCGTCGCTTGGTCGCGCCAAGGTGACGGTGCCGTTATCGTTGGTCAGGGTAATGGCGGGGTCCACCTGTTGGGTGAGCGTGCCTTTCGGGCCCTTCACCGTAACGAGGTTCTTGTGGACGCTGATCTCCACCCCTTTGGGCAGACTGATCGGTGCTTTTCCAATGCGTGACATGGTCGTGCAGGTCTGGGGTCAGCTAACGAAACAGATCACTTCACCACCAACGCCCAAGTTGCGGGCCTCCTTGTCGGTGACAACCCCTTTGCTGGTGCTGATAATGGCCACACCGAGGCCGTTGAGCACGCGAGGTAGTTCGGTGCCGTGCGCATATTGACGCAGGCCGGGGCTGCTCACGCGCGTCAGTTCGCGGATGGCGCTCTGGCGTGTCTGCGGATGGTACTTCAGGGCGATCTTGATCAGGCCCTGCTTGCCGTCCTCCTGCAGTTTGTAGGAAAGGATGTATCCTTTGTCGTAGAGGATGCGCGTGATGTCCTTCTTCAGGCCGGACGCGGGCACCTCCACCACTTTCTTGCGCGCCATGATGGCGTTGCGCAGGCGGGTGAGGTAATCGGCGATGGGATCGGTGGTCATGGGATGTCTTATTTACCAGCTGGACTTGGTGACGCCGGGGATCTTGCCCTCCAATGCCATATTGCGGAACACGTTCCGGCTGATGCCGAAGAGGCGGATGTAACCCTTGGGGCGGCCAGTGAGCTGGCAGCGGTTGTGCATACGCACCCGGCTGGAGTTGGCGGGAAGCTGCTGGAGCTTGTCCCATTCGCCGGCGGCTTTGAGGGCAGCGCGTTTCACGGCGAACTTCTCCACCATTTTCTTGCGCTTGCGCTCACGCGCCTTCATGCTTTCCTTGGCCATGGTCTGGTCTCTATCGTTATTTCTTGTCGGCCTTATCACTGAACGGCATGCCGAACTCGGTCAAGAGCGCTTTGGCCTCCGCATCGGTCTTGGCGGTGGTCACGAACGTGATGTCCATGCCCCGGATCTTGCTCACCTTGTCGATATCGATCTCCGGGAAGATGATCTGCTCCTTCACCCCGAAGGTGAAGTTGCCACGGCCATCGAAGCCCTTGGCCTGCACACCGCGGAAGTCGCGTGTACGGGGCAGGGCAACAGCGATCAAGCGGTCCAGGAACTCGTACATCTTGTCGCCACGCAAAGTGACACGCGCCCCGATGGGCATGCCTTTGCGCAGTTTGAAGTTGCTGATGTCCTTCTTGGACACCGTGGGGACCGCTTTCTGTCCGCTGATGGTGGTCATGTCGATCACCGCGGCATCCACGATCTTCTTGTCGCCCACCGCGTCGCCCAACCCTTGGTTCAGGCTGATCTTCACCAGGCGGGGCACCTGCATGTTGCTGGTGTAGTTGAACTGCTTCTGCAGGGCAGGAGCGACTTCCTTGGCGTACTTGGCTTTGAGCCGGGGTGCGTAGGTGCTCATGACTTGGCGGCCGTTTTCTTGGTCTTCACGAAGCGTTCCAGTTTGCCGTCCTTATTGGCTTTGCGTCCCACGCGGCCCGGCACGCCGCTCTTGGCGTCGATGAGCATGAGATTGCTGATGTGGATGGCACCCTCCTTGTCCACGATGCCACCCTGGGGGTTGGCGGTGGTGGGCTTGCTGTGCTTCTTGTTCAGGTTGAGTCCCTCGACGAAGGCGCGCAGGGCTGTGCGGTCCACCTCAAGCACCCGGCCTTGTTTGCCACGGTCCTCTCCGGATAGCACCTTCACCAGGTCGCCTTTCTTGATATGTAGCTTCTTCTGCATGACCGTTCAGAGTACCTCGGGGGCGAGGGAAATGATCTTCATGAACTTCTTTTCGCGGAGCTCCTTGGCAACTGGGCCGAAGATGCGCGTACCGCGCATCTCGCCAGCGGCGTCCAGCAGTACCACGGCATTGTCGTCGAAGCGGATGTAGCTGCCGTCCTTGCGCCGCAGTTCCTTCCGCGTGCGGACCACCACGGCCTTGCTCACCGTACCCTTCTTAGCGTTGCCGTTGGGCATGGCGTCCTTGATGGTCACCACGATGGTGTCACCGATGCGGGCATAACGCCGGGCGGTGCCACCGAGCACGCGGATGCAGAGCACCTCTTTGGCGCCGCTGTTGTCGGCCACATTGAGCCTGGATTCCTGTTGGATCATCGCTTGCTGGTATTACTTGGCGCGTTCCACGATCTCCACCACCCGCCAGCATTTGCTCTTGCTGATGGGGCGCGTTTCCATGATCCGCACCGTATCTCCGATGTTGGCCTCCTCCTTTTCGTCGTGCGCCATGAACTTGCTGCTGCGCTTCACGAACTTGCCGTACTTGGGGTGCATGACGCGGCGCTCCACGATCACCACCACGCTCTTGTCCATCTTGTCGCTGGTGACGATGCCAACGCGTTCTTTCCTGAGATTGCGGTCCATGGGTCCGTGCCTTATTTCTTGTTCACATTCAGTTCGCGGGCACGCAGTTCGGTGAGCACCCGTGCCACTTCCTTGCGCTTGAGGCGCAGTTGCATGGGGCTTTCCACCGGGCTGACCGCATGGTCGAAGCGCAGCTTGCTCAGCTTGGTCCGTACGTCCTGCAGCTTATCCTGCAGTTCCACGACCGTGAGGTCCTTGAGTTCGGTGCCTTTCTTCTTCATCGCTCGCGCTTATTGGCCGTCGTAGTCTTCACGTACCACGAACTTGGTCTTGATCGGTAGCTTCTGCGCCGCTAGGCGGAGGGCCTCCTGGGCGGTGGCCATCGGTACCCCGTCCGCTTCGAAGATGATGCGGCCGGCTTGGCACACGGCCACCCAATGGCTCAAGGCACCTTTACCCTTACCCATCCGGACCTCGGCGGGTTTGGCGGTGACCGGCTTATCCGGGAAAACCTTGATCCACACCTGACCCTCGCGCTTCATGTGGCGGGTAAGGGCCACACGGGCGGCTTCGATCTGGCGGCCGGTGAGCCATACGCTCTCCATGGCTTTCAGGCCGAAAGATCCTAGGGCTACGCGGTGACCGCGTTGGGCCTCGCCCTTCATGCGGCCCTTGTGCATATTGCGGCGCTTGCTACGCTTGGGTTGCAACATGGCTCTTAGCTGTTACGATTGTTTCCACCACGTGCCCCACCACCTGCGGGACCGCGACGATCTCCACCTCCACCACCGCCGAAACGACGATCTCCACCTGGACCTCCTGGGCCACGGCGTTCGCCGCGATCACCACCGGGCCCGCGGCGTTCTCCGCCACCTCCACCGCGACGCTCCGGACGATCACCGCCCATGCGAGGACCACCTTGGCCCTTCGCCTGGCCGACGTTCGGGCTCAGGTCGCGTTTGCCGAACACCTCACCGCGCATGATCCAGCACTTCACCCCGATGCGACCCATCTTGGTGTGCGCCTCGCTGATGGCGAAGTCGATGTCGGCGCGCAGGGTATGCAGGGGCACACGGCCCTCGCGATAGCTCTCGGTGCGCGCGATCTCGGCACCGTTCAGGCGGCCGGACACGGTCAACTTGATCCCTTCAGCGCCCATGCGCATGGAACTGGCCACGGCCATTTTCATGGCGCGGCGGAAACTGATGCGCCCCTCCAATTGGCGGGCGATGCTATCGGCCACGAGCTTCGCATCCAATTCGGGACGCTTGATCTCGAAGATGTTCAATTGAACATCCTTGCCGGTGAATTTCTTCAGCTCTTCGCGGAGTTTGTCCACTTCGGTACCGCCTTTCCCGATGATCACACCAGGGCGTGCGGTATTGATCGTCACGGTCACCAGTTTCAGGGTGCGTTCGATCACGTCTTGCTGACGCTGGCCTTTTTGAGGCGCGTGGATAGGTACTGGCGGATCTTTTCGTCCTCCACCAGTTTGTCCACGTAGTTGTCTCCGCCATACCAATTGCTGTCCCAGCCTTTGATGTAGCCGAGGCGCGAACCGGTCGGATGTGCTTTCTGTCCCATTGTGCTTTCCTCGGTCTGTTAGTTGGCGGTGTCCACGATAAGACTCACGTGGTTGCTGCGCTTTTTCATGCGGTAGGCGCGCCCTTGCGGTGCGGGCAGCATGCGCTTCAGGCCGCGTGCCTCGTCCACCATAACGGTCTTCACCACCAGGCCAGCCTCATCAGGGCGCTGACCATCGTTCTTGGACTGCCAGTTGGCGATAGCGCTCAGGAGCAGTTTCTCCAGATCGCGGCTGCTGTGGCGGGTGCTGAAGCGAAGGATCGCCAGCGCCCTATCCACCTTCTGGCCACGGATCAGGTCGGCCACTTGGCGCATGCGGCGCGGGCTGGTGGGCACGTTGCGCAGTTGGGCGAGGGCCACGGTCTTCTTGGCTTCCTTGCGCGCGTCGGCTGCTAATTTCTTGCGGGCTCCCATCTGTCCTTAGTTCTTCTTGTTACCGGAATGACCGCGGTAGGTGCGAGTGGGTGCGAACTCGCCGAGTTTGTGCCCCACCATGTTCTCGGTCACGTACACCGGGATGAATTTGTTCCCATTGTGTACCGCGAACGTCATCCCCACGAATTCCGGAGAGATGGTGCTCGCGCGGGACCAGGTCTTGATCACGCTCTTCTTGCCGCTTGCGGTGGCTTCACCCACGCGCTGCGAGAGCTTGTAGTGGATGAACGGCGGTTTCTTGAGTGAACGGCTCATGATGCGCTACTAGATGGAGGCGGCCTTGCTGTTGCGGCGCGCGATGATGAACTTGCTGGATGTGTTCTTCGGATGGCGGGTCTTCTTGCCCTTGGCGAGGAGACCCTTGCGGCTGCGGGGGTGTCCGCCCGAAGCGCGACCCTCACCACCACCCATCGGGTGGTCGACCGGGTTCATGGCCACCGCACGGGTGCGGGGGCGACGGCCTTGCCAGCGGCTGCGGCCGGCTTTACCGCTCTTCTGGAGCATGTGTTCGGCGTTGCCCACCGTACCTATGGTGGCAAGGCATGCGCACAGGATCATGCGCACTTCGCCGCTCGGCATTTTGAGCGTTGCGTAGCGGCCTTCGCGAGCCGCCAGTTGCGCGAACGTGCCAGCACTGCGGGCCATGCTACCACCCTGGCCGGGCTGCATTTCGATGTTATGCACCAAGGTACCCAGAGGGATCTCGCCGAGCGGGAGGGTGTTGCCCACTTCCGGCGGAACGCCAGGGCCACTGATCACCTGCTGGCCGACCTTCAGACCGGTGGGAGCAAGCATATACCGCTTCTCTCCGTCGGCATAGACCAGCAGGGCGATGCGTGCGCTCCGGTTTGGGTCGTACTCGATGGTCTTCACCGTGGCATTGATACCATGCTTGTTCCGCTTCAAGTCGATGATACGGAAGCGCTGTTTGTGCCCACCGCCGATGTAGCGCATGGTCATTTTGCCCGTATGGTTCCGCCCGCCGCTCTTGTTGCGGCCGGAGGTGAGGCTCGCCTCGGGGATGCGTGTGGTAACGCCCTCGAAGTCGGTGATCACGCGGTGGCGTGTGCCAGCGGTGACGGGGTTGAGTTTACGGATGCCCATGGCGCTCTCTCTTCGATCAGATGCTGCTGTACAGGTCGATGGTCTCGCCCTTCTTCAAGGTCACGATAGCCTTCTTGTAGGAACTGGAAGTGCCGCGCAGGATATTCGTCTTGGTGTAGCGGGTGCGCTTCTTGCCGCGCACGATCATGGTGCGCACGCTTTCCACTTCCACGTTGAACTGCTTCTTCACGGCGGCGCGGATGTCGAGCTTGTTGCTCTCGCGGGCCACCACGAAGCCGTAGCGGTTCTCCTTCTCGCCTTGGGCGGTCATCTTTTCGGTGATGATCGGTCGGATCAGGATCTGGCTCATGGCTTACTTGCTAAGGGTGGCCTCCAGTGGGGCGATCGCGTCCTTCACGATCAATACACTGTGGGCGTTCATAATGTCGTAGGTGTTCACCTGGCTCGCATGCACGACCCGGGCGCCCTGGATATTCCTGGCGCTCAACAGCACGTTCTCGTCTTTGTCAGCTAGCACCACCAATGCCTTCCGGTCGGTGAGGCTGAAGGCCTTGAGGAAACCAACGAAAGAACTGGTCTTCGGGGCGGTCAAGGACATAGGCTCCACCACTTTCAATGTGCCGTCCTTCGCCTTGTGGGTGAGGGCGCTGCGGCGGGCCAGATCCTTCACCTTCTTGTTCAATTTGAAATGGTAATCGCGGGGCTGCGGGCCGAACACGCGGGCGCCACCTTTGAAGAGCGGGCTCTTGATGGAGCCTTTCCGGCTACCGCCGGTTCCCTTCTGCCGATGCAGCTTCTTCGTGCTGCCGCTCACCTCGCTTTTCTCCAAGGTCTTGGCTGTGCCCTGACGCTTGTTGGCCAAGTGCTGTTTCACGTCCAGCCAGATGGCGTGGTCGTTTGGCTCAATGGCGAAGATGGCGTCGCTGAGCTTCGCCTTCTTGCCGGTGGCCTTTCCGTCGGTGCTGTAGATATCGAGCTCCATCTTACTTCCAGATGATCACTATGCTGCCTTTGGCGCCGGGGACCGAGCCTTTCAGTACGAGCAGGTTCTTGTCCTTATCGATCTTCACCACTTTGAGGTTCTCGGTGGTATGCTTGTCCCCACCCGTGCGGCCAGCCATGCGCAGGCCCTTGAACACGCGGGCAGGGTAGGAGCTGCCACCTAGGGAACCGGGGGCACGGGACCGATCGTGCTGACCGTGGGTCGACTCGCCAACGCCACTGAAGCCGTGACGCTTCACCACACCCTGAAATCCTTTGCCCTTGCTGTTCGCGGTAACCGTTACGAACGAGCCCTCCTCGAAGATCTCGAGCCCAACGGATTCGCCGAGCTTCAGTTCCTGCTCGAACTCCTTGAACTCGTGGCTCTTCACTTTGGGGGTGGTGCCGGCTTTCTTGAAGTGGCCAAGGGCCGCTTTAGTGGTGCTCTTCTCGCGGCGCTCGCCGAAGGAGAGTTGCACGGCTTGGTAACCGTCCTTATCGGCGGTCTTCACATGTGTGACCACGTTCGGTGTGACCTCGATCACGGTGCAGCCAGAGAGCTGCCCATCCGTGTCGAACAAACTGGTCATCCCGACCTTTTTACCTATCAATCCGCTCATTGTCGTGCTCTTTGATCGGTCAGACCTTGATCTCCACGTCCACGCCGCTGGGGAGCTCCAGTTTCATCAGCGCATCGATGGTCTTGCTGCTGGAGCTGTAGATATCCATCAGGCGTTTGTAGCTGCAGAGCTGGAATTGCTCGCGAGCCTTCTTGTTCACGTGCGGCGAACGCAGCACGGTGAAGATGCGCTTGTGCGTGGGCAGAGGGATCGGTCCGCTCACCACAGCGCCTGTGCTCTTCACGGTCTTCACGATCTTCTCGGCGCTCTTGTCGACGAGGTTGTGATCATAGGACCGCAGCTTTATCCGGATCTTTTGGGTCATGGTCGTTGGGCGGATCAGGCGGACACTTTTCCACGCACCTTGGCCAGAACGGCTTCGGACACGTTGTTGGGTGCTTGTTGATAATGGCTGAACTCCATGGTGCTGCTCGCGCGGCCGCTGGAGAGGGTACGAAGGCTGGTCACATAGCCGAACATCTCGCTCAAAGGCACTTTGCCTTTGATGGCCTTTGCGCCGGAACGGTCCTCCATCCCTTCAATGGTTCCACGACGGCGGTTGAGGTCGCCGACGATGTCGCCCATGTTCTCTTCGGGCGTGATCACCTCGATCTTCATGATGGGCTCCAAGAGCACAGGCTTGCACTTCGGAAGCGCTTCGCGGAAGGCGCTCTTGGCGCAGATCTCGAAGCTCAAAGCATCGGAGTCCACGTTGTGGAAGGAGCCATCGTTGAGCGTCACTTTCAGGCGTTCGATGGGGAAACCAGCGAGCACGCCGTTCTGCAATGACGCTTTGAAGCCCTTCGCGACAGCAGGGATGAATTCCTTAGGAATAGAGCCGCCCTTGATCTCGTCAATGAACTCGAGACCCTCTTTCTCCATGTCCAGTTGTGGCTCGATCAGGACGTGGATGTCGGCGAACTTACCGCGACCACCGGTCTGCTTCTTGTACACCTCGCGGTGCTGGATCTTGGTGGTGATGGTCTCCTTGTATTTCACCTGAGGAGCACCCTGGTTGCATTCCACCTTGAATTCGCGGCGCATGCGGTCCACGAGGATCTCCAGGTGGAGTTCGCCCATGCCGCTGATCACGGTCTGGCCGGTCTCGTCATCGGTATGGACCTTGAAGGTGGGATCCTCCTCCGCCAGCTTGGCAAGAGCCTGCCCCATTTTGTCCATATCCGCCTGGCTCTTGGGCTCCACGGCGATGCCGATCACCGGCTCTGGGAAGCTCATGCTTTCCAAGATGATCTGCTTATCCTCGTCACAGAGCGTGTCACCCGTGCGGATATCCTTGAAGCCAACGGCCGCGCCAATGTCGCCAGCTTCGATCACATCGACCGAATTCTGTTTGTTGGCATGCATCTGGAAGATGCGGCTGATACGCTCCTTGCGGCCAGTGCGCATGTTCTGCACGTAGCTGCCCGCAGGCACACACTGCCGCTGTAACAGCGGAAGAACGCGAGGCGGCCTACGTACGGATCGGTGGCGATCTTGAAAGCCAAGCTTGCCATTGGGTCTTCTACGGTCGGGCGGCGCTGGATCTCCTCGCCGCTGTCCGGATCGGTACCGGTGACGGACTCGATGTCCATCGGGCTGGGCAGGTAGGCCATCACCGCGTCGAGCATGGTCTGCACGCCCTTGTTCTTGAAGGCGCTGCCGCACAGGATCGGCGTGATGCTCATGTTGATGGTGCTTTTGCGCACCGCCTCCATCACCTCTGCTTCTGTAAGGCTATCCGGATCGGAGAAATACTTCTCCATCAGGGTGTCGCTGCTCTCCGCTACGGCTTCGATCAACTTGTCGCGCCACTCTTTCACTGTTTCTTTCAGGTCCTCAGGGATCGGAACCTCGTTCCAGGTCATGCCCTGGTCGGCTTCGTTCCACACCATTCCCCGATTGTTCACCAAGTCGACCACTCCAAGGAAGTCGGCTTCAGCCCCGATCGGGATCTGCAAAGGCACCGGATTCGCTCCCAAGCGCTCGCGGATCTGCGCGACCACATTGAAAAAATCGGCACCGCTGCGGTCCATTTTGTTCACGAACCCGATGCGCGGAACTTTGTACTTGTTCGCCTGGCGCCAAACGGTCTCGCTCTGGGGCTCAACACCACCCACGGCACAAAAAAGTGCTACGGCACCGTCCAGCACGCGCAAACTACGCTCCACCTCAACGGTGAAGTCAACGTGGCCCGGTGTATCGATCAGGTTGATCTTGTAGGTCTCGTCGCGGTATTTCCAGCTGGTCGTAGTGGCAGCGGAAGTAATGGTGATGCCGCGCTCCTGCTCCTGCTCCATCCAATCCATGGTGGCCGCACCGTCATGCACTTCACCGATCTTGTGCACGATCCCGGTGTAGTAGAGGATGCGTTCGGACGTGGTCGTCTTCCCGGCATCAATGTGCGCCATGATGCCGATGTTGCGCGTATATCTGAGGTCGCGGGCCATGTGATCTGTTCCGTAGGCTTAGAAGCGGAAGTGGCTGAAGGCTTTGTTCGCTTCGGCCATTTTGTGGACTTCTTCTTTCTTCTTGAAGGCAGCGCCTTCTTCCTTAGCAGCTGCCAGGATCTCGTTGGCCAGTTTCTGTGCCATGCTGCGTTCGTTGCGGCTGCGGCTATAGCCGATGAGCCATTTCATGGCTAGACTGCGCTTGCGGTCATCGCGAACAGGCTGTGGGATCTGGAAGTTCGCCCCACCGACCCGGCGGCTGCGTACTTCCACTTGTGGGGTCACATTGCCCAAAGCCTTACGCCAAACTTCGAGGCCGTCCTCACCGCTCTTTTCCGCTACGATATCGATGGCGGAATAGAAGATGTCGAAGGCCTTGTTCTTCTTGCCGTCGTACATCAGGTTGTTCACGAACTTGGTCACGATCACATCGCCGAACTTGGGGTCGGGCAGGGTGGTTACGTAGCGATTGGTGGTGGTCTTCCGCATGGCGCTCGCTTATTTCTTGGCCTTGGGACGCTTGGTTCCGTACTTGGAGCGGCGCTGATTACGGCCTTCCACACCGGCGGTGTCCAACACGCCGCGTACGATGTGGTACTTCACGCCAGGTAGATCCTTCACACGACCGCCGCGCACGAGCACGATGCTGTGCTCCTGAAGGTTGTGACCTTCTCCTCCGATGTAGGCGATCACTTCATACCCGTTCACCAGCCGCACCTTGGCCACCTTACGGAGGGCCGAGTTCGGCTTCTTAGGGGTGGTGGTGTACACCTTGGTGCATACGCCACGGCGCTGTGGGCAAGAGGTCAGTGCTACCGACTTGCTCTTGTACTCCGCCTTCTCGCGTCCCTTTCGGATCAGCTGTTGGATGGTTGGCATCGCTCGCGTTTCGTCCTGTTTCTCAGTTGGTTCCGCTACTTTCATAGGCGGAAAACGGGCTGCAAATGTAGAAAAAGAGGGCTTTCAACCAACCTGTGTTGAAGGAAAATTTGAGCACTACCCTTTCAGACCGCGAAAGTCGTGTCCGATGCCAAGCGGTCGATTTCTCCAGAACCTTTGCCCAGCAAGCGTATCCGTGGGTGTGGGTGCAATGGAAAGTGTGTGTTGATGCGTAGCCCAGGCGTTGTTCATACTGAGGAGTCATGACCAAGGAGGGCTACCTTTGATGCTATCATTTGATGCTATTTTGCCGTGGACTCCAGTTACACCTTCTATACCTTACAGAGCAGGATGCTGGAGCGCCTCACATCCATCCATCACCGGTTGGGGGAGGTCAAGGCTCGGCACCTGCACTTCCCCGCAGCGAGTTTGGAAAAGGCTTATCGGGTGAGCGCCGTGCATGCAACGCTTGCGCTGGAAGGCAATGTTTTGGAGCCTTTGCCTGTGGCCCGCTTGGTGAGCCGCCCTGACCGGACCAGCGGACCAGCTGCCCTAGAGGTGGTGAACACGCACAGTATGCATGAGTTGTTGCCAGAATTGGATCCTGCGCTGGCCCAAGACCTGCGGCGGGCCCATGGGGTGCTTATGCACGGGCTGGCTATCGATGCTGGCCACTTTCGCACGGGGCCCATGGACGTGCTATATGGCGATCCGATACCACTCCGTGTCGCCGCGGCGGACAATCTTTCGATCCAAGTGGAGGAACTGCTGCACTTGGTCGAGAACGACGATGCACCGCCGGTGATCACCAGTTGTGTATTGCATTTCGGCCTGATCTACCTGCGTCCCTTCAGCGCGGGCAACGGCCGATTGGCGCGTTTGTGGCAACGCCGCCTGTTGATGCGTCATTGGCCTGTCTTTGCGTTCCTGCCCTTAGAAGCTTTCATACATCGCACGGAGCCAGCCTACTACGCGGCGTTGGAGTACGCCGATCGTCAGGGCGATTGTGGTGGCTTCATTACCTACTTGTTGGAGCGGATGGATGAGGCCTTGGCGGAATTGCTGGCGATGCCGGATCCAGTGCGCAGCGCGATCGATCGTATCGAGCTCTTTTTAATGCAAGCTCAGGGGAAGGTCTTCGGTCGCAAGGAATACATGGGCTGGTTTCCAGAGATCAGCACGGCCACAGCAAGCCGTGATCTGCGAGAAGCCGTGGCCCGCGACCTTCTGGCACGCGAGGGGAGTGACCGAACCGCGGTCTATCGCTTGAAAGTCGAACCAGGTCATAGATAGCACGCGTGGGGTGATGCGGTGCGCTGGCGGTCAGGGTATGATCGTGCAGGATCCTATGCCGGTTTCCTCATTTTTGCTGGCAGCACTGATCAATATCACTTGGGGCGCAAGATCCGAGACATCAAGTTGCGTGACCGGACCCGAAGAGGGTACTTCTTTCAGGAGTCTTCCGGTGCGGTCGCGCACTCGGATCGTCGTCGTGTTCGGCAGGGCTTCGCTACAAGAGACCCTCACTAGATCTTGAGCTGGGTCGGGCCAGATATTGCAAGTGCCAGGCGCGGACCGCTGCGCTACGCCCACAGCTGAAGTCTTCCACGCCAAGGTATAATCACCGGGAACCAGCACCTCGATGTCGATCCTCCCCGTCTTGTCCGTGGCGTTGTTCAGAACGTTCAAGGATTGTTGCGGCGCTGCGGACCAGGGCATTTGCGCGTTCGGCCGATAGAGCAGCACCAGGCTATCCTCAGTAAAATTCAGACCGCCAAGGTCCTGCATTAGATCCACGTCCAATCCGCCAGCGGATTGTGCGCGACCATCGTATGCGAATCGGCCGCTGATGGTGGGGCCACTGGTGAAATCGCTATGGATCCGCCACCACCGGTCAGGGGAGAGAGCATAAGCGAAAGCGGGCTCCGCGTTCGGGTCGGCAGCGACCCAGAACTGTTCCACACGGATCGGGAGGTCACTAGGCAGCGCATCCACGATCAAGGTTAGATTGGCCTGCTGGAATGTCTTGGTCCCGATGCTGGTCAAAGTGTCCCAAACGGCAGTGGTCGCCAAGCTGATCCGGTCATCGTCGTTCAGCCATACATCCACCGGATCGAAAGGTGGATCGATCGTGACAACGGTCTGGTCGCCACTGAACAGGAAAGAAGTTGGGGTGGTCCACAGATCGCCTTGGGCACTGCGGCAGGTCAGCGTTAGCGGAACATTCTGGTACAGGTCCACTGCCCCGCGCAGCTTTTGTTCCGCGAAGACCGTTACCTCCGCCAGTCCCACATCAAAGGAATCGACCTCGAAGGCGGCCCAGCCCGGTTGAAAGATCCAGTCATTGAAGAAGTCCGTGAGGTCTGTTCCTGTAGCGGTGCTCAAATGATCTCGGAGCTGCTCGCTGCTGACAGGTTGGAAGGAATATGCGTCGAGAAAACTCGTCAAGCCCTGACAAAAAAGTGCCTCCCCTAAGTAGCTGCGCAGGCTATGCAATACATCCGCACCCTTGTTATAGCTATGCTGTCCGTAGGTGAAGTCTTGGGGAACATCAGCGAGGGCGAAATACTGCCCCCCCATCTTCCCAATGGCAGCGACGCAACATTTCGTAGTGGTTCGCCCGCACGGTGGATCGGTAGCGGTCCGGTCCGTACACCCCCTCCAGGAACAGGTAGCTCAGGTATTCGGCGAACCCCTCGTTGATGTACATCTCCTCTGCCCTATCGCAAGTGACCAGGTCGCCGAACCACTGATGGGCCAGTTCGTGTGCCATGGTTGCTTCGTACTGCAACGTCCCATCCGCGATGAAATCCGGATAGGTGATGTTGGTAGGATGCTCCATTGCACCGCGTGAAGCCAGGCAATAGCCGATGCGGTTCCAACTGTAGGCCCCGAAGCAGGTTTCGAACCGGTTGAAGGCATCTTGCAAGTGGAGGAAGGAGTTCTTCATCTGGGTCGTATCCCCTGGAAGAGCCACAAGGTCCACGGGAATGTTCGTCCCGCCGATGCTGGGGAATTCCTGGTGAACGACCGCGTAGTTGGCCACCGCGACAGAGGCGAGATAGCTTGGGATGGGTTCATCTATGGACCAATGGGTGAGGGTGGTATCACCACCGAGCGACACCACGCCAAGTTCAGCCCCATTGCACCAGACCTTCCGTCCGCCTCGCGTGGTAACGTGGAAGGAGAAGGCACAGCGCTCCACGAAGTTGTCGAAACAGGGGAACCAAGCCCGGCCATAGCTGTGGGATTGCGCATCGAACGCCACGCCCAAATTGTAGATGTAGGTGTTCTCCAAGTAGAAGCCCCCGAAGTTGCTCGGATCAACGGCCGGTTCGCCATCATAGAAGACCGTGATATCCATCGTATCCGCTGGTCCGGCCGGTTGTGCCAGATCAACCCGCAACACACCGTTCGCATGGCTGAAGCCGAGTGGTTGGTTGCTCTCATCCAGGACCGAACCGACCGTGAGGTCGATCAGGTCGAGCCGGAGTTGGGTGACCCCCGGAACTTTGGGCACGAGGCGAAGCACACACATCGCGTGGATCAGATCGTTCGGCGCATCGAGGAGGTTGAGGTGGACCCGCGTCACGAGCAGGTCGATGCTATCACTGCGCAGGTCCTGTGGGCCGCCCTTGGCCTGTCCTTGCGCAGAGCAGTGTTTGGTCCGCTGGCAGGTGGTCTGTGCAGGAACGGATAGCGCGATCGAGGTAACGACCGAGCAAAGGAGGAGGCGGATGGTCATGCGCGTGAACGAACAGAGGCCTTGGTTGTTACAGAAAGAGGCCGCGCCGTTGATCAAAGGTAGCCGGACGAAAGCTGCGATCGCAGGAATGCTGCGGGTTCGCAGGATCCCTACTTTTGGGGGTGCGCCTTGTTATCCCAAAGGCGATCCGCTGGCGCACCGCGATGAAACCGAGCACTGAACTGCACGACCTCGTAACGTCGCTCACCAAGAGCGAGAAGCGGTTCTTCAAGTTGCACTCCACGCTGCAATCCGGCGACAAGAACTACCTGCGGATCTTCGACGCGATCGACAAGCAGAAGGTCTACGACGAAGAAACGCTGAAGAAGCTCTTTGCCAAGGAGACCTTCATCAAGCACTTTCCTTCGGAGAAGAACCATTTGTACAAGCTGATCCTGAAAGCCCTTCGCGCCTACCATGCGGAGGGCACTATCAGCGGGATCCTGAAGCAGGAGATCAAGAACATCGAGATCCTTTACGACAAGGCGCTCTACAAAGAGTGCAACAAGCTGCTCCACCGTGCCAAGCGCATCGCTCTGGAGAACGAGAAGTTCTACTACCTCTTCGAGCTGCTCAACTGGGAGAAGATGCTGTTGGAAGAGGCCTACGAGAGCGGGGAGTTCACCAAGGACCTGGACGCGCTGATCGAGGAGGAGAGCGACGTGATCGAGAAACTGCGCAACCTGGCGGCCTACCACATCCTCTACTCCAAGATCAACTATGTGTTCCGCAGTGGCGGTTACGTGCGTAGCGAGGAAGAGCACGCCATGGTGGAGGAGATCGCCCAGCACCCGCTGATCGTCGGTAAGAACACCGCACTTAGCCACCGCGCGGCGACCATCTGCTTCTATACGCAGGGTTTCTGCGCCTGGGCCAAGCGCGATTGGCGCACGGCGCTTGACCAAGTTCCTCCGGGTGAAGGAGATCCTGGACCGGGAGACACTGCTGAAACCGGATCTGGCGAAGCGCTATGTGCGCACGCTGCACTATATCATCAATGCGCAGATCGAACTGGGCGAATACAAAGCCGCTCGTGAGCACATCAAGCTGATGCGATCGCTCTCCGAGCTGCCCGGTTTCGGTGGCATCCAGATCGGCATGCAGGTCTTCAATGCGAGCTACCTCAGCGAGCTTCGCCTGTTCGACAGGATGGGCGAGCACGCGAAGGCACTAGAGCTGGTGGATTCCGTGCTCGTGGGTATGGAGGATGAGGGTCCACGGCTCCACAAGGAGCAGGAACTCGAGTTCTGGTTCGCCTTGTCCTGCCTGCATTTCGGGGCTGGCGAGATGAACAAGGCCTTGTTCTGGCTCAACAAAGTGCTGAACGATCCCGAGCCCACTTTGCGGCAGGACATCTTCACCTACGCCAGGCTCTTCAACCTGGTGGTACACTACGAGCTAGGTAACTTCGACCTGCTTGAGTACATCGTTCGGAGCACGCATCGCTTTCTAAGCAAGCGGCACCGCGCTGACGAGATGGAGACCGTGCTGATCGATCATATAAAACGCCTGGCGCGGGCCACACAGATCAACGCCAAACGCGACCTGTTCAAGACGATGCACGACCGCATATCCGAGTTGATGAAGGATCCCAACGAAAGCCTTGCACTGAAGTACTTCGATTTCATGGCTTGGTGCCGAAGCAAGGTGGAAGGTATCGCCTTCAGCGAAGCGGTGCGGCAGGAGCACCCGGCGATGGGGAAGGACTAGGTCCGGAGCTCATCGAGCGTTGGTCAGGTCCTTGTCGCCGATCACCATGAACTCCGTGCGACGGTTCTGCTGGTGGCGTTCTTCATCGCAGGCCACGCCGTCGCGGCATTCGTTGACCGGTTTCTCCTCTCCGAAGCCCTTTGCGCGTATGCGGTCGGGGTCGGCGCCATGGCGGATCAGAAAATCCACTGCGCTGTTCGCGCGTGCATCGCTGAGCACCAGATTAAAGGTCACCGCCGCGCGCGTCGGTGTGGGAGCTCAGCTCGAAGCTCAAGTGCGCATTGTCGTTGATGAGGCGCACCACGCGCTCCAATTCCTGGGCGGCATCCGGGCGTATGTCCCATTTGTCGTAGTCGTAGTAGATGTTGTTCAGCACGAAGCTCTCGCCCACTTGTGCGCTTTTCAAATGCAGGTCCCGGTGCAATGTGTCGGAACCTAAGAGGCCTTTCGTACTAAGGTCGACAGTAGTGGCGAGATGGTCCTTTCCTCGGCGCGCAGGACATTAGTCGGTGTTGGCGTTCAGCGAGAATCCGAACCTGCCATCCGGGGCCGGTGAAGCTGGAGACATCGTCGCCGATGCCGTCAGCCAACAAGGTCACCGCCGGCGTTCGGCAGGAACAGGCTCCTCATCGAACACCACACCTTCCACATAGAAGATCGGTTCGTTCGCCCAGAACACATAGACCTGGTCAAGGCTGTCGCGATTGCTGCTCAGATAGCCACCTTCAGTAGTGCTGTCCAACACCATCGAAAAATCATCATGGGGCGTGTTGATCGGTGCGTTCATGTTCATCGGAGCACTCCAGCGACCTTCTTGCTCGTGTGTTTCGAAGATGTCCAGGCCCCCCATGTTCTCATGGGCCGTGCTCGAGAAATAGAGCGATGCACCATTGATCACGGGAAGAGTTCATTGCCCGCCGAGTTCACCGGTAGAGCCCAGGTTCTCCGGCTCCGACCAACCCGTGCCGATGTCCTTGCATCGCCAGATATCCGTGCCACCAAGCCCCGGGCGGTCGCTGGCGAAATAGAGCATCTTGCCGTCCGTGCTCAAGGCCGGGTGGCCGGTGCTCCAGTATTCCCCGTTGTAGGCGAAGGCCCGCATGTCCGACCATCGGCCGGTGCTGTCCAAGGTGGAACGGAACAGCATCAAGTGGCTCGTATTGCCAGCGTCCTTTTGCAACTTGCGCTTCACATAGTTGCTGCGTGTGAAGTACAAGGTGCGGCCGTCCGGTGCGAGCACGGCGGGTCCCTCATGGAAGGGGCCGTTCACCTGGCCCGGCAGGCCTGTGCTTCGGTTCCAGGTCACCACTGTCTTCTTTTCGCTGTAGTAGAGGTCCAGAAAGGAAAGTCCGTTCCAAGGGTTCGCGCTCGTTCGGGCGACCTGTTCTTCACCTGCCACCAGCAAACCCTTACGATACGGGATGGCGCCGAAGGCCGAAGCAATCCCGGGAAGGTTCAACCGGTTCACGATGAAGCGACCGCTGTCCGCGTAAAAGGACTTGTAGCCCTGGGTTGATCCTATAGGTCCAACGCCCGCCGGTTCTCGGGGGTCTCTTGCAAGACACGCAGAAAGATCGCTGCCGCAGCCTCGGGCTTGCCATTGCCCATCAATACCTCGCCATAGTTCAATGCCGTGTCGCCGGTTATAGGGTGCGATGCATCGGCCAGAGCATAGTGCTTTTCGGCCGTCAGCAGATCGCTGTGGCGGCGGTGGGCATCAGCCATACGCAGTCGTGCGGGGCGCACCTCGCTGTGGCGTAGCACCTTGCCGTAGAAGCGCTCGGCCCGCGGATACTGCATGAGTCCGTATGCCTCATCCTTTCGCAGGTTGTAGCTGGCGCACGAAGAGAGAAGGATCGCCGCAGCGAAAGGGAGCGATGTGTTCCGAGGGAGCGTCATCATCTAGAAGTAGCGAGGTGACTTGATACGGATCGGGTCCTTGCCGAGGTCGATGCCCAGCATCACCTCGTGCGATCCTCCATTGAAGCGACGCAGCATCGAGGTGGTCATGTCATAGGCGTAGCCCACGCGGAACATCGGCGTGATCTGGTATTCCAGCATACCCACGAACGCATCGCCGGTGCGGTACCCTGCTCCGAGCCACAGCTTCTCGCGGAAGAGCACGTTGCAGTTCAGATCGGCCTCGGGCGGCGCATCGGGTTGGTACTTCACCAGCACCGAGGGCTTGAGATCGAAGTTCTCGTTGAGGTGGAAGACGCGACCGGCGTGGAGATAGAAATGCTGGGTGAAGTAATGGTCCAATGCACTGGCGGCAGCGGCGCTCACCTGGCCATCGGCCGCATATATGGTGGGAACGGAGAGCCCCACGTAGGTCAGCTCATCGTGCCAGAACACACCGAAACCGAACTTGCCGACCATGGCGTTCTTGATGCGTTGCTGGTAGACATCGTCGTTCGCGTCCCAATACACCAGTTCGCCGATGTTCGCGGAGTAGACGGAGAGCCCCGCGCGCAGACCGAAGGCCAGCCGGCTCGTTTCACCGGTGCGGATGCTATAGGCGTAGTGCCCGGAGATGTCCAGATCACGACTTATGCCGATGCGATCATGCACGATGGAAAGTCCGAGACCCATGCGGTTGTTCCACAGCGGGCCGTCGATCGCCAGCATGCTGGTCTTCGGTGCGCCATCCATTTGGGTCCACTGTTCGCGGTGAAGCAGACTGCCGCTCACATAAGGGTGGCTGCCAGCATACGCGGGGTTCAGGAAGAGCCCGTTGAACATGTACTGGCTCACCATCACTTCCTGCTGGGCCTGCACCACCAGCGCGCACGTAGCGGCCAAAGCGAGCAGGAAGGGGCGGTAGGACGGGCATGTTGCTGAGGTAGTTCATGGCGTTGGGTCATGGTTGCGTTCAGCGGCGCAGGTCCACATAGTTCTGCAGTGTTTGGCCGCCTTTGTTCAAAGAGAGCACAACGAAGTAGGTGCCGTTCGGAAGCATCTCGCCCTCCTGGTTCTCGCCACCCCAATCGTTGGTGTAGTTGATCCTGTCATAGACCATGTTACCCCAGCGATTGAAGATGGTGATGTGGTTCTCCTGGATAGCCTTCAAGGCCATGGACCACAAAGAAGTCGTTGGTGCCATCGCCGTTGGGGCTGTAACCGGTCGGCATCACCAGGTCCATGGGTTCGGTCAAGGTGAACTCCAGCATAGGCTGCATCCGCTCGCATCGGTGATGGTCACCGTGTACGTGCCTGCATCGAGACCGGAGTTCGTGCGTTCGTAGCCGCTCCGTTGCTCCAGTAGTAGGTGTAGGGTTCCGCGCCGCCTGAAGGGATCACTGTGATACTTCCATCGCTACTTCCGTATCCGCTCAGGTTGAAGCCGCTCGGGTATTCGAGCACCAAGCTGTCCGCGGTGATCTCGCTGCCCTGACCGATCACATAGGTATTCGTCCAAGAGCAACCCGCCGCGTCGGTGATCGTGATCGCGTAAGTATTGGACGCAAGACCGGAGAGGTCCTCGGTGTTCGCACCGCTGCTCCAATCGAAGAGGTAAGGCGCGGTGCCGGAGAGCACGCTCAGGTCGATCGCGCCGATGGTGCTTTCGTTGCACGCGTTGTTCGTTACAGTTGCATCCGCGATCAAAGCAGGGGATCCATTCACGGCAGCGGTATCCAGGAGTATGCAGCCGTTCACGTCGGTGATCGTTACCGCATAAGTGCCCGGGAGCAAGCCGTTGATGTCCTCGGTCTGCGCACCATTGTCCCATGCGAAGCTGAACGGTGCGCCACCGCCCTGCACACTGAGGTCGACGCTTCCAGCGCTCGCACCGCAATCCGCGGAAGTGGTGCTCACGCTCGCATCCAAGGCTTGCGCAGCGATCACATCCGTGCATGTTTGGGTGCTGCAACCATTGGCATCGAACAAGCTGAGGCAGTAGGTCCCGGGCTGCGAACGCGGTGATCGCGCTATCGCTGCTGCTGAAGCCGTTCGGTCCCGCCCCAGGAATAGGTATAGTGGGGCACACCGCCCGTGAGCGTGAGCGCGATGCGGCCATCGCTGACACCAGCAGCAGCTGGTCGCTTCCGCTGGGGAAGACGAAGGGCGTGAGCAGCGGGTCGAGCGGATCAGGTGCCGTCACCACGACATCCTGGATCAGCACGCAGCCGTTCAGGTCTGTCGCGGTGAGCGTGTAGGTGCCTGCGGTTAATCCGCTCAGGCTATCCGCCGCGCTGCTGAAGCCGTTCGGGCCGCTCCAGTTCAACGAGTATCCGCTGTTGCCGCCGTTCACTTCCACCGTGATCGTACCATCGCTGCTTCCGTCGCAACTGGTGTTGAAGCCACCGTTGTATTGGCTTAAGGTGAGTGCGGCGATAAGCGCGCTGTCCGGTTCGGTCAGCGTAATGGTCGCAGGAAAGGTGCATTGGTTGGAGTCCGTGATCACCAGATCATACGTTCCGGCGACCAGGTTGCTGATATCCTCCGTGCTGAACTGCGTGCTGTCGGGCCCGCGCCAATCGAAGAGGTAGGGCGCGGTGCCTCCGGTCACGGTCAGGTCCACACTGCCATCGCTGGCACCACGACAACTGATGTTCGTGCCACTGGCGAAGAGCGAAGCTGTCATTGAGGGATCGATCTGCGAGGATGGTCCGGTCAATGTGAACGTGCTGTCCATGGTGCAGCCGTTCGCGTCGGTGAGCGTCACCGTGTAGTCACCGACCACAAGGCCGCTGAGGTCGGTGACGTTGTTCGCGGCGAAGCCATTTGGGCCGCTCCATACCACGTTCACTGGTGCCGCACCGCCGTCCACTTGCACTTCGATCACGCCGGTGCTATCACCCACGCAAGGGATGTTCAAGCTGCCATAGGTGCTCAGGTAAGCACTCAGGTCCATCGCAGCGCTCGCGGTGATCATCGCGGACCAACTGCCTGTGCAGGTCCCTGCATCACTCACTTGTACAGCGTAGTTGCCGCCGCTCAAGTTGCTCAGGTCCTCGTTCGTACTGGTGAATCCGTTCGGTCCGGTCCATGCGATGGTGTATGGGGCCACACCACCAGCGAGGGTCAGGTCGAGGGCGCCATCATCGGTGCCGTCGCAGATGTTGCCGCTCACAACGAGGGTGCCGGTAAGTCCGGTCGGAGCGTTAAGCGTGATGGTATCGGACCCGATGCAACCGTTCCCATCGATCACTGAATAGATATAGTCACCAGCTGCCAAGCCGGTCAGATCCTCAGCTTGCGAACCGAAGCCATTGGGCCCGCTCCAAGCAGTTTGGATAGGAGCGGTGCCACCGCTCACGGTCAGGTCGATGGTTCCATCGTTCACAGCGCAGCTTATCTGGTACCCATTGCCAGCATCGCTCAATTGGTCTGCTATGTTCAGCGGTTGTGGTTCCGTCAAGGTGATGCTCATCCCTGCTGCGCATCCGTTGTCATCCGTCACGGTGAGGGTATAGCTACCCGCCTCCAGGCCGCTCAAGAAAGTGGCGTTGCTGGTGAAGCCGTTCGGTCCGGTCCAGGCGTAGCTCAGGTTACCGGTGCCACCACTGGCTTGGGTCGTGATGCTGCCGCTGCTGGCACCCGCGCACGGAACATTGAACCCGCCGTTGAATTGCGAGGCGTTCAGGGTGAGCGCGATCGGTGAAGGCGAAGTGATGTTCACTTGACCGAACACCTTGCATCCGTTCGCATCGGTGATGGAATAGGAATAGACCCCAGCGCCAAGACCGCTCAGGTTCTGCTGGTTGCTCACGAAGCCGTTCGGTCCGGACCACAGGATCTGGTAGGGGAGGGAACCTCCGCTGATCGATAGGTCGATGGTGCCATCCGCCGCGCCGAAGCAGCTCACGTTCGCATTGCCACCGTAAGTGCTGGTGGTCACGACCACATCCACCGGGTCGGGTGCCGTGAGGGTGATGCTCGCATCGGCTTTGCAACCCACCGCATCAACCACCTCCACGGAATACGTGCCGGGTTCCAGTCCGGTCAGGTCTTCGCTGATGGCGGCGAAGCCGTTGGGCCCGCTCCACGAGATGCCATAGGGTGGGATACCACCTACGATGGTGGCATCGATGCTCCCGTCCGGCGTGTCCGCACAACTCGTGTTCACGCCACCGGAGAAGGTGCCAGCCACCAGACCGACCACCACGGGTGCCGCGCTGGTGAGGGTGTATTGCGCCAAGGTGCTGCATCCGTTCGCATCGGTAAGGATCAAGGCGTACTGCCCTGCGACAAGTCCGCTGATATCCTCCGTGTTGGCGGAATAACCGTTCGGACCATACCAGTCGTAGGTGTATCCTGGAGTACCACCGGTGGCGGTCAGGTCGATGCCACCATCGTCCGCATCGGCGCAACTTGTGTTGAAGCCACCAGGATAGACCCCGATGAGTTCGGTGAGCAAGAAGATCCCGGGTTCGTCCACATCGTGGAATTGGAGCGATGCGCATCCGTTCGCATCGGTGATCGTGGCGATGTACACCCCGGCGAAGACGCCAGAGAGATCTTCACCTGCGCTGTTGAAACCGTTCGGTCCGCTCCAGGCGATGTTGTGCGGCGCGGTCCCACCTGTTACGGTCATGTCAACCGTGCCGGTGGCGGTGCCCTGGCAGAGCGCTGTGGTGATGGAAGCCGTCGAACCGATGGGTTGTGGCTCGTTCAGTACGAAGAACGCGCCCGCACTGCAGCCGTTCTGGTCGATCGTCAAGACTTGATAGGTCCCAGGGGCGAGGCCGCTCAGATCCTCGTTGGTGCTGGTGAACGCATTGCTGCCGGTCCATTGGAACTGTAGGTTGCCGGCGCCTCCGGTCAGTGTGAGGTCGATGCTGGCATCCTCCGCACCATTGCAGGAGATGGCGTTCCCGCCGATGAAGCTGCTCACCGTGGAGGTCAGGTCCAACGGTGCGGGCTCGGTCAACGTACTGGTGGTACTGGTAGTGCATCCGTTCGCATCGGTGATCAATGCGGAATAGGTGCCTGCCACAAGTCCCGTGGGATCGGTCGCGTTGGAGGTGAACCCGTTCGGTCCGCTCCATAGCACGGAGTAGGGAGCATTACCACCTTGGATCTGGAGATCGATGCTGCCATCACTGCCGCCGTTGCATGCGATCGCATCACCGCTGTTGGTTTGCGATACCGTTACCGAACTGGTGAGCAAGGGTGGTTCGTTGAGCGTAACACTGGCGCTCGCCTGGCAACCGTTCAGGTCGGTTACACTGATCGTGTATGTGCCGGCGCTCAAATTCGTCAGGTCCTCCGAAGCGGCGTTGAAACCATTGGGCCCGCTCCATGCGATGGTATAGCTCGGCGTGCCTCCGCCGATCGTGGCATCGATGCCGCCATCGTTGCCACCTGCGCAGCTGATCTGCCCGTTGCCATGCTGGGCCACTAAGGTGATGATATGGAGCACGACCGGTTCGGTCAGGGTATAGGTTTGGAGCGATCCGCAGCCGTTCGCATCGGTGATGCTGAGGTTATAGATCCCTGCGCCCAACGCGCTGATGTCCTCGCCAACCGCCGTGTAGCCGTTCGGTCCTGTCCAGTTGAACAGATACGGAGCGGTACCACCGGTGGTGGTCACGTCAATGCTGCCATCCGTATTGCCGGCGCAACTCACAGCGCTTCCATTGAAGTCGCTGAGCGTAGCGGTGATGTTGAACAAGCCGGGTTGGTTCACATCGAAGGACTGTTGCAGCGTGCATCCGTTCGCATCGGTCACCAGCAAAGCGTAAGTGCCCGCGGCAAGCCCGATGATGTCTTCACTCGCAGTGCTGAACCCGCTCGGGCCGGTCCACGCATAGGAGTAAGGAGTAGCACCTCCCGTCACCGTTACTTCCACCGCTCCGTCCGAAGCACCCTGGCAAGCTGCCGTGGTGATCGCGCCACTGGCTTGCAGCGGGCTGGGGGCGGTGAGCGTGTAAGTGGCGCTTACGGTACATCCGTTGCCATCGCTTACGGTCAGGTAGTAGTTGCCCGCGCTCAGGTCGGAGATATCCTCAATGCCGGTGAGTTGGCCGAAGTCGTCGGTCCACGCATAATTGTAGGGCGGCGTGCCACCAGAGAGCGCTACATCGATCCATCCGTCCTCGCTGTTCTGGCAGGATACATTGAACGCACCGAACGTGCTGATGGTGGAGTTGATCGCGAGCGGTGCCGCAGGCCCGGTGATCGTTACTGGGAGGAACTTCGGAATTGCGCAGCCGTTGTTGTCGGTGATCGATACGGTCCAGATACCAACGCTCAGTCCTGTCGCCGTCGTACCCGATTGCGGCGGGACCGTGTTCCATAGCACGGTGTAGCTGCCGCTGCCTCCGCTTATCTCGACCGTCGCGTAACCGTCAGCACCACCGAAACAGCTCACGTTCGCGTAGCTCTCCACGAACGTGTGCAGGGGTGCGATCGGCTGTGTGATCGTGATGTTGGTGCTTGTGGTGCAACCGTTAGCGTCCACTACTTGGGCGGTATAGGTCCCAGCGGGTGCGTTCAGCAGATCGGCGCCGTTCACCACCGGGATCGTGTTCCAGGTATAGGTGTATGGCGCGGTGCCTCCTGCGGCGATCACCGAAGCCGCTCCTGTCGAGGCGCCATGGCAAAGCACGTCGGTCACACTGCTGATCTGAAGGGCGAGCGGTGCGCTGGGCCCATCGATCATCACGCTCAGAACTCCACTGCAACCGTTCGCATCAGCGACGTTCACCAGATACGCGCCAGCACTGAGTCCTACGGCTGTGGCGCTGGTCTGCGGGGGTACCGTGTTCCAAGTGTAGGTGAAGGGTGTGGTCCCACCGGTCACCGTCACAGTGGCTTGTCCGTTCGCGCTTCCGAAGCAGCTCTGTTCGGTCGTGTTCAACAACGATACGCTCAAGGCGCCGATCGGCGAACCGATGGTCGCTTGTGCGATGGAGCTACATCCATTGTCGTCCGTTATGGTCACGGTGTAAACACCCGGATCGACACCGCTCAGTTGGGCGGTGTTCTGCACAGGTGTAGAGTTCCATGCATAGCTGTATGGAAGTGTTCCTCCGAAGGCTTCCGCAGCAGCAGCACCGTCCTGTGCGCCGAAGCAACTCACGCCGCTCTGCGATGCGATGCCAGCGGAGAGCGCCTGCGCGGGTTGCACGATGGTGGCGCCAACGAGCGCCGAGCATCCGTTCGCATCCGTGATGGTGCAGAGGTAGTTGCCTGCGCCCAATCCCGTCGCGGTCGCGATGTTCTGCGCCGGGGTGCTGTTCCAGACGTAGGAGTAAGGTGCGGTACCGAGGGTCGCGGTCACGGTAGCGCTGCCGGTGGCGTAGCCGAAGCAATCCACATCGGTGCTGGCGATGAGCGATGCGCTCAACGATCCTGCGGGCGCGGTGATGGTGGCGTCCACTGCGGTGGTGCAACCGTTGGCGTCGGTGATCGTGCAGGTCCATGTGCCCGCACCGAGGTTGGTCGCCGTGGCGGTCGTTTGTGCGGGCGCGGTGTTCCAGCTATACGTGTAAGGCAATGCGCCGCCATTGGCGTTCACGGCGGCGCTGCCGGTGTTCCCGCCGCAGGCCACATTGGTTTGCCCGCTGATCGAAGCGTTCAAGGCGGCCACGGGTTGTGCGATCTGCACCGAGGCGTTCGCAGCGCATCCGTTCGCATCCGTGATGGTCACGGTGTAAGTGCCCGAAGGGAGGTTGGCGGCAGCGTTAGCCGATTGAACAGGCGCGGTGTTCCAGTTGATGCCATAAGGCGCCGTACCACCGGTCACGTCGACCGTGGCATCGCCGGTGGCGTTGCCGAAGCAAGCAACATCGCTGTGTGCGCTGATCGCCGCGCTCAACACGGCGGACGGCTGCGCGATCGCAGCAGTTACTTGCGCACTGCATCCGTTCGCATCCACAATGGTGCAGGTCCAGACGCCTGCGAGCAGGTTCGTTGCGGTGGCTGTGCTCTGCACAGGCGAAGTGTTCCAACTGATGCCATAGGGAATTGTTCCACCGGAGATGTCCACGGCGGCGCTTCCCGTGCTGTTGCCGAAGCAGAGCACGTCGATGATACCTGTGATCGACGCGGCCAACGATCCCGCCGGGGCGGTAATGGTGGCACTAGTCGTCGTGGTGCAGCCGCTGGCATCGGTAATGGTGCAGGTATAAGTGCCCGCGCCCAAATTGCTCGCCGTGGCGTTGGTCTGGATGGGAGCGGTGTTCCAACTGTACGATAGGGGAGTTCAGCCGGTCCACCCTTGCGACGCGGGAGGCGGAGCCGCGTTGCCATGGTCACCTCGGCCCGTTCGCGTCGGATGATGCGGTGAAGTTCCCGGCGGGCAGATCGCTCGCCGTCTCGTTGGTCTGAACAGGCGAGCTGTTCCAACTATAGAGATACGGCGCAGTTCCGCCGACCACATCCACCGTCGCGCTACCCGAGCTGTTGCCGAAGCAGAGCACATCCGTGCTGCCGCTCACCGAAGCGCTCAAAGACGCTGCGGGCTCGGATCACGCCCCACAGACGTGCTGCATCCATTGGCATCGGGATGATGCAGGGAGGTACCCGCGAACAGGTTGACAGCCGTGGCCGTTTAGCGCTGGGAAGTGTTCCATGCGTACTGGTAAGGTCCGGTGCCGCCGCTCGCGTTCGCGGTGGCGCTGCCCGTGCTGTTGCCGTGGCAGAGCACGTTCGTCTGTGCGCTTACGCTCGCCGTTAGCGCGGCCAGCGGCTGAATGATCACAACGTTCTGTTGCGCAGTGCATCCGTTGGCATCGGTCGCGGTCACGGTCCAGGTACCTGCGGTGAGGCCTGCAGCGTTCGGTGATGCTTGCGCAGGGACGGTGTTCCAACTGTAGCCGATGGGGCTACTCCGCCCGTCGCGTTGGACGTGGCCGCTCCCGTCGCGTTGCTGAAGCAGAGCACCTGGCTGGTGACGCTGGCCGTGAACGCGATGGCTGAAGGTTCCGCCAACGTGATGCTCTGAGTAGCGCCGCATCCGTTCGCGTCCGAGACCGTGAGATCGTAGGTTCCCGCGCTCAGCGTACTCAAGTCCTCGTTGTTGCTGCTGAACCCGCTCGGACCGGTCCACCCGATGCTGAGCGGTGCCGTGCCGCCGGTGATGGTGGCATCGATGCTTCCATTGCTGCCGCCGTTACAGGTGATGTTAAAGCCATTGCCCATGTCCGCGCTGGTCAGCCCGAGCACGAAGGGTTGCGGAGCGTTCAACGTGAGCACCTGGGAGGTCGCGCATCCGTTGTCGTCGGTCACTACGAACGTGTAGGTGCCCGCTTCCAATCCGCTGATGTCGATCGCGCTGTTCGTATAAGCGTTCGGCCCCGTCCATGCATAGGTGTACGGGGGCGTCGCGCCGTTCACGGTCATATCGATGCTGCCGTTCGCTCCTCCGGCACAACTCACTTGCACCCCACCGGTGTAGCTGCTCGTAATGCCGCTCACGGTGAAGAGCCCGGGTTGGTTCACGTTCCACGTGCTGGTGTGCGTGCATCCGTTCGCATCGGTCACGATCAGTTGATACACGCCGGCTTGGAGCGAGGACACGTCCTGCGCTCCCGCCGTGAAACCGTTCGGGCCGGTCCACGCATAGGAATAGGTGCCCGTACCACCGGTCACTGTAGCGTTCACCGCACCATCGTTCGCGCCTTGGCAGGCGGCAGGGGTCACCACGGCGGTTACCCCGAGCGCAGCTGCGGGTTGCGTGATGGTCACGTTCGCGCCGGGGCTCCAAGTCGGGGGGGGGGGGCGGGGGGGGGGGCCGGCGGGGGGGGGGGGGGGGCGGGGCCGGGGGGGGGCGCGGGGCGGCCGCCCCCGGGGGGGGGGGGGGGGGGCGGGGCCCCCGCCCGCGCCCGCGGGGGGGCCCCCCGGGGGGGGCCCCGGCGCGGCGCGGGGGGGGGCGGCGGCCGGGGGGGGGGGGAGGGGGGGCGGCGGGGGGGGGGGGGGGCGCGCCCGCCGGCGCCGGGCGGCCGGGGGCGGCGGGGGGGGGGCGGGGGGGGGGGGCGGCGGGGGGGGGGCCGGGGCCGGCCGCCCGCCCCGCGCGGGGCGGCCGCCCGGCCGGGGGGGGGGGGGGGGGCGCCGCCCGCGCCCGCGGGGGGGCCCCGCCCGGGCGCCGGCGGGCGCGGGGGGGCGCGCGGGGGGGGGGCCCCGGGCCGCCGGCGGGGGGCGACGTTGGGGGGGGGGGGGGGGGGGGGGGGGGGGGGGGGGGGGGGGGGGGGGGGGGCGCGGGGGGCCCGTTGGGGGGGGGGGGGGGGGGGGGGGGGGGGGGGGGGGGGGGGGTCGTGAGCAACCGTTCGCATCCGTGAACGGCAGCTGCCGGGGGCAAGTTGCTCGCGGTCGCAGTGGTCTGCACGGGGCTGTTCCAGCTGAGGTACGAAGCGGTTCCACCGCTCACGTTCACCGTCGCACTGCCCGTGCTGTTCCAGCAGAGCACGTTGTGTGCCGCTGCTGATCGCGCTAAGCACCGCCGGTTGCGTGATGGTCCGATGTGCGCCGTGGTGCAGCCGTTCGCGTCGGTGATGGTGCAGGTGTAGTTCCCGGCCGGCAGGTTGATCGCGCTCGCCGTGTTCTGCACCGGGCTGCTGTTCCAACTGTAGCCGTAGGGGCTTGTTCCTCCGTTCACGCTCACTGTGGCCGCGCCGGTCGTGTTACCGAAGCAGAGGACGTTCGTGCTGCTCGCGATGATCGCGCTGAGCGGAGCGCCCGGCTGTGTGATGGTCACACTTGCGCTCGTGGTGCATCCGTGCGCGTCGGTCACCACGCAGGTCCATGTGCCAGCAGGCAAATTGGTCGCGGTGGATGAGGTCTGTACAGGGCTCGTGTTCCAACTGAAGGAGTACGCGGTGGTTCCTCCGCTCACGCTCACGGTGGCACTTCCCGTTCCCCCGTTGCAACTGATGTTGGTCTGCGACGCGATGGAAGCACTGAGCAGCGTAGGCTGCGTCACTGTCCAGCTTTGGATCGATTCGCAGTCGTTCGCATCGCGCAACCACAACGTGTAGGTGCCGGCCACCAGCCCGCTGAGATCTTCATTGCTCGACGTGAAACCACCAGGACCCGTCCAGGAGTACTCGTAAGGAGGCGTTGCTCCGCTCGCGGTGATCGCGATCGCACCGTTCGCTTCGCCGAAGCAGTTCACGTTCGTAATGCTGCCGACAACCGCCAGAGCGGAAGGATCTGCCAATGTGAAGGGCCGCACAAGGGTGCAGCCGTTCGCGTCGGTTACGGTCACTTGGTATGTGCCTGCGACAAGTCCGCCGCTAGGGAAATCTTGGTTGGTGCTGTTGAAGCCGTTCGGACCTGTCCAAGCATAGCCGTAGCCACCCACGCCACCGGTCACGTTGAGGTCGATACTTCCGGTGTTATCGCCCGCGCACAGCGGGTTGCTGGAACTGGAGGTCAGCGCCATCGCGACCACAGGACCATTGATGGTCACGTTGACCGTAGCTGCGTTCGGACAACCATTGTTATCCGCGACGGTAGCGATGTAACTGCCTGCGGCCAGCCCGGACGCGACCAGACCGGTTTGCACTGGCACGGTGTTCCAAGAGATGCTGTACGCTCCGCTGCCACCCGTCACCGAGAGCGTGGCACTTCCAGCGAACGAACCGAAGCAGGTCTCATCGATCGCGCTCAGCAAGTTCGCCTGCAATGCCGCCGCAGGTTGGGTGATCGTGATGTTGCGTGTGAGGCTGCATCCGTTGGCGTCCGTTACCACTACGGTGTAGTTGCCAGCGGTCAGGTTGATCGCGGTCGCGGTGGTTTGCACCGGGCTCGTGTTCCAACTGTAGCTCAAGGGAGCCGTTCCTCCGGAAGCGGTCACGGTAGCGCTGCCTGTGTTCGCTCCATAGCAGAGCACGTTGCTGCTCGCGCTGATGTTCGCGGTCAATGCGCTCGTGGGTTGCGTGATCGTCACGTTCACCGTTGTGCTGCACAGATTCACATCGCGCACGGTGCAGATGTAGTTCCCTGCGGGCAGGTTGCTCGCTGTGGCGGTGTTCTGCGCGGGCGTGGTGTTCCACAGATAGGTATAGGGTCCGGTTCCGCCGCTGGCGGTTACCGTCGTGCTGCCGGTGTTCTGCCCGAAGCAGCCCACGTTGGTTTGTGTGAAGAGCGATGCGCTGAGCCCGCTCGCGGGTTGGGTGATGGTCACGTTGCGCGTGGTGCTGCAACCGTTCGCATCGAGCACCGTGGCCGTCCAGGTACCAGCGGGCAAATTGGTGGCACTGGTACCGTTCTGTGCGGGCGTGGTGTTCCAACTCGTCGTGAAGGGTGCGGTTCCACCGCTGATGGAAATGGCGGCGCTTCCAGTCGTGTTGCCGAAACAGAGCACGTTGGTTTGTGCGGTGAGCGAAGTGCTCAAGGCAGCGGTCGGACCACCGATCGTCACGTTCGCGGTGGCGGGGCAGTTGTAGCCATCGGTCACGGTCACGGTCCAGGTGCCTGGCAGCAAAGGGTTCGCCGTTGCGGTGTTCTGCACCGGGCTCGTGTTCCAAATGAAATTATAGGGGGGCACACCACCTGACGGTGTTACGGTCGCACTTCCCAAGCCATCGCCGAAGCAGGCAACGGGAGCGCTCGTATTGATCGTGGCCATCACTTGGGTCGCCTCGATCAATGTGCTGTTGGCCGAAGCCGCGCAGCCGTTCGCATCGGTCACGTTCAATGTATAGCTACCCACGCTCAGGCCGCTGACGTCGGGCACCGTGTTGCTGTAGCCGTTCGGTCCGGACCAGATGGTCGAGTAGGGACCAGTGCCGCCGGAAACCGTAGCGTCGATGGCGCCATCGCTGCCACCGAAACAGCTCAAGTTCTGACCGAAGGCGAGGATGGTCGGGGAAAGCGAAACACCGAGGACAGAGGGTGCGGTAAGGGTGAAGCTCTGGCTGCGGGTGCAACCGGCATCCGTCACGGTGACGGTGTATGTGCCAGGAGCAAGACCGGAGATGTCCTGAGAGCTCGCTGTGAAACCGTTCGGACCGGTCCACGCATAGGCGTAGGAGGATAAGCCTCCCGCATGGCTCAGATTGATCGCTCCATTGGTGTTCCCATTGCACAGGGGATCGGTCTTCACGGCGCTCAAGGTCAGGTTGCTCACGCGCACGGTGCGGTTGGCGGCGCGGGAACACGAGCCATCCGTGATCACCACGGTGTATGTGGTGGTGACCGTTGGCGTGGCGATCGGGTTCGGACAGGTCGTGCAGCTCAGCCCAGTGGCCGGGCTCCAGGCATAGCTGGCGCCACCGGTCACGGTGAGCGGCCACGATCCGCCAACGCAGATCGTTCCCCCGGGCGAGATGGTGGCGATCAGTGTGTCCAGGATGTTGAACACCAAAGAGTCGAGGGTCTGGCCGGGACAGTTCGGATTCCCGAGGATGAACAACAGGTCCTCTGTGTTCTCGTTCACGATGTCCGCGAGCGGATCGATCGTCCGGTCAGCGAAAGTTTGGTTCGCGGGGATCGTGATGAATTTTGGGCTCAACGGGCTCAAAGCACCGATCTGCGTGTAGTCCGTTCCGTTGGTCGCTGTTCCCTGAATGAAGTACTGCAGGGTGAGCGGAGTGGGACGAGGCGCGCCGCGATCGAAACGCACCCAACCATTGTTGCAGCCCTCGATCATGTCCGGGCCGCCGTTCGCGGTGTAGCTGGTCATGGTGATCGTGGGGCTCTCCACCTTGTCGATGAACACGCCGGAGTCGAACTTGCGATCGCTCGCGTCGGCCACCACCAACTTCAGGTGGTAGGTCTGGCAGGCGGTCACCAAGCTCTTGGCTGTCAATCCCACGGTGAAACCATCGTATTGCAGATCGGCCCCTCCGGTATTGTCTTCGTAGTAGGCGCTGTTGCTGCCGTTGTTCACATTGTTGATAGTAACGGCGGTGGAGGTGTTCGGTACCAACGCGATGTTCTTCGCACCACCTGCACCCGGATCGCCAACGATACCGGGTCCGCTGATGAAGAAGCCGAACACATCATTGTACTGGCTCCCCACCCACTCGTTGTATTCTTCCGAAGCGAACACGAAGTCGAAGGAGAGCGAGTCGCCTGCGGGAATGATGTCGAACTCGAACTTGCACGCATCCATCGTGGTGCGACCGGTCACGGTGTTCAGCAGCGGGTCGCCAGCGGTGTTCTGAGCGAACCAGTTGCTACCACCATTGTTGTTGGGTCCGGGGGCATCGGTCCTGCGGCCGGTGGTGAGGATCACCCCCTGGTCCACGCTCATGTCGCTGCCGCTGTAGGTGAACTCACCATAGCCGTTCGCGTGACAAGTGATCACCGGGTTGGTGATCTGCACGCCCGGCCCGGTAATGCTGGCCGCTAGTTGCTGGAGGTTCGTTTGCGGAGTGACCGTGAGCTGGGCGCTCGCAGCATTGAGCACCAGAATAGCCAAGGCGCCCAGGGCAAGGCGCATGCGGAATATCGGGGTGAAGGGCATGGCGCGGCTCATTGGTTGCGGGCGGTTTCGCACTCGGCTTCCCAGTCAGCGGCGTTCAGTGCGAGCGGTATCACGTCCGCTTGATTAGAGCGGTTCTGGAGCATCGGAAGAAGGCGGTCCGTGTCGGCTTGGCGCATGGGCCCGGAGGTGGATTCCACCACGAGTATTCCAGCGGGCACACAGGCGAAGGCGATGCGGAACCCACCGTCCAGGGCGAGATCCTGGGCCAGCGCATCGCGGGTGGCGGAGGTGAGACCGGTGATCCGGAAGGCGGAGCGGCCGGGGGTCAGGGCGCTGGGCCGAGCGTGCAGGCCAGCAGGGATCAATCCTGTGATCCACAGGCCCTTAATGCAGGAATTCCGTTCCATGGTCCGTTCGTTCTAGCGCTTCCGGCAGGGAGGAGTAGTCCCTATGGAAGCGCCCTTTGTACCCGGACGGAAGGGGAAAGGTTATCGACGGGTGGAAGGAACTACCCGATGGAACTCCGGAAAAGAAGGATGGGCCAGAATCTCAGCCCTTCGCCATCCGCGCCCTCAGTACCGCGTGCAGCACGATGCCCGCCGCCACGCTCACATTCAGCGAGCCGATCTGGCCGGCCATGGGGATGCGCACTAATTCATCCGCCATGCGCAGCACGCGGTCGTTGATGCCCATGTCCTCCGATCCCATCACCACGACCAGCGGCCCGGTGAGATCGACCTCGGAGACATCCTGCTGCGCTTTTTCCGTGCAGGCGATGATCCGCAGTCCGTGTTCGCGTGCGCGCTCCAAGGCTTTCAATAGGTCGTTGGTGCGGCAGACGGGTTTGCGCAGCAGGGCGCCTGCACTGCTTTTTACCGTGTCCGGTCCTAGCCGCGCAGTGCCCACTTTCGGCACCAGCAATCCATGGGCGCCGAAGCATTCCGCGCTGCGGGCGATGGCGCCCATGTTGCGCACGTCGGTCACGCTGTCGAGCGCTACGATCAGGGGTGCTTGGCGTTGCTCGTAGGCGCGCGTGATCACCTCGTCGAGGTCCTGCTCTTCCACCTGGCTCAGGTAGGCGATCACGCCTTGGTGTTCCGTGCGGGTAAGGCGGTCCAGTTTCTGGAGCGGAACGGGTTGCCAGGGGATGTTCTGTTCCAGGGCAAGGCTGCGGATCTCGCGTATCCCGTCGCCACCGGCGCCGATGCGGATCAACAGGCGCTCCACATGCTTGCGCGCGCGGAGGGCTTCGATCACCGGATGCACGCCACAGATAAGATCGCTGTCGGCCATGGTTAATTCTGTACGATGCGGCCGTTGCGCCAGCTTTCCACATTGCGGTACCAGGCGCCTTTCAACATGGGGTCGCGCTCCAGTTGCAGGTCATTGTCCGTAAAGGGCAGGTCGCGCTGTTTGAAGCGGAAGGTGAGGCTCATCAAATTGGTCTCTTCCCCATAGATCCAAGCCTCGCCTTGCGCGGTCTTGTGGATGGTGTTCGGAGTGCCGAAGATGATGTGTACCAACCCACGGTCGGTGCGCCAACCTTCCACGAAGGAGGTGAAGTAGCGGTTCGAATTCTCCACGCGCTCGTAGTAGGCGCGTATCGCACTACGCGCGCGATCCTTGCTACCGGCGGCATCGAGCCAGAAGCGTTCCACCGCTTTGCGCACGGAGGTGTCGGAGAGCATGCGCTCGTACTCCTGCATGCTGGTGATGTAGCGCAAGGGCGGCACCATTTCCGCAGCGTCGCGCACGCGCGGATGGTCCGTGCCGAGCACAAAAAGGGTGAATCCGCTTTGCATCGTGGTATCCGGCCGGAAGTGGTAGAAGCCGCGCTTCCGAAGATCCAGTGCGAACAGCCCATCGGCTCCGACCTGCAGAGTGAAGGTGCTGTCCGGGGAGGTATCCACTGTTATTGGCCCTTGTTCGGCGAAGACGGGAGCCGGGAGGCTGAACTCCTGCTGGTAGAAGGCGCCCTGCAAGGTGCTGCCCGTGTATTTTTCGCAGCGCACGCGCAGCTTTCCCGGGCCGCTGAGGTGATCATCGAAAATGGGGAGATCGCGGTCCGCCTCGATCGGCAGGAAATTCTGGCGCACGTTCACACCGGCTTTGTCCACGGCGATCAAGCGGGTGCTGCGCGTGCCTCGGTTCAGGTCTTCGGCAGTGATGCGGATCACGAATGAGCGCTGCTCGTTGCGTCGCATTTCGAGTTGACCGATCAGCTCGCGGTCCTCGGTGGTTTGCTCGCTCATATCCTTCACCATGGTCGAGGCGCTGTCGATGAGCGTTTTTCCGGTCCAATCGCTCAGGGCTTCGTAGGTGATCCGCACGGCCGCGCGGTAGGGTGCCCCGCCGCCATCGCTCTTGTAGAGCAGGTCGCGGGTGCGCAGCATGAAGTGGATCACCGAGGCCTGATCCGGACCGTGGTATATGCGCACATTGAACTCCAACGCAGCGGCCTCTTGCCCATAGAGGTAGGCCAGGTTGTTGTTCGCGGCAGGTGCGCGTTGTTGCGGCACGCGGCTGCCGCATGCGCTCAGCAACGCAACGATCAGCAGGGCTGAAGGGGGGCTGGAGAAGCGCGGGTTCATGGAAGTTGCGGATCGGCAGATTGAGCGTCGAGGGCGCGTTGCAACAACGCCGGACTGATGGACTTGTTGGTCTTCGCGCCGAGTTCTTTGATCAGTTCCACCTGGCGCACCAGGTTGCCCGGGCCTTTGCTCAACTTGTTCATCGCCTCCTTGTAGTTGTCCTGCGCGGAGTCGAGTTGCTTGCCCACCTTGATCAGGTCCTCGGCGAACCCGGCGAACTTCTCGTAGAGTTTCCCGGCGCGATCGGCGATCTCCATGTGGTTGCGCGCCACGCGTTCGTTCTTCCAAATGCCGTGGATGGTGCGCAAGGTGGCCATCAAGGTACTGTGCGTCACCATCACCACTTGGCGGTCATAAGCCTCTTGGAATATGGCGGGCCGTTCGCGCAGGGCGAGGAGGAAGGCCGGTTCGATGGGCACGAACATCAGCACGAAGTCGACGCTCTGCACACCGTACAATTTGGTGTAGTCCTTTTCACCTAGGCCGCGTGCGTGGTTGCGAAGACTTTCCACATGGAGTTTCAAAAAGCGATCGCGTTCGGCTTCATCACTGCTACTGGCGAAACCCTCATAGTGCAACAACGAGACTTTTGAGTCGATGATGAGATGCTTGCCTTCGGGCAGAAAGACCACGGCATCCGGCCGCAGGCGCGAACCATCGCCCAAAGTGGTGCTCTCCTGCATGCTGTATTCCTGGCCCGGCATCAGGCCCGCGCTTTCCAGTAGCTTCTCCAGGATCATCTCGCCCCACGCACCTTGCGATTGTGAATCGCCTTTCAGCGCCTTGGTGAGGTTGTCCGCATCCTTGCTGAGGCGCTGGTTCTGTTCCACCAATTTCAGCACTTCGCTTTTCAGCAGGTGGCGCTCTTTTCCTTCGCTCTCGTAGGCGTCGCGCACCTGCTTCTCGAAATCCTTGATGCGCTCCTGCAAGGGCAGGAGTATGGTGCCAAGCCGTTCCTGTTGTTGCTCGTTCAATTGTTTGCCCTTCGCTTCGAGCAGGTCATTGGCGATCACCTTGAATTGATCGGTCATGCGGGCATGGAGCTGTTCCAGTTCGCCCTTTTGCTCGTTCAGTTTCTCCGCCAAACCCCGGTTGCGTTGTTCCTCCGCCGCTAGTGTTCTTGTCAGCGCGTTCACCTGCGCGCGCTGGGCATCGGTTTCGGCGGTGGCGCGATCGAGGCGGCGTTCCAGATCGGCGCGTTCGGTTTCGCGTTCGCGTTGCAAGAGTTCGAGGGCGGGGTTGCCTTTGGTGCGGTTCCACCACAAGGCGGCCACAGCCCCAGTTATCGCACCGAGCAAGATCCCGATCACAAGTCCCGTCCACATAGGTTCGCGAAGGTAGCTAGGTCGCAGCCTGCGGACCGGTGCGCTCAATTGTCGAGCACTACCACCAATGCACCGAGCGGCACCTCCTCGTAGATCGCGATCACATCCCGGTTCGCCATGCGGATGCAGCCCATGGAGCTGGGGCATCCCAACGAAGCTTCGTTGCCCGTGCCGTGGATATAGATGAAGCGATCGTGGCTATCTCTTTCCCCGCCGCGATTCCCTCCGTCTTCCAAGCCTTCCAGCCAGAGAACGCGGCTGGTGATCACGTCGTTGTCGGGTTCTGGCTCTTCCAGGTCCACGACCTCTCCGGTGGGCAGACGGTCCTTCAGCACGCTGCCGATGGGAAGACCGTCGCCGAACTTCTCCGCCACACGGTGCAACCCCGGCGGCGTGCGGTAGCTGTCCACCTGCGTGCCCAGCCCGGCGCGCGCGGTGGCGATAGTGAAGTCGTTGCGCATCAGTCCGTCCACCACATGGAAGAGGCGTTGGCGCTGCACAGATATGTAGAGGATGTGCCCTTCCAGCGACTGGCCGGGGTAGCGCACGGCCATGTATTCCAGGAGCATTTCCGCGAGGCCCTGGCCGGGTGGGCGATCGGCAGTGCGGTCTTGCGCGCGGGCCGGAGCGGTGATGCTCACCACGGCGCTCAGAAGCAGAATGCTAGAACAAGCTCGTGAAGCCGAAGTGGATCTTGCCACTGCGCAATTCCACAGGAATATTGAACTGACTGGCCAACGCATAGGTGAGGCTGAAGATACCGGCCTTGGTCTCGAAACTGGTGCCTACCCCGAAACCGATGGGGTCGTCGCGCAGCGGTTCCGCGCCGCTCAGATCCTCCCACCAAGCTTGGTCTACGAAGACGAAGGCATTGCTGTTCTCTTCCAACAGGATCCGGTACTCAAGCGTGCCGATCGCATAGCTGGACGCATAGATGGAGGCTTCATCCACGCCGCGCATGTTCTTTATACCGCCCAGGCGGTACAACTCGTTCACATACAGGCGCGGGTTCACCATCGCGCCGCCTTGCCCGGCGATGCGTACAGTTCCCCGACGGCCCAGTTTCACATGCAGGATCGCCTGTGCGTTCACCTCGTACTGCGCACTGCGGGTGGTAATGGTGAGTACGGTATTGTCCGGATCCGGGGTGCGCGTTTCCTTGTTCCCCAAGGAGCCTTCCAACACGAGCGCATAGCCGCGCTGCGGGTTCGGGCGATAGTCCAGCCTTTGGCGTTCCACCCCGAGGCCGTAGGTGAGCAGCTTCACGTTGGCGAGGCCGGGAGAGAAAACACTGGAATGCGCCCCAGCACCCGCGACGATTTGCTGTTCACGAACACCGAGATCACATCGCCCTGCGCCATACTGAACTGCACGGCGGCTCGCCCGGTCACTTCCAGGAAGGAGGTGTCGCGCCGGAAGAGTTTCAAAGAAAGGTCCGTGCCGAACGGTGTATTGAACAGGAAAGGCAGTTGAAGCCGCACCTTCAGGTCCTGGGTCTTGTCCTTCAGGCTGCGCCAGTTCAGTTCGATGGCTTCTCCACGCCGCAGGGCGTTGCGCAGGCGCAGGTCGATATCGCCTGTCAGGCTCACCTTGCCCGTTGCGGGGTCGGGCAATACGCCCAGAATGCCATTTATGGTGCTGGCCTTCTTGCCGTCCAAGAAGAGGTAGAGTTTGGTGTATTCCGGGGTGAAGAGTACGTAGGGTTTCTGCTTTTGCGTCACGAAGGGCAGCTCGCGCACGCGTCGGTCCAGTGCGGCGATCAGCGCTTCGTTATAGAGCGCGCCGGGCCGAATGCCGATGTGTTGTTGTAGGTAGCGCGACGAGAGCCTTGCGGTGCCGCGCAGGACAATACTGTCGATGTGTACGGCGCGTCCTTCCGCTAACACCACGGTGGCATGCCAGCCGTCCTCGAGGATCCGTAAGCTGTCCAGCCGCACTTCGGCGAACGGCTGGCCATGTTCTTCGGCGTAGCGCAACAGATCTTCCATCACGCGCACGGTTTGGCGCGGGGTTACCGGGCGTCCGGCGTAGGTGCGTTCGCGGAAGCGCACTCGTGAGGCGATCTCCGGTGGAATACCCGATCCGGAGAGATGGGCCCATCGGGCTCGCTCCCCGACATGCACCTGGCAGCGAAGCGTATCACCAGAAGGAACGCATGTGTCGATGGAAGCGGCGAGATGGCCTGCGGCGTGCAGGTCGTTCAACAGGGTGCGAAGGGCTTGCTCGCCCTCCAGGGGAGAGGTCACGCGACGTGGTGCGCGCCAGCGTTTGGGGAGTTGATCGGTCGCATCGAGCACCAACGTGGTACGCTGGGCCGCGAGCGGAAAGTGCCCGCCGAGCGATGCGATGAAGAGCGCGCCAAGAGCGGATCGGATCAGCCAGCGCGCCGTCATGGGATCCGCCAATCGATAGGGGGCAGGCCTTGCGCGGCGAGAAGTTCGTTCGCCATGGAGAAGTGACCACACCCGATGAAGCCACGATGTGCGGAGAGCGGCGAAGGGTGCGGAGCCTTCAACAGGTAATGGCGATCCGCCGGGATCAGGGCTTCCTTCTGCTGGGCATAGCGGCCCCATAACAAGAAAACGATGCCGCTGCGTGCTTCGGCCAACGCACGGATGGCGGCATCCGTGAACCGCTCCCAGCCCTGGCCTTGGTGGGAGGCGGCCTGATCGGCCCGTACGGTGAGCACGGCGTTGAGAAGCAGTACGCCTTGTTTTGTCCAGGTGGTCAGGTCACCGTTGCGCGACTTAGGCAGCCCTAGGTCCCGTTCGATCTCCACCATGATGTTGGATAGCGATGGGGGCGGTGGCACACCCGGTGGCACACTGAAGCAGAGGCCATGCGCTTGACCAGGACCGTGGTAGGGATCCTGCCCGAGGATGACCACCCGCACGTTCTCGAAGGGTGTTTCTTGGAAGGCCTCGGAGTATTTCGCTGCCTTTGGGATAGACCGAACAGTGGGCCCTTTCCGCCACAAGGAACTCCTTGAGCCGTTGGAAATACGGTTGCTCCATTTGAGGGCGCAATACCCGCTCCCATCCAGGCCCGAAGGCGGACGGTGCGTGGGAGGAAGGAGGCGCGGACGGGATCATTGAACGGGTCCGGAAAGATCGCCTATCGGATCGTTGAAACATTTTTGTCGTCCTCTCCGTTCCGGGCGATAACTTTGGGCGTTGCCCATGTGATAGGGTGGTCCTGACCGGTTGAAGACAAACGAACGAACGATGAAAAAGGCTCTTCTGGTACTGGCGGTAGTGGTGACCGGGGCGGTGCTTCTGGCCTCCTGTGGTTCGAGCCACGCCTGCCCCGCCTATTCCAAGGTGCATCAGGTCCCGGCCGAACGGCCCGCTTGATCCTTGGCCCATTCAACTTCCCGAGCCCGGTCCAAGTGACCGGGCTTTCATG
>JADJRW010000013.1 GCA_016712025.1 Flavobacteriales bacterium
CGTTCAAGTATGGAGGACGAGTTCGATGATCGACATGGAATCGATGCCGAGCTGCGCGAAGGGTAGGTCCGGATCGATGGATACTTGCTTGGCGAGCACGTGGGAGCGCAGGTAGGCACAGAGCTCCTCGGCCAGTTCATGTTCGTTGCTGGACATCGCCTTTTCCATCGAAGGCCGCGAATTTAGGCGGATATACCCCATCCTGTAAATTGGCCCGTGCGCGGCGGGCCGTGCGCTCTCCATGGACCAGCCCTCGCACGCCACCATCGCTCCACCGAAGGGCCCGCGTTCCGAAGCAGGGCTGAACTGCGCCATCGTCGGCGCCGGTTTCGGGGGCATCGCGGTGGCGGTCCGGCTGGCACAGCAGGCATCGCGTCACGGTGTTCGAGGCGAAACGCGATCCCCGGCGGCAAGCGGCCGAGTGGCGCATCGGACCTACCGGTTCGACATGGGGCCCACGATGCCTCCACCATGCCGGGCCTATGTGGACGCACTTTTCGCCTTGTGCGGCGAAGATCCGCGCGACCATTTTCAACTACGACCAGCTCGACCCGAGCTCCCAGTTCCTTTTCGAGGATGGCACGGTGGTGCGCATGCACGCCGATGCGGAGCGGCTGGCCGATGAGTTCGCCGAGCGCACCACCGCGGGCCGTGCGAGCGTGTTGGAATTCCTGCGCCGCAGCAAGGTGAAGCGCGAACTCACGGACGAAGTGTTCCTGCAACGATCCCTGCACCGCATCCGCAACTACTTCAACGGACCGACACTACGGGGCGTGCTCCAATTCCACAAGGTGGAGGCCTTCACCAGTATGGCCCGCGCCAATGCAACGCTCTTCCGCGACCCGAAGGCGGCCGCGATCTTCAACCAATACGCCAGCTACCATGGCGCGGACCCTTATGCCGCGCCCGCCACGCTGAACCCGATCGCTCACCACGAGCGGCCCCTCGGTTCCTATTCCGCGAAGGGAGGTATGCACGCTGTGGTCCGTGCGCTCGTGGCCCTGGCGCAACGGCAAGGCGTGGAGTTCCGCTTCAACACCCGCGTGGAACGGATCGTGGTGGAGCGTGGTGAGGTGCGCGGCGTAGAGGTGAACAACGAACGGAGCAGCTTCGACCTGGTGGTGAGCAATGCCGATGCGCACAGCACGTACCACCGCCTCCTACCCGACCAGCGCCGGCCAAAGGGCACCTTGGACCAGCCGCGCTCCAGTTCCGTGATCGTGTTCTACTGGGGTATGGACCGCACCTACCCCGCTCTCCAGTTGAACAACATGCTGATGAGCAACGACGGCCGCGCCGAGTACGATCACATCTTCAACAAGCACAGTCTCTTCGAAGATCCGTCGATCTACCTGCATGTGAGCGCCAAGGCGCACCCGGACGATGCACCTCCGGGCCATGAGAACTGGTTCGTGATGGTATCCGTGCCCCACAACACCGGCCAAGATTGGGACAGCTTGATCCGCACGACCAGGCAACGGGTGATCGCGAAATTGGAACGCATGCTGCGCGCACCGGTGGGAACGCACATCACCGTGGAGCATTTGCTCGATCCCCGCTCGGTGGAAGCACTTACCTCCAGCGCCTTCGGAGCCATCTTCGGCAGTAGCTCCAGCGGTGTGTTCGCAAGCTTCCTGCGCCACCCGAACTTCTCCCGAAGGATCAAAGGCCTCTATTTCTGCGGAGGAAGTGTACATCCGGGCCCGAGCATTCCGCTGTGCCTGCTTTCCGCGAAGATCACCGCTGGACCTGATCGCGGAGCGGAACGGAAGTGACGCTCCGGAGCGTCGATCAGGACGTTGAAGAAGGAAGTGCATCACGTCGCCATCCTTCACCAAGTACCTTGCCTTCCACACGCAACTTGCCCGCGGCGCGGCAGGCGGCCTCGCTGCCCAGGGTGATGAAATCGTTATACGCTCATCACTTCCGCACGGATGTAGCCCTTCTCAAAGTCGCTGGGATCACGCCCGCGGCTTTGGGACCGGTGTCGCCCTGATGGATGGTCCAGGCGCGCACCTCCTGCACGCCAGCGGTGAAGTAGGTCTGTAGCTTCAACAGGTGATAGGCGGCGTGGATGAGCTTGTTCACGCCGGGTTCGTTCAGGCCCATGTCTCTTGAGGAACATCTCGCGCTCCTCGGGGGTTCCAAACTGGCGATCTCCGCTTCAATGGCGGCCACGAAGATCACCTTCGGCTTTCTCGTTCGCCACGGCGGCCTTCACCAGGTCCACATACTTGTTGCCGGTCACGGCGCTCTTCTCGTCCACGTTGCACACGCACATCACCGGCTTGGTGGTCAGGAGCTGGAACTCGCCACCAGGGCCGGGTCATCGTTCGCCGAAACCACGGTGCGGGCGCTTTCGCCCCGGAGCAGGGCGGTACGGATGCGTGTGAGCAGGTCGAAGCGGCGCTTGGACTCCTTGTCGCCGATCGAGGCTTGCTTCTCCACCTTCTTGATCCGGGCCTCCACGGTCTCGAGGTCCTTCAGCTGCAGCTCGATGTCGATCACCTCCTTGTCGCGTACGGGATCCACACTGCCATCCACGTGTACCACGTTCGGGCCGTCGAAGCAGCGCAAGCACCGGAGGTGAGGATCGCACTCGCGGATGTTGCCGAGGAACTGGTTGCCGAGGCCTTCGCCCTTGCTGGCTCCCTTCACCAGGCCGGCGATGTCCACGATCTCTCGACGTGGTGGGAACGATCCCTGGGGTTTCACCAGTTCGGCCAGCTTGTTCAAGCGCGCATCCGGCACGGTGATGGTGCCCACGTTGGGCTCGATGGTACAGAACGGGAAGTTGGCCGCCTGTGCCTTCGCGTTGCTAAGGGCAGTTGAACAAGGTGCTCTTGCCCACGTTGGGCAAGTCGACGATACTGCACTTCAATCCCATGGTAGGCCAATGCGAGGGTGCCTCTTGGCACCCTTCCTTGGTTAGTGAACTCGGAGGGAGTCGAACCCCCAACCTCCTGATCCGTAGTCAGGTGCTCTATCCAATTGAGCTACGAGTCCTCTCAAAAACGGGTGCGAAGATAGAAAAAAAGGCGGCGCCGTCCTGTATCGTTACTAGGGCTTGTAGTGCTTCATCGCCTCGGGCATGTAGGCCTCCAGATCGCGGATCCGGGTCGCATCGCTTGGGTGCGTACTGAGCAGCTCCGGGGGCTTGCCACCGCCGCTTTGAGCGGACATGCGTTCCCAAAATTTCGGGGCGGTGCGTGGATCATATCCCGCCATGGCCATGAACACGAGGCCCATCTTGTCGGCCTCTGATTCGTGGCTTCGGCTGTAGGCCAACATGCCCAATTGGGTGCCGATGCCATAGCTCTGTAGGAACAGGTCATGGGTCCATTGGGGCTTTTCGCTCAACGCCACGCTCAGCGCCAGACCGACGCCCTGGGCCAGCATGCCCTGGCTCATGCGCTCGTTGCCATGGCGTGCGATGGCGTGGGCGATCTCATGCCCCATTACCACGGCAAGCCCCGCTTCATCCTGCGTGACCGGGAGAATGCCGGTATAGACCACCACCTTGCCTCCCGGCATGCACCACGCGTTCACCGTGGGATCGTTCACCACATTGAACTCCCAATTGAACCCGTCGATGCGGCTCGATGCGCCTACCCCGGCCAGGTAGTCGGCGGAGGCCTTCGCCAACCGTTGCCCGATGCCCCGCACCATGGCCACGCGCTGATCGCTCGGTGGCAAGGGCGGATTTTCCTTCAGGAAACCCTGGTACTCGGTGAGCGACATGCCCATCAGATCGCTCTCGGGCAATAGGTTCAACTGGTTCCGACCGGTGATCGGCACCGAACCGCAGGCGCTAAGCATGACCAGCGTCGCGATGGCGCCAGCACGGATCAGGTGGTTCATTGGATGTCGGCGGAAAGGCCTTGTGCATGCAGGGCGGAACACATCGGTTCCAACCGATCGAAGCTGCCGCGTTTCACGCCGCATTTGCCATTGTGGTGGACGATCCATGCGCATTGTTCCGCCTGCAGCGGATCGTGATCGCAGATCTCCACTAAACACTGGATCACATGCTGGAAGGTGTTCACGTCGTCGTTGAAAACCAGCAACTCACGCTGTGGTCCGTTCTCGTAAAGCACCTCATCGAGGAGGGCGACTTCGGGGTCGAGGGTATGCACCATGATGTATGGTGCGAAGTTAGGGACGGATAGGGACCTCAGGGGGTCACCAAGGCGGGCTCCACCATCACGCCTTCGCCGAACTTGGCGATGAGCGCGCGCGCCTCGGCGATCGGGATCCGCTTGCCGTTGAGGTAGGCGGTGATGAAGGCGTCCTGCACGCCTTGCTGCACCGCGCGGTCCTTGCGACCACGCACCACTTCCATGTCGCGGTAAATGCCCGTGGTGTAGCGCACTTTTCCGCCGGTGATCAGTTCACTGTTCAGCGGTGTGATGTTGAAGAGTTTGTCCAACGCGACCGGCTTGGAATAGACACCGACCTGCACGGTGAAGAACAAGCCCTTCACCACTTCCACCTGACGGGCTGGAGCGGCTGCGGGATCGCTGTAGTAAGCAACGGCCTCCGGTGCGGGCGTGAACTGGGCGAGCACTTCCTGCGCGGTGGCCGGATACTTCGCCAACACCTGCTCGTCGCTCACCGCAGGTACCACCGCGATCGCAGATGGCTGCTGCATAACGACTGCCGGTGGCGCTTCCTGCTGCGCTGCGGGCTGCACGGCAGGTTGCGTGGCAGACGGCTGCGTGGCGGGCGCTGCTACCGTTGCTGCGGGAACCTGTGCTATGACCGGTGCTTCTTCCGCGGGACGCGCAATGGCCAGGTCACGGGCTTCGCGCAGACTGATGCGCTTACCATCCAGGTAGGCCACCACGAACGCATCCTTGTATCCCCGGTCGCGCACGCTGGCCTTGGCATCGTCCGCATTGTCGAAGCTGACGAACATACCTGCGGTGTAGCGCATCAAGCCGTTCGCGGTCCGCTCGGCGGTAACCGGTGTGAGGTCGTTGAAGAGTTGCTGTGGCACTGGATCGCGGAAGGCGCCGATCTGCACTTTGAAAACAAGACCGGACGGCATGGGCGCTTCGATCGGAATGGGTTCCGCGCGGGTAACGGGGTTGTTCATCACCGCGAACACGTCGTTGCGCAAGGGTTCCAGACGTTCCAAACCAACGCGCTCGACGGTGCGCTCGGATGCGACCGCAGCGTTGTCGTTCGTCTGCACTTGGGCAGGCGGTACAGCCGCGGTGGCGGTCGGTACAGGTTCCGCTGCGCTGGCGGTGGGCGGCGTCGCTGCGGGCGGTTCGCTCGTCGTGCTGGCCGATGTCGCCACTGGTTCGGTGCTTCGCACCGCTCACAGCACCGTTGCTTTGCCGGCGGTATCGCTGCGGCAGGCGTGGCGGCGATGAGCGGCTCTATCGCCGGGTAATGGGTACCACTTGCTGTTCAGCCGGAGTGGATGCGCTGCTGTCCGCACCTGCGGCACCCACTGGCGTAGCGGTTGCTTGATCGGCCACAGTGGATCCCGCAGGCACCACAGAGCGCGCTTCGGCGAGCAGCGGTTCCACGCGACGTGCGCGTTGCTCCAAAGCCATGATCTCCGAAGCGCGTTCGTTCTCCATGCCTTGGAGATAGAGCGCTGCCTGTCCATCGTTCAGCGCGGAGGCACTGTTGAGGCGTTGCGCCACCGCGCTCAAGGAATCGCTGCGCTGGCCCAGTTCGATGGCGCGGGACTTCAAGGTCTCCATGCGTTCGCGGCCGCTGTCCGTGGTGGCGTCGGTGCTGGTCGCAAGTTGTCCTACTTGCGCGTTCAGCGCTTCGGCCAGTTGGCGGGTTGAGACGGCTTCCTCTTTGGCACTGGCCGCAGCTTCCACCTGTTGCAAGGACTTCACCTTCGCTTGGAAGTAGCGGCTGTGGTCGTTGTTGTCCATCACCAGTTGCTGTTCCTGGCCGCTCAGATAGTAGTAAGCACGCAGCCGTTCGGCGAAGGCACGCGCCTCGACCACATCGCGCTGGTGCTGTTCCAGGGCCCGCGCCTCTTCCGCAGTGCGGAGGGATGCGGTGTGCAACGAATCGGACATCGACTGCAGAAGCACGGCTTCCTTGGTGAGTTCCTCGCGGTCCTTCCGTTTCGCTGTGACCGCGCTGTCCCGCACCGCGACCGCACGGTCCGCTAATTCCACCGCGCCGGCCTCCTGCTGCTCGGCCCGTTGTGCGGTCTCCCGCATAGCGCGATCCAACAGCACCGGGTCCTCTTTGGCCAGGGCGCTCATCGCACCCATGCCTTCCGCGTCGTTCGCGAGGAAGTTGTCGTATCGCGGTTTTCCCGCAGGGTCCATGGCCTGCGCCGTGCCAGGAACGGTCGCGGCAGCGCCATTGGTGTTCGCGGCGCTCCCAACGGTATCGGTTGCCAGAAGCGGAGTGCTTTGCGCTGCGGGATCAGAGGTGGTGGTCGTTGCCAGTTCCTGTGCGTCGGTTCCCACAGGCGTCAACACTTCGGAAGGTGCGGTCGTCGTCGCGAGCGGTGCATCGATCGCAGGGGTGGTCGGTCCAAGGACACGCTGTTGCACCTGCTCCATGGTGAGGGACTCACCGCGCACCACATCCGCGCTCAAGAGGTATGCGTTCGCGGTGATGGCGCGATCCAACTCGGCCAAAGCTTGTAGTTCAATGCTGTACGAAAGGCGGAACAGGCTGTCCCGGGCGATGATGTCCTCGCTCCTATCCGCCAACTTTCGCATCCGCTCCGCACTGCTCGCCAGGCGCGTGGAGTTCTCTTCCGCGGCGCGGGCGAGGGCCAATACCGGTTCATTGGGTGCGAATCCCTTCTGCGCCACTTCCACGCCCAGCACCTTCAAGCTATCCCTACCCTGCTTGAACTCTTCGCGGGCGATGAAGGCGGTGCGTTGTCCGAGGTCCGCGCGGATGATCATCCGATCATCGATGAGTTTGTCCGTGCTTTTGCGCAATTTGTCGCGCTCCTTGCTGTAGAGCATCGTGTCGAGCACCTGCTCCAAGGAATCGATGCGCGTGGTGAGCGCTTCCATGTCCGCGAGGTCCTTGTTCATGAGCCCCACAGCTTCAGTAACGGTGCTTGCGCGGTGCTCCAACCGACTTTCATACACGCGTGTCGGGTCCGTGGGAATGGCGATGTAGTGATCCTCGTAGGAACCAGCGGCCATCGGTGGTGCCATGGGTGGTGCCACGCGCGTGCCCTCCTCCGATGCCGGATCGGCGGATGCGATGGTGCGCGATGCTTCGCTCTTCAGCGTCTCGATGCGCTGCTGGTGTTCGAGCTTCAGCGTGCGAAGGCGTTCCACACGCGGCAGCACTTCCGCGGCCTGTGCGGGATCTCCTTCCACCACCGCGAGCTGTCGTTGAGTTTGCGCATCGATGCTATCGATCAGCATCAATTCCGCGCCGGTGAGCGAGGCGATGCGCTCGTCCAGATCGGCGATGGTGTTCAGGCGCTGCACGTCCGCCGCATAGCCGGGGTAGAGTTGTTCGGAAATGACCGGGCCGGGGACACTCGCGGAGAACTGGAGCACTGGGCCGCCATCCGCGGAAGTGGGGCTCCCCACCTTGTTGGCGGTGGCGGCTTCCGAACCCTCGGCCGCGCCTGCCGCGACCGGAACTTCCACAGCAGGTCGTGCAAGATCCAACGCGAAGATCTCCTTGTTCACCTCCACGATGCGCGCGTCGATGCGCGCGCGCTCATCCTTGTCCCGGGTGGCCGTGAGCAGCTGGGTCAACTCGCCGAGTTGGTTCTCCAGCACGAAACGCTGCTCCTCGTAGGAGATGGTTCGCGCGGCGGGTTCTTCCACGGGAACTGGTATCGGTTCAGCCCCCTCGCGCACTTGTTCGGGTGTGAGCGTCGGCGTGTTCGAGGGATCCGTCCGCATGGCCGTGCCGGTGGCAGCATCCGTTGTGGGCGGAAGCGTACTTAGCTGTGTGGATGGGCTAGTACTGCCAGCAGGTACGGTCGTCGGTGCAGGAGGTGTTTGCCCAAGATCCTGTTCCGTCGAAGCGCGAGCAGGTTCGTTGTTGGCTGAGCCGGAGGTCGTCGAGGTTGTCGTTCCTGTATTCACGGCGGGTATCGAAGGGTCGCTACCCAGGGTAGTTCCGGTCGCCGGTGCATCTTCGCTTCCCGTGCGCACGCCATCTTGCTCGGGCACGGCCACCAGCGCACCGCCTTCCGTGCCGCGCGCCGGGGTGCTGATGGTGCGTCCGCTGGCGCTCTCCAAACTCGTGTGTTCCTCGCCTGCTTCGGTCGGCACAGCTTGTTCACCCACCGCGCGGCCCGCATCGGCGAGGTCCCAATCGTAGGACATGCGCGCCAGATCCGCCGCGGTGGCGTTCAGTTCTGCTTCATAGCGTTGATCGATCGCCAGTTGGCCGATCCGCACCTCGTTGCCTGCGATGCGTTCAACGAGCGAGGTGATGGCTGTCGCATCCATCTCCGTGGCGGGCTTCGCGGACGGTTGCTCTTTCAACTCGCCCACCAAGCCGGCCTTGGCTTTCAACATGGTGACCTCACGTTCGCGGCGCGCGCCTTGGTGAAGGCCTGAGCGACCTCTTGCCGCAGGAAGCCAAGTTGTTCTTCCAGTCCTGTGATCTCGCGTTGCAGTTCGTCCTTCTTGCTCTTGCTCTTACTCTCTTCCTGCTCGCGCTTCAGCCGACCGATACGGTCGGATAGTTCTCCTTCTTCGGCGCTGCGGCTGCTCGCGGCGGCCAAGGTGCGGGCGGCTTCAAGTTCCTTCTCCGTAGCGGCGCGGCGCGCACGTTCGTGGAGGTCGGGGGCGCTCGTTGGGCCCTTGCTGGTTTCGATCCGCTCGCGCGCTTGCACCAGCAGCGGCAGTGTGCTCTTCGTATCGGTAGAGCCCAATGCCCCCGCCAGGTCGGTGCCCAATTTGGCCGCTTGCTCGCCGCGTTGCAGCGTGGCCATGCGCTCGCTATCCAAGTCCTCACCGGCCTCCATGGCCGCACGCGCTTTCAGGTTGGCCGTTCGCGACCGTTGACGCGCGGCGGCGGCATCGCGCATGATCCGTTCCTTTTCGGCGGGATCGCTGGCGGCATTGGCGCGCTCCACCAACTCGGCTGCGGCCTGCGCCTCCGTGCCCGCTTCTGCCGTCTGTTCCAGGGCGAGCGTGTAGGCCGCACCGGATCCCGTTCGCAGGTCCTCGGCCTCACGGGTGGCCGCGCTTTTCTCTTCCTCCAAATGGCGCACCACATCGGCCGTGGTGAGGTCTCCGGTAAAGCCCGCTTTAGCGAGCAGTTCATCCTTCGTTGGCGGCGCTTCCTCGGCCACCACAGGTGGAGCGGCGGCGGCACTGCCTACGTCCAACTGTGCACGGCGCCGTATCTCTTCCAACGCCATGGCGATCAGATCACCCTCCAACGGCTCGTCGAAGTAGTTCTTGATCATCAAACGTTCCTGCCCGCCTTGATCCTCCAGCACGAGTTCCTGGCGGTAAGCGCGTGGGCCATCGCTGCGCGGAACTTCCACGATACCCGCATGCGTGCGGCCGCTCGGGCCCGCTTCCACCAGGAAACGATAACGCCCGCTGCGCGGAAGACTGAGCATGTACGTGCCGTTCATGTCCGTACGCACATCCCCCACGATCTCGCGCGTGAGCGCATCCTCCACGACGATGTGCGCTTTGCGGTCCTCGGGGTCGAAGCCCGATGCGAACGTGCCTTTGAGGACGGTGAGCACCACAGGGACCTGCTCGGTGCTCACGCGGAACACATGCAGCATGCCCTGGCTGCTCGAACGTGCGGATGCGAAACAGGCCTGCTTGCCTTCCCCATCCACGATGTAGAAGAGGTCGTCGTCCGGCGTGTTCACCGCGAAGTCCATGTTCTCCGGGCGGCCGAACACGTCCAAGCCCTTGTCGTACGTGCTCTTGAACACGTCATAACCGCCCATGCTGTTGTGGCCTTTGCTGGCGAAGTAGAAGCTCTTCCCGTCCGGATGGATGAAGGCGAAATCCTCGTCCTGGTCCGTGTTGATGAAACCCGCCAACCGGGTCGGCTCGGCGAAGGGCCGGTGGGCAGCAGCTCGGTGCGGTAGATGTCGCGCCCGTTCTTGCCATCCCGGCCGTAGCTGCTGAAGTAGATCGGACCTGGCTTGTCCGGCAGGTAGATCAGTTGCCGATCGGTGCTCTTCTTGTCAAGCGAGGTCTTCAACTCTTCGGGGGTGACCACGATGCGCCCTCCGATGCCCTCCAGATCGTAGTAGCGGAAGAACTCACGCCCCTCTACTTCCACCTTGCTATGCACCGTGATCTCCTTCAGGCTGCTGAGCAGTTGCTGGCCATTGCGGCATTGCTGCTCCAAGGCGTCCACGGGCAGTTCGGCGATGGCCTTCTTGTCGCCGGTACCTCGAAAGCGCTGATAGGTGTTCAGCGCATCACTGAACCGGTAGTTGAGGTGGTATGCGCGGCCCAACCAGTACCAGACCGGGGCCGGCGTAGCGGGATCCTCTGATGCGAACTTGAGGAAGCCGATGGCCTTTTCCCTGTCCGCACCACCGCCGAAGAGGACGCACGTGCCGTAGTGGTAGTTCAGTATACGGTCCGAGGGTTCGAGGCTCACCAGCTGCGAATAGAGCGGGAGCGCTTCCGCGTAGTGCTTCTCGGCGAAAAGGCCATCGGCCTTGGCGCGCAGTTGTGCCGCACCGCCTTGGGCCGAACCGACCATTGCGCAAAGCAGCCCGAAGAGTATGGCCGCGGATCGCGTCATCTGTGAAGAGCGGCCCTTTGTACCGCACCCGAGGCCCTGCGGTTTCATGATGGTCCGGCGTTCCGGCCCGCCCAGCTCATGCGGTTCTCCTCGCCCCGGAGCAGGCGACCGATGTTCTGGCGGTGGGTGAAGAAGACCAGGAGGCAAAGCACAATGGAGAACCCGATCTTCACAGGACTGCTCTCGTGGTACACCAGCACCAGCGAAAGCGGGAACACAAGCGCCGCCATCATAGAGCCCAACGACACATATCGGGTGAAGCCGAAGACGAGCCCGAAGGTGAGGATGCACAACAAGGCCCCACCCGGATGCACCGCCAATATGCCGCCGAGCGAAGTGGCCACGCCTTTGCCACCCCGGAAGCCCGCGAAGACCGGGTAGAGATGCCCCAGGACGGCGGCGATGACCAGGGATACCCGCAGCCACATCCACGGGGAACCGTCCACTTCCAGGTCCGTGAAGTTGGGCAACACACGCACCGGCAGGAAACCTTCCAGGATGTCGATGATCAGCACCGGTACGCCGGCTTTCGGCCCCAGCACACGGAAGGTGTTGGTGGCGCCCGCGTTCCGACTGCCGTGCTCGCGCACGTCCAGACCGTGGAACACCTTGCCCCACCATACGGCCGTGGGTATGCTGCCGATCAAGTACGCCAGCACTATGCATACCGCGCTGTACACCCAGGGAAGTCCATGGTTCAAAGACCGAAACGGTCCCGGAATTCATCCACTTTTCGTTTGTTCGTCAGCATGAACTGATAGGCCGGTTCATCCTTCTTGCTCTCCTGCACGCGTGCATCATCCTTCAGCTCGGTCAGCATCGTATTGAATTGCTGATCGCTGCTGTAAGCATAAAGGTAGTTGCGGGCGTACTGGAAGAACCAGTAGGTCTGGTCGTCGAGCATCAGCAGGATGGTCATCACATCGCCGCTCCGCTTGCGTTGCAGTTCCACCTTGCCCTTCACATAACGGAACACCGGTTTCTTCAGCACGGTGCCCAGGCCCAGCAGGCCGTCGCTCAGCCAGCTCTGCTCCTGCTCGTCCCAGTGCAATTTCACATCGCAGAGCATCAGGCTCTTGGCCAGTTCGTCGGGTAGTTTCTTGATCTCGCCCTTCAAGCTCAGTTCGCTGATCAGCTTGTCCGAACGCTCCAAGCCGAGCACCTCGCGCAACATGCGTTCGTAGGGCGTCTTGGTGATGTCCACCTGCTTCTGGTCCGGGTAGGCCACCATTTCGGCGGTCATTCGCTCCAACGCGTTCTCGTGGAAGAAAAAATTGGCGAGCAAGGCCACCTGTGCCGTGGTGCGCGCTGTCGCTGCGGTGCTCCAAGGTGCCGAAGCCCTGCACCTCCACCCGGCCCAGGTTGAGGCCGTGCCCGATCCTTCCGTCGCCGGTGATGCGGCAATCCTCGGTGCTCAGGCTCACCAGATCACCGGGTAGGGTGCGCTGACGGATCTTCTCCTTGTTGCCCACCACATAGGCCTTCTTCGCCTTGTCATAGAACAACAGCCCCTTCGCCGTGATCACCGGTGCGTCCTGCTTGGCACGCTTGCGGCTCAAAAAAGTGCCGTAGCTCTTGAAGGGATCCTCGGCGGTGAGGAAGACACCGTTGCCGATGGCCAGGCCCTGGTCGTCCAGCAGCGAATCGCTCACAGGAATGAACACCTCGGCCGGATCGATGCGGCCCTCGAAGCGCATCCAGTTGCGCTCCAATCCTGCGCAACCGTGCTGTACGCGCGTGCTTCCGCTGAACTTGAGCTCCTTGATGCTCGCCTCGATCATCACGTCCCCGAAATAATCGAATGCCGGACTGAGTTGGAACGCTTCATCCTCGAGGATACGACCGCGCGCATAGGTCTGGTAGGCGGTGTCCACGTTCACGTTCTGCAAGCGGATCTTGATGGTCTTCTTGTTCTCGTCCACATAGTCGTACGCGCCGGTGGCACTGTACTGCCTACGCGCTTTGATGTCCACCGTGGCTTCGTAGATGCGGTGGTACTTGGTCACGTAGTTCGCCGTTACCACCGCGTTGGTCAATGGATCGATCGCCGCGTTGCGACGGATCCTGACGCGCATGCTGTCCGGTGTCACCAAGGCATCGGCCACCTGGATGTACTGCACATCGTTGGCGGTGATCAAGTGCTTCTTCAGATCGTAGCGGGCCTTGGGCGCCATGAAGGCCAAGGAGTCCTGGTCGGGGTTGATGCTGATGAAATTGGAGCCGGATAGTTGGAGGTCCTCGGAGCCCACTGCGGCGGTGCGATCGCTCTCCAGTTCGATGTCGCCCTGGTCCATGAACCACTTGAAGCGGTCCATGTAGCAGATGTACTGGTTCACCGGGAACTCCACCTTGGTCTCATCGCCGTTGCTCACGAACTCGCCCACCCGTTCGTCCAGTTTCACTGTGGCGTTCACATTGTCGGTGCGGAAGGCGATGCTGGCGGTATCACCCTCGGTGAGGCGGAAGTCGCTGGTGTCCGAATGGAGCTGCATCGTCTTGAAGTCATACAGGTCCGCCCGTAGCGTGGCATTGCCGAAATCGACAAGTCCAGCGCCTGTCATGCCCTTGGGGCCCAGATCGGTGCTGCCGTGCAACAGGGCCTCACCCTCGTACATCACCATCGGGCCTGCTGTCACCTGCGCGTGCAGGTTGTCCTTCGCCGGTTCCACACGCATGAAGACCTTGCTGCCATGTACACCCGGCACGTTGAGCGCGGTCGTGCTCGACGAATTGATCAGCGTGTCGGCTACACCGAAGGTGCTGTCCGGGGTGAAAACGAAACCGGTGGACCGGGCCACGGTGGTGAGGTAGGCCAGTTCGCCATCCCCTTGCAGGCCGTTGTGGTTGAGGGTAATGGTGTTGTCGAATTTGGAACGCTTACCGTACAGGGGCATACCGCCATCGCCCGTTCCGCGTACGAAGCCCAACGCGTAATCCGTCTGCAATCGCAAGGGCTCGCGGATATCCGGGAAGATGCCCGCGCTCACCAGGGTGCCGGAGAAATGCAGCCCCGCATTGGTGAAGTTGTCCAAGCTGTCGATCTGGAACGGATCGCTGCGGTAGTAGAAGCGGTCCCTGTTGTAAACGCCCTTCTGATGTCCTTGGCGTCGTAGAACACGAACGATCCTTGGCGCTGTTGAACTTGGGGAACCCAGGATACTTCTCCTGCTGCAAGCCGCTCTTGTTGCTGGGCTGGTCGATCTCCAGGGTGCCGCTCACCTGCTCCAGTACGTTCCGCACGCGCACCAAGGCGATCTCGCCGTTCTCGTCCGGTTCGAAGGCGTCGGCATAGAAGCTCACGGAATCCACATTGAGCAGATCGACGCTGAAAGGTTCGTAGTGGAAGTAGTACTCCTTGCCGTGGAACTGCAATTTTCCAGCCTGTACCATTCCCCCGAAGGTGAAGTCGCGGCCCTTCTTGATGGTGATCTTCTGGTCGCTCGGGTAGATCTTCACATCCTGCGAATCGCTCACTACGATGCGCGAGACACCCACCAGTGCCAGGTCGTTGTTCAACAGGTTCAAGGTGGCGTTCACGCCTTCCTGGCCCTTGCTATTGAACTGCAGTACGTCGTAGTCCACTTTGCCCGCACTGGCCAGGATGTGCTGGCGCAAGCGCGGTTTCACCTTCACCTGCTCGGTTTCGGTGTAATAATCCAAGTAGCCCTTGTTGGCCATGTCGATCAGCAAGGGGATCACCTGCTGTTTCTGCATGCGCGTGGCGCTGGCGAACTCCTGGGCGCTGAACTCCATGCCCGCGGTCTTGGTGTGATCGTTCAGGCGCACCAGCGGATGGATCTCGTCAATACCCAGCATGGCCATGTAGCGCTTCTCCTTGAAGTAGTTGAAGCTCTCGAACGAAGCACGGTCCTGGGTGCTGCCTTGCAGGTTGCCCATGCGTACCAGCGGATCGCCCTGCTTCCAGGTGAGCACTTCGAAGTACATGTCCAGTTGATGGAAGGTATCATAGTAAGGCGCCTTGCTCAGGCCTTCGTCCGGCTTGATCAGGGTGAGCAGTTTTTTCTCGCGGATGAAGCGCAGGCTCACGCTCGGGTGGTGGATGCTGTCCTGGTCCAGCACGATGCGCACCGAAACATCCTCGCTGGTGATGCGCTCGGGTTCGATGCTGAAGTTGAGGCCTTGGGTGATGATGAAGGGTTTTTTCTCCCGGTAGAAGGTGAGCGAAGCGGGCTCCTCCGTGGTGCCATAGCCCTGCAACTTGGCACCTTGCATGGTGAAGCCCCCCTCGAAATCGATGCCTTCCACGATGTCGCGGATGCGCATGCGCCGGTCGTAACTCTCGAAGCGCGGGTAGCTGGCGTTGTCCTCGTCCACATTGGCGAGCACTTTGTCCGTGAGTTTGCCGAGCAACGTGCGCTCGAAATAGGGATCGTTGAATTGCACGCTGTCCACGGTGAAGGTGCTGCTCTTCATGCGGATCTCGTACGGGTTGGTCCACTCCGCATAAGTGGCCGTGGGCTTCAGCCCGGCGCGCTGCCAGGTGACCTTGCCCGCGCGGCCTTTCCAGAGTTCCAACGTAGGATAGTATGTGCCGCTGGTGCCTATGATCACGGAGCTATCGCCCTTGGCGAAGCAACGCAGGTCCATCCGGTCGAAGACCACTTTAGGCACCGAGTCGTAGGCGATGATGAAGGCTCGCCCGCCCGCCTGCCATTGTGTGCTGCTCGCGCTCCGGTAGATGGTGTTGTCGCGGAACAGCCCGCCGCACATCTCGATGTAGGAAGCGAAGTTCTTCTTACGACCGCTCTTCATCAGTTCGTCCATGCTGGTCATCCAAGCATCGAACTCGGCAGCGCTTCGACCGCCCGCTGCGAAGGCAGCCACGGCGGCTAGATAATCGCGGAAATACGGATAGGCTTCGAAACGCTTCTTCAACATGGCGTTCGCCATCTCCACGATCCTCTTGCGTTGGGCCTCGCTGTAGTAGGTGCCGTTCCACACCGGTGTGAACACCTCCTCTATGAAGGGCTTGCCCTCCTTCTTGTCCGCTTCCACAAGAAGCGTGGTCATCTCTTGGAGGAAGGCCACGGGATCCGTGCTGAAGGGCTTGGTCTGTGCTTGCGCCGGAACGATGATCAGCGCGCAGAGCGCCGCACAGGCGAGGATCCGGAACAGTTTCATGGACGTTCGGGTTTTCGGCAAGCGAGCAATGCCCATTCGCCGCGGTACAATACATCGATGGGCTCCAAGCCTTGTGCCGAGGCACCTTCCCGCATTGCGGGCACGTCTGGCCGAAGAAAGCCGCTCAACAGCAGCGTACCGCCAGCACGCAAGGCAGCGCCGAGCGATGCCATGCCGCGAAGAAGGGTGTTGCGTTCGATGTTCGCCAAAATAGCATCGTAGCTGTCCGGCCCGAGGCTGGTCACATCCCCCTTTTCCACAACGATGCCCTCACAATGGTTGCCGCGCACGTTGTCCTGCGCGTTCTCCACCGCTTGCATATCATAGTCCACGGCGAGTATACGCGCGGCACCCATGCGCGCGGCCAGGATCGCGAGCACACCGGTGCCACATCCCATGTCGCATACGCGCGACCCTTCCAGGTCCAGTGCCAGCATGGCTTCCACCATCATGTGCGTGGTGGCATGGTGCCCGGTGCCGAAGGCCATGCGCGGGGTGATCACCAGTTCATGCCGAAAGCCCGCTTCAGCAGCGTGGAAGCCCGCGCGGATGATCACCTCCTTCCCCACCCGCACCGGCTCGAAACTGCTCTCCCAGAGCGCGTTCCAGTTCTCGTTCTTCACCTCGCGCACCGTCATGCTCACCCGCACATGAGGATCGCGCATGGTGAGCAGGCCGTTGAGCGCGGCACGTTCGTAGCGGTCGCTGGGGATGTAGGCCCGCATACCGCCGAGGGTCTCTTCAAAACTATCGAAGCCCAGTTCGCCGAGCTCGGCGATCAGCACATCGCGCCACGGATGCACCGGTGCGATCAGGAATTCGAGTTCCGTGTAGGACATGCGATCAGGGGATCGAGGTATGGGCGGCCGCACGCGCGGCGATGCGCACCAGTTCGGTGAACAGACCCGCGTCAAGCGCAGCGCCACCGATCAAGCCCCCATTCACATCAGCGCAGGCCAGGAGCTCCCTGGCGTTGTCCGGCTTCATGCTGCCGCCGTAGAGAATAGGTATCGCTGCTGCCGCATCACCAGCCAGCATGCGCAACTCCTTTCGGACGAACGCGTGCATCTCCTGGGCCTGCTGCGGGGTGGCCGTGAGCCCAGTGCCGATCGCCCATACCGGCTCGTACGCCACCACCACCTTAGCGAGGTCCGCAGGCGAGATCGGTCCCAACGCTTCGTTCATCTGGGCGCGCACGACCTCGAAATGGGTGCCCTTCTCCCGCTCGGCTCGCATTTCGCCGCAACAATAGATCGGCAGCATGCCCGCATGCAACAGTGCAGCGATCTTCCCGCCCACGGCCGCATCCGTCTCCCCGTAGTACTGGCGCCGCTCACTGTGCCCCACGATGCACGCACTCACCCCGACGCTCTTCAGCATCGCTGCGCTCACTTCGCCGGTGAACGCGCCATGCAAGGCCTCGTGGCAGTTCTGCGCAGCTACACCGATGTGCGCGTCCCGCAGGTGCTCCACCGCCATGGCGAGGAATGGGAATGGCGGTGCGACGATCACTTCCACACGTTCGGTGTTGCCCACCTGCTCGGCCAGCGCATCGATCAACGCTTGCGCCTCCGCGCGGTCTTTGTGCATTTTCCAATTGCCCGCAATGATCGTTCTCATAGTGATTTGCGGCCCCGCTTCCGGCAAGGGCGAAGGGACAAAGATGGCAGCGCTGTGGGCGTTGCCGTCAGCGGGGAGATTCGATCACGAACAGGGGGGTGTGATCAACAGTACATGCGCCCTCGCGCACGATCACCGAACAGGCTCAACCCAAGGGCACCGCCGCGGTCGCGAACTGGGCCCGGTGCGCCGCACGGAACCGGTGTTGCAGGTAGATGATACTGATGCTGATGAGCGCCGCGAAATAGCACCACACCGAGATGACGTTCCCCGTGAACTCGATACGCGCCACCGCGTAGGAGGTCAGCAAAGCGACGCCCAGCACCCACATGCGTCGCAAGCTGCTGGTGAAGACCGAGAGCACGGTGGCGATGAAGTAGAGCGCCGCGATGGGGTGCTCAAGGTCCCACCGGTACCGCATGGTATAGTGAATGTGATGGTTCTCCACCGAGGCGATCGGGGGAACGGAAAGGAGGGTCCACAAGTAGTAGGCACCGGTCACTGTCCCTGCGGCCAGCATCCATCGGAGCCATCGGCGACGGCCCCGGTCCGGCTCCATGCACAGCACAGCATAGGGTACCCAGATCGGCCACAGTACTTGGGAAAAGAGCAGAAAAGCGCGGGCCATCGCTACCACAGCTTCCGGCGGGCCAGCGTCCGACAGACGCAGCCATACCAAGCCCTCCACGAACTGCTGTATGGAGAAGATCAATGGAATGACGCCGAAGGCCCATTGGCCGGAGCGACGGCCCATGCTCACGGAGTAGGCACCTGCCGTGACGAGGATGGCGCTCGCGGCAAAACTCGCATTGGCGGAAAAGCACATGAGTGGCGGCTTTGACCAGAACTCATGTGCGCGAACGCCACGTTCATGTGTGGTGGTGGTGCAAGCTAGGCGTGAACGGGCCCGGCAACACAAGAAATGGGCGATACAATAGCGAACCGTTCAAGGGCAGTTACGATGCGGCCGACGCGCATGGTTCCGGGCGTACTTCCCGCTCACCGCGATGCGCGATCCCGCCCTGTTCGCTCGTGGAGCTCCAAATACTCGCTCAGGTTGTCCATGTCCAGCACGCCCACGATCCGACCCTGGTCGACCACCGGGATCAGCGTACTAGCGCCCACGCTCAGCGTATGGTGGGCTTCCTTCATATCAACATCCGGCGCGACCCCCTGCACCACCTTGCCCGGTATGCTCTCCAGGGGCAACGCCTCTTGTCCTAGTTGAACGGCCGCGATGATCTCGGCACGCTGCACAAGCCGGTCGAGGTCTCCGTGCCGCGTTACCACCACCACATGCTCACCGCCTGCCAGCAATTCCTCAGCCGCGCTTCGGATGGTGGTATCATGCGGCATGGTCCAGAAACGCGTGCGCATCACGTCCCTCACCCGCACGCCCGAGAGCGCATGCTGGGTCTTCACCATGTTCATTTCCGCGGAAGCACCGAAGAAGACGAAGAGACCGATCAATCCCAGCGAAGGTTGTTGCCAGATGAACGCGGCTATGATGAAGCCGACGGCGAATACTTTCCCGACGGTCGCAGCGATGCGCGTAGCCCGCACACGATCGGTCCGGAAAGCGAGCAGTGAACGCAGCACCCGACCGCCGTCCATGGGGAAGGCGGGGATAAGATTGAACAGGAACAGACCCGCGTTCACCAGCATGACGAAACCGATCAGGCTCAAAGGCCCCAGCGGATCCGCCATCGGATCGACCCCAAGCACCTGGTAGCCCAGAAGAAGCGACGGAACACCCACCAGCAGCACAATGGCCAGGTTCACCGCGGGTCCGGCCAAAGTGACCAACAGCTCTTGCGCCGGTTTCTCCGGCATACGCTCCAGCCGCGCCAACCCTCCTATGGGGAGCAAGAGGATGTTGTGTGTGCGTATGCCGAACCGTAGCGCCGTGAGCGCATGGCCGAACTCGTGCAATACCACGCAACAGAACACGATCAGCAGGTAGAGCAATTGACGCATCATGTGGGGCAGATCCATGCCCTCGGTCAGCGCGGATAAGATCACCCACCCCAGGAGCAGCGGAAAACTCCAGTGCATCCGCACCTGGATGCCCTTGAAAGTGAATAGTGTTAGTGAGGTTCTTCGCCCTGCGGCCATGGGATCACGTTCCGTTCCGTGCGGAGGACGAAGGTCGGCGCAAAGCGCGGCAGATACCTAACATCCCTCATGTCCGATCGACGCCCGGATCGCGATCTTCGGACGCATGGACCGAAGTTCAGGCGCCGCGAAGTTCGAAGGGTTGATACCTGATCACTTCACGGGATGTCCTTGGAACAGCCTGCCAAAGGACAGATCCGGGACGAAGAGCAAAACGACCGGATCCGCATAGCGGACGACCATATGTGGTACCTTCACTATACACTTCCAATGAACGCGCGAACCCACCACACGCCTCCTCAATACGGCGCTGGTCCCGAAAAGACCACCGGTATCGAACCAGTGGAACCGGAACTTCCCCCACCCTCCCAACCTCCTATCATTCCCACGGCACCACCGGAAAGACACACGCCGGATGTGCCGATCACACGCCCTCCGGATGCGCCCATCACCCCGCCATCCGAACCGCCGACCAGACCCCACCCGACCTCCTGGATCGCCCGCGGACGCGAGGTGGGCATACGCTGGTCCCCAGCGTGATCATCGTATCGCCTTCCACTTCGTCGATCCACCCGAAAGCCCATGGCTCTGATACTGCTCCCCACTGACTTCAGCCCAATTTCATTCAATGCTTGTGTGTTCGCTTTGCGATCGTTCGGCGCCGAGAACAACGAGTACTTGTTGCTGCATACCTATTGGGCTTCGATCCCCGATGATACCGTGTCGGCGGCGGCGGGCGATGAGATGTACAAAGCATCGGTGGAGGCCATGGACCTGTTCCGGAAGCGTATTGCCGCGCTGCCGAACACGGCCGACATGGTGGTACGAACGGACGTCCGTTATGGCCCGCTACGCGCGGTGGTGGAACAGACCTGCAAGGAACTGGAGGTGGATGTGGTCGTAATGGGCACACACCCATCCACAGAGACCAGCTTTCTTGGGAGCAATGCCAGTGAACTCGTCAAGCACAGCAAGGTGCCCCTGTTGATCGTGCCGGAAGAGGCACGACCCACCTGTTTGGGCCGTATTCTGTTCGCGGATGATCACAAAGGCGTAGAGCCCTTCGCGATGCGGTGGTTGATCCGGCTGGCGCAACGGCATTACTCGGTGGTGACCATCGCGCACGTACTGCGGAACGAGAACGAACTGCCCGATCGACGGATCGTGGAGGACTACCATGCGGCCCTGGCGAACGTGAAGCACAACTTCATCGGGATCCCCGGTGATGATGTCGCATTGTCGTTGAGCAACCTCGCGGATAGTCTTCACATGGACCTCGCTGTGGTCCTGCATCGGCACCTGGGTGTATTGGACACATTGTTCCACTCGAGCACCGCGAAGCGCTTCGCCCTGCATACCCGTGTTCCGCTGCTTGTGCTGGAGCACTGAACGCTGTGAATGGGGTCCCCACGGCCCACCGAACGAGCGTCGGATGACCTTGTCAGTTCGGCCGTGATGCTTCCTCCTTGGAACACTCCGAGACGCCCACAGCTGGTCGTTGCCCCGCGATCCGCCGACGGACCCCATCGCGGATCACCAACGCGCGTGGGCTCGACAGATCGCGCAGTGCCTCCAATGCGCGTTCGCTGCGCTGGTGCTGGTAGAACGTTATCCCGATGATGAGGAAGATCGCCACCAGAAGCGACAGTCCCTCTTGATAGTCGCCGAGGATCGCGTAAATGATACCACAGGCCAGTAACAACGCGAACATGGGTTCGCGCATCACCTCGAAGGCGATGCGCCACAATGTCTTCGGTTCTGAAGCGGGAAGTTCGTTCGCCCCGGAAAGCCGGGCACGCGATCGCGCTTCCTCCGAAGTGAGTCCTGTCAATTCCGGGGATGCCGCTGCGCTGCGCACGGTGAAGGATCTAGATCGCGCCCTGAAATGATGTGGTCTGCATGCGTTCGATGCCGTCCCTACGAGACCGCCTTCACCAGTTCACGCTCCGCGGCCCAGGATATTGGTGATCCCGTTGATCAACGCGTCGGGGTTGAAGGAGATGCTGTCGATGCCCTGTTCCACGAGGAACTTCGCGAAGCTGGGATCGTCGCTGGGGGCCTGCCCGCACAGTCCAATGCGTGTGCCGGTGGCATGGGCCGAGGCGATCACGCTCGTGATCATGTCGATGACCGCAGGGTCGCTTTCGCTGAAGAGTTCGCTGATGATCGCGGAATCGCGGTCGATACCCAGTGTGAGCTGCGTGAGGTCGTTGGACCCGATGCTGAATCCATCGAAGTGCTTCGCGAAGTCCTTCGCACGGATCACGTTGCTGGGGATCTCGGTCATCATGTAGAGCTGCAACCCCTGGTCGCCACGCTTCAGTCCGAACTCCGCCATCAGTTCCACCACACGCTGCGCTTCACCCACGGTGCGACAGAAGGGGATCATCAGCTTCACGTTGGTGAGTCCCATCTCTTCGCGCACGCGCTTCATGGCTTCACATTCCAACCGGAAGCCTTCGCGGTAGCGCTCGTTGTAGTAGCGAGAAGCCCCACGGAACCCGATCATCGGGTTCTCCTCCTCGGGCTCGAACTGCTTGCCGCCCAATAGGCTGGCGTACTCGTTCGTTTTAAAGTCGCTCATGCGCACGATCACATCATGCGGATGGAAGGCCGCAGCGATGGTGGCCACCGCTTCCGCGAGGTGGTCGATGAAGTAGCGGCGCTTGTCGGGGTGATGACGCGTCAACTGTTCGATCTCGGCCTTCGCCTTGGCATCGGTCAACTCGTTGAACTTCACCAGCGCCATGGGGTGAACGCGGATGCTGTTGTTGATCACGAACTCCAACCGCATCAGGCCCACCCCGCGGTTCGGATAAAAAGGAATACCGGAAAGCTTTCTCCGGGTCGGCCAGGATGAGCATTGCATCGGTACGTGGCAGTTCCACCGACTTCAGATCAATGCTGAGCTCGGTCCATTCGAGCAAGCCATCGTGGACTTTGCCGGTCCGTCCTTCGGCGCAGCTCACGGTGACGAGCTGACCATCCTGCAACACGTCCGTGGCGTTGAGCGCGCCCACGATCGCCACGGTGCCCATCTCCCGCGCCACGATCGCAGCATGGCTGGTGCGCCCTCCCTTGTTCGTGACGATCGCCGCAGCCCGTTTCAGCACCGGGTCCCAGTCCGGGTTGGTGATGTCGGTAACGAGCACTTCGCCATCCTGGAGTTGATCGGCCTGCGCGGGCGAATCAAGCTTGCGCACCCGGCCCGCCGCGATCTTTGCTGCCTACCGCGCTGCCGGTGATGATTACCGCACCCTTACCCTTCAACGCGTATTCCTTCAGCTGGAAGGGGTCTTTTGCGGAGTGTACCGTCTCCGGCCTCGCCTGCACGATGTAAAGCTTGCCGGTGGTGCCGTCCTTCGCCCACTCGATGTCCATGGGCATGCCGTAGTGGTCCTCAATGGTCAGGGCCCAGTGGGCGAGCTGGTGGATCTCCTCATCGGAAAGCACGAAACGTTCGCGCTGTTCCACGGTGGTGTCAAGGTTGACCGTGCTGGATCCAGGCCGTCCGTCACCTGCGGGTTCCAGTACCATGGTCTTTTGTTTCGCGCCCAGCCTGCGTTGTAGGATGGCGTGCTTCCCCTTGCGCAGGGTTGGCTTGAAGACCTGGTATTCATCCGTTTCCACGGCGCCCTGCACCACGTTCTCACCCAAACCCCAGTTGGCGGCCACATGCACCACGTTGCGGAACCCGCTTTCCGGCTCCAGCGTGAAGATCACACCAGCACCGCCGACGTCCGATCGCACCATGTGCTGCACACCGATGGAGAGCGCCACCTTCATATCCGGGAAGCCCATATCCTGCCGGTACTTGATGGCGCGCTCCAGGAACAGGGAGGCGTAGCAATGCCGAGCGCCATCGAGCAGGGCCTCCTCGCCCTGGATGTTCAGGAAGCTCTCGTGTCGCCCGGCGAAACTGGCGGTGGGCAGGTCCTCGGCCGTGGCGCTGCTGCGCACGGCGACCGATGCGCCATCAGCGGATAGCTCCCTATAGGCCGCCCGGATCTCCTGTGCCAGGTCTTCTGGCCATGTGGCGTTCAGGATCAAGGCACGGGCCTCCTCCGCAATGGTCGTCAGGTTCGTTAGGCCCTTTCGGTCGAGCCGCGCCATGCAAGCCGCCAAGAGTTCCTTGATCCTGTTGGCCTCCAGGAAGTACCAATAAGCTTGCGCGGTGATCGCGAAGCCATCGGGCACATCGATCCCTTTGCTGGCGAGCGTTCCTATCATCTCCCCGAGCGAAGCGTTCTTGCCGCCCACGTTGGCCACATCCGTATTGCGTACAGCGCGCAACCACTTGATCGAGGTGTTCATGCCATGAAGGTACCTCCACCGGAGCGGATGGGAACTGCCATCCGTCATTCGATCGTGCGCACGTAGCGGTGCGTCACCGAACCTGGCCGCGCAAGATCATGGGGAGATCCGAGGATCGCGCCGGTAGATGATGTAATAGATGAACGCTACGAAACCACTTCCCCCGAGCAGATTGCCCAGGATCACCGGTGCGAGGTTGCCCAGCATGCCGACCCATGTGATGTCCACGCCAGCGGTGATCGTCGATCCGGCGCTCACGCACAACATGCCGATCGGAATGAAGTACATGTTGGCGACGCTGTGCTCGAAGCCCGCCGCCACGAAAGCGGAGATAGGGAACACGATCGCGACCGCCTTGTCCATCACACTGCGGCCGGCGAAGGCCATCCACACGGCCAGACAGACCAGGATGTTGCACAATACTCCGCTGAAGAAAGCCCTCCAGAAGGGAAGCGTACACTTGGCGGCGGCGATCCTCACGTACTGGTCCGCTACGGCCCCTCCGTTCATCCCGGTGTGGCCGGAGAGATGCACCAACAACGCGATCCCAGCGGCTCCCAAGAAATTGGCCAGGCACACGACCACCCAGTTGCGCAGAACCTCCCGCGTCGTGATCCGCCCGTCGGCCCATGCCATGGCGAGCAGGTTGTTCCCAGTGAAGAGCTCCGCGCCCGCGATCACCACCAAGAGCAGACCCAATGAAAAGACCACGCCACCGAGCACGCGGCCCACAGCGTGGCTGAGGTCCGTATCAGCGGTCACCAACGTGGCATACATCGCACCAAGGCCGATGAAAGCACCCGCGAGCACTCCCAACAAGACCAATGACAACAACGGCAGGCGAGCTTTCACCACGCCGACACGTTCGATGCGTTCCGTGATCTGCGCCGGAGTGAACGCGTCCGATCCAAAAAGTGCGGCCATCGTAAGGGTTAATTTCGAACGACCGACTTGATCGCAGGTGCGTTCCGTCGAATGTACTTCAGCCATCGAGTAAAAGGCATTCCCATCCCTTGCAGTGCGATCGTCGTCCGCTACGTACTGAACCGTTCGAATGTAGCTCGTTCCAATGCTTCGCGATGATCGGGATGGGCGATCGCCGTCAAAGCCTCCGCGCGTTGGTGGAGGTTGCGGCCATACAAATACGCCACGCCGAACTCGGTGACCACGTAATGGACATGCGCACGGGTGGTGACCACCCCGGCCCCTTGCCGCAGGAAGGGGACGATCTTGGACGCACCATCGCCCGTGGTGGATGCCATCGCGATGATGGGCTTGCCGCCTTCGCTCAAGGCCGCACCACGCATGAAATCCATCTGCCCCCCGACCCCGGAGTATTGGTAGCTGCCGATGCTGTCCGAGCAGACCTGGCCGGTGAGGTCGATCTCGATGGCGCTGTTTATCGCTGTCGCCTTCGGATTGGAACGAATGACATGGCCATCGTTCACGTATTGGGCATCGAGGAAGGCGAACTGCGGATTGTCGTCGATATGGTCATAGAGCTTCCGCGTGCCGATGGCGAAGCTGGTGACCACGCGCCCCGGATGCTTCCGCTTCAGCCGGTTGGTGATCACGCCCCGCTCGATCAGATCGACGATACCGTTGGAGCACATTTCGGTGTGTACGCCCAGGTCCTTATGCCCGTGCAGACCGCCGAGCACCGCATCGGGGATGGCGCCGATGCCGAGTTGCAGCGTGGCGCCGTCCTCTATCAGGTCCGCGCAATGCGCACCGATGCGGCGTTCGCGTTCACCGATGCGCCCCGCATAGTCCACCTCAGGCAACGGCTCATCCACTTCCACATAGGCGTCCAGCCGATCGATATGCACCTGTCCTTCCCCATGGGTACGCGGCATGCGTGCATTGATCTGAGCGATCACCACCCGCGCATTGCGCACGGCCGCGCGCGCCACATCCACGGAGACGCCCAGGGAACAGAAACCGTGACGGTCCGGCGGCGAAAGATGCACGAGCGCGACATCCAGCGGCAGTACCTTACGATCGAACAAGCGCGGGATCTCGCTCAAGAAAACCGGTACATAGTCTCCACCCGGTCCGTTCACCACCTCGCGCACGTTCCGCGAAACGAAGAGGGAGTTGATGAAAAAGGCGCGTTGCACATCAGGGCGGTCCAGGTCCATGGCGCCCAGCGTACTGATGCTCACGAGTTCCACATCCCGGAGTTCACCAGCGCGTGCCAATAGAGCGTTCACCAATACATGCGGCGTCGCCGCGCTCCCGTGGAGGAACACCCGCTGACCCGCCGTGATGGCTGCGACCGCTTCGGCGGCCGTGGCGCACTTTCCCATCGGCGTTGAAGGTAGGCTGCTGGGAAGTTCGCGTCAGCCTATCTCCCACCTCACCAGCGCCACTGGGGTGGACCCGGGAGCAGGATCGGTGATGGGTGTTAGGTGGTGACCTTGCCGCGGCCCAGCATGAAGCCCACCGCAGCACCAATGCAGGCGGCCCAAACGGTGTTGGCAAGTACGTCCACCACCATCACCGCTGCCGTTGCGAAGTAGTTCATCATGGCCATGAAACCTAGGTCCACGCTGAGGTAGAACAGGAAGCCGATCGCCGCTCCGGTAATCGCACCGCCTCTGAGGCCAGCGACGCCCGCCCGTTGGAACACATAGGCCAACAATAGGCTAACGGTGAAATTACTGAGGAACATGAGGCCGAGGTTCAACTCGTCCTCTGCCTTCATGAGCCCTTCGTAGTGGATCATGTTGGTTTCGTAGTAGCCCATCAGCGCGATACCGAAAATGAGCCAGCCCAGCAAGAAGGCGACGACCCCGCCGACGAGGGCGGCTACAAGCACTTTCATGTTCATTGGTGTGGCGGTATTTATGCCGAAAGTAGGTAAGGATGGGCATCGATCGGCGGGCGTTCATGGCCTGCTGGGCAGCGCAGTGCCCGACCTATGCGTCCTCTCATCGTAAACTTGGAACCATGATGCGAGCCTTACTCCTCCTCACCGCTCTTGTCTGTGCCTTTACACTCAGTGCCCAGACCTATTTCTACATCGACGAGATCGGTGTTGACCCGCAGCCGGCCACACCGGCGGACAATATCAGCATCGACCTGATCGGAGGGCTTTCCAGCACGGGTGCATACGTAGTGAGCGCATCCGCGCAGGTGACCGGGAACGTGGTGACGATCTCTATCGTGGCCGCCGATCCCGGGGGCTTTACGGTGATCGTGCCGCATGTCGAAACGGTGCCCGTGGGCCAGCTACCTGCCGGGACCTATACCATTGATTTCAATGCGCAGTTCGTAGGCGACTTCGCGCCGCAACCGCAACATACTTTCGTGGTGAGCGGTGTTGGCGCGCCTTGCGATAGCCTGGAAGTGATCTCCGTGCAATGGCATGCGTTCACGGACACGGCGATCGTGGTACATGTCCACAACGCGAACACCGATTCCATTTACTCCTACCCCAACTTCATCCTGCTAGACGATCAGGGCGATACGATCGCGGTGGAGGAAACGAGTTCCTTCGCACTCGTCCAGGAAAGCTGGCACTTGCTGCGCGTGAAGGATGGTGTTACGCCACCGCTGGGCAACTTCAACGGCACGTTGGAGCTATGGACCGGGTTCACCACCTACCTCTCCTGCTCGTGGAGCATGTCCTTCAACCTGTGTCCACCGCCGCCTTGCCCGGTGTTCATTCCCACCATCCAGAACCTGGGAGGTGCCATCCCTATAGGCACCTACGATTGGATCGTGTTCGATACGAACGGGACCACATTGGCCAACGGTGTCTTCGAACTGGGCATTGGCCAGGAATTCGATGCTGATACGCTCTGCCTGCCACCCGGCAGCTACTTCATGGACGTGTCGCCGAACGACCCGCCCACTGGTGGCGCACCGTACTTCGGCGTATCCGTAGGAGGATACATCGCGGGTCCGTCCCAACCGGTGGTGTGGTCGCTGCCCGTGGCGATGCCGTTCGACTTCTACCTGCCCTGCGCTGATGGACCGAACAGCGTTCCGGAAACGGGGTCACAAGGTCTCCTGGTGCAGCAATACATGGATCGCCTGGTGGTGCGCCGCGTGGATGGTGGTGCGCTCGGCACCGTGGAGCTTTTCGATGCGCAAGGCAAGTTGCTAGAGCTGGTAAGTGCCGCGACCAACGAGATCGCACTGGGCACCACGCACCTGCCGCAAGGGTTGCTTTTGCTGCGCACCACCCACGGTGTCGCGCGGGTGGTGCTCGTTGGCAACTAGCGCGGCACTGCTCGTTCCTCGCGTTGTGGGTGTGGCATTTGTGGAACACCTTGGGGCGGTGTGACCACGCATGTACGACACGCACAAGCGGATCCGTATGTGCGAGTGGGCCGGTATGTTCCTTGTCCCTTCATCGGTGCCGGGTCGATCTCCGGCACCAACATCATGAGAACGGTCCTCCTCTTCCTCGCATCCGCTTTGCTCGCCCCTTGTGCCGTGGCGCAGTCGCTAAAGCCCACTGAAAAGGAAACCGCCTATATCCTGTTGAACGATAGCCTGGTAGGCGGCCTGGTGCTCGATACCATACAGCGCGGGCAACTTGCGGAAGGGGAAAGGCGCTATCAACTAAGCTACGATGCGGTTTTGGCGAACGATACGCTCGGGGAGGACGCCGTGCGCATGCGGCTCCAGGAATTGGCAACGCGGCGTGATGCGGAGATACAGCGTGTGATGACCAAGGACCAGTACGCGGAATGGAAGCGCATCACTAGAGAGGGTCAAGGGGATAGAAAGGAGCCCTGAGGGCGGCGGCTCCGTCGAGCCTCTTACGGACCTGCTGGTCCAAAGCGATGACCGCTTCATCCACCATTGGGTCGGCCCGGTCGACCTGCGCTTGCTCTCGGCCCTCCGTGATGAAGAGCTTTGGTCCAACAAGTAAGAACCACATGGAACCCAGTGTACATACCTCCACGGCCACGGCCAGCCGAATGGCCGATCGGGTGTTGCTGCGCCGTTACAAGCCGCGCAGCACCATCAATGCTTCGACCATCGCGGAGAATGTGGAGGCACGCCGCTTCCTCCCCGGCCCCGACCCCGAAGCCGTGATCGTGGTGATCCCGGAGAGCGCACGGTTCGCGCTGAGCTTCGTAGAGAACGCACCGTGGGCGGTGCTGGGCTTGGACCGCGTGACCCATGTGCTGGCCTGGGTGGCCGAGGGCGAACTGTTCCAACGGCTGAAGGACCTCCATGTAACGGACCCGCCACCGGGTATCCACTTCCAGGTGTTCCCGCACATGCAGGAGGCAGTGAACTGGGTGGACCGGATGCTGGCCAAAGCCGCATAGCGTGGGCTTTTCCCCCACCTCCTTAGGACGCAGTCGCGTTCAGCGGTGAGCGAGCTTTTCCAGACCGGCCTGGTTGGCGATGTGGATATCGCGCCCTTCGCTCACGATCAAGCCCTCCTCCCTCAGATCGGTGAGGCAGCGGATCAATGATTCCGTGGCGGTACCCACGATGCTCGCCAGATCCTCCCGACTGATCTTCACCCCGAGTTCCCCGCCTTCCCGATCCGCGTAGCGTTCGTGCAGCCGTAACAAAGCTTGCGCCACGCGCTGCCGCACGCTCGCATACGCGAGATGCAGCAGGTGCTGCTCCTTTTCCTTCACGTCCTGCGCGAGCATCTTGATGAAGCGGATGCTCACGTCGCGGTCGCGGTAGAGCAGGGCGAGCAGGTCCTCGCGCGGGATCGGGGCCACTTCGCAATCCTCCAACGCTTCGGCTGTCTCCATGGCCCGGCCGTTCTCCAGCAAGCCCATGTACCCTACGAAATCCCCTTCGCCGTGCAAGCCGGTCACGAACTCCTTACCGTCCTTGTTCACTTTGAAGGTGCGCACTTTGCCGGTCACCACGTAAGGCACGTAGCGCAGTTCATCACCTTCATGGAAGAGCACCTCCTTCTTCGCGATCTTCCGCGTTTTGCGGTCCCGGCCGATGTCCTTCAAAGCTTCGAGCCCTCTCGCCTGGTCCATGAATTTGTTCAATCCTTCGAAGCCGTCGTCGAAGCCCTTGCGGAACAGTTCGCTCCGCTTCAATCGGCCTTCGATGGCGTTGAGGAGTTCGCCTTCCTCGAAGGGTTTGGTGAGGTAGTCGTCCGCGCCGAGCTCCATTCCTTTGCGAACATCGCCACGTTCGGCTTTCGCGCTCAGGAAGATGAAGGGCACCTCCGCGGTGGCAGGGTTCCTGCTCGAACATGTGCAGCACGCCGTACCCGTCGAGTTCCGGCATCATGATATCGCACAGCACCAGGTCGGGGACCTCTTTCCGCGCGATCTCCACACCACGCCTGCCGTTCTCCGCCTTCAGCACACGGTAGTCAGCCAGTTCCAGGATCTCAGCGGTGTTGTCGCGCATGTCCGCATCGTCCTCGATGAGCAGGATGGTTCTCATGGGCTGAGTTGTTGTGGGAGTTCGACGGTGAAGACCGTATGGCCGGGGACGCTCTCGAAGCGGATCGAGCCGTTCATCAGCTCGAGGTAACGCTTCACGATGTTGAGCCCAAGGCCGGTGCCCTGTATGGTGGTGGCATTGCTGCCCCGGAAGAAGCGCTCGAAGAGGTGCTGCTGGTCCTCGTCCGGAATGCCCATCCCCTCGTCCTTGACCGTGATGGTGAGCCGCCCTCCGGCGATGCAGGTGCGCAGCTCCACCTGCTTCCCTCCGGAGAGTATTTCACCGCGTTGGTGACGAGGTTGCTGATCACATTGCTCAGCATCTGGCGGTCCAGTGTAGCGTTGCGCTCACCACCTTCATGGTCGTAGTCGATCGCCTGGCCCGACTTCGCCAACGTGCGCAGTTCCTCGATCATCTCGATGGTGAGATGCACGATATCCAGTTCGACCGGCACACAGACCAAATGCCCCTGCTCGATCTTCTCCAGGGACAGGAACTCGTTGAGCATGGCCGTCATCTCGCGCACCTTTCCGCGAATGCGCGTGACGTGTTTCTCCACTTTGTCGTTCGGGGTATCCTCGGTATATCGAGCGATCAGGTCCACGCTGCCCATGATGGTACTGAGCGGCGTGCGGAACTCATGGCTCGCCATGGAAACGAAGCGGCTCTTCAGCATATTCAGTTCCTTCTCGGCCTCCAACGCTTCGCGCACATTGTGTTCAGCCTCGCGCAATTCGGCGGTGCGTTGATCAACACGGTCCTCCAATTCCTGATTGGTGCGTTTCAGCTCATCCTGGGCAACACGTCTTAGGGTGATGTCGGTTACAAGTCCCATAACGAAACGTGCCCCATCCACTTCGAAGTGGTTGAGGCTCACTTCCACCGGCAGCACGGTACCGTCCTTGCGTTTGCCCCAAAGGTCCATGCCGATGCCCATGGAGCGCTGCACGGGCTTCTTGTCGTAGGCATTGCGGTGGTCCACATGGCGCTTGCGCGCGGCATCCGGTAGCAGCACCTCGACCCCGGCGCCCAGCAACTCACCTTCGGCGTAGCCGAACATGGTGTTCAGGCGCGGGTTGTGCATGAGGATGCATCCGCTGCCGTCCACCACCACCAATCCTTCAGCCGCTGTGGTGAAGAGAAGCTCGCATACACGAGCGATGTCCACCTTGCCGAAAGCCCCCCGGAACTGTTCGCCATGCTGGCAAGATACTCGTGGGCTCCGCGCGATGGACTCATCGCGGTGGTCCTGCGGGCGCAACGCTGGGAGTGCCCGTAACCTCATCGTACACACGCCACTTGCGCATGGGCTTGGCATACAGGTTCAAGGTCACAGCCCTGCCCGGTCCCAAGTTCACGAAGCGGTGGATCGAATTGCCGTTCGAGAGCGAATCGTCCGTGCCAGGATGGAGGTGGATGGCCTTGGCCAATTTGATGCCATCGTTCATGATCGTCGTGTAGCGTTCCTCGACCACTTCGCCGATCACCGGATGGATCCACGCCGTCTGGCTATCGTAGTCGTGTATGCTGGTACGCTGCCCCGGTTCGTAACAGATCACCAAGAGCTCGAAATCCTCGTTGCGGTTGATGCAGGTGCGCGTGTAGTGCCTGCTGTTCCAGCTGAAGTAGGGTTCAAGATCGCGGCTAGGTACCGCGTACCGCGCCAATATCCCAGCCTAAGCTGAAGGGTCGCGGTGGCGGAGCAGCTCGCGAACGAGGTCGCGGATGGTCGATATGGGGCCGACGTTCATGATGGCAGCTACCACGGAGCGTTGTGTGCAAACGTATCGGGCCGGGCGAGCCTCCTTCCTGACGTTCGTCAGTCGAGCGTAGAACAGGTGTCAGGGTCCTAATGCTGCGGTGTGGCGACCTTCGTACCATAAGATCCGAACGATGCCCATACTTCATCTTCATGTGGACAATCTGAAATGCGGCGGGTGCGCGAGCACCATCCGCCATCGTGTTCAGGAACTCGCTGGAGTTACCAGCGTACGGGTGGACCCCGAAGCGGGTAGCGTGGATGTGGATCACGACGGCACCACCAAGCACGACCAAGTAGCGGCATTGCTCATGCGGTTAGGCTACCCCGAACATGGAACGGGCGGTGCGCTGGAAAAGGCGAAGTCCTTCATCAGTTGCGCCATCGGCCGCGTCAAGGGCGAGGACTGAGTTGCCGGGCCTTCCATTCCAATGGGTGGGAGCAGAAGGAGCGCGATCCCTCGCGCGCCTGAGCACGTTGGCGGCTTTCGGTCAACCATTACCGCTCATAGGAATCCGGCGACTTCCGGATAACGGCCTTCCGCCCAGTTCACGTTGCGTTGCCGCGACGCCCGATCTCGGGTCCGAGAACAGGATGCACGCTATCGCATCTGCTGACATCCATCAGGCCATGACCCTGGATGACCGATAGGTTTGTCCCAAACCCATTGCGCCATGGCCCGCATACTCATCCCCACCGACTTCAGCGACAACTCCATGCACGCCGCAGAGTATGCCGTACGCCTCTTCGGGAAGACCGGGAACCACTATGTACTGCTCCATGTGTTCATGGATCCCGCTACGGATCCTCAGATGTCTGGTTTGCTAACCAATGAGTTGATGAAAGCTTCCGAAGAAGGGCTACGCATGTTCACGGACCGCTTCGTGAGGAGCACGGAGGTGGATGGCGCCGATCAACAGTTGCGCTATGGCACGCTCGCACCGGTGGTGCGGGGAATGGTGGCGGAAGAGCGGATCGATGCGGTGGTGATGGGCAAGCGTGGGCATACCGGATCCCTGTTCTTTGGGAGCAACACGATCGACGTGATCAAGCATGGTCACGCTTCTGTTCTGGTCGTTCCCGAGAACGCTCCCCACAAGGACTTGGAACATATCCTGCTGGCCGATGATCATGATGAGTTGTTCCCCACCGATCTTTCACTGCTGCGATCGATCGCATTGGCGAAGAAAGCCGATGTGCTGGTGGCCCACATGGAGATGGAACCGGATGAAGGGGACGATCATTGGAGCAATGGACTCTACGAACTGGCGTTGAAGGATGTGCCACACACCTTCATTTCAACGCACGGCAGGGATGTGGTGGACGGGTTGGAGCACTTGGCGCGCCGACGCCGGATGGATATGATCGCCGTGTTGCACCGCCATCTTGGTCTGTTGGAAGGGCTCTTCCACCAAAGCGCGGCGAAGCAGCTCGCGTCGGAGACCGATCTGCCGCTGTTGGTCCTCCAACATGGTGGGCAATAGTTCCGTCGAAGTGGGCCAGGTGCCGCGCGAGCATGCCTTCTTCAGAGGGGTCGCACCAGTTCCTGTTGGAGTTCGTCCGAGCTCATGACGCCGGATATGCGCCAGACGATCTTCCCGTTCTTGAAGATGGCCAGGGTGGTCGCCCGAACGGCCCCCGTGCGGGCGACGACCATGTTGTAGGTGTTCGCGGACCGAAAGCGTGCGCGTACGCTCCGGATCGAGCGCGGCCGGTTCGCCTTAATGGCAAACTATCACGTCCGCACCGATCGGCTCCGGAGGGGGGCTTACCAATGGGATGCCTAATTCGAGACCGCGAAGGATCAACAAGACGGCCATGGCGGATACCAGGACCGGTGAAGCTCGACGTAACCACGCACGCGCGCCCAGACCGAGCATGCTCCCGCTCATGCGCAAGGCGATCAACGCGGGCAGCGTGCCCGCACCGAAGAGGGCCATGAACAGTGCTCCCTGTTGCGCGGTGGCCATGGACGCCGCACCGATGGCCGAAGCATAGACCAGCCCGCAGGGCAACAGACCGTTCAACGCACCGGTGAGGAAGAGCGCCTCGGGTGCCGTACGCTTCAGGTTGCGGGCCAACGCACCGCGCAACCTGCCGATGAGGATCGCCGTTCGGCTTGCCGGGCTCCACCGCTCGACCGCTCCGGGGACCAGGATGGAAAGGAGGAGCACAGCACCCGCCACGATGGAAACGGCCTGTTGAAGTCCGGCAAGCGCCAGCCCTGCCCCGAACATCCCGAAGGCCGCTCCCAGCAGTGCGTACGTACCCACCCGACCGCTGTTCAGGATCAAGGTGCTCACCAGCCTCGCCCGCCAACCGGTCCCGGGCGAGGGTACGGCCAGCGCGATCGGCCCGCACATGCCCACGCAGTGCGCACTGCCGGCCATACCCAGCATAAAGGCCGTGGCGAGCATGGCGTTCATGGTACCATCAGCTTCTCCTCCGTGTAGTAGGCCACACCGTCCACGCTCCATTCCAAGAGCGCGTTGTAGCGCCCGCTCAGCAGGCCCAGATCAACGGTCTCGAAGACCCCCGATCCATCCGGCGTAATGGTCACGTGACGGTCCGCGATCGGATCATTGGGCCGCAAGAGCGTGAGCTCGCCGTGGATCGCGCGGTCGTGCATTTCCTCCGGGAAGCTCAGTCGAACGCCTTGCCCGTTCACCTCGATGCGCACGGCGCGGGTCAACGCGTTGGCCCTTTCGCTGTTGTCGATACGTTCCTGGTACTTCAACTCCTCTTCATAGTACTGCTCCGTAACGAGCGGCTCCGGGTTCCGCGCGGCCATCACGATGAAGAAGACCATCAGCCCGGCGAAAGCGGCCAATGCCATGGCGAGTCCTTTTCCCCAGTTCATGCTCAATGTGGTGTCATGGGTCCAACGAACGATGTGCGCACCTTTTCCACCAACCGATCACCGGTGTACACACCGATGAGCAAGTTGGTCTTCATGCCCTCCAATTGATCGCTCCGCAGGACGATGAACATCTCCCCTTGACCAAGCTCCCCCGCTTTGATATCGAGCGCGTTCCCGATCAGGTCGATCTCACCACGCACGTTCATCAACTCCATACGGATGGGCAGGTCATGGTGCGTCTTGTTCACTGTCTTGAAGGTGTACAGATTGCTGATGCTACCATCCGGCCGGGTCTGGAAGAGCATGCCCGGAGTGCGCAGCACGGTGGTCTCCGTATCGGTGCGCATCACGATCAACGTGGCAAGCACCCCCACGAGGACAGCGAGCACGGTCGTGTACGCCTTCATCCGAACGGTGAACCGGAAGGGCTTCTTATCCGCGATCTCATCCTCGCTGGCATAGCGGATGAGGCCGGTGCGCAGGTCCACACCGCGCATCATGTGGTCACAGGCATCGATGCAGGCCGTGCAGTTCACGCATTCCAGTTGGGTGCCGTTCCGGATGTCGATGCCCGTTGGGCACACATGCACGCATGCCTTGCAATCGATGCAGTCGCCCTTGCCCACCGCGGCACGTTCCTCTCCTTTCCGGAACAGCCCGCGTGCCTCCCCGCGCACATGGTCGTACGCGATCACGATGCTCTTCCGGTCCAAGAGCACACCTTGCAATCTCCCATAGGGGCACACCGTAGTGCATGCCTGTTCCCGGAAGAAGGCGAAGTTGCCGTAGAACACACCGCTGAAGACCACCATGGCGATCAGCCCGCCGGCATGCTGCGCAGCCGGTTCACGCACCATGCGCAGAAGTTCATCGCCGCCGATGATATAGGCGAGGAAGGTGTTACCGATGATGAAGCTGATCGCGAAGAAGAGCGTGTGCTTGAGCGTTTTCTTCCAAGCTTTGTCCGCGGTCATCGGTCCCTTGTTCAGGGCCTGCTGCTGCTTCCAATCGCCCTCGATGGCGTACTCGATCCGGCGGAACACCTGCTCCATGAACACCGTTTGCGGGCAGGCCCAACCGCAGAACAAGCGGCCGAAGGCCACCGTGAACAGCGCTACGAAAATGATGAAGGTGATGAACCCGATCACGAAGATCAGGAAGTCCTGGGGCCAGAACACCTGTCCGAAGAAGACGAATCTCCGCTCCAAGATGTTGATCATCAACAACGGCTCATCACCGACCCGCAGGAACGGACCGATGAAGAGCAGACCGAGGAGCGAATACCCGAACCACTGGCGCCAACGCGTGAACTTCCCGCTCGGCTTCTTCGGGTATACCCAAACCCGCTTGCCCGCCTTGTCTACCGTACTGATGCTATCGCGGTAGCTCTCGTCACGCTGGATATGGGCGGGTTGACGGTCCATTTCAATTCACCGCCAGCCGCGCGGTATCCGCACGGACCGCGCTACTGTCAGGCGCCGTTGCGGTAGTGTCCACCGGTGCGCCGCCCTCGGTCCAAAGCTCACCTTGGGGAGCCTTTTGGGTGGCGGACCCGGTGCCCTGAAGGCTGATTATGAAACTGGTCAAAGCGGCGATCTCCGCGGGTTTCAACTGCGTCTTCCAACTGATCATGCCTTTCTCCGGGACACCATACTTGATGGTGGAGAACACATTCTTCACCCCGCCGCCATGGATCCAATGGGCATCGGTAAGGTTCGGCCCCACGGATGTCTCGGATCCCGCCCCATCCGCGCCGTGGCAGGGTGTGCAGTACTGGGTGAAGGCGGTACGCCCGCTCCCGAGCACGCTGGCCTCGGTACTGAGCACCACGGTGTTCTCATCGACGGTGTTGGTAAGGGTGGCCATGTACGCATCCACGTCCACCCTGGCCTGCACCATTTCATTGGTGTACTCGGTCTTCTGGTCGGGCCAGATGTCGATGATGTGCACATTCACCAGGTACACCACGCTCCAGATGATCGAACCATAGAACAGCCATACCCACCAAGGGGGGAGCACATTGTCCAATTCGCGGATGCCATCGTACTCGTGATGCATCAGGATGTCCTGTTCCTTCTCCGCGGAGACCTGCCGTGTAAGGCGCGCCAGCAACCGCTGATCCCAAGTCGGCCCTGCGGGGGGGCGCTCTGCTCGTCAATCCGCGCAGTAGGTTCACTTGTGCTAGCAGCATGATGAAGAGCACCACGTTCACGGCGATCAACCACCAGAAGAGAACGTAGTTGCTCACGGTGCCCCCGTCGCCCTCATAAGCCTGGGCGTTGGCAGTGGTCGTGGCGAAGAGGAACAGCGGGACCAACACCTTCATACGCGATCCACCGCTCGCCCCGGGCTTCGTCCATGTGCTCGGGCCGCTCATCGTGCGCATGATGCCGGAAAGCGAGAAGATGAAGATCACCTGCACCACCGCCAGCGCCAGGAGCGCATAGACCACGCCCATGTCCACGTTGAACAGCGGCTCCGATGGGGTGCCGGTCGGTGCGTGCCTTGGGCCATCAGAGGTCCGCACAGGACCGCGAAGGCCATGACCAAGATCGCACGTGTTGCGATGGATGTATCAATGCGCATGGTAAGCGGTGTTATTGGTGTTGGTCTCGTCGGAAAGGGGCAGTGCCGCCATATGATCGATGTGCGTGCGCCCCACTCTCCTCAGCCAGAAAAGCATCAGCAGGAAGAAGCTGAAGAAGATCACGAAGGAGATCACCGGGTAGATACCGACCCCGGCGATGGTGTCCAAGTGGTGTTTGATGAACTTCAGCATCGCGATCAGGGTTGGGCGGTAACTCCAGCGGGTGCCTTGGCCTTGATATCGGTACCCACGCGTTGCAGGTAGGCGATCACGGCGATGATCTCCCGGTCGCTCATGGCTTCCACCCCCGCCTTCTTCAGATCCGCGACAATGGCCTGGCTCTGCGCCTGGAGATCGGCGTTCGCCTTGGCGGGGAAGTCCTTGGCATAGGGTACGCCCATCGTGATCATCGCATCGATCTTCTTGGAGGTCACGGACGTGTCCAACACATCCTCAAAGAGGTGCGGATAGGCGGGCATCAGGGAACCCGGGCTCATGCTCGTGGGGTCCCACATGTGGTAATAGTGCCAACTGTTCGGGTACTTGCCTCCCACGCGCAAGAGGTCGGGCCCTGTGCGCTTGCTACCCCATTGGAAAGGGTGGTCATAGACGAACTCTCCTGCCTTCGCGTATTCGCCATAGCGCTCCGTTTCGCTTCGGAACGGGCGCACCATCTGGCTGTGGCAGGTGTAGCAACCCTCGCGCACGTAGATGTCGCGACCGTGCAGTTCCAGTGGCGTGTAGGGCTTCACGCTGCTGATCGTGGGGATGTTGCTCTTCACCAGGAAGGTGGGCACCAGTTCCAATATGCCACCGATGGCCACTACCACCAAGCTCACGACGAGCATCTGGATAGGGCGACGTTCGATCCAGCGGTGCCAGTGACCGCTCTCGGTAACCACGGCCACCTTCTCCAGCGGCGGTGCTTCGGCATCCTCGTTCGCGATCAGGCGACCCGCCTTCACGGTCTTCACCACGTTGTACACCATGATGAACACGCCGATGATGTAGATGCTGCCGCCCAGCACGCGCAGCCAGTACGCCGTCTTGATCTGCAGGAGCGTGTCCAGGAAGTTCTTGTACACCAGGTATCCGTCCGGCGTGAACTGCTTCCACATCATGGCCTGGAAGAAGCCTGCGAAGTAGAGCGGCACCGCATAGAAGATGATCCCCAGCGTACCCAGCCAGAAGTGCATGTTCGCGAGCTTCTTGGAGAAGAGTTCAGTGCCATAGAGGCGAGGCACCAGCCAGTAGATCATACCGAAGGCCATGAAGCCGTTCCAGCCCATACCGCCGATGTGCACGTGCGCCACGATCCAGTCCGTGAAGTGCGCGATCGCGTTCATCGACTTCAGGCTCAGCAGCGGACCTTCCAGTGTGGCCATGCCGTAACAGGTCACGGCCACCACGAAGAACTTCAGCACGGGATCCTCGCGCACACGGTCCCATGCGCCGCGCAACGTGAGCAAACCGTTCAGCATGCCGCCCCAGCTCGGTGCGATGAGCATGATGCTGAACACCGTGCCGAGCGATTGCGCCCAATCCGGCAGCGCGCTGTACAACAAGTGGTGCGGACCCGCCCAGATGTAGAGGAAGATCAGCGCCCAGAAGTGGATGATGCTGAGCTTGTAGCTGTACACCGGGCGGTTCGCCGCCTTCGGCAGGAAGTAGTACATCAGCCCCAGGTAGGGCGTGGTGAGGAAGAAGGCCACCGCGTTGTGCCCGTACCACCACTGCACCAACGCGTCCTGCACACCGGCGTACCAGCTGTAGCTCTTGGTCATCGAGATCGGCAGCTCGATGCTGTTCACGATGTGCAGCATGGCCACCGTGACCCAGGTGGCGATGTAGAACCAGATGGCCACGTACAGGTGCCGCTCGCGGCGCTTGAGGATGGTGCCGAACATGTTGATGCCGAAGACCACCCACACCAGCGTGATGGCGATGTCGATGGGCCATTCCAGCTCGGCGTATTCCTTGCCGGTGGTCATGCCCAGCGGCAGGGTAACCGCCGCCGAGACGATGATCAGCTGCCAGCCCCAGAAGTGGATGTTGCTCAGCGCATCGCTGAACATGCGCGTCTTCAGCAGCCGCTGCAGGCTGTAGTAGACACCGGCGAAAATGCCGTTGCCCACGAAGGCGAAGATCACCGCGTTGGTGTGCAAGGGGCGCACCCGCCCGAAGGAGAACCATGAAGCCAGGTTGAACTCTGGGATCACCAATTGCAGTGCGGCGATCAGGCCCACCAGCATGCCCACCACACCCCAGAGGATGGTGATGAACAGGAAGTTCTTGACGATGCGGTTGTCGTATTGGAAACGCTCGATCATCGGTTCACTTGGTTTCGTTCGCTGGAGGGGCCGGGTCATGGAGCATACGCACGGCGGGTGACCGATCGTCGTCGTACTGCCCTTTCCGCACGGCCCACACGAAGGCCCCCAGGAAGATCCCGGCGACCAGCGTACTGGCAGCGATCAGGAGGAAGATGACGCTCATCAGTCGGGCTTTGCGCTGCGAAAGTCCAGCGCTGCCAGGAGCTGCGGACTGAGGCTGGTCAGACGGGAACTGACTTCCGTCAGGTTCGCGGGACACCGCGCACCCAGGAACAGCGAAGGCGCCCTTGCGGACGCCTTCACCGACTTTCACCCGGCCCCCGGAAATGAAGAGCCGAAGGTGGAATGCTCGTTCACTGCGCGGGTGCTGGTGGCAGGATCACCTTGTCGATCACATGCACGATCCCATTGCTCGCAGGCACGCTGGCCACTACGGTCGCATCATTGATCATCACCTTGCCGTCCTTCACCGAGATCTTGGCGTTGCTGCCGTTCACCATACCCAGCGATCGACCATCCAGCAACTGCTCCGCCTTCAAGACGCCCACGAACACGTGGTACTGGAGGACGTCCTGTAGGTCGGCCTTCTTCTCCGGCTTCAACAAACCTTCCACCGTACCTGCGGGCAACGCAGCGAAGGCCGCATTGGTGGGTGCGAAAACCGTGAAGGGACCGGCATTGCTGAGCGCATCGACCAGTTCCGCGGCCTTCACGGCGGTCACCAAGGTGCTGTGGTCCGGAGAACCGACCGCCACACCCACCACGTTCTTCTGCGATAGATCATCCTTCACCGTGGATTGCCCACCCCCGGGGGCGCTGCCTCGCGGGCGCTGCGGCTGCCGTTACCGTGCAGCTCGCCGCTGGCGGGCGCTCAACGCCAGCGATGCAGTGGACGCGCACCAAGTAGCAGTTCTGGAATGGTGCTCATGGGTGTCCTGGTTGCTTCAGCGGACAATATTGTCCGTGGGAGTGATGGATGTGCCAACAGTCAGGTAGATGCATTCAAAGGTCCTTTCCGGAACGCACGCACCGCGCCAGCAGGGGCAGCATCCACAACAACAAGGCGAGCGAAGGAGACGAGCATGCCCCCCAGCCTGCCGAAGAACTGCTGGTATACTGCGCCGGTGTAGCCCAGCAAGGCCGCGAGGTCGATCTTCAACATGATCAGGATGCGCGACAGGTCGATCGGGTTCAGCGCGGCAAGTGGCACGATCACCGGCTCGATGGGCCGATCGCTGAAGCTGAACATGAGCCACAGCAGCAGCGAATCATAGACCAGCACCATGAAGACCCAGGTCGCCAGACCGATGCCCACGGCCTTTGCGCGATCGCTTTGGCGTACCGCGATCAACATGCCCAAGGCGCAGAACACCATGGTGAGCGCCGCGCCGGTGAGCAACAAGGTCCAACCGATCGGGCCGGGGCGTAAGCCACCACCGGCAAGCCCACGCCGAAGAGGAAGCAGACGAGCAGGGCGCTGCCGACCGCCAGGAATTGCGCGCGAATGATGCTCTGCCTGCGCAAGGGTTGCACGGCCAGCAGCACGGTGAACTCGTACTGGTTGTAGAAGTAGATGATGGTGAAGACCAGAGCGAGCAGCGGCACCAGCGCCAGCACCACCTGCGTGAGGCTGATGAGCGCCTTGGTGTTGTCGGCCTCCAGCATGAAGAGCCCGACGGATACGAGCAGCAGCAGGAGCGCATAGCCCAGCGCGAAGCGGTTGCGCGCAAGGTCCAGCAGCGTGTACTTATAGACTTTCCACATTGGCCGGTGGTAGTTGTGCGAGGTACTTGGGCAAGGCGAGGGCGAGCGACGGTTCGCCGGTCACCTCGATGATGGACTCCGGCGGCAAGCGAAACCGCAGCCGACCATCCTGCAGGTAAGCCACGCGATCGCCAAGGCGTTGCACCTCTTCCATGATGTGCGAGGTGATCAGCACGGTGGCACCCGCCTCGTTTGGCTTGCACCGCGGCATCCAGCAGCTTGCTGGCGCTCACGGGATCGAGGCCTGCCGTGGGTTCATCGAGCACCAGTATGTTCGGCCGGTAGCGGAAGGCGAGCACCGCGCTCACCTTCTGGCGCATGCCGCCGCTCAGCGTGCCGATACGCTTGTCGAGCAGCGCGTCCACGCCGAGCAGCTTGATCAACCGGTCGTCCGTTGAGCCGGATTTCGCGTCGCGGATGTCGTTCATCATGCGCAGCAGTTGGTCCACGGTCAACTCGCGCGGGAACTCGGCGTACTGCGGCATGTACCCGATGGCAGCGCCGGTAGGCCGGATCGTTGCCCAGCCAGCCGTTCACGTGGATGGCCCTTCCGTGGGCCGCACCAAGCCCAGCAGGCACTTGATGAGCGTGGTCTTCCCCGATCCGTTCGGGCCGATCACCATCACCACTTCGCCTTCCACGAACCGTGCGTTCACCGCGCGCAAGGCCCACTGGCGTGCGTAGCGCTTGCCCAGCCCTTCGAACACGATCCTATCCATGGGCGCCTAGCGTGTGAAGCGGTGGCGACCGGGCGGGCGGGCGCATCAAGGGTGCTGTGTCCTCCAAGGGCCTTCGGGGTCAGCGTGGGGACCAGCCGTTCGCTCTGGTCCAGCAGGTTCACCATCAGGCTGCGCGAGAGCACCATCGCGTAGGGCATGCGCTCGGTCACCAGGGCGAACACGCTCAGCGGCCGGTGTGGCACATCGCCTCGTCCGTCACGATCCAGGTCATAGCCCCGGTAGCGGTCCCAGTAGTTGCCTTTCAAGGTGCTCAGCACCAGATCGCCGTTGGTGGTCATGTCGAAAGTGTTCCCGCTGAAGCTGTTCCCCTCGAAGCGGGTGGCGGTGCTGTTCGCGAAGAGCTTCACGGCCCAGCCGTTCGCGTTGAAGTGGTTGTCGATGACCGTGGCCCGGTTGCAGCCGTCCAACAGGATCCCCACCGTGTTGTCCGCGAACGTGTTGCGCTCGATGTGCGCGTCGTTGATCTCCTTCAGCAGCAGGCCGTACGAACTGGCGCCGCGGTTGCGCAGGAACTGGTTGTCGGTCATGGTCACTTCCTGGGTGAACATCACCGCCACGCCCGCGCCGTTGTCGTGGAAGAGGTTGTGCGTGTAGCTGTCGCGGTGGCTGAACATGAAGTGCAGGCCGTAGCGCATGTTGAAGGCCGTGGTGTCGCTCACCTAGCGGGAGTCCGTTACGAACTCCAGGTAGATGCCATCGCGGTGGTGCATCGCCGTGTTGCGCAGCACATCCACATGGCGCACTTCCACAGGTGGATGCCGTTCGCGCGGCGGTTCTCCTGCGTGGCGGCGTCTCCGATCACCCGGTTGTCCGACACCACGGCCCGCGCCACGCTGCTCAGGTAAATGCCGAAGAAGCACCCTTCCACGCGGTTGCCCGTGATAACGATATCCGTGGTGCTGATGCACTTGATGGCCGCGTTGTCGTTCAGGTCGCTGATGGCCGTGCCGCGCACCACGAGACCGGAGATGGTCACATGCGATGCTTTCACGACGATCACCTCGCCCGCGCCGCCGCCATCGATCACCGGCCAGCCTTTGCCCAGCAGCACCACCGGCCGCTCGATGGTGATGGTGCCTTCCGCGTAGGTGCCCGCGTGCACCAGCACCGTGTCACAGTCCGCGGCCATGGCCAAGGCTTCCTTGATGGTCCCTCCACCCGGCCTCACCCTGCACGCGCGCGCGTCCGCGGGACAGGCGCAGAGGAGCAAGGAAGCGGTCGTGCGCAGCATGGTCTTCATGGTGGCCAGTCGCGTCGCGCACGGACCAATCCAGCGCCTCGCCGGTGATGCTGCTGCCGCGTGCGGTCGGCCGCGCTGGCGTAGGCGGCCACGTTGCCGTTCATCGGGCTCTTCAGGTCCGGGCGATGCAGGTAGCGCGCCTTGGTCGCATCGATGAGCTGCCCGGATGCGCGTGGTCGCACACCCACCAGCGGCCACCTTCGTCCTCGCAACGGCCCTCGGCCACGTGCTGGGCCATGCATTCCGGTGAGTCGAACGTATAGGTGCGACCTTTCAAGGTGACGATCGCGGCAGCGAATTGCGGGTCCATCACGTTCATCCGGCAGTACGCGCACTCCACCTTGCCGAAGGCGATCACCGGCTTCTCCGAACTTACGCATGACGCCAAAAACAGCACGCAGACAGCAGCCAGCGAAGAGATGCTCATCGGCGAAGGCCCGGATGGCCCGGCATGCCGCTTCGGCCAGCGCCACTCCACGAACCAGATGATGCAGGCCAGTGAGATCACCCCGAAGAGCACCCAACCACCCGTATCGGGGAGTGACCATGCATCGAAGTTCAGCAGCTTCTTGTGGCCGAGCAGCGGTGGCTGGTAGGCCATGCCTTCCACCTTGATCGCCGCATGCGGGTCGAGGTCGTGGCCGTATTTGTAGCCCCACGCGTACATGTCCCACATGGCCCAGAGCACGAAGGCGTACAGCGCCATGAGCCAGGTGAACAGGGCCCCGTTCCGGCCGATGGCCGCAGCGATCACCCCCCAGCCCATGAGCAGGTAGAACGCGTAGCGCATGATGGCGAACTCCGGGAACATCGCGTTGTGGATGGTGGCCATGCCGATGTAGTGGTTCAGGCCGTTGATCTTCTCCACATCGCCGGAAAAACGATCGTGGAAGATCTGCAGGTACAGGCCTTCCGGATACTGCGGGGCCATCAGGTCGATGCGCCAGATGGGCACCACGAGCAAGGCCCCATGGCGAGCGCGGCGATGGCGATCATGACCCGGGAGAGCGGACGGATGCGGGCGGCGGTCATGGGTTGGCTATGAAGAACGAACACCGGCGGATGGGCCCCACCGGTGTCGTTCGTTCGTTCAGGTCGTGGTCGGTGCCATCTAGGAACCGGCATCCACGGAACGGGTCTCGGCCTTCAAATCCACGTTGCTGCCAGCAGGCGATACGCGGACGTAGCCCTGCATCTCCTGGTGCAGCGCGCTGCAGAAGTCCGTGCAGTAGCAAGGGCACCACACCCACCTGGTCGGGCACCCACTTCAACGTCTGCGTCTCACCGGGCATGACCAGCAGCTCCGCCGTGGCCGCGCCTTTGATGGCGAAGCCGTGGGGCACGTCCCAATCCTGCTCCAGGTTGGTCACGTGGAAGTACACTTCATCGCCGAGCTTCACCCCCTCGATGTTGTCCGGGGTGAAGTGCGAACGGATGGTGGTCATCCACACGTGCACCTCCTTGCCCTTCCGCTCGATCTTCGTTTCGTTCTCGCCCTTGGCCAGGTAGGGGTGCTTGTTCTTGTTGATGTCGAAGAACTTCACCTCGCGCGGCTTCACCAGTTCGGCGGGCATGGCTTGTGCATAGTGCGGCTCACCGATGGTGGGGAAGTCCAGCAGCAGTTCCATCTTGTCGCCATCGATGCTGTAGAGCTGCGCGCTCTGGGCCAGTTCCGGGCCGGTGGGCAGGTAGCGGTCCTTGGTGATCTTGTTGTAGGCGATCACGTACTTGCCCCAGGGCTTCTTGCTGTCCCCGCCGGGCACGCACAGGTGGCCGATGCTGTAGTAGGTGGGCACGCGGTCCACGGGCTCCAAGGTGTTCAGGCTCCACTTCACGATCTCGCTGCTCACGAACATCGAGGTGTACGCGTTGCCCTTACCGTCGAACTCCGTGTGCAGCGGGCCCAGGCCGGGCTTCTTCACCTCGCCATGCAGCACGCTCTCGTACTTCAGCACGGGGATGCCCATGAAATCACCTTCCACGTCGTTGGCCGCGATGGCCGCCTGGATCTTGTTGAAGTCGAACACCGGGATGAGCGCCGCCAGCTTGCCGCTGCCCACGATGTACTGGCCGGTGGGGTCCACATCGCAGCCGTGCGGCGACTTCGGGCAGGGCATGAAGTAGACCAGGTCCTTCAGCTCGCGCGGGTCCAGCTGCAGCACCTCTTCCATGATGGTGCTCTCCGCCGTGTGCGTGCTCTCGTTGTACCAGTTGCTGTAGTACTCCACGGGCACCTTGCGGCCCTTGCCCTCCTTGGCGTATTGCTCGGCCTTCTTCCAGTTCACCGCCATGATGAAGTCCTTGTCGCGCTGGCTGGCGTTCACCTCCAGCAGGCTGTACGCCTGTTCGCTGTTGTAGCAGCTGAAGAAGAACCAGCCGTCGCTCGGGCCTTTGCCGGCGTGCGACAGGTCGAAGTTCATGCCCGGGGTGATGATCTGGAAGGCGATGGACATCTTGCCCGTCTCCGGTTCCGGATGGATGAAGCTCACCGTGCCCTTGAAGTTCTCGCGGTAGCTCTCGATCGGCACGTCGCGCTCGGCGTCGGTGCCCATGGGAATGCTGAAGCGCGTACCCGCCACCACATACTCGCTGTTGCCCGTGGTGAAGGGCGAACTGTGGTTGCCCGCGCAGTTCGGGATCTCGATGATGCTCCTGGTGCGGAAGGTGCCCAGGTCCACCAAGGCGATGCGCGGCGTGTTGTTGCCGTTGATGAAGCACCACTTGCCATCGGGGATGCCATCGGTCTGCGACAGCTCCGGGTGGTGGCTGTCATCCCAGGGGATGAAACCGTGCGTGGTCATCAGCATCGGCTTGGTCTCCTCGCTGTAGCCGTAGCCGCTCTCCGGGTTCACGCTGAACACGGGGATGTTGCGCAGCATGCGGCCGCTCGGCAGGCCGTACACGCTCAACTGGCCACTGAACCCGCCGCTGACGAAGTTGTAGAACTCGTCATACGCACCGGGCCGCACATACACCTTGGACGCCGCATCGCCCTGCACCACCGCCTGGGTGGTGGTGGGCCGGCAGCCCTGCAGCGTGTTCAGGAAGAGGAAGGCACCACCGGCCCCGGAGAGCAGCAGGGCGGTGGTCAGGTAGGGCGTTTCATTGGTGGTTCGGTTTGGTTTGGTGGCGGTTCAAAGGGTGCGCATGAACTCGAGCACCTGGCGGGCTTCGTCATGGCTGAGGTTCTGGTTGGGCATGCGCACGAGGCATTCCTCCAGCATCTTCTGCGCTTCGGGGTCTTCGCTCAGCATCACGTCGATGTTCATGATCATGTTCATGATCCACTCCGGCTTGCGCCGTGTGGTCACGCCCTTCCAGCCGGGCCCCACCACGCGGTTCTCGCCCATGCTGTGGCATGCCTGGCACTTCACGTCGTAGGTCGTCTTGCCCTTCTCCGCCATCGCGTTGTCGATGTCGCCCAAGGTCAGGTCGGCCGCCGTGATCAGCTTCGTATGGGTGGTGGTTCCTTCGTGGGCGCTCGTCTCGCCGGCAGGTGCGGGCGCTTTGCCGCACCTGGGGCGTGGCCGGTGCTCCGCCCCGCCACAGGCCGCCATGCCAGAAGCATCGCCCATCACCATCCGTGGCGTCCGCTGTTGGTTCTCATGGAAGGTTGTTCGTTGTGCGTGTTGGGCGTGCTCTCGATCGTGGCTCTTTCGTTGGCCGAATTGGCGTGACAAAAATCATCGGACAGTTCTATCCGGTATATGACGTTTGTCATCCCGAACGATGAACCTTCAGGCGGCATGACCAGCCCCACGGAACGCCAGGAAACATCCAGACGGCCTGCGCCATTGGTTCGGTATCGCCCTGCTGAACCTGGCCATCGCGGCCACCATCGGTTGTGTGTTGCGGAGCTACTACGTGGTGGACATCCCCTACCTGCGCTTCAAGCCGCTGCTCCACGCGCACTCCCATGTGGCCATGCTCGGCTGGCTCTTCATCGCCCTCATGGTCTTTCTGCTGGAGGACACCGACCGGCAGGAGCCGCGCGGGCGCACCGCCTCCTGCTGCTGGTGCAGGTGGCGGTGGTGGGCATGCTGCTCTCCTTCCCGATTGAATCCTACGGACCGGTGTCCATCTCCTTCACCACCCTGCACCTGCTGCTATCCTACGCGCTGGCGGTAATGGCCTGGCGCGGCACCCGCCACTGGCTGGCGGCAGGCAGCCGCAAGCTGGTGCGCATCGCCGTGTGGTTGATGGCGGTCTCTACCATCGGGGTGTGGGCCATGGCCCCCCTGCTCGCCATGGGGCTCTTCGGCACCGAGGTGTACTACTGGAGCATCCAGTTCTTCCTGCACTTCCAGTTCAACGGCTGGTTCTGGTTCGCCGCGCTCGCGCTCTGGAGCCGCTGGGCGGAGACCCACGGCACGGCGGAGCTCTTCGATCCCTTCACCATCCGGCTCTGGCTGATCTCCGCCGTGCTCACCTTCGCGCTCGCCATCGCCTGGAGCGAACGGCACTGGCCCATCATCGCCATCAACTCGGTGGGTGTGCTGCTGCAATTGTGGGCGGGCTGGCGCACCGCGATGGCCATCCGCACCCAACAGAAGCTGTTCGGCAAAGCCCCGCTCTGGGCCTGGCGCTGCGTCACCTACGCCCTCATCGGCATGGGGCTCAAGGTGCTCATGCAAACCGTGGTGGCCGTGCCGGCCGTGGCCGTCATGGCCTTCACCATCCGCAACTACGTCATCGGCTTCATCCACCTCAACATGCTCGGCGCCATCAGCATGATGCTCTTCGCCATGGCCCTGCTGCGCGGCTGGTTCGTTTCCACCGATCCCCTCGTGCGCGTGGGGCTCTCGCTCTTCACCGGCGGCGTTCTGCTCAGTGAAGCGGCCCTCTTCGTGCAGGGCACCTTCTTCTGGATCGGCTGGGGCATGATCCCCGGTTACCACTGGATCCAGCTGCTCACCTCGGTGCCCATACCGCTCGGCGTTATCGCGCTGCTGGTACACTTGGTGCAACGGCGGCACGCGGTGCCGGTGCTGCCTGCGCCTTCCTAGTCGGGCTCCGCCGCGGGCTGCTGACGCTCATCATCCCCGCCACACCGCACTTTCGCGTTCTTTGCCGTCATGTTCTCAAAGGCGTGCGAGTATGCGATACGGGCGGTGGTGTGTATCGCCGCTTGCGGGGAGGGGAAGAGCATGAACCTGAAAGCGGTGGCGAAGGAGACGGCGATCCCCGAGGCCTTCACCGCCAAGGTGCTCCAGCAGCTGGTGCATGCCGAGCTGGTGCTTTCCACCAAAGGCCCCGGCGGGGGGTTCTCCATGCCGACGGCCCTGGCCAGCAAGGTGAAGCTGAGCCACATCGTTTCCACCATCGATGGCGATGCCATCTACAAGGGCTGCGCGCTGGGCCTTCCGCATTGCGATGCCGCCCGGCCCTGCGCCTTGCACGACCATTTCTGAAGGTGCGGGAGGACCTGCGACGCATGCTGGAGCGCACCAGCGTAGGACCTGGTGAAGGATATGAAGGAAGGGGGGCGGTGCTGAAGCGCTAGTCGGCTGGCCCGGAGGCGGGCGGGCAGGGCTGGTCACCATTGCAAACCGCGCCCCGGCGCGGAAGCAGCGAGCGTGGGCGACGGGCACTACGCCGAAGAGGTCGGAGGCGGGCATGGCCCGGGCGGGGGGCGGCTCCCGCCACCCGCTTGGACCTTGCGCGGGTGGAGCTCTTCAGCACATGGGCCTCGCGGTGCCAAGGCCGAAGAGGCCAAACAAGGGGGGCCGTTCCCGTCCGGACAGCAATGGGGGGGCCGCGCGTGTGCCGGGGCCGGGGGGGGGAGAGGGTGGGGGAGGGGGCGCGAACAACCGACCGTCGCACGTTGATACTGGTGCTAGCGATCAACGCGGGCTTCTTCATGATGGAGATCGTTGCAGGCTTGCTGGCCAGAAGCCTGAGCCTGATGGCTGATGGGCTGGACATGCTTGCTGATGCCTTCGTTACGGCCTCGCGTTGGCCGCCGTTGGAAAAGCAGTATCGCATAAACGCCGGGTGGCGCACATCAGCGGCTACATCCAACTTGGGTTGGCGGCCGGGCTTGCCGAGGTGCTCCGCCGCTCCGTTCGCGCCGAAGCGATGCCCGAACCATGGACCATGGCGGTGGTCTCGCTCTTCGCCCTCATCGGCAACCTCACCTGCTTGTATCTGCTTCGCAAGTCGAAGGATGGCGAGGCGCACATGCAGGCGTCGTGGATCTTCACCAGCACCGATGCCAAGGTGAACGTGGGCGTGATCAGCGCTGCTGGTCTTGTTGCCATCACGGGGACGCATTGGCCCGACCTTATTGTGGGCACGGTGGTGTTCGGCTTGGTGTTACGTGGCGCGCTGCGGATACTGCGGCTGTGAAACAACGGATAGCTCCGCCCTGGCGAGAATAGTCACGCCTTTCCGGCTTCCCTCCTCGCCATGGGCGCCCTGCTTTTGAAGGCGGACGCACCTTCCACGTGCACATGCGTGCCGGCTTCGACAACGGTGCCACCTGGAACCTTACCACCCGCTGCGCTAACGCCGAACAACGCAGCTGGTGACTTTCATCACCTTCATGTTAGCGTACACTAACGTGCTTTGTGCCGTTGACCTGAACACGGCACCATGCACGGCAAGAACAACATCGCGATCGGCTTCCTGGTCATGGGGGCCTTCATGCTCTACGGCTTCCTCCTGATCTACCTGCGCGACTTCGCACCGGACAAGCAGGCATGGGTGGACAGCTATTCCAGCGGCAAGCATTTCGAGGCGCGCCTCGCGCATGTGCATGGCAACCTGTTCGCCTTCTTGAACGTGGTGGTGGGTTACCTGCTCCTTCATTTCCGCGAGCGGTTGCGCCATGTGGCGGTCATCTCCTGGCTGGCCATCACCGGCCTGTTGATGCCGATGGGCATTCTGGCGGAAGTCTATCTGGGCGCTCCACCGGTCTTCGTCCTCATCGGAGCTCTCGCCATGACCACCTCGGTGTTCTGGCTGGGCGTTTCTTTCCTCAAACTCAAGAACGACCATGGACATTAAGCCCCGCCAACTGGAGATCATGGAGGCCGCAGGCCAGCTCATGACCGAGAGCGGCTACGCTGCGCTCACCACCAAGCGGCTTGCCGAGCGCATGGGCTTCAGCGAACCGGCCTTGTACCGGCATTTCAAGAACAAGGAGGAGATCCTGCTCACCATGCTCCACTACCTCGCTGCTTCCATGGAGGAACGCCTCACCGAAGTGACCGCCCGCGTGAGCGATCCATCGGAGCGGGTAGAAGCCATGTTCGACAGCCACTTCCGGTTCTTCACGCAGTATCCCCATTTCCTCATGGCCATTTTCGCCAGCGGCGTACTGGACCAGACTCCCGCGCTGGACAAGGGCATTACCGACCTCATGGAGGTGAAGCGGCGCCATCTGCTTGCCACCATCAAGGAAGGACAGGCGAAAGGCGTGTTCACCGATGCCTTCCCCGCCGAACTGCTCACCACGATCGCGATGGGCACGTTCCGGCTGCACATGCTCCGCTGGCGTATGAGCGGCCGCTCGTTCGATCTGACGAAGAAGGGCCGCGCGCTGGTGAAGGTGGTGGTGGGGCTTATCCGGACCAAATAAGAACAAGATGATGAAAGCACCGATCCTCCGCTACGTGCTCGCCGCCGTGCTGCTGCTCTTCGGTGCGCTCACGCTGTTCCTCAGCACATCCGTGATCTTCGACCTGTTCGGCGTTCGGGCGCGTGAAGGGAACTACGTGCTTGTGGTGGTGTGGGCCAACTTCATCGCCAGTGTCCTTTATGTGCTGGCCGCCGGGGGCGTGATCGCGCAAAGGCGCTGGCCTGCCAAGGTGCTGCTCGCGGCCGTGGTGGTGCTCGTCGGTGCCGCCGTCGTTTTCGCCTGGCATGTATACAGCGGTGGGCCATACGAACAGAAGACCATCGGCGCTCTGGCTTTCCGAACGCTCCTCACCGGGGCCTTCTACTTCGCTGCCGCTCGACTGGGCAACACCGCACACACACCGAACCAACACCATACACGATGAAGACCACCGGACTACTTGCAACAGCCCTCGTCGGGTTTACGCTCCTTGCCTTGGGCTGTGGCACGAATGCACCCGCGCATAGCGATCATACGGATGAAGGATCCGCCGCCGCGCAGGCCACCGACGCTCGAGAAAGCGGTGTTCCCGCCGTCCGCCTGGACAGTTTGGGCAACCGCTGGATCGCCAACCCGGAGACCACAGCTGGCATCGCCAACATGTCGGCGATCATTCAGGCTTTCGATCCTGCGAGCGGGAACGCGGATACGCTGAAGGCCGCGCTGGAAGTAGAGTTCGGCTTGATCTTCGAACGATGCACCATGGAGGGTGAAGCGCACAACCAGCTGCACAACTTCCTGATCCCGATCCACCACGCGCTGCGCGGATTCGACGGGAACGCAGCCCACGATCGGGAGGCCATGGCCACGCACCTCGCAACGTACACGACCTTCTTCCAGTAGCCCGTGATCACCATGCGGCGCGCTTCCACAGCCTTGCGGTATATCATGGTGTCCTTGTTGGTCACCCTGTTGGCCGCGCAGGGATCCGCCCAGATCATGACCCTTGAACAGTGCGTGGATTCCGCACTGGCGAACGATCGGCGCGTGCGCATGGCGGCATTGGACGAAGAGATGGCCGCCCTGCGGATCGGGGAAGCAAAGGCCGGGCTGATCCCCAAAGTGCGCGGTGCGGCCGAGTTCAGGCACTACACCGACCTGCCCTACCAACTGTTGCCCTCCAGCTTCTTCGGCGGACCCGAAGGCGCTTACCGCGCCGTCCAATTCGGTACCACGCAGAACATCAACGCGAACCTGCAAGCACAAATGCCCCTGTACGATCCGCAGGTGTGGGGTGGTATCCAGATGGCCAGGGAGGGCGATCGACTGGTCGGACTACAGGGTGAACGGACACGGGAAGCGGTGGTGCTGGAGGTGAGCAACGTGTACTACAACCTGCAGATCATGAATGCGCGGTTGGCGTTCCTGGACAGCAATGTGGTGAATGCCGAAGACCTGGTACGCAACACGGAGCTGCTGCATGATCAGGCGCTCGCACGTGCAAGCGACGTGGACAGGCTGCGCTTGCAACACGCCCAACTCCTTACCCAGCGTGAACGTGCGCGTTCGCAATACGCGCAGGCCATGGACGCCTTGCGCATGCTGATCGGAGTTCCGGTGGATGCCCCGCTGGAGGTCACCGCACCCGAGGCCGTATTGTACACAACGGCGCCAACAGCGCGTTTGGGCACCGGTGTGCGCACAGCTGAACAGGCCATGCGCTTGAAGGCGGCCGAACTACAACTGGTGAAGCGCTCACGTATTCCCAGTTTGAACGCCACTGGTTTGTATGGCACTACCGGCTTCGGGCCCATCGGTGTGGAGGACCGGTACGACTACTATCCCATCGGCTACTTCGGTGTGCAGTTGCAGGTGCCCATCTTCCAAGGAACCGTGCTGGGGAAACGGATCAAAGGCAAGGAACTGGAGTTGGAGCACGCCACGCTGCAACGCGATGCCGCACTTGAACGCGACGCATTGGAACACCGCACCGCCCTGCGCGAAGAAGCCCTGGCCCGCCGAGCCCTCGCGGACAGCGAAGCGCAATTGGAACTGGCTGATCGCATCCGCCGCAGCACACTGCTCCAACACCAGCAAGGTGTGGCCTCGCTCAGCGACATCGTACTTGCCGACCAGGCATTCTGGAACGCACAACAGAACACCATCAACGCCTTGGTGGACCTGCGCAAAGCCCAGCTGGAACTGGCGCGCATCACCGGAACACTGCTGCCAACACAACGCCCATGAAACGCTGGATGATCTGGATCGCGCTGGGCGCTTTGGTCGTGCTCACGGTATGGAAGCTCGCATCCAACAAGCGCATTGTGCAGGAGCGCGTGTACCGCCACGACAAGAGCGCACCCGTGCATGTGGGTGTTGACACCGTGCGGCAGGCGCTGCTTGGGGAAGGCACCCGGTACAGTGGCACGGTGGAAGCCACGCACGATGGCCGCGTGATGGCGGAAGTGCCGGGATCCATGCCCGTGGCGCAACTCACCGATCATCGTGCGATGGAACTGGTGCTGCTGGTACCCGCATCGGATCGCGGTCGCTTCCGGATCGGCGATGCGCTCACGGTCGCCTCAAGTGGTACAAAGAGTTTGGTGGGTGCGGTATCCAGCGTGGGCGATCGCGGTGATGGCGCGCACAACTTCGCCGTGCGCATCGCCCTTGCTTCCTCAACCAATGATGCGATCAGACCGGGCATGTCGGCTTCGGTGCAAGCGCCGCGCAAAGGGGAAGTGCCCGGAGCGGTGATCCCGGCCAATGCGCTGATCGGTTCCACGCTCGAACCGGAGGTCTATGTGGTGCAGGACGGCATCGCCCAGCGGCGCACGATCGTAACGACCGCCACGAGCGGTGGCTTAGTGGCCGTGGCCGAAGGCTTGAAGCCCGGTGACATCGTGGTGACCAGTGGCTTCATCAGCCTTGCGGACGGCATGCCGGTGCGGTACCGCTGACCCGTGAACACGCGATCGAACAGCAACAGACCATGACCATCACCGAGATCGCCATCAAGCGGCCGTCGCTCATCATCGTCATCTTCGGTGTGTTGCTGCTGGGCGGCGTGGTGGCCTACCGCAACCTGGGTGTGGAACTCATGCCGGACTTCAACCAGCCGGTGATCACCATCCGCACCATGTACCCCGGTGCCGCGCCCGATGAAGTGGCCAACGCCGTTACGCGGCCCGTGGAGGATGCGCTCAGTGCGCTGGAGCATGTGGACTTCATCAGCAGCCGATCACTGGCCAACGCGTCCATCGTCATCGTCAACTTCAAGTACGGCGCCGACCTCGACCTGGCCATGCAGGATGCCCAACGCCGCATCGACAACATCCGCCAGGATCTGCCCGACGGCCTGCAGCCGCCGGTGATGACGAAAGTCTCGCCGAACGACCTGCCCATCATGAGCGTGAGCGCCTTGAGCGATGAGCCCGCACCACGGTTCTACCAACGCATGCAGGATGAACTGCTGCCGCGTCTGCAACAATTGAAGGGCGTGTCGGAGATCACCCTGCTCGGTGGCGAACAGCGCGAAGTGCAGGTGAAGGTGGACCAGGCGAAACTGCTCTTGTACCGGATCCCGCTCGCACTCGTATCCGACGCCATCGTACGTGCTGGTCGAGAGGTGCCTGCGGGCGCCGTACGTACCGAGGCTGCCCAGCTCACCGTGAAGCTCGCGGGCAAGCTCACCACCGTTGAGGAGATCGAGAATGTGGTGGTGGCCATTCCGGCTCCGGGCTCCGTGGTGCGCGTGAAGGATGTGGCAACCGTGGTGGATGGCATCGCTGATGCCACTTCGGTGAGCCGGTACAATGGGGAAGAAGGCATCGGCCTGTTGATCAAGAAACAAGGCGATGCGAACGCGGTGGAGGTCAGCGCCGGTATCCGGGCGGAACTCGCCAGCATTGAACAGGAGGAACAAGCATCGGCCACGCGGTTCATCATCGCCGACGATAGCACCGATATCACCATCGAAGCCGTGAACGGCGTGCTCGTGGACCTCGGCCTGGCCGTGCTGCTGGTATCGCTCATCATGTTGCTCTTCCTGCACAGCCTGCGCAACTCGCTCGTCATCCTGGTGGCCATTCCGGCTTCGCTGATCAGCGCGTTCGTGGCCATGGGGCTTTTCGGCTACACGCTGAACCTGATGACGCTGCTGGCCATGTCGCTCATCATCGGCATCCTCGTGGACGATTCCATCGTGGTGCTGGAGAACATCCAACGTTATCTGGACAAGGGCGAGGACAGAAAGAGCGCCGCGATCAAGGGCCGTGCGGAGATCGGTTTCTCCGCCTTGTCCATAACACTGGTGGATGTGGTGGTGTTCCTGCCCATCCTCTTCGTGCAGGTCTTCGTGGCCGACCTGCTGAAGCAGTTCAGCGTGGTGGTGGTGGTGTCCACGCTCATGAGCCTCTTCGTCAGCTTCACCCTCACGCCGTGGCTCGCATCGCGCATGGGCCGGAAGGAGGAACTGGAACCGACCAACGTGTACAACCGGGTGCTCATCCGCTTCGAACACGGCCTCGATGCGCTCAACAACTGGTATGCTCGGAAACTGGGTTGGGTGCTCGCGCACAAGCTGGCCTTCCTCGGTATCGTGCTCCTGCTCTTCGTGGGCACGGGCGCTGTGATCAAGCAGGGCATCATGGGCAAGGAGCTCATCGCCACCGGTGATCAGGGCAAGTTCCGCCTGGGCCTGGAATACGACAAGAGCACCGCGCTGCACGCCAACAATGCGCGCTCGCGGAAAGTGGAGAACCTCCTGCTCGCACAACCTGAAGTAGCCTCCGTGTTCAGCAACGTGGGCGGCGCCAGCAGCGGCATCGGCAGCATGGGCGTGGGGGCCGAGCACCGCACCGAACTCACCGTGCAACTGGTGCCGCGCGCCGAACGGGGCAACGAAAGTTCCGACGCGTACATGATGCGCATCCGCCGCGTGTTGCAGGACAGCTTTCCGTCCGTCGATATCACCATGGCCGCGATCGGCCTCATCCCGCGCACCGCACCCGTGGAGATCACCCTCAGCGGTGCGGACCCTGCGGTCGTGATGCGCACCGCACGCGAATTGAAGGACACCCTCATCGGCATTCCCGGTGCCAACAACGTTCGCTTGAGCATCGAGACCGGAAGCCCCGAACTGCAAGTATTCCTGGACCGCGATGAAATGGCACGCCTCGGATTGAACACCTTGGTGGTGGGTGCCACGCTGCGCAATGCCTTCGCGGGCAACGACGATGCGCTGCTGTACGAAGCAGGCACCGAACACACCGTGCGCATCCGCTTGGACGACTTCGATCGGCGCGAAGCGCGCGATGTGGAACAACTGCTCTTCATCAACCCGGCCGGACTTCCTGTGCGGCTCGCCCAGTTCGCCCGCGTGGAGCGGCACGATCCGCCCACATTGGTGGAGCGCATGGACCGCCAGAACGCGGTGACCCTCACCGCCGATGCGTTGGGCCGCGGCTCAGGTACCGTGGCCGATGAAGTGGTGGCCTACATCAAGGCCAACCCGTTGCCCACCGGTGTGAACATGGTCTGGGGCAGCGACATCAAACGGCAGAACGACAGCTTCGGCGCGTTGGGCAGTGCGCTGCTCATTTCGTTCATCCTCGTGTACCTCATCATGGTGGCGTTGTACGATAGCTTCCTCTACCCGCTCGTGGTGCTCTTCTCCATTCCGGTCGCGGTCATCGGCGCCTTCCTCGCGCTCAACCTCACGCTCTCCACGCTCAGCCTGTTCACGCTGCTGGGCCTGATCATGCTGCTGGGCCTGGTGGCCAAGAACGCGATCCTGATCGTGGACCGCACCAACCAACTGAAAGAACAGGGGTTGCACTACCGCGATGCCTTGATCGAAGCCGGCCGCACACGTCTGCGACCGATCCTGATGACCACCGTGGCGATGGTCTTCGGCATGCTGCCCATCGCACTGGCCTCCGGTACCGCCAGCGAGTGGAAGAACGGCCTGGCCTGGGTCATCATCGGCGGCCTCACCAGTTCCATGCTGCTCACCGTGTTCCTGGTGCCCGTGGTGTACTACGCCGTGGATGCGCTCAAGGAGAGGTTCGTGGGCGGGGAGGAGCGAGCGAATACCTGAGGGCAGCTGATGCGCGAACGATGTGACCATACAGATAACCATTCTCGATCCCACTTTCCCTTCCTGCTCACCATGAACAGTAACACCCAAGACCCAGCGGCCCGCCTCGCTGATGCCACCGCCTACGATGCGGCCAAGCTCCAGAGCACCATGGTGCTGAACAACGGGAGCACCAAGGCCATCGTGTTCGCCTTGAAGGCAGGCCAAGATGTGCCACCGCATTCCTCTCCTGTGGAAGCGCTCTTCACGGTACTGGAAGGGGAAGCCACAGTTACGATCAAGGATGCGGTGAACCGGGTGGCCGCCGGTGGATACATCATCCTTCCCATGGCTACCGATGACCACATCAAAGCGGTGAGCGATATGAAGTTCATGTTGGTGAAGTAGGGGAGCCGGGAACGGAACGGTCGCATGACCTGAAAGGGTGAACGCGGTGATGTAAGTCACGCTGCACGGAGCCGCTTCCCGATAGCATTGTCGAACGAAACATGCGCTACGCACCAACCCACTGACCACATGAACGACCATTCCCGCACCTCCACGGGCCTCTTCCTCGCTGTTTGCATCTTCGCGATCGGTGGTGAAGTGACCGCCCAGAACCAGTTAGTCATACCCGATACGGTAAGCGGGGAGGTGATCGATCTGGAACTGGGAATGGGCACCGTGCAATTCCTGCCGGGCACGCCTACGCAGACCATGGGCGTGAACGGCCCATTGCTGGGGCCGACCATCATCCTGCAGCAAGGCCAGACGGTGACGATGAACGTGAGCAACCAGTTGGGCGAGCCGAGTACCATCCACTGGCACGGCATGCACGTGCCGCCGGAGGCCGATGGAGGACCGCACACGCCCATTGCCGCCGGTGAAACATGGAGTCCCTCATTCGCTGTGTTGGAGCGTGCGTCCACGCACTGGTACCATCCGCACCTGCACATGCACACCAATGAGCATGTGGTCAAGGGCATCGCGGGCCTGATCATCGTGCGCGATCCGCTCGAAGCCGCACTAGTACTGCCGCGCACTTACGGCGTGGACGATATTCCATTGGTGCTTCAGACCAAACAGTTCGACGCCGACAACCAGGTGGTGGTCGGCGATGCGCTCGATACGCATGTGCTGGTGAACGGCACCTTGGACCCCTACGTGGACGTGCCCGGTCAGGTGGTGCGGCTGCGCTTGCTGAACGGTGCATCCGAACGGGTGCTGAACCTGGGCTTCACAGGAAACCTCGCGTTCCACCAGATCGGAACGGACGGTGGCCTGCTCGCCGCACCCGTTCAGCTCACGCGCTTGCGCCTTGCTCCTGGCGAGCGTGCGGAGGTGCTCGTGGACCTTTCCGCATTGCAAGGGCAGAGCATCGAATTGGTGAGCTTCGGATCCGAACTACCGAGCGCTATCTACGGTGCGGCTCAACCCGGCATGGGCCCGGGCCAGACCATCCCGAACTACTCGTCGAACCCGCTCAACGGGAACGATTTCAGCATGCTCGAGTTCAATGTGGGACCGCCCACCCCCAACCCCATCACCAGCATCCCGGGCACACTGGCCGTGCTCACCCCGTGGGACGAGGCCACCGCCAACGCGACGCGGACGTTCACCTTCACGCCGGTGAACATGGGCCCCACCGCCATCCAAGGTCCGTTCCTGATCAATGGTGCCTCGTTCGATATGATGAACATCAACTTCGATGTGCCGCTGGACAACATCGAGGTTTGGGAACTCACCAATCAGTCGCCCATCGCCCATCCCTTCCATATCCACGATGTGCAGTTCTACATCCTGGACATCAACGGTGCCGCGCCACCGCCGAACATGCAGGGCCGCAAGGATGTGGTGCTGGTGCCCGCCGGCCTGGGCACGGTGCGCTTCATCACCCGTTTTGAGGATTATTCCAGCTACGACGTGCCCTACATGTACCACTGCCACATGCTGCCCCATGAGGATGATGGCATGATGGGCCAGTTCCGCGTGCTGCCACAGGATGCCGGGCTGTCGGATGGCACGGCCTTGAACGGCCTGATGCAAGCCGCACCCAACCCCGCTTCGACCTTTTTGGACCTCACGTTGGACCCCGCGCTGGGCGTGGGCACGATCACCATCACTGACATCACGGGCCGCGTGGCAATGATGCGCAAGGACGTCTCGGGCTTCCTGCGGTTGGATGTGCAGCGATACCTGCCCGGTAGTTACCTCATCACCTTCCGTGGTGCTGCGGGGACTTCTATGGTGCGTTTCGTGCGCTCGTAGGGCCCAGCGTGATCACAGCGCGCCTCACTCCACCACGCACCTCACCATGCGCTGTCGTCCTTCGCCTGTAAGTACCAGCACGTAGACCCCGGCGGACAGCTCCGCACAGGGGATCCGCCCGGCACCATGCAGGATCTCGGATCGCACCTGTCTGCCGGTGGCGTCGAAAAGTGTTGCGCTGGTGAACACCTCAGCGCTGCTGATCACCAGCGCCTGTGCGTGCGGCTCGAAGTAGGCGCTTACCGATCCTTCGTCCGATGCATCGGGCAGCCCCACCGAACACGACCCGACCCCGATCTCGTGCAGACCAAGGCCAAGGAACCAGGACGAGCGCGCAACGCCGTTGCTGTCCGTGGTGAGGGTCGCCACGTTGCTGCCGTTCACCCACAGGCAATATGTATCGTCGGCAAGGTCCATGGCCATGACGTGCAGCAGGCGGGTACCGACCACATCATACACCACGTGATCGCTCACGCCGGTGTTCCCGTCCGCGGCGAAGAGCGTGAGCGTATCGCTCCAGTCCACCCCGATCGTAATGGCGCTGGTGAGCACTTCGCCGCCGGGCTGCGCCACGTTGGTACCATCGCCCGTGCGGATGGTGTGAAGGAACACCACGCTGTCCGTCACCGTTTGCGGGCGCACTTCGATACGCCATTTTCCCGGCGTGTAGGTAGCGGTGTCTATGACGGTGGTCGGCGGATGGTCAGCACCGTCCACCCAATACGCGTAGCCGTCGCCTCCGATGCGCGCGGTGCTGCTGGCAGCGGGCAACAAGGTCCGTAAGGCCACGCTACCGTCGCCGTTGATGCTCACATGGTCAGTGCCATCGAAGGTCTCGATGTGGCCGGGCACTTCCGCAGCGGTGAGGCTGCCGCTCATGGTGGGCGTCTGCGCGAAATGCGCGGTCCACTGTATGTCGCGTTGTGCGTTGCCTACATTGTCAAGGTGTACATGGTCAAGCACCAGCACGCGGTCCGGTTTCAGGAAGAGTGTGCGCCGCGTGAAGCGGTCGAGGGTGGCGGGATCATAGCTCAACGCTGCGTCCGCGATGTTGTATTGGTAGCCATCCCCCGCTGCCCACTGGATCCATTCGCCGCGCTGGTTCTGCGGCTCGAAGATGTTCCCGAGGTTCTGCAATGCGGGGCTGTCGATCTGCCCGCCGTCGTTGGCCGCAGGTTGGCCGAAGCTGGTCATCTGGTCAGTGCTGTCGTACACGCAGATGCTGTTGTGCGCGATAGTGCGGCTGTAGTAGTTGCGCATGTGCGTGCCACCATAGGTGTCGTAGTGGCCGGCATCGAGCAGCAGCGGCGTGTTCTTGAAGAGGGCGAAGCTATTGTTGTCCCGGTGCTCGTGCGCGGCGCGTTTGCTCGGTGAGCAGAAGAAGCTCAGCATGGTGGCATCGTCCGCCCAGCTCGATCGGCTCACGCTCAGGCCCACCTGGTCGCTCCACCAGTCCAGCGGCGGATCGGGGAAGGGCACCGTGGGCAGGGTGAAGTCCTTGTACACCATCTTCAGGAACACCGGGTTGGTGTTGCCGAGGTATTGCGCCTGCGCGTATTCCTGCGCCATCCACATGCTGCGTGGGTCTTGGAAAATGCTGGCGTGGCGGTACACCACATGATCGCCGTAGAGGCGCGCGAGACCGTCGCCCAGGTGGATGGTGAGGTCGTTGGGCTGGATGAAATAGAGGTATTGGTTGATGCTGTTCTCTACCCATGGCAGCCCGGTGTACCAGTTGGTGCCGGTGGCGATGAGCATGTTGTCGAACAACTGGAACTGGTCGATGAGGGACCACATGGCATAGGCCGCGCCCCAGTTCCAGCCGCCATCATCGTTGCGGTAGTGCTGGTACACGGGGAAGAAGCCGTTCACCCACTTGGCATACACCGCGTTGTGCCATTGCAGCACGGTGTCCTGTTGCTCCACGGTGAGGCCATCGGACCCGTGCAGCACCAGCGCGTTCTGGTTCGCGTACACGCAGTTCCAGGTGTTGTGGCTGCTCACGTAGCTGGTGCCCGACGCGCTGAGGATGTGCGTGGCCATAAAGGACCGGGCGGAGACATAGAGCTGCTGCCCGAGCTCTTGCCGCAAGGGCACCGGTAGATCGTCGTAGCACCAATCGAGCAGCAGCATGCCCGCCGCGCTCATCTGGCGGTGGATGGCCTCGGCGTCGAAAAACGCGAGCACGGAGAAATCAGTCGTCTGGATCTTGTCGATCACCTGTTGCGCCAGAAAGCGGCAGCGCTTCAACTGTAGTGGATCGCTGTTGAGGCGCCAGAGCACCACGGTGTATTCGGCTTCGTCCGTGGCGTACCCCGACGACCAGTCCCAGGTCCACTGGGTGGAATCACTGCCAAGCATGTAGAGCTGCGGATCGTTTATCCACCAATTGTTGTAGCGGTACTCAAACAGGTCGTAGGTATCGCCGAAATCACCCGGCAGCAGGTGGTTGGCCTGCATCCATGAGATGCGGGTGCTGTCCACCAGTATGCGTGGACGTGCAGCGTGTATACCGGGGGCCTGACCGAGCATGGGCAGGCCGTAGGAAAAGAGAAGTGCGAGAAGGAGGTGACGCATGTGGAGGAGGGCAATGCTCAAAGGAACAGTATCGAGGCAAGAACAGGATGCGCCGCCGTCAAGGGTCCAGCTTCCGCAGTGCTCCCAAGTAGTTCCACGCCACCATACCCAAGCCCGCCAGCACGCCCAAGCCTGCGAAGGCGAACACATGCAGTACGGTGAGCACCGGGCGCATCATCTGTTGGAAATCCGTCATGCCCAAGGCCACATCGCGATAACCCTTCAGCATACCGGCTCCGATAAGCGCGCACCAGAACACGAGTAAACTGGCCAGTGCGAGGGTGCGGCCGAGATCCATCCAACGCTTCCGTGTCGCGGGCAGTTCATCCACGCGCAACATGTTGCTGAACGAGGCGAGCAGGATCATGGTGTTGATGCCGATGGTAGTACCCATGGCATGCGCCACGGTGATGTGCGTGCCGTGCGTGTAGCGGTTGATGGCGGGCACGGACATGAGCAGGGCGAGGAAGAGGTTGAGGAAGATCCACAGCTCCGATGCGATGAGGAAGCGGTAGGTGAGCAGGTGCTTGAACTTCTTGTGCTCATCCAACTTACTGCGGAAGCCACGCATGATGTTGATGAGAAAGATCCATTCGGCCATGCTGATGCCGTACGCCACATGGCGGATCCACCCGGCGGTGGGCACGTTGTAGATGTGGTGCCCCCAGTTGAACATCAGGTTGCTGAGCCCGAGGAACCAGAAGACGAATACCTTCTGACCGCGTGCGATGCCTTCGTCGCCACTGATGCGCACCATGAGGAACAAGGCGGTGCCATAGATCATCTGGTTCCAGGCACCCACCATGGCGCCGTTCGATTTCCATTGCACGGTGATCTCGCGCAGGTAATAGTCGCGGAACCACGGGACGTGGTAGAGGTTCTGCTCGATGAAGGTGAAGAGGAAGAAGAGGATGCCGGTGGTCCACATCCACACATACAGTGGGGCGGGCGTGGTGCGGCGCGCCCACGAGCGGAAGTAGGCCACGAGCAAGAGCAGCCAGGCCAGCAGTATGGGCACGCCCAGCAGCGGCGGAAACTCCCAATACTCACGGCCACCGAACTTGCGGAATGCATAGAACACGAACACGCTCATGGTGGTCGCAATCCACAGGACCATGAACGCACGTTGCAGGAATGGTTCCCGCGCTTCGCCGAAGACCTCCTTCTTGTAGTGCATCACCCCTGCGGTGGCAGCGGTGATGATCCAGAACAGTGCGGCAGACACGTGCATGGGCCGCAGTTGCTCGAAAGGCAGGTACGCACCAAGTGCAGGGGAAAGGAACACAAAAGCAGCCACGGTGCCGAAGACCAGTGCGGCCAACAGCATAACGAGCGCGAAGCCCACGTAGAGTCTGAACGTGCCGCTCATGTCAGGGCTTCTCCAGCAGGTAGGTCCCTGTCCAGTGGGTGGCTTCGGGGGGCATAATGCGCGTGCCGGTGCGATCCACCCAGCCGAGGAAGGCGATCATCTTGTCGATCTCAACATCGCTCAAGGCATGTCCGGGCATGCGCCCAGTGCCATAGCGGATGAACGTGCGGATGCGCAATGTGTCGCGTTGGGATGTGATATTGGTCAGGTCGGGCCCCATGTAGCCGCCCAATCCATAGAGTTGATGGCAACTCGCGCAGTTCTCCTTCTGCCAGGTGCGCATGCCCTCCCGCACGGCGGCGCTGGCCCTTTCATCGCGATCACCATGTCCATAGCCATATACCAGGACGGTATAAGTGGCGAAGAGCAAAAGGAGAATAGCGAGCACGGTACGCATGGGACGATCGCAGGGTGCTGAAGGAAGAGCTTGCGGGTCACTCGGAAACTGATCCATGTCAGGTGTTAGGGGGTGGATCCCGATCGGCTCCATGGGCAACAGCCCTCAATGAGTCCACAATTATATGACTTGTATCATATTATACGCGACTCTCTGGCCGTTACTTCGCCGACGACCGCTACCAACAGACATCCGCATGAACATTCGAGGAGAACAGAGCATCGGTTCCATTGTGGCCGATGACTACCGCGCAGCCGCCATTCTTACCGCCTATGGCATCGATTTCTGTTGCAAGGGCGGCCGCACTGTGGAGGAGGTATGCCGCACGAAGGACATTGACCCTGAGACCCTCGCCCGCGACATCGAACAGATGCTGGCACGTGACACCCGGGATGGTGAGGACTTCAAGCATTGGACCCTAGCGCGGCTCGTGGACCACATCGAGCAGGTACACCACCACTATGTGGGGCAGCGCGTCCCGGTACTCCAGCAGTATCTGGAAAAGCTGTGCAAGGTGCATGGCGAACGCCATCCTGAACTGTTCGAGATACGCGACGAGTTCAATGAGTGCGCGGCCGCCATGGCCGTGCATATGAAGAAGGAGGAGCTCGTGTTGTTCCCCTTCATCAAGCTACTGGAGAAAGCCTTGCGGGAAGGGGCCGCGCCTCCCCTACCGCATTTCGGCACGGTGAACAACCCGGTGCGCATGATGATGGAGGACCACGACGCCGAGGGGGAGCGTTTCCGACGGATCGAAAAGCTGAGTTGGGGCTACGCGAACCCGCCCGACGGTTGCACCACGTACAGCACGGCCATGCACATGTTGCGCGAGTTCGAGGAGGACCTGCACAAGCATATCCATCTGGAGAACAACATCCTGTTCCCGCGTGCCGTGGCCATGGAAAGCGCACTGTAGAACGAGTTGTACTGATCGTTGTCAGTGCCGGTAGCAAAGGGCATGGGTAGGTTGCGACCTTACCCAATGTCCACCATGAAACCGATCGCGTTCTGCGCCGCATCTCTGCTCTCGCTCACCTCCTCCGCTCAGTTCAGCAACCCACTGGCCATACCGCCTGTGCTGCAGCTGGACACCTTCGACCTGGTGGTGGACGAGCATGTGCATGAGTTCTATCCCGGTGTGCTCACCCCGACCTATGGTGCCAGTGCCGAGTACCTCGGTCCCACCCTTCTGTTCCACAAGGACGACACCGCACGCATCCGTGTCCACAATGATCTGGCGCAGATCACCAACATGCACTGGCACGGGCTCCACGTACCCGCCGAGTTCGATGGCGGCCCTCCACGAGAGATCGCGCCCGGCGATATGTGGGAGGTGAAGTACCACGTGAAGAACCCAGCCGGCACCTATTGGTACCATCCGCACCCGCACGAGCTCACTGCGGAGCAGGCCAACATGGGCATCGCGGGGTTCATCATCGTCCAGGACGATGAGGAAGCCGCTCTCGATCTACCGCGCACCTATGGTGTGGACGATTTTCCCGTCGTGGTGCAGGACCGCCGCTTCCTCGCGAACGGGTCCTTCGTCTTCGGCCCCTTCGGCGATTCGGTGCTCGTGAACGGAACTCCCCGTCCCTACCTGGAATGCCCGGCGCAAGTGGTGCGCCTGCGCCTGCTGAACGGATCCAACGCACGGATCTATCCACTGGGGTTCGAGGATGGTCGTCCGTTCGCGGTGATCGCCAGCGACGGTGGTTTGTTGAACGCTCCCGTCACCATGGACCGCATCCCGTTGAGCAACGGTGAACGTGCGGAGATCCTCCTTGACCTCACGGGCATGGAAGGCGACAGCCTTTTGCTGATGTCCTACGGCAGTGAGCTCCCTGCGACGGTGCCTGGCAGTTCATACATCCTGTGGGAAAGCAGCGTCTTGAGCGGCATCGATTTCCCGGTGCTGCGCATCCGGGTCACCGCACCGACCGCGAGCCCGGTCACCGCTGTTCCCGCGACACTTAGCACCGCCCAACCATACGACGAGGCACTGGCTACTAATACGCGTACGAAGGTCCTCTCGGGCACGGGCATGGTGGGCATGGGCATGTTCTACATCAACGGGCAGATGTTCGACCTGAACGTGATCAACGATACGATCGCGCTAGGAGCCATGGAGGTATGGACCATCGAGAACATCTCGAACATGGCCCATCCCTTCCACATCCACGGTGGATCGTTCTTCGTGTTGGACCGCGATGGGACCGCGCCACCCGCCTGGGAACGGGGTGCCAAGGACGTGGTGCTCGTGGACGCCGGGGAGAACGTGCGCGTGATCATGCGCTTCGACGACTACACCACGGAGGGCTGGCCCTTCATGTACCACTGCCACAACCTGCTTCACGAGGACAACATGATGATGGCGCAGTACATCGTGGTGGATCCGAACACAGGATCAACGGAAAACGATATGCGCACAGGGGCCACTGTCTTCCCTATCCCATCAGATGGGTCCATTGCTTTCGAAGCGGACTTCGATATTGTCGCGTTCGAGGTGTCCGATCCTACGGGACTTGTGGTGCGTCGGACCAAAGGCAATGGTGCAGCGAAGGGACTTTTGGATATCGGCATGTTGCCAGCCGGCCCCTACATCCTGAACCTCATCGGATCCACCGGATCCGCACGTGAAGTTCGTTCGGGAGTAACGGAACAGGTTCAATTATCCATCGCACCCTGCTCTATCCAGTCACGGATGGTCTGCAGTTCCTCATTCGTGAGAAAGGTGCCGTTCGGAGGCATGTTCAATCCGTAGGTCGTCGACTGGGAGATCTTGTGCCATAGGACCGACGCCATCTCATCGCCCGGTACGATGCGCAAGGCAGGGGCATAGCCCGTGGCCGGTACGTTCACCAGGTTATCGTAGGCCACGCCCGTGCTCAGGTCCATCTCTCCCATGGGTGGATGGCACACCCAACAATGTTGCTGGAAAACCGGCATCACCTCCGTGGAGAAAAAGACCGTGTCCATGGGTATGCCCGGATCCAATGGAACAGGTTCGGGGATGTACAAGGGACCCTCATCCTTCGTGCATCCGACACTGAACACACCGATGGCGAACAGAAAGGCATAGGGAAGCTGAGAACGGCTCATGGACGCGGTACCTTGGGTTTTACATAGAGTGTCCGGGCAATGTTGAACCCCAGGTGGACATAACCTTCATCGTAACGGGAAGCGGGTGATGCATAGACACGCTGTTCGATGATCTCCTGACCGCTGCTCAGCACGATCTGGAACACATGCCCTTGCGTAGCGATCTCATAACCCAAAGCGAACGGTTCCAAATGATCCTCCGGCTGCCGGCCTTCCACAATTGGGCTTACCTCGAACAGGACGGAACCCTTCGTGGTGACCTTCCAACGTGCGCTGAGCGCGATCGCCGCAGTGAGGTTCGAGCCACCGATGGGGACCAGGTTCCGGTACGTGACGATGGGAGCGAGCTGCATGGAGAAATGCGGGCTGAACCGCCGCGCCAGAATGACCTGGCAGTTGTACGAAAGCCGATGCTCGAAGCGGTATGCGAAAGGCGTTGCACCATCCGAGAAGAACTCCCGGTCGCTGATCGCGGGGAAGTCATCGCTCATGAGGGCCACACTTCCAAGTACGGTCAGTGAAACGGGCATTTCGTCCTCCTCCGTTTGTCTCAGAACGCGCCCTTTGGCACCGAGGTCCCAGGTCTTACCGTTCTTCGATCGACCGATCTCGACATGCGCGTTCTTGATCGGTGCGTATTGGAAAGCGAAGCGGATGTTCGCCGGAAGATCCAGTCCGAGGAATTGCTTGAGCGCTTGCTCCTCCATGCCAAAGGCACCGAACCGGTGTTGGATCATGAAGCCGAAGGAGCGCTTCCGCGGCACCACCTCCACACTGTGCGTGTTGATCACCTGGGTGCCTGCGAACGTGTTCATCACATACTCGCGCGGCATCGCCTCCTGCGCGCATGCCGATCCCGCGATGGACAGGAATATCACGATCGTCGCAGAGGATAGATGGTGTGATCGCTTCATGGGTGTGCCAGTGTTCGGAGGTAATGCACCAAAGCCCATCGGTCATCGCGCGGGAGTACCTGCTCGTAGGAAGCCATTTCACCACGACCGTGGGTGATCTTCCAATACAATGCGCCGTTCGACTGCACCTGTACGCTCGGTGTCCCCAGGTCAGCCGGCCGCGCGCGCAAATTGGAAGCGTTCGGTCCATCGCCCACGCCCTGCATACCATGACAGGTCCAGCACAGGGAGGTGAAGACCCTCGCCCCCTTCGTCACAGCTTTCGGATCGTTCGCCAAGGGATCGATCAATCCATCAGCCCCAGCGGGTGCGGTCCACGGTCCCTGTGAAGCGGACGGACCTTGCACCAAGGGATGGATGAAGGTCAATGACAGTATTACCAACAAGCGGGTCATCTCATTGGGTTCATTGGCGGTTCAGGATGGTTCCACCGCTCAGGACAGCGAGCGCCTTGGCGCTGCGTTGGTCGGTGGGATCCAGGTGAAGCGCGATATCAAGTTGCTCCCTTGCCAGAGCCTCATTGCCGATCCGCGCGTACACCACACCCAGGGTATAGCGCACGCGTGCATCCCTTGGCATCAGATCGGTGAGGCGCTCGAAATGCTGGACCGCTTGTGAAAGCCTGCCGTTCCGTAAATGGAGAGCACCGAGATTGTTGTGCAGCATGGCGGGGTCACCTCCTGCTTTCAACGCCCGCTCAAAGTGCGCAATGGCAGGAGCATCCATACCCGAGCGACTTTCCAAGTTGCCTGAACGAAGGAGCAGATCCACCGCATCCGGCAGGTGGTTCAGGCCTTGCTGGTATACCGCAAGCGCGCGGTCCGTTTCACCTTGCGACTCATAGACCGCGCCCAAGTCCAGTGCCGCACGTAAGAGCGGAACACGGTCACGACCATCGGCACGGATATCACCACTTGCCAGGACACCGTGCCAATGCGCCTTGGCCGTTGATGCGTCATCCTGGTCCATTGCGATGGCACCAAGCCGATAGTTCGCTTCCAGGTGGTCAGGATGTTCGGCCACGATAGCGTTCAATAGTCGTTGCGCGGATGATCGATCCCCGCGTAACAGGTACAGGCTCGCCAGTTCCTGCTCGCGTTCCACCGTTGTCAGGAGACCCGTGCTCAGCGCTTGCTCATAGTGCCTGATCGCACCTTCAAGTGAACCATCATCCACGTCCCCTTCCGCCACGGATCGGAACAATTGCCGCCCGACCTGGGTGTGATATTGAACATATGCGCTGTGTCCGAGGAACAACAGCACTATCAGCAAAGCTCCAGCGAACCCTATTCCCGCAGGACGCAGGCCATGATCCATTTTCAGCAACAGACCGCGCATCCGCAACGTGCCTTGGCGCCCCAGCCGGTAGCCGACCACGAGCAAATAGGCCGTGCAGAGCGAAAGCGCGACCGCCAGCAGGAAGGGTATGGCATCGTACAAGCCACGGTACACAAGCATACCCGGGATGAAAAAGCCTAGCATGAACAGATCCTCCCCCAAGCTGAGACTATAGCGCCCACGATACGCACCCATGGGATGGCCCCCACGGAAGAGCGGTGGTTTGCGGAACCCGAACCGCACAGCGTTCTCCGGGCACGCCGCGATGCAATCCAGATCCTTCAGACATCGCGGGTTCGTGACCATGCCATGCACAGCCAATTCCCGATGCACGAGGATGTCCGAGCTGCACGCTTTGGTGCAGAGCCCGCACTGGGTGCAATCCTTCGCCAGCACGATGCGGCCGGGGGCGAGTTGATCCGCGATACCGAACAGTGCGCCATAGGGACAGGCTTGGAAACAGAATCCCCGGCTCCCCAGCAGGTATACGATCAGGAATCCGCACACGAAGAAGGTGAGTACCGCGACACCCGGGGGTGGAAGGTTGCGCCATAGATCGTCCGTGATGAAGGAAGACCAACGCGATGCACCAGCCTCCACCATATGTGCATCTGGAGTTCCCGTCCCATGCCAGACCTGGAGGATCTGCGGCCAAATGAACAGATAGAACATGACCGCCAACGGCAACCAGACCAAGGTGCGCGAGCGGATGGGTTGGCGCTTGATCCGTAGTCTGTCCAGAAGCCAGCCCGCCGCGTCCTGGAGCGCGAGAATGTGGCAGCCCCAGGAACAGAAGAAGCGACCGAAGATCAACGTGGCCACCATGACCACCGCCATGAGGATGAAGCCAGCGGTGACGATGCCTTGGTGGATGGTATAGAGCACCTCGTTGAACTCCAACGGGGCAAGCGTTCTGCCTTTGAGCTTCCAGTGGATGAAATGCGCGATGAAGAGCACATGGATACCCACGAGCGATGCCGTCCGCCACTTCGCATAGGACCGGGTTCCCACAGCACCCCTCACAACCGCATGCATGGCTTGCTCAGTTCAAAGCCACGCGCTGCTGGAACAAGCGGCCTTCCATGCGTAGCGCAAGCATGTAGATCCCTTTGGGAAGGTTCGACGCATCCCATTCACGCACCATTTCTCCAGCAGGTGCGAAGGATCGCCAGCCCGTTACCCTCCTACCGAGCAAGTCCGTGAGTTCCAGGTCCAAGGTGGCCGAACGCAGCAAATGCACGGAAACGAAGAAGGTCCCATTGCTCGGGTTCGGATACACGTTGAACCCCCGCAGCGAGAGCTCCTCCGCTACACCTGTACAGATCTGCACATCAACCACCACGGGCGTCATCGCACTCGCACAGGATCCTCCGCCGATCTCCACCTCCCAATCATAGAAGTAAGGGTAGACCGAGGCACCATCGCTCGATCCGGTGATCGATGCGACCGTGGCCACGTTGTATGGAAAACCCACACCGCCGGTGTTGCGCCACAGGTCCGTGGTCCCGCTCACCACGAGCCGGTAATTGTTCCCCGGTTGAATGTCGAAATCGAGGTCCATCCGCGAGCCACCTGCGGGGACCATTGCGGAACGGGAGGCGCGCAGAACGCCGATGCCGTCCACCAACTCCACGGTGCGGACCGCACTGCTGCCCGCGTACAATTGCACGGACTTGAGTTCGAAGGAGGCACTGGCGTTGAACGTCAGGGCGGAACCTCCGGCGTGGTAGGCCCCGGAACCTGAATTGTTCGGCTTACCCCCATTGACGAGGTTGCCCGCATACGTGCTCATACTGGCGACCTGATAGGTGGTGGTGGTATAGAGCGGCGGGGTGGTGAACAGGGGACCGGAACCTACCGCGTTACCAAAGTCGTCGTACCAGACAAGTTCGCTTCCGGATGCGGTGAGATCCGCAAACTCGCCCTCACAGATCGATGCGCCGGATGCGATCGGCGCCGCCGGCTGTGGCAGCGCGGTAACAGTGAACGGCGCGGATGTGGCCGTACCGCAATAGCTTGTCACGTTCACGGTATAGGTACCGGGTCCGGCCATGATGGTACTGCCGGTAGCTCCCGTCGACCAGAGATAGGTTGTGCCGGGACTGGCCTCCAGGCGAACTTCGCCCCCTGGGCACACGAACGCCTGCTCATCGCAGGTGATGCGCGCCTGCGCAACTGACGCAGGCTGCTGCGTGAGCGTGTAAGGCACCGCCGTCCAATTGTTCTCCTCGTCGGATTCCACCACCATGTCCAGTGGATCGGCCTCCATGACGATCCAGTAGTCACCGTTGCATGTGCCGGAAGGAATATCGATCCACATACCGTCCAGATACTCGCTGTACACATCCGTGTAGCCTGAGGAGATGCCTTGGCGGATCATGCTGCACCCGTAGGAACCACCCAGCCCGAGGTTCGGGAAATCAGGTCCGTGCAAGGTGGTGCCCGCATTGTACACAGTGTTGTCATCCTTACAATGGTGGTTGGCAGCTGCGGCATTGCAGCTATGGTAATCCATGAGGCAGAAACCGAGCTTGTAGCCTTCGTTGACGATGGGCCACTGACGGGGATCGCTCACCCCGGCTTCCTGCACGCGAAGGCTGAAGATGCCCCATTGATCATAATGCGTGTGCCCGTGCGCGGGGTGATAGGTCATTCCTTGAGGCATCACACGCTCCGTGGAGGTCATGGTGTTCCCGTCCTTGTGGAGGATGCGCTGTGTGGTGAGCTGCTTGGCCGTGCCGCCGTTAGGACAAGCGAACTGCTGGGAAGCGCCGGGGTCATACACCACGAACGTGTCGATGCAGCAGACGAAGCGCCGGTAGCCGTTCATGTCCACGCCACGCACCTCCAACGGGCCGTATCCGATGTTCGGTGTCGAGGAGGTGACATTGATCCGTCCGGCCGCCTCGTTCGGCCCGTTCAGGTAGTTGAGGGTCGCATACCAGGAAGTGGTCATGTCAGGGAGAAGGTCGCAATCGCTCCCGCCACCGGGACAGACGCAAGAGGTGGCGTTGGCGGTAGTACACTGGGCCGAGGTCGTGAACGGCCTTGCGATCAACAAGACGAGGAAGGCGAGGGGAATGTGGCGCATCGGATGGGTTTGTGAATGGCGCAAGTTAGGTCGCGCATGACACTTTTATATGATTTCTATCATATATTTGTTGCATAACATGTCAACACCATCACATTCGGACGGATCCGGTATGGTCCCGCTGATATTGCACATACTTCTATCCATAGATCAGCACTCCACAATACAGGCTCTTCCCGTTTATATGCGGTACATCATTTTTAAGTCAACAACAATGGACTTCCTTCGCGACACGCTCAGACCCTTCGATACCATGACCATGAACCTTCGCCGCTTTCCGCCACTCCTCATCGTCGGCCTCTCCCTTCTCAGCAGCGCTTGCCAAAAAGATGAGGACGATCCGCCCGCCCCGGCACCAACTTCCGTTTCAGTGACCTTGAAGGTGGAGCACCATATGGACGGTGTCCCTTTGATCTTCGATACCATCTTGTATACCACTGCCGCCGGACATGCCTATAGTGTATCACGGCTTGAGTACTATCTCAGTGAGATCATCCTTCTCGGTGCGGGGAGCACACCCAACGACACACTTCGCGGTCCTTACTACGTGAACGGCAGCGGCACCACCTCTTTCACTGTAGGTGATCTACCTGCGGCAGAATACAGCGGCGCCGCACTGCTGCTCGGCCTGCCGCAGGAGCTGAACGTGATCGGGGGACTGCCCAATACCATGGAGAATGTGAACATGGCCTGGCCCGACCCGATGGGAGGTGGTTACCATTTCATCAAGTTCGAGGGACATTTCCTTGACGGAGCGACAGCTACCGGGTTCGCTACGCACGTGGGCAACAACGCGTACCTGCCACATGCGGCACTCGGCCAGTCATTCACGCTCGATGGCAGGTCAGGCACGATCGCGATCCGCTTCAACCTGAACGAGTTGTTCCGTTCTCCGCACACCTATGACCTGTCCACAGGCAACTACTCCATGGGCGACATGATGCTCATGGGCCAACTGCGGGACAATGCTTACGATGCGTTCACCATCGAATACCGGCCATGATGCGCGATCGATTCCTCCTGACATTCACCCTCCTGGCCTTGCTTACCGCCTGTCGGCACGACCGTGCCGAAGATCACGAGCCCACGGGTCCTTCGGTCACTCCCTACGAACTGGGACAGCCCTACTACTTCCCCGAACTACAGATACCGGCCGACGATCCGCTCACCGTGGAGGGCATCGCACTAGGGCGTCGGCTCTACTACGATCCCATCCTCTCTACCGGTGGCCCTTTGGCCGGTTTATCCTGTTCGTCCTGCCACAGCCAGTCCCTATCGTTCTCCGTTCCGAACAATGGGCCATCCGTACTACCCCATGTCAATCTCGCTTGGAGCCGGAACTTTCTGTGGAACGGCAAGGTGCAGGGTGACTTGGAGGACATCATGCGTTTCGAGGTCGAGGAGTTCTTCCAGGTGGATCTGAACGTGCTACGTAACCATCCTGTCTATCCTGAACTGTTCCGCGACGCGTTCGCAGAAGACGAGATCACAGGAACGCTCGTCGAGAAGGCGCTCGCTCAGTGGTTCCGCCGGTTGGTCTCATCGGATAGTCGATTTGACAGCTACCTGCGCCACGAGATCGAGTTCACCACCTCGGAGTTCAACGGCATGATGGTTTTCATGACCGAGACCGGCGATTGCTTCCACTGCCATGGTATTCCATTGATGACCGACAATGCTTTCCACAACATCGGCTTGGACTCCGCATTCACACCTGCCGATCAAGGGCGGTTCCTGGTGACAGGCGATCCCGCCGATCTCGGTGCGTTCAAGGCACCGACCCTGCGCAACGTGGCCCTTACGGCGCCCTACATGCACGATGGTAGATTCCAGACCCTCGAGGAGGTCGTGGAGCACTACGATTCCGGGGTGAATCCGTCGCCGAGCCTAGACCCCATCATGACCAAGCCAGGGCAACTGATCCACCTGGGCCTGAACCCCATGCAAAAGGCGGATCTGCTCGCCTTCCTACACACCTTGACCGATGACAGCTTCGTTACGGATACCGCTCTTGCCAGCCCGTTCTGAAACTGGAACGGGTTGATGGCCTCGCCAGGGTGAAGTACAGACCGTGCATGTCGGGTAACTTTCCCGCATGAGCCAGGAGCCTGCTTCGCATCTCGTCCACCTCAATGACCTCATCGAGCAGTATTGCGCACCGGAGTGGAAGGAACTTCTCCGTGAACGCAATACCCAGGTCACCTTCCGAAAGGGGGAACACATATTCACGGATAGCCAGGTGGCCGACCGTATGTACATGATCCAGCATGGCCGAGTGAAAGTGGTGGCGAGCTATGTGAAGGGAGTGGAGCGCATCATCCGTCTGGCCGGAGACGGCGAAGTCTTGGGACATCGCGGCATCGGTAGTGAACCCATCTACACGGCCACGGCGATCGCGCTCAGCGAAACACAGGTGAACATCATACCCATGCAGTTGTTCCTGAGCACGCTGAAGGCCAATAACCTCTTCTGCTATCACTTCCTGCTCTTCTTCGCGGAAGAGCTACGGGCGCTGGACCAGCACATGCGCGATCTGATGAACCTGGATGTCGCCCAACGCATCGCCAAGGTGCTCAAGATGAACATGGTCACCTTCGGGTTCGACACGACGAACAAGAAGAAACTCGCTTTTACGCTCTCCCGCAAGGATATCGCCAGCGCGGCTGGGACAACCTATGAATCCGTGATCCGGACGCTCGCCGAATTCCAACGCCAGGGCATCATCGACATGGTGGGCAAGGAGATCCGGATCCTGAAGAAGCGTGAGTTGGAGCGGGTGATGAAGGCCTCGGCGTAGCTCGCGATCCTGTCACTCCCTGTCCTCCCAGTCCGCCCAACTGGTGGCGGTTTCCTGCAGCCTCACAGCGTTCAAATGGGCTTCCTTCGGCAGTGCCCGCTGGATGCGGCCCACGACGTCCAGTAGAATGTTCTCGCAGGTTGGTTGCCAGGGAGTGAATACGGTTCGGGCGAACATGGCTTCGTCCTGGACGATCCGATCCATCTCCCGCTCGTGTAGTAGTAGTGCGTGATCATAGCGATCGATCACCGCCTCCTGAACTATGTGCTTCAGGTCAGCGAAATCCATGACCATGCCGTCCTTGGGATGGCCGGGCTCGGCGCGAGGGATGCCGATCAGCATGATATCCAATACATAGGAATGTCCATGCACTCCAGCGCATACGCCGTCATGTCCGGAGAGCGCATGGGCAAGTTCGAAGGTGAAGCGCTTGGTTACGCGAACGCGTTGCGGTGATGGGACACTGCTCATGCGATGGGTTCGAAATGCGCTGTGAAGTGGCGCAGGAACTTCGGCTCCCTGACTATCCCATAGCCTCTTACCTGCTCCCTTTGCCGCAGGATCTCCTCGAACGTTTCGGCCACGTACTCGATGTGGCTTTGCGTGTACACCCGGCGGGGGATGGCGAGACGCACCAGCTCCATCGCGGAAGGGATCAATGATCCATCCGCAGCGTACTTGCCGAACATCACCGAGCCGATCTCCACGCTACGGATGCCCCCCAAGCGGTAGAGTTCGCATACCAGTGCTTGTCCGGGATACTCGTGCGGCGCAACATGCGGGTACAACTTCTTCGCATCGATGTACACGGCGTGACCACCGATCGGTCGCATGAGGGGCACGCCCAGTTCGTGCAGCTTGCGGCCCAGGTATGTGGTGCTCTTGATCCGGTAGTCGAGGTAGTGGGGATCGAAGACCTCCTGCAGGCCGATCGCAATGGCTTCCATGTCGCGACCGCTGAGCCCTCCGTACGTGGTGAAGCCTTCGGTGATGATGAGCAGGTTCGTGCATGCATCCGCAAGTGCATCGTCGCGCAAAGCGAGGAATCCGCCCATATTCGCCAAGGCGTCCTTCTTGGCGCTCATCACGGCTCCATCCGCCAAGGCGAACATGTGTTGAGCGACCTGCCGGTAGCTCAACCCTTCCATGCCCGGTTCCCGGTGTTTCACGAACCAACTGTTCTCCGCAATGCGGCAACAGTCCAACAGGAACAGCACATCATGCTTCTTGCAGTTCGAAGCGACGCCTTGCGCATTGGCGAGGCTCACGGGCTGTCCGCCCCCACTGTTGTTCGTCACCGTGAGGATCACCGAGCCCACGTGGCCTTTGTGCTCCTTCAACAGTTGGTCCAGGGCGGCCACATCCATGTTGCCCTTGAAGGGATGTTGCAACGCGGTGTCCTTGCCTTCGGCAATGGGAATATCAATGGCCGTGGCACCGCTGAATTCGATGTTGGCGCGCGTGGTGTCGAAGTGCGTGTTGCTGATGAAGACCTTGCCACTACCGCCGAGATGGCCGTAAATGATCCGTTCCGCAGCACGCCCCTGGTGCGTTGGCAGTACGTGTGCCATGCCGGTGAGGTCGCGCACCTCATGCTCCATGCGTTCCCACGAGCGTGAGCCGGCATACGCTTCGTCACCCTCCATCATCCCGGCCCATTGGTGCGCACTCATCGCGCTGGTGCCGCTGTCGGTCATCAGGTCGATGATGACATCGCGTGATCGGAGCAGGAACGGGTTGTAATGCGCTCCATCAAGTGTGCGGCGCGTTCCTCCTCCGTGCTCAGTCCTATCGGCTCGACGCTCTTGATGCGGAACGGCTCGATGATGGTTCGATGCTTCATGCGGAGATGAGCTTCTCGAAGCGCGCCTGGAAGAAGCGCAGATACTTCGGCTCGTAGGTCAGGTTCAACCCGACAATGCGGTCGCGGTGTTCGAACACACGCTGGACCGATTCGGCGATCACATCCATGTGGGCCTGGGTGTACACCCGGCGCGGAATGGTGAGGCGCACCAGCTCGAGTTCCGGGTAACAGTGATCCCCGGTCGACTTGTCGCGGCCAGCGGAAACGATGCCCCGCTCCATGGTGCGCACCCCTGAGTCGAGGTAGATCTCCGCAGCAAGCGCCTGAGCGGGAAAATGGTCCTGCGGGACATGCGGCAGAAAGACCTTCGCATCTAGGAAAACCCCGAACGTGCCGATGGGAAGCACCACCGGGATCCCCGCGTCGATCAGCTTGCTGCCCAGGTAGAACACCTGCCCGACGCGTGCGCGGATATGATCATCATCGACCGACTCGCCGATGCCGATGGCCATGGCCTCCATGTCGCGCCCGGCCAACCCACCGTACGTGTGAAGGCCCTCGTAGATCACAACGAGGTTGCGCGCCTCCTCATAGACATCCCATTCGTTCGTCGCGAGGAAGCCACCGATGTTCACCAAGGCATCCTTCTTCGCGCTCATGGTAGCGCCATCGGTGAGCGAACAGATCTCCTTCACGATCTCCGCCACGCTTCGATCCGCGTTCCCTTCCTCCAGCAACTTGATCATGTAGGCGTTCTCCGCCACGCGCGTCATATCGTGGATGACGCGGATGCCGTGCTTCGTGGTGAACTCACGTAAGGCCCTCAGGTTCGCGAGCGAGATCGGTTGGCCACCGGCCATATTCACGGTGGTGGCAATGGAGACGTACGGAATACTCTTCGCACCGTACGTGTTGATCACCGCTTGGAGCTTACCCAGATCCACGTTGCCCTTGAAGGGAAATGTGCTGCGTGGATCGTGCGCCTCGTCCACGATGATGTCCGCGAACGTGCCACCCGCCAGTTCCTGGTGCACCTTGGTGGTGGTGAAGTACATGTTACCTGGCACTACATCGCCGGGCTTGATAAGTACCTGCGAGATGATGTTCTCCGCACCGCGGCCTTGGTGGGTGGGGATCACGTACTTGTAGCCGTAATAGCGTTGGATCGCCTCTTCCAAGTGGTAGAAGTTGCGGCTGCCGGCGTAGGCCTCATCCCCGAGCATCAGTCCGGCCCACTGGCGGTCGCTCATGGCGCTGGTGCCGCTGTCCGTGAGCAGGTCGATGTAGACGTCCTCGGACTTCAGCAGGAAGGTGTTGTATCCCGCTTCTTCCATGGCCTTCTCGCGCTGCGCGCGGGTGGTCATGAAAAGCGGCTCGACCATCTTGATCTTGTAGGGCTCGGCCCAAGAGGTATGCTTCGTTGACATGTTCCCTAGGATATTGAACGGATGATATGATCTGCGGACCGATCGGCCGTACAGCGCCGCGCCTGATGACCGCTCATGCGGCCACCACTTGGGGCACGGCCATGCCCTGCACTTCCTGCGCAAAGCGTTCCAGATCGACCTTGAAGCGCTGGAGCTTCCCGTGGAATTCCTGCTGGAGCACTGGCAGCAACTCCTCGTAGTAGCGGATCCCGTTGAGCAGGTTCGTCTTGAAGTTCTCGAAATGCCGCTGCTGCTTCGCGGTCATCGCCTCCCTCACCTCATCGATCTCCCGGCCCAGGTACTGCACGTAGAGCTTGATCTCGTTGATGAACATGTGCGGGCGCTGCGTGGTGTTCAACAAGCAGGTGCGTCCATGAATGTGGTCCACCATGGTGCGGAGCGATACCACCTTGGAGAAGTACGCTGTGTTCGGTCCGGGACAGATGGCAACGGCCTCCAACTTGTGCGCAGGGACCATACCGTCCTTCAACAGGACGGAAGCCCCCAACCCTTCGCACAGGCAATCCTTCTCCGTGATGGCCGCGAAGGCCTTCTGGTATGCGCTTTCGCTCAGACCCTTCGCCTTGAGTTGCTTGATCTTCAGATCCTGGTACTGTCGGGAGGCCGTACAGATGGGCACCTTCGTGAACTCGGTATCGGTGGACAGGAATTCCTTGTAGCAAGGGCTTCCGGGACGGTCTTTGGAAATACGGGCTTTGCGCTGGGCCTCTGACGTGCTGGGCCTGAAGTTGTGGAACGGTATACCCAACGGGGAGGCCCAACTCATGTAGTAATCCTCCGGCTTCGCTGTGGCGAGCTGTTGAAGCGTGTGCTCATCCACATTGGTGACCTCCGGCACCAGCAAGAACGGACTTCCCCATCCAGTGCCATCCATATCATAGTACGTGCGTAGGAAGCGGTCCTCTTCGAACGTGCCGATCCCGCCTTGTACGGTGATCCTGATCTCCGGAGCGCCGGTCAGGAGGTGCTTCCCTTCTTGAGCGAGCGACTTGTTGCATAGCTCGAACAATTCCATTGTCACCACCTCGCGCTTGTCACGGAACTCCTGCAGGATGGGTCCCAGCAGGATACCATCCGTGGCGAATGCATGTCCACCGCAGTTGAGCCCGGACTCGATCCGGAACTCCGAGACCCAAACACCCTTCTTGGCCAGGATCTTCCCTTGGATCAGCGCCGAGCGCAGGTCGCTCACCTTCAGCACCACCTTCTTGCGTAGGTCGCCCTTCGCATCCGGCAGGAAATCGTCGAATTGGGAGATGTACGCGTACAGCCTGGGATTGTACCCGGCGCTCAGCACCACGGATGAATTCAGGCTGCTGTTCGCGAACCCACGGAAGGCCGCCATGGCATCGGCATACTCCGCCGGCAGCGGTTCGCCCTCCTTGGTGTAGTTCGTGCGGTCGATCTTCGACATGATGTTCACGTCGATGGCGCCAATGCGGATCGAACGCCGTAGTTCTTCCTGAAGGCGCATCTTCTCTTCACCCACAGGCGCGGACACCATGACCTCGTACAACACCTTGGGCGCGGTTCCATCGGGCAGCATTTCGAAGTACTTCACGATGTCCGTTCCGGGATCGAAGGCCTCCTTTTGAAGGGCCTCCGCCTGGCGTTGCACAAGCAGGTGGAGCAGGTTCAGGTACGCGGTCACACGCAGGGCACGGTGGTCCGGGTCGCTGATCGGGATGGCCACATACGCCAAACCCGCACGCTTGCAATGGAACTCGCGCATGCGCTCGAGCAACTCATCCTCGATGATCGAGACCACCGAGGAAATGCCGAACCTCGCCACCTTCAACGGGGTATCGATGGTGTACCCCAAGCCCATGACAGGGATGTGGAACGTGTGTGGGTTCGGTGCGGTCATGCTCGGCAAAGGTTCGATCAAGGCCTTCATCGCAAACATGATACATATCATGTATGAAGACCTGGAGAATGATGCTCTTTGCGAACATGAACTTTCTCCCGATCAAGCTGTCCACTTTTCGAACCGGTGTCATTCTCATCGCCTTGATCGCTTTCGGATGCGGTCCAGGCGCCCACGATCACGACCCATCGAAGGCGGAGGAAACGGCAACGGGTTCAGAACAGGCTACCGGGGGAACGCAGGCGGGACAGGTACCGGTTGTAACCTTGAACAATGGAAGCCGGTGGAAGGCGAACCCGGAAACCACCGAGGGTATTCAGCACATGCGTTCCATCCTGGAGAGCTACCGTACCGACGGCTCCGCTACCACGGATCTGAAGGACACCTTGGAAGCCGAGTTCGCATTGATCTTCGAGCGCTGCACCATGACCGGCGAGGCCCATGAACAATTGCACAATTACCTGTTGCCCTTGCACACCCAGTTGCGCGAATTGACATCGGATGCCCCCAAGAAGGATCGCGAAGCGATCCTTGCTTACCTTCAGCAGTATGGGAATTACTTTGAATGAGGGACCCGTAAGCCTTGCGATGCCGTCACTTCCACATAGTGTGCGCCCAAGCTCGCAGGTTCGGCCAGCGCGGCTGAAGTGATGCTCCGGGCCACGGCGAGCAGATCACGCAGATCGATCAGTTCCGCTGACCAGCGGTGCCGGTTCCATACGGGTGCGACCTGACGTTCCAACTTGGCGATGATGCATAATGCGTGGAGCATACCCTCCTGTTCACGGATGGTGCCGACATGGGCGGACATGGTGTGCCGCAGGGTTCCCAACGCACGGGTCGTGATGGTGGATGTCCTTCGCGACAACCAATTCTCGCGGTAAGTCCGTGATGTCCTGATGGCATGGGTCGCGGCACTAGAAAAGGCGATCTCAGCAGCGCGTTTTGGAATGACCAAGGCTTCCAGGAGCGAGTTGGAGGCCAGCCTATCGGCACCATGAAGTCCGGTACTCGCGCATTCCCCCAAGGCGAGAAGGCCATTGAGCGAAGTGCGCCCGCGGTCATCCGTAAGAATACCCCCGCACATGTAATGGGCGCCGGGTACAACGGGGATCCAATCCCTTCCCGGCACCAGGCCGATCTCCCGGCATCGCTTCTCGATCGCAGGGAATTCCAGGGCGAAGCGCGATACCCCGATGGGCGATGCATCCAACCACAGGTGGGCCGCGCCGGTGCGCTGCATCTCGCGGTGGATGGCACGCGCGATCACGTTCCTTGGTGCAAGGTCGCCCATGTGGTGAATCGCCTTCATCAGCGGGCGGCCATCCGGTGCCAGCAGGCGCGCGCCAGCACCGCGAACAGCTTCGCTGATCAGGAAAGCCGGACCCGGTTCGGTGGTGTGGAGCGCAGTGGGATGGAATTGAACGAAGGCCATGTCGCGCAGTTGAACATGCGCCCTTATCGCCATTGCCAGACCATCACCGGTCGCACCGATCGGGTTGGTCGTGCGCTCATAGACTTGGCCTGCACCACCCGTGGCAAGGATCACCAGAGAGGCGAAGTGGTCCACCACATCGCCGCTGCGCAGGTCCATGGCGCGGACGCCCGTGCTGCGCCGGTCGGGCCCCTCTCCTTCGATCAACAGGTCGAGTGCGCGCTGTGGTTCGATGACCTCGATGTTGGGCGAGGAGCGCACACGCGCCTGCAAGACGCGCACGATCTCCTCACCCGTGCGGTCGAGGTGGTGTACCACTCGTGCCATGGAATGGCCACCCTCACGCGCCAGTTGAAGCTGACCACTCGCATCGGAATCGAAATGCGCGCCCAAGCCGATCATGCCACGGATCATGGCCGGTCCTTCACCGACCACGAGCCTCACCACATCGGGGTCGTTCCTTCCAGCACCCACCGTGATGGTGTCACGGACATGCTGCTCGAACGAGTCCTCCAGCCGCATCACCGCAGCCACACCACCTTGGGCGGCGAAGGAGTTGCTTGTTTCCACGGCGGCTTTGGAAAAGATGCGCACCCGCACGGGCTGTTGGTCCGCCCGATCCACCAGTTGGGTGGCGAAGGCCATGCCTGCAATACCGCCACCCACCACGATCACATCGAGCGCATCGTTCATCCCAGGTCGAGCATGTGTCGGAGCGCGCGGTAGGCCCGTTGGCGTACGTCTTCGTTGAGCATGATCTCAGGCCTTTCGTTCAACAAGGCCGCATGGACCTTCTCCAAGGTGTTCAACTTCATGTACGGGCACTCGCTGCAAGCGCAGGCGTTGTCCGCGTAGACCGGTGCTGCTATGAGCCTCTTGTTGGGTGCGGCTTGCTTCATCTTGTGCAGGATACCAGCCTCGGTGGCCACGATGAAGGTGGTACTCGCGTCGCGCTTCACGAAGTCGAGCAGTGAGGAAGTGGAGCCAACATGATCGGCCATGGCGAGCACATGCTCCGGGCATTCCGGGTGTGCGATGAGTTTGGCCTCCGGGTATTTGCCCATGAGCAGCTTCAGCTTGTCGGTCGAGATCTCCACATGCACCTCACACGCACCATCCCACAGCAACAATTCTCTTCCGGTGATGCGTTGCACGTACGCGCCCAAGTGTTTGTCCGGAGCGAAAATGATGGAGCGCTCGGGCGGAATGCTGTTCACCACGCGCACTGCATTGCTGCTTGTGCAGATGATGTCGCTCATCGCCTTCACATCCGCACTGCAGTTGATGTAGCTCACCACCACATGATGGGGATGTGCCTCGATGAACGCCCTGAACTTCTCTGGAGGAGCGGAATCGGAGAGTGAACAACCGGCCATCGCATCGGGAAGCAGCACCTTGCGCGTGGGGTTCAGGATCTTGGCCGTCTCGGCCATGAAGTGGACCCCACAGAAGAGGATGATAGGTGCTTCGGTGCGCTCAGCGGCCTGGGCAAGCGCGAGGCTATCGCCCACATGGTCCGCCAGTTCCTGGATCTCGGGTGCCTGGTAGTAATGCGCCAGCATAACCACGCTCTTCTCACGCTTCAGCCGAAGGATGTCCTCCACCAGTTGGGTGCGGTGGAAGTGGACCTCGGGGGGCGATGGGGCAACAAGGGTGGTCAACGATCCGATCATGATGCGCGTCATGGAAATAACGGGGCAAGTTGGCCTCCGCATCGGCCCCACTACCTGACGATCGTCAGGCCCTTCCGACCGCCATGGCACTTCACCCACACTTCGTCCCGCCACAGCTCCTGCACTTCAGGCAGCCTTCCTCGTAGTAGAGCCCATCGGCATCGCCGCATTCGGGGCAGGTGCGTCCGGTGGCTTGCGTACCGTCGGAGATGTAACCCGAGAGCACACGCACCACACCGTTCTTCCATGTGTTCAAGGTGGTGTCGTACAGGTTCAGGTTGGCCACCACGTCCACCACTTGTGGCAGGGGCATGCCCTGACGGAGCATGCCGCTGATCAGCTTCGCGTAGTTCCAGTACTCCTTGTCGAAGGTCCGGCTCAACCCTTCGATGGTAACGCGGTAGTCGTCACCATCGGCGTACTGCAGGTCGTAGATGTTCTTGCCCGCCTTCGCATGGCGCCTCTTGATCACCCAGCCCTTGTTCACCGTGCGAGGCAACTGGAAAGCGCCCTCGGCCTTGCCCGTGAAGATCTCGTAGGGCTTTCCCTCCAACAGGCCCACTACGGCGATCCAGGGTTCCGCATCGTTGTTGAAACGCAGCACATCGGCCTCCAGTCGCTCGGGACGTGTGATGTGGTGCACGGCATCCGACGGCTCGTCCTTCTTCATGGCGACCAACACACCGGCCCGCGATCCGTCGCGGTACACCGTGATACCCTTCGAACCGAGGTGCCACGCTTCCAGGTAGATCTTGCCCACCTGTTCCACCGTGGCGGTGGCGGGCAGATTGATCGTGCTGCTGATGGAGTGCGTGGTGTACTTCTGTACGACGCTTTGCATACGCACCCGCCGGTGCCAGTCGATGTCGTTGGCCGTGCTGTTCGCGTAGGGGCTTTTCGCCGGGTCCTTCTCGCCGGTCGCTTTCATCCAGTCGAGCAAGCGCGGATGATGCACCGTGAATTCCTCCCATTGATCGCCGAGGTCGTCGGTGAAATTCACCACGGTATTGGGATCACCGGGCAGCACTTTGCGGCGGCGCGTGTAGCCAAGCATGTACACGGGTTCGATGCCGCTGCTCGTGCGTGTGAGCAAGCTAAGCGTGCCCGTGGGCGCCACGGTGCTCAAGCTGATGTTGCGTCGTCCGTGCCGCATCATACGGTCGTGTACTTCAGGCAACTCGTTCTCAAGCATCGCGGTGAACTCAGAGGTACGTTCCACCGCTGCATCGAACGCATCGAACGCACCGCGTTCGATCGCCAGGTCGATGCTGCTATCGAATTCCGCGCGGCACTTCGTCTTTAGGATGTCCTCCGTCGCCTCCAATGCCGCATCGCTGTCATACTTCAGGTTCAGGCCTGCGAGCGCATCGGCGAGGCCGGTGAAACCAAGCCCCGTGCGGCGCCCCTTGCGGCCGGTGTCGCGCAGCAGTTCCCACGTTTCGCGCTCCACGCGTTTTACCGGCTCCGGTTCAGGGTCTTGCTCGATCTTGGTAAGAATGCGATCCACCGCTTCCAATTCAAGGTCCACAAGGTCGTCCATCAACCGCTGCGCTTCATAGGTGACCGCCGCGAAGCGATCGTGGTCGAACCACGCCTTGGCAGTGAAGGCATCCTTCACGAAGCTGTACAGGTTGATCGCGATCAACCGGCAACTGTCGCCTCCTTGCATGGCGATCTCGCCGCACGGATTGGTGCTCTCGTTCCGGAAGCCAGGATACACGGACGATGTGGAATACCGATGTTGCCGGTCCCAGAGGATGATCCCCGGCTCGGCGGTCCTGTGCGCACATCCGATCAGCGTATTCCAAAGTTCACGGGCCTTTACCACCTGCGTGATCTCCGGATCCGCGCTCTCCACGGGCCATTGTAACGTGAAGTCCGTATCGGCTTCCACGGCGCGCAGGAAATCATCGCTCACACGCACGCTCACGTTGGCACCCGTCACCTTCGTCAGGTCCTGCTTGATGGTGATGAACTGTTCCACATCGGGGTGGCGAATGTCCATCGTCAGCATCAGCGCACCACGCCGGCCTTTCTGCGCCACCTCGCGCGTGGTGTTGCTGAAACGCTCCATGAAGGAGACCGCCCCCGTGCTGGTGCGGGCCGCATTGCTCACCGGTGCACCCGCAGGGCGCAGGGTGCTCAAGTCGAAGCCGACCCCACAGCGGCGCTTGAACAACTGGGCCAGTTGCTGATCGTTGCGGAAGATGCCGCCGTATGAATCGAGCGGTGAGGGTACCACCACGCAGTTGCTCAAAGAGGCCAAGCGGTAGGGATCACCCAGCGATGCCATCACGCTGCCTTGCGGAACGATGTCCCGGAAACCATCGAAGAGATGGAAGATGCGCTCCTCGTCCAACGCAGCGCGTTGCTTGCCGTAGGGCGAGAGCAAGGAGCATCTGTCGGCAGGGATGGCCCGGTACGATGCTTCGATCCGTGCGAACTCACTGGCCATCCGCCAATACATGTCCGCCGGGGAGGACTCGACGAACTTTCCCTCGCCATCGCGCAGGGCGTATTTGTTCACCCAAGTGGTGGCCGCCAGTTCATCCCCCCCGAAATAGGCGAGCGCGTGGTCTAGGACCTCCTCCTTGGTGAACGTGGACGTGCGGTTCCTCATCACAGGGACCGTGGGAGATAGCGTGTTGATCAGGGTGGTCATGCTTGAGACGATGAGGGGCCAAAACTCATCGTGCGGCAACTCTCAAGATCATGACCTGCATCATGTTCCTGGATCAATCATCAACCATCTTATCCACGATCGGAAGGTACTCCTACGCACGGGCCGCGCCACCCGCCTGGGAACGGGGTGCCAAGGATGTGTTGCTCGTGGACGCCGGAGAAAGCGTGCGCGTGATCATGCGCTTCGACGACTTCACTACTGACGGTTGGCCATTCATGTACCACTGCCACAATCTCCTGCACGAAGACAATATGATGTTCGCGCAGTACATCGTGGTGGACCCCTCAACTCAGGTCGGCGAGCGCATGGAGGCGGAAGCGGTGAAGGTTTACCCTTCCCCGTCCTCCGGGTCCTTCAATTTCCAGAGCGAGTTCGCGGTACACGAAGCGAACCTGACGGACATGCTGGGGCGCACGGTGCTGCGCCAAACGATGAACGGCCGTTCGCATGGTGAATTGGACCCGCGCGCCTTGCCTGCGGGTTCCTATGTACTTCGTTTGGTGGGCACTTACCGGTCATCGCGCAGCATCGTTGTCCGCGAATGAGTGAACGCATACCGCACCTTTGACCGACCATGGAAGGCACGACCACAAAACACTGGAAGCAGTTCCTGACGGCCCTGGCGATCGTGGCCTTGCTGTCGGTGTGCATCGATCTGGCCTTGGGCGATCGGTTGCAGGCCGCTTCAGCGGGTTGTCTGTTCATCGGCGTGGTCGGCTTCCAACGCTCGTTGCGCTACCACAGTGTGCGTTGGCGTGCGCTCGCCGGTATCGCGCTGGTGCTGGCCGTCACGCTGCACATCGCGCGCTTCGCAATGGCCTAGTGGCGCCGTAGTTCACGCGTCACCCGCACTTCGTCCAGCCACAACTCCGGCACTTCAGGCAACTTTCCTCTTACTAGCGCCCTTAGCGCCTGTTCGAGATCTCTTCAAACTTGTCCCCCGGATTCTTTCCCGCCCATACTTCACCGGAAAATGATCCCGTAGACACCGCTACGCGATGATCTTCCGGCTGCGCTTATCGAAAAATAGCCTCGGGGTCCTTCGTTCAACAGGTCCCGAACAGGCTCTTCGGCATCGCCGCATTCGCGGCAGCTTCTACCAGTGGCCGATGTAGCGGCGGAGATGTAACGCGCGAGCATGCGCACCACACCGTTCTTTCAGGTGTTCAAGGTGGTGTCGTACAGGTTCGGGTTTGCCCTCGCATACGCCGACGCCGGTCGATGCCGTTGCATTGGAACAGATACCCGATAGTGTCCTGGAGCAGGGTCGGATCAGCTCACTTCGACGACTTCTTGGCACTGACGCCGCCCGCGCCTTTCGGCCGCTTGTTGCTGCGCGCGCTGCCCGCCTTGGGTATCGAAGCGTTCGGGTGCATGTGTCGCTCGACCTCCAATTGGGAGCCCTTGCGGTCATGCGTGGTGCTTTGCTGGGCGGTCTGCCCGGGATGCTGCTCTGCGGGCTTGCCTTTGGGGCGGGGTGCCACTGGCTTTCGGGTGGTCTTCATCGGTTGCGTTGCTGAACGGTGAGTGATCTTGAGACACTCGAAGTAACGCAATGGTCCACGCCCTGCGCATGACCATGGTCATCATGGTCCAATGACCGCGCTTCCGCAGGCACGATCAGCTGATATCGATCAGGTTCCTGCCGCATGGTCAGGGTACTTTCGCTGGCACACAACGCAACGGCCATGACGACCACCTACGAGGACCTGTATACGAGCCTGGGCTATCTCTTCTATAGCATCGCGGCGAGCGATGGGAGCGTGCGTCCGCCCGAGGTGGAAAAGCTCAAACAGCTGGTCAAGATGCACTGGCTCCCGCTCGAGAACAGCCGGGACGAATTCGGAACGGACGCAGGTCATTACATCGATATCGCCTTCGATTTCGCGAACACCGAACGGATGGGTCCCGATGAGGCCTTCGCCCGCTTCCGATCCAGCTTCACGGAGAACCCTGCCCAATACGACCCTTCGGTGCGGGATCTGCTCCTCCGCACCGCTGTGGCGATCTCGAACGCCTTCGCCGGTAACAACAAGGCCGAACTGACCCGCTTGACCGACCTCCAGTTCCTGCTCAAGGATCGAACCTGATGTGCCGGATCGCATGGTTGGGCGCCATGGCCAAAAAGAGGACCCACAGCCTCGATCGATCCGTTACAGGCGCGATAGCTTCCAGGGACGGACCGACCACCGGAACAATGCGTCCAGCGTGTATGCACTTCCCCAATGTGTCGTGTTCCTTGCCGAAGGCACGGCTTGGAGAACATGTTTACGAGCAGTAGGGACCGGGTCGTGCGCCTTTGGCATGATGGATGGGTCATGACCCGCAAATAAAACGACCATGAACAGTATGAACGACAAGATCAAAGGCAACTGGAACGAGCTGAAAGGAAAGCTCAAACAGGAATACGCCAACCTCACGGACAACGACCTGTTGTACGTGGAGGGCAAGGAGGACGAACTGCACGGCCGCTTGCAGAAAGGCTTGGGCAAGACCAAGGATGAGGTGAACGCCATCATCGAGCGCCTCAGTTCGAAAGAACACGTCAAGGCCTAGCTCCGATCCGCGATGCACCGAACGGCTTGAAGAGCATTTCTTCAAGCCGTTCGGTGCATCATCCCTCATCCGCAGTGAAATTCCTCAGATCATCTCCGGTCCCCTCCACTATCTTTTCCAACCAGATGGGACCTACTGACGAACCGGGTGCGCTGCGGGCCATGCTCGTGGAGGTCGGTGAGATCTCCCATTTCACGGGCAAGTTCTTTCGGGAGGCCTTCCGCCCGCGGTTCGAATGGCGTGAACTGGTCCGCCAGTCCTTCCTGAACGGCTACCTCTCCCTGCCGCTGGTGGCGATCACAGCTTTCATCATGGGGTTGGTGCTCACCATCCAATCGCGGCCCACCCTGGCGGACTTCGGTGCGGAGACGATGCTCCCGGCGATGGTCTCCATCTCCATCGTGCGCGAGATCGGTCCGGTGATCACCGCGCTGATCTGCGCCGGCCGCATCGGTTCCAGCATGGGCGCGGAACTCGGCAGCATGAAGGTGACCGAGCAGATCGATGCCATGGAGGTCTCAGGCACCAACCCGTTCAAGTACCTCGTGGTCACCCGGGTGTGGAGCACCATCTTGATGTTGCCCTTGCTGGTGGTCCTCGCCGATGCCATCGCCATCTGGGCCTGTTACGTCGGGGTGAACATCAAAGGCTCGGTGAGTTGGAGCCTCTTCCACCAACAGGTCTTCGACTCGCTCGTCTTCAGCGATCTGCTGCCCGCCCTCACCAAGTCGGTCTTCTTCGGCCTCGCCATAGGCATCGTGGGCTGCTACAAAGGGTTCACCACCGAGAAAGGAACGGAGGGCGTGGGGCGCGCGGCGCACTCGGCCGTCGTGCTCGCCTCGTTGCTCATCTTCATACTCGACCTGGTCGCTGTGCAGATCACGGAGATCTTGGGACTGAACTGATGCGAGCCATGGACACCCCTGAGGTCGGTGCCCCGACCAACATCAGCCCGGACGCCGAGGTGGTGATCGCCATCAAAGGCCTTTGCAAATCGTTCGGTGAGAAGAAGGTGCTGCAAGGCTTCGACCTCACCGTACGCCGTGGCGAAAGCGTGATGGTGCTCGGCAAGTCGGGATCCGGGAAGTCCGTGCTCATCAAATGCATCGTCGGGCTGTTGACGCCCGAAGCGGGCAGCATCTCCGTGCTCGGCGAGGACATGCTCGCGCTCGATCACGACGCGCTGGACCGCATCCGCGTGAAGATCGGCTTCCTCTTCCAGAGCAGCGCGCTCTACGATTCCATGACCGTGCGCGAGAACCTCGAGTTCCCGCTCAGGCGCCACTGGATCGCCCAGGACGGTAACGACAGCGAGGCGCTGGTGAGGGAAGCACTGGAGAATGTGGGCCTGGAGAATACCATTGACATGTACCCAAGCGAACTCTCCGGCGGCATGCGCCGCCGCATCGGTCTCGCACGCACACTGATCCTGAAACCAGAGATCGTACTTTACGATGAACCCACCACCGGCCTTGATCCCATTACGGGCAAGGAGATCGTGGAATTGATCCTGCGATTGCAGAAAAAGTACGGCACCTCTTCGGTGATCATTTCCCACGACTTGAACGTGGCCAAGCTGGCGGCCAACCGCATAGCGGTGTTGATCGATGGCCGCAACCATGCCGAAGGCAGCTACGACGAACTGTACGCGATGGACGATCCGCAAGTAAAACCATTCTTCATCTTCATGTGATGGCGAACGAACGCACGAACACCTTCAAGCTCGGGATCTTCGTCCTCGCCGGCACGGCCGTCCTGGTGCTGGCCCTCTACCTGCTCGGCTCCAAGCGGAACCTGTTCAACCGTACGCTGGACGTGAGCGCCGAGTTCAAAGACGTGAACGGGTTGCGTGCGGGAAGCAATGTGCGCTACGCCGGCATCGATGTGGGTACCGTGGTGGACATCATGATCGTGAGCGATACCCAGGTGGTGGTGGAGATGATGATCCGCCGCGACATGGCCGAACACATCCGCATGAACGCCATCGCAATGGTCGCCTCCGATGGTCTGATGGGCAACAAGCTGCTGAACATCGTACCCGGTGAAGGGGACGGTGGCCCCCTGACGGACGGCGCCGTGCTGGCCACTTCCGCTGGTGTCGACACCGATGCGATGCTGCGTACGTTGGGCACCTCGAACGATAATCTCGTCGCCATCACCGGCGATCTGCGCGCGTTGGCGAGCCGGCTCAACTCGGAGCAAGGGGTGCTCACATTGCTCACCGATACCCTGTTGGTGAAGGATGTCCGCTCGGTGGTGCTCGATATTCGCGGCGCCGCTACCAACGCAAACGACATCACCAAGCGCGCCAACGCATTGGTGCGCGACCTGCAGGCAGGCAAAGGGCGCCCTGGGTGCGCTGGTGAGCGATCCGGCCGCTGAACAGCAGGTGCGGCAACTGCTCGGGAACCTCCAGCATGTCTCCGATTCCCTCGTGCTGGTCAGCCATCAACTGGCCCACTTCGCCGATGGCCTGAACAAGGAAGGTGGCCTCGGTCATACCCTCACCCGCGACACTGCCGTTGCGACCGATGTGAAACGCGTGATCGCTAACCTGGACACCAGCGCGGCCACACTGAGCGAGGACCTCCGCGCCCTGCAACGCAACTGGTTCTTCCGGAAATACTTCAAGGAGAAAGCCAAAGAACAGGCACCGTAGGGCAGATGCGCCGCCTTCACGGTTCCTGCGCGAGCTTCACCAACTTGGTCCAGCCACCGCCGTCGTAGGCTTTGAACCCGTGTGCTCCGAGCATCTCCGCTGCGGTCGCGCTCAAAGCGTCATCGGCGTTGCAGGTGATCACAGGACGATCCTTGGGGATCAAGGGAAGACTGTGCAGTAGTTCATCGATCGGTATGTGCAATGATCCGGCAATGTGCCCACCATCGAACTCGTCCTGCGGCCGGATGTCAAGGATGGTCGCACCCTCCTTCAGCATGCGCTGGATCTCCTCATCGGAGGGTTCGCCCATCAGCCGCTTTCTCAGTCCCATGGTCCAATATCTTTGTTGTTCGTCATGTTGCGTATCTGTTCGCATCGCCGCGGGTTCACTGCGGTGAACGTGCCCCCACCTCGGACCTACTGTTCCGCGCAGCCAGCGTGACGGCCAGGGTTACGAACCCCACCACGGTAACCGAGCTCAACGGCATCAGGATCGCCGCGATCAGCGGTGTGAGCTGTCCACTCACGGCGAACGACACACCGGTGATGTTGTAGCAGAGCGAGATGAACAGGCTGGCGATGACAATGCGTCGCGCACGGCGCGCAACCCGCAGGAAATGGGGGAGTTGAACGATGGATCCGGCGTCCATGATGGCGTCGCTGGCCGGGGTGAGGGCCGCGCTGGTCTCGGTAACGGTGATGCTCACATCGCTCTGCGCGAGCGCTCCGGCATCGTTCAACCCATCGCCCACCATCAATACACGGTGCCCCCGCCCCTGCTCGTCCTTCACCGCGTTCGATTTGTCCACAGGCGAACAGCCCGTGCGCACCAGGGCGCTCTTGAAGACCTCCCGGAGGTCAGTATCCACTTGCCCATCGCCAGTGAGCAGCGCCACGCGCATCCGCTCACGCAAGCGAGCGACCGCATGGGCGATACCGTTCCGCGCACGTTTGCGGATGCTGAAGTGGCCGAGGTGGAGACCGCCGTTGGTAACATGCACATGTGCCTCGCCGTTCGCGCGCACCGCCTCATCGCCACCGCAGTAGGTGGCGGAACCGAGGCGCAGGGCCACTCCTTGGATGTTGCCTTGGATCCCTTGACCCGCGCGCTCCTGCACGTCCATGGCCGGGAGGGTCTCGCCCTGTAGTTCCGCGCAGAGCACGGCGCTGAGAGGATGCGTGCTATTGCGCGCCATGGATCGGATGCGTTGCCTATCGATCGAGGTAAGACGCGCACCCTTCCATTGTACGAGATGCGCTTCGCGCGCGGTGAGGGTGCCGGTCTTGTCGAACACCACCGTATCCACATGCGCCATCCGTTCCACCACTTCCGAATCGCGCAGGAAGAGCCCTTGCTTGCCCAGCGAACGGATCGTGTGGCCGTAGGCGAAGGGCATGCTCAGCGCCAGGGCGCACGGGCACGCCACGATCAGCACCGCGGTGACCACGAGCCACACCTGGCTGCTGTCCTTACCCCACCAATAGAGCCCGGCACCGAGCGAGATCAGCAGCACCGCGATGGTGAACCGCCGCGCCACATTGTCGATCATGCGCGGCATCGCCGGGCGGTCCTGCCCGCTGCCCTGCTCCGCCCAGAGCTTCTTGAGACGGCTGTCCGCGAAGGTGCGCAGCACTTCAAGTTCGATCACCGCACCGCGCTGCCGACCACCGGCCCGGATCGTTTCGCCGATGTCCTTGCGCGTCGCGAGCGGCTCGCCTGTGATGAAGCTGTTGTCGATGTGCGCGCTTCCTTCGCGCAGGATCGCATCCACGGGCACCAGTTCCTGATCGCGGATCACGATGCGGTCACCCGGCATCAAGGCCCCCACCTTCACAGGTTCCTCTCCTGCTACTGTCCTACGAAGCACAACAAGCGGAAGGAAATCCTCCAGGGCGCGATCGAAGCGCAACGCGCGGTAAGTGTAGGTCTGGTACCAGCGACCGATGAGGAGGAAGAACAGCAGGCCAGCGAGCGAATCGAAGTAGCCCGGACCGCTGCCACTGAAGACCTCCCACAAACTGCGTGTCCACAAGGCGACGATACCCAACGCGATCGGCTGGTCGATATTCACCTGCCAGGATCGAATACCCGCCCAGGCGCTCTTGAAGAAGTCGGTGCTCAGGAAGAAGACAACCGGTAGCGAGAACAGGATGGTGAGCCACTGGAAGCCGGTCTTCAGCCCCGCCTCCACGCCAGCACCCAGGTATTCCGGGAAGCTGAACATCATGGTGTTGCCGAAGATGAAGCCGGCCACCCCCAGGCGGATGTACATGATACGGGGCACTGTTCGGGCCTTCTCCCCGCCCTTCGCGGCGGTGATCTGCGGACCGTAGCCGATGCGCCGCAGCAGTTTCACCAGGCCACCCAGCGTGAGCCGCTCCTCCTTGAAGGTGACCGTGAGTTCCTTGGAAGTGAAGTCCACGCGGGAGCGCAGCACGCCTGGATCGATCCGGTGCAGGTTCTCCAACAACCAAATGCACGAACTACAGTGCATCTGTGGCACATGGAAACGCACACGCGTGATCCCCTCCTCGCTGAACTCCACGATGCGCTCGCGCACTTCCGCCAGTTCGAACAGCTCGGTCCGCTGCTCGTCCACGGTGTTGCGCTGCTTTACGCCGGGTTGTTTCTCCAGCGCGTAATAGTCGCAGAGCCCGCTCTCGTTCAGCAGGTCATAGACCACTTCGCAACCCTGGCAGCAGAAGTCCTTGCCCTCGTGTATGCGGCGCTCCTCCGCGCACGGATCACCACAATGGAAACAAGTGACGGTCGTCACCTCACGGATACGCATCACGGCGAAATTCCGGGGAACGGCCGTGGAGGGAACTGATCATTGTCAGTTCGGTCGAGGGGCCGTTCGCGTTGGGTGGCATGCGCATAGAACCCTCCCGCACTTCGCCATGGATCAGTTCAACTTCTCCTTCGCCTTAGCGAACGTCGGCACATCCCCACAAGCCCAGATGCCGCGCACGGTGCCTTGCTGCAGCAACACCACACCGGGATTGCTGCGCACAACGGTCTTCACGGTCTTCTCGTCGCACTGTAGGAAATCAAAAGGCGTTTGGTGCTCGTGACGGAAGGCATCGATGCTCTCCCATCCGCTGGCGGAAACGCCGTAGACGTACCACCCGTTCTTGAAAGCTTCTTGCGCGAGCGTGTTGATGGCGGGCAGGCGATCCGTCGCGGCCTTCTGCACGTTGTAGGCGGTGATCAACACGACCGGTGTTGGATCGCCGAGGATGTCGGCGGTGAGGTCATTGCCATCCACATCCACCAGGTTGAAATCCTGCGCCGGTGCTTCCACCCCGGCCTTCAACACTTCCACGCGGCGATCGACATACACCCAGGTGCTGTCATCCCATGGGTAGGCTCCCCTCGTGTCGAACTCCTTGCTTTCGCCGGTCGCTGTGTTCTTGTAGGTCATGAAAATGTTCTGCTCGGGCGCGGTGCCGCTGGCCTTCTGTTCGGCGATGTTCTTGCCCACCGCATAGGGGCGGTAGTCGATCCAGGGCAGGTGTACGAGGCACCACCAGATGAACACGCCACCGAACGCCGCTATCCATCCGGCGGTGATCCATTCGGCTTTCGGTCCTTTCACGAACGACTTGATGAACAGGTACACCGACAGGCCGATCATGGTGAAGCTGAGGTAGAAGAACGATCCGAACACCCAACTCCAAATGGCGACCGCGATCAGCCCTCCGGGAAGCAGGATCTTGTCGTCCGCGCTTGAGTTGAAGGGAACGCCCGGCTTGCGGAGGGCCGCGAAGAAAATGGGCAGTACGAACGCCAGCAGGATGAGGTCTTTGGTGAAGCTCTCCCACGGAGTGAGGCTGCGGCCTACGGATCCTTTCATCGCATCCCCGAAACAGCCGCAATCCGTTACGCAGGTCACACCATGCTCTTCGCTCACGCCATTCACCAGGACCGTGTAGGTGGCATTGGGATCGCATGTGGCGGTGTAGGCGGTGAGCCAACCGAAGAAGAGCGTGAGGATGAGCAGCGCCCAGGTGGCCAACTTCATGCGGCCGCCCACCAATACCGCGAAGCCGAGCACGATCTCGCCCAGGCACGCCAGGATCGCCAGGGCCAAAGCCCATGGTTCCAACCAAGGCATGTTCAGCGCGCTCTCGGCGAAGTACTCCTGCAACTTGTAGCTGAAACCCAGCGGATCGTTGGCCTTTACCAAGCCGCTCACGATGAAGGTGGCGCCGACGAGGATGCGGCAGATGAGGAGGAGGATGCGCATGGGTCTACTTTTTCGAGGCGGCCAAGATAGCCAGGTGGTTCAGGGAGGCATGGGCATTAACCGTTCATTAACGAACAAGCCCCGGGCCGAACGAACCATGCATCGTTCCCTGCTCTTCTCATTGACCGCATCATCACCCTTTCAGGCCTGGCCCAAGAAGCAGGACCGAACCCGCCTGCCCTGCGTCCTGCTGGGAGCGGCATCCCCTTCCCTCGAACACCCCCGACCGGGAACCGGAGTGCCGGTGCTCCAGCGGGAACTTCCGGCGATTTCCGCAGCGCGATCGTGGCTGGGCCGCACGCTCACTCCAGGAGAATTTCCACGCGATGGTACCAGGTACGTCGAAGGGACCAAGGGCCCCACGCGCGGAGTATGCGAACCTCACCAAGGAACAGGTAAGTACCCATCTCGCGAACGGTGTGGTCCTTGCCTCCCGGCACATGAGCGAACGCGCAGGGAGACCGCATCATTCGACTTCCATGGGGATGGGAAATTGAGCCATTGCATTGGATGAGATCGTATTCACCCGGTCGGGCAAGGCCTGGATGGGTCACGCCACCAGGCCTGGACCGCGACCATGCCAACGCGAGGCTGGCCTCCCGCCTCTTTCGTATGGGTGAAGAAGTGACCGGTCAGGCCTCCTCGTCCATCCGGATCATCGCGAACACGGCGTAGTTCACGATATCCAGGAAGTTCGCATCGATGCCTTCGCTCACCAAAGTGGCCCCGGCATTGTCCTCGATCTGTTTGATGCGCAGCAATTTCATGAGGATCAGATCCACCAGCGAGCTCACGCGCATGCTGCGCCAGGCCTCGCCGTAGTCGTGGTTCTTGTGCTGCATCAGGTCGCGGGCCTGATGCATGGCGGCATGCACGCGCACGGTCGCATCGGCCGCATCTAGGTCCGGGCTGTCCACCACGCCTCGTTCCAGCTGCACCAAGGCCATGGCCGCGTAGTTGATGATGCCGATCATCTCCGGCCGGATGCCTTCGCCAACCCTGCTCTCGCCCACCTGCTGGATAGTGCGGATGCGTTGCGCCTTGATGAAGATCTGATCGGTGAGCGAGGACACCCGCAGGATCCGCCAGGCCGTGCCGTAGTCCTGCGCCTTTTTACCGAAGAGCGCGAGGCACTCGGCGATCACGGCGTCGTATTGCTGCAAGGTCTTGTCCATACCTGTAGAAACGGGATCTTCGGCCCGATGGCGGGCGAAGGTATTCCAAGCGCGGGGGTCACCTGGCGGATCAAGGATCGGCTCGTTGCACCGCGCTTTCCGCTGGTAATGGGCATCCTGAACGCCACGCCGGATTCGTTCCACCGGGAAAGCCGCGTGGATGTGGATGCAGCCCTGCACCTCGCCGAACGAATGCTCGCGCAGGGTGCCGCGATTCTGGATGTGGGTGGCGCCAGTTCCCGGCCGGGCTCGGCAGAGGTCCCAGAAGAAGAGGAGCGCGAACGCGTGATCCCGGTGATCGAATCGCTTCATGCGCGGTTCCCGGATGCCTGGCTCAGCATCGATACGTGGCGCAGTGCTGTGGCAAGGGCCGCCGTGGAGGCCGGTGCCTCGATGGTGAACGATATCAGTGCGGGCATGCTGGATCCCGCGATGTTCACTACCGTGGCACAACTCGGGGTGCCCTATGTGGTGATGCATATGCAGGGCACGCCGGCCTCCATGCAACAAGATCCTCAGTACACCGATGTGGTGGCCGAGGTCTTCTACTTCCTGAGCGAACGGATACGCGCCGCGCATCAAGCCGGTATCGCCGATGTGATCGTGGACCCCGGCTTCGGCTTCGGCAAAACCACCGCGCACAACTTCGCCCTGTTGAACCACCTGGACCGGTTCCATGCGCTAGGCCCCCCCCTGCTCGTCGGCTTTTCCCGCAAGCGCATGATCAATGAGACACTGGGTATCGGACCGGCGGACGCGCTGAACGGCACCACGGTGCTCAACACAATCGCCATACAGAAAGGTGCGGCGATCCTGAGGGTGCATGATGTGAAGGAGGCGGTGCAAGCCTGTGCGCTCTTGAAAATGCCGGGCTCCTAAAGCCGATCCACCGGCGGCTTACGCTTCCGAGGCACGCCCTTGTTCACCAACTTCTCGTAACCGTCCATGGCCTCGGCGATGATGGGGCGCAGCTTCTCGGTGTACTCCACATTCCAGCTCAGGTTGCGCACAGAATGTTTGTAGAGCGCTTCGCCCAGCGGCATGTCGAACACGGAATAGTCCATGCCTTCCACCCACGTGAAAAGTGTCATCTGCACATCCATTTCGTAGAACGGCACATCGGGGAAGACAGGGATCTCGGTGGCGTCGATGCGCACATGCTTGGTGACCAGGTCCTGCCGCGAGAACCAGATGGTGTAGGCCGCGCCGCGGTCCATGAAGAACTCGTACTGACCATTGCCCTTGGTGGTCACCTCGTCCAGCGGGATGCTGTCGCGGAGCACGCGCACCAGTACCCCTTTCATCGGTTCGCCGGTGAAATGCTCGGTGACGAGCCCATACAACCGGATGTAGAAACGCTCCGGCTGGGCGCGGACCACCAGCGTGGACAGCGCGAACGCGGCAACGAGAAGAAAGCGGTGCATCAAAGGCGGGTCGGTAGCGTTGATCGCAAGAACTTCGCCACGGCGCGAAAGGTATCGCGGCGGGAACGATCGGCGATCTTGGCGCCCCGTTCGATCGCCCGGCCGATCATCTCCATCGACCAAGCAACAACACGTCCCATGCGCCCCTGGCTCCCCTCCGTCCGAACCGGCGAGAACTTCCACATCGTGCTCTGGCTGGTGAAGGACAGCTGCTGGGTGCTGAACTGGAAATGGCTCGGGATCGCGATGGTGATCCCCACCGTGGGCATGGCCCTCTACATCGCGTGGAAGCACCGCGCCGATCGCTACGAGTTCCTGCACGCCCTGGCCACCGTGTTCTGGATCAGCGCGAACAGCACCTGGATGGTGGGTGAATTCCTCTTCCATGACAGCCTTCGCACTCCGGCCATTGTGCTCTTCGCTCTGGGTGCCGTGAGCATACTGTGGCACTACGTGCCGGTGATGCTTGCAGGCACCCGCGCATCGGCGGAGGGTCCGGGAGCGGAACACTAGGCCGGGCGGGCCTTGGGTACCTTTGAGCCCCAGATGGTGCCACAATGAAGGAACTTGGCCTTGGCCGTACCGCACTTCGCACCCGCCGCACGTTGCGCATCGCGCTGGCGTGGATCGCGGCGGGGGTGGTCGCGGCCTTCATCGAAACTTCCGTTCTGCAGGAGGCGGGCACCCCGGTGCAGCTCGTCCCCAGGTTGCTGCATCATTTCTGGACGGCTTTGATCGGTGGCCTGCTCGGGGGCGGCACCTACATCTTCCTGCTGCGCGACCGGCTGCGGCATCTGCCCTACCTACCGGCCGTGGGTGTGATGAGCGTGCTCGTGCTCGTGGTGCTGGTCGCCGCGCATGCTTTGTTGCCCCAGCTTCTGCATCCCTCCACCAACGGACCTGCGCTGCGCGATCAGCTCTTCAGCCTGACCTTCCTCGCCCAATTCCTCTATTGGGCGTTGTTGATGGCCGCTACGATGCTCGCCGTGCGGCTGAGCGATCAGTACGGCAGCGGCGCGCTCAACTACCTCACCGGCCGCTACAACAAGCCCCGGCAGGAGCTCCGCATCTTCATGTTCCTGGACATGCGCTCCAGCACGGCCATCGCCGAACGCCTCGGGCATGTGCGCTATTTCGAACTGCTGAACGCCATCTATGCGGACATCACCGATCCCGTGGTGTACTCCGGCGGGGAGGTGTACCAGTATGTGGGCGATGAGGTGAGCGTAAGCTGGCAATTGCGGAAAGGGTTGAAAGACCAGCGCTGCATCCGTTGCTTCTTCGATATCCGCGCCAAGCTCGCCACGCGCGCGGAGGAGTACGAGCGGCGCTTCGGTCTGGTGCCGCAGTTCAAAGCGGGGTTCCACTACGGCGAAGTGACCACTGGTGAGGTGGGCCTGGTGAAGAAGGAGATGATCTTCAGCGGCGATGTGGTGAACACCGCGGCCCGCATACAGAACAGTTGCAACGCGCATGGCGTGGACAATCTGATCAGCAAGGAGCTCCTGGACATCCTCCGCCTTCCCGAGCGCTTGTACAATTGCCGGCCGATCGGCGAGATCCCACTGCGCGGCAAGCGCGACGATGTGAGCCTCTGGACCATCGATCGGCAGGACGAAGTGGAGGCCGCACGCCGCTCGCCTAGCGGCGCGGCCGTGGTTCAGTAATGCTCGTAGATCTTCCCCTGCCACCACACCTTGGTGGCGCCACTGTTGCTGCGGTAGGTCACCGCGCCCCGGAATAGATCGAAACGGGCCACGCCCGCCTCGGGACTGATCTGCTGCCGCACACCATGATGGTAGAGCCGGATCCTGCGGTTCAGATCGAGGTACACGAGCATGCCGCCCCAAATGGCCCACTGCTCGGGCACGAAGCGTTCCACGATCTCCACGCGCCCTTCCTGGAACACTTTGAGCATCCCCTGGTCCACGAAGACCAACAGGCTGTCCTGCACATGGTAGCTGGTGGGCGGGAACTCGGTTACGGTATAGACCTGCCCGCCTTGATAGCATTTCAGGGCCTGCCCCACGGTAGTATAGGCCAGAATCCCGGATCCGGCTTTCATGTTCACGGGTGGAAAGGGCTCCAGATCAAAGGTCTCGCCGTGGTCCATAACACGCAATGATCGGTCGCGGTCCTCGGACCAGCCCAGAATGTCGCTGCCCACGGCCACCTGCACCGAATTGGTGCTTTCGGCGAAGACCGTGGTCTCGCCCCGGTAGAACAGGAAGCCCATGCGCGATGCCCGCTCGAAAAAGGTGACCATGTTCGCTCCAGCGGCCCAATCCGGCGAGCCATCGCCCATGATCACGTTCGCGATCGGGAACGTGCGCTGCCGCCAATGCACCATGAGCGCTTGCTCACGGCGGTCGTGGAAAACCACCAGGCTGTCCTTCACTTCAAAGGCGGGCGCATCGTAGCACAACGTGCGAGGTTCTCCCGCCTCGGCCACCTTCAGCACACCGCCGGTGGTATAGGCGATGGTGTAGCCTGAACCGTGCATTTTCACCGGCGTGCCCCGTTCCATGGGGTACACCTTGCCATCCTCATAGAGCTTCAGGTCGCCGCCATCCGTCACATAGGCCATTCGCCCGCCAGCGACGTTGAATTCACGCGGCTTGCGCGATTCCAGATCCTCGAACCGGCCCGCGTCGAACACCACGAACCGATCGAGGTAGGTGGTGAAAGGCGCCAGGTCTGCCCAGGGCCACTCCCGGGGCTGGCCAGACCGCCGCGCAATGAGGACGAGAATGCTGCTTGCTCACACTGGGTCGATCGCATCCGATGCACGTTCACCTCACGCCGCCTGCCTTTCACGGGAACCACCTGGCGCGGCCCAGTGCGAAAACGATCGTCGACATGCGTCATGCGGCTCAGTAATTCCGACGAGGCGAGGAGCCCTGCATCCAGTTCCTTGCACAACCCGAGCATGCGCGACACGGAGTTCATCACATCGCCGCTGAATTCGATGGAGCGCTTAATGTGTCCGATCTGCGCGGTGATCACGCGGCCGCCATGCGCCGCAGCCCGGTACCGGGGCAGGGCGCCGAACTCGCGCACCAGTTCGTTCTCATGCTCCTTGATCCGCTCCATGATGTCGAAATACAGGTCCAGGCAATTCTCGTAGCGCACCCCCACACGCATGGGCCAGGTGAAGATGATCTCGTCGCCCACGTATTTATGGATGTCCGCCTCATTGCGCAGCACCGCATCGGTCATCAGGGCGTAAACGCGGTTCAACAGGCGGAAGTACCGGAGGTCGCCCAGGCGCTCGGCCAATGCGGTCGATCCGGCCAGATCCATGGTGAGCACGACACGTTCCACGGCCTTGGGCCGTTCGAACCAGCCCAGCAGAGAACCAAGGAACATCCGTCGCCCCATCAACTCTTCGATCTGCACCACCAGAATGGCTACCGAGGTGACCACCGCGACCTGCACAGCCAAGCGCACGAACTGCCCCGACCAAAGCACCTGACCTAAGTGGCCAGTCGGCGAAGAACCACCTAGAACATCCGTCTGAACTTCGAGTAATAATCCAATGTATAAAAGACCAATTATCAGCATATTAACTGCGATCACTTTCCCCAATAATTGCAAAGGAAGGATGAGGCTCCGAAAGCGATGGCCGAAGAGGAATTCCTCTAAGATCCCGGTCCAAAGGCCGAGAAGGAACCAAGCCCCTAAAAAGTCGGGGATCAGCTGCCCGCTGAAGAGATGGAGCACCCAAGCAACTAGCACGGTGACCAACGCGTACTTGAGCAGCTTTCTGAGCTTGTACCGGGTGATGCTGGTCACGGGGCGCGAAGATAGCCGGGTGCAGGTGCGGGCTCGGGAGCGATCTTTGTCCAATGGCCTTGATCTGGCAGCTCTTAAGCTATGTGTGGCCCATCCGGGTGCGGCGCGTCCAGGGACGCTATCAGCCCTGGATCTCACCTACGAAATGGGGCGTCCGGTACTGAACAGCCGCCACGCCAACCAATCCTTCGGGAGCCTGCACCGCCTTTGGCAACACGTATTGGGGCAGGCCCTTCCGGCGGATAGGCGCTTGGACAAGGTGTTGGTGCTCGGCTTCGGCGCAGGCAGCGTGGCCAGTATCCTCCACCACGAAATGCAGCGGCCCGTCCACATTTTAGGTGTGGAGGGAGACCCAGTGGTGCTCGGACTTGCTCGGGAACGCCTGCGGCCGTACGACCCGACGCTTGTCGACCTGGTCGAACAGGACGCGTTCGACTGGTCGCACGAAACCCCGCCCTCCCGGTTCGACTTGGTGGTGGTGGACCTTTTCGTGGAATTGGACGTGCCGGAAGCGGCTGCGGGTACCGCTTTTGTCAAGGGACTGCGTGATCGGGTGGGTCCGGGAGGCGTTTTGGCCTTCAACACCATAGCCCATGACGATCCGTCACGGCAACAAAGCAGCCGGATCGAGGAGGAATTGCGTCTTCAGTTCAGTACCGTGCGCGTTCTGACCTTGGAGGAAGTGAACCGGGTGTTCATCGCGCTGTGAAAACAGATCGCGCCGGTGTGCTCCATGATCGAACCAATGGTCCGAAATTTGACAAAGCGCCACGCCCATCCTTGAGGTTCCCTTTTCGCATAGCCGTTACGCTCCTTCCCGCCTTGTTCGGGCCGGTGGTGCATGCCCAGCCATGCTCCATTTCCCTTGGGAACGATGTGACCATCTGCGCTGGACAGACCACCACCTTCACCCTCCCGGCAGGTTTTCCAAACTACCTCTGGAGCACCGGCGCCACTGGCCAGAGTCTTACCACCGGTGCGGCAGGCACTTACTGGGGCCAGGCCTCCTACCCCTCGGGCAACCTTGTTTCCAACGGCACCTTCTCCGCGGGCAACACGGGCTTCTGGAGCCAATTCACCAACGATCCCGACCTACAGGGTGAGGGGCGGTTCTGGATCGGCACGAACGCCAACAATCATCACCCGCAACTTCAGGGCACGGGCAATGGAAATTTCTTGATGGTGAACGCGGGGCTTCCGCAGCAGTGGTGGACCGTATGGGCCCAGGGCCTGGCCGTGTGCCCTTCCCAGACCTACACCTTATCGTTCCGAATGGCCAATCTGGCCAACGCCGGGCCGGCCTCGGTGGAATGGATCGCGGATTGGAACGATTCCCTTCTGGCAGGTGACCGCATCGGGTGGCCAGGGCGTCTGGAACACCTACAGCACCACGTACACCACCGGCTCCAACCAGTTCAGCCTCGACCTGGTCCTCACCGTGATCAGCAACTGGGCGGTGGGGAACGACTTTGGGATCGACGACATCACCTTCAGTGGTACGGTGAACCTGCGCGATACCGTGCAACTCAACGTTACCCCCCTTCCTGTGGTCGACCTGGGTCCGGACCAAACCGTGTGCGCGGGTGATGTGGTCACGCTGGACGCCACCCTTCCCGGCGCCACCTACCTCTGGGACAATGGAAGCACGGCGGCCACCCGGAACGTGAGCGCTGCTGGCAACTACAGTGTGACCGTCACCGCGAACGGTTGCTCCAATAGCGATGCGGTCAACATCAACTACACCCCGCTTCCTGTCGTGAACCTGGGACCGGACGTAACGCTCTGCGCTGGCGAACAGGTCGTGTTGAACGCCGCCACCGCCGGGGCTACCTGTGGGATAACGGAAGCACGAACGCTACAAGGAGCGTATCCGCAGCAGGCACCTATAGTGTGGCCATTACCGTGAACGGCTGCGTGGGCACCGATGCCGTGAACGTTTTCATTACCCC
>JADJRW010000014.1 GCA_016712025.1 Flavobacteriales bacterium
GTGATCGTCGCTGTTGCGTTCACGCAAGGTGCAACACCAGTCACCGTGTAAGTGTAAGCGCCCGGTGCCATCGTTGACGGATCGTAGTTGCCGCCTACCACGGGGCTTCGGGCCGCCCAGGCGCCACCCGCTTGTGGGTGCCGCCGAGTTGTGCGAAGAGGCTCGAGGCCGCGCCATTCGAGCACAGGTCGAGCGTGCCAGCCAGACCCGCGTCAGTCGCAGCGTTCTCCGTCACCGTGATCGTCGCTGTTGCGTTCACGCAAGGTGCAACACCTGTTACCGTGTAAGTGTAAGGCGCCCGGTGCCATCGTTGACGGATCGTAGTTGCCGCCTACCACGGGGCTCGGGCCGCTCCAGGCGCCGCCAGCTTGCGGCGTGCCGCCGAGTTGTGTGAAGAGGCTCGATGCCGCGCCATTCGAGCAGAGATCCAACGTCCCAGCCAGACCCGCGTCAGTCGCAGCGTTCTCCGTTACCGTGATCGTCGCAGTCGCGTTCGCGCAAGGCGCGACACCTGTTACCGTGTAGGTGTAGGCGCCCGGTGCCATCGTTGACGGATCATAGTTGCCACCTACCACGGGGCTTGGTCCGCTCCAGGCGCCGCCCGCTTGTGGTGTGCCGCCGAGTTGTGTGAAGAGGCTCGATGCCGCGCCATTCGAGCACACGTCGAGCGTGCCGTTCGTACCGGCATCCGTCGCAGCGTTCTCCGTCACCGTGATCGTCGCAGTCGCGTTCGTGCAAGGAGCGACACCCGTCACCGTGTAGATGTAGGCGCCCGGTGCCATCGTTGACGGATCGTAGTTGCCGCCTACCACGGGGCTTGGGCCGCTCCAGGCGCCGCCCGCTTGTGGTGTGCCGCCGAGTTGTGTGAAGAGGCTCGAGGATCCTCCGTTCGAGCACACGTCGAGCGTGCCGTTCGTACCGGCATCCGTCGTAGCGTTCTCCGTCACCGTGATCGTCGCAGTCGCGTTCGCGCAAGGAGCGACACCCGTCACCGTGTAGGTGTAGGCGCCCGGTGCCATCGTTGACGGATCGTAGTTGCCGCCAACCACAGGGCTTGGTCCGCTCCAGGCACCACCAGCTTGTGGGGTGCCGCCGAGTTGTACGAAGAGGCTCGATGCCGCGCCATTCGAGCAGATGTTCAGCGCACCGTTGGTGCCTGCATTGGGCGAAACGCCGAGATTGACCGTCACCGTCGCCGAGGCGCTCACGCATGAGTTACCTACGGTGTAGGTGTAGACGCCGCCCGGATCGGTGCTTGGTACGAACGTGCCGTTATGCGATGCGCCGATCGGGTCGGTCCATACTCCGCCAGGATCGGGGGTCCCGCCGAGTTGGTTGAAAAGGTTGACGTTCGCGGCCCCCGTGCATGAATTGACCACAGCGTTCGCACCAGGATCGGGAGCCGCGCCGGACCCCAACGTCGTAACCACGTTGATGGCTGTGGACACCACATTTTCCACCGGGCAATTGCCATCGCTCGCCTGTATGTAAACGTTCATCGGCGTAAGACCGATGTCGCCTGTCCAACACAAAGTTGCTACGGCGGGATTTGTGCCTGAGACGGTGAAGGTCGCACCGGGCAACAACTGAAGGGCGTTGCTGGTAAGGGCGAGGACCGTGAACGGATCGGCATCGCTGAAGACCACATCCACACAGAACGCTTCGGCATCGCACACCTCGATACTTCCTGTTCCCGTGATCAATCCTGCCGTATTATTCGACAAACCCGCAGTTGTCGGGGCAAGACCGGTACAATTGATAACCACGAAGATCTGATCGCGCATCACCGAGCCGATCAGCACTCCGTTCACATCGAATTCCTCCACCAGCACAGCCACCACGTAGTTGCCTTGCAAGGCTGGGGTGAAGGACAATTGGCCGGTCTGCGGATCGAGGGTAATACCAGGTACGGGCACGGCACCGGTATAGCCGCCTTGGTAAGTGACCGGTGTGGGAGCAGGTGCTGCATCGCGGGCCGTGATCAACGAGTAGACGATGGTGTTCCCGTCCGGTTCGTTCACCCCGTAGTTGTAGTTGACGGGTTGGCCTTGGCACACATAAGGAATGGAGAGATCCGTAAAGACCGGCGAGTTGTTGCACGGTGCTGTGGCATTGTCCAAATTGGCTTCCACGTACATGCCGGGGGTGCCCACCAGGTTGTTCGATCCGTTGCGGCAGCAGATCGCCCAGGAGATCGTCCAGTCGTTGCAGGCCGCGAGGTTCACGACCACCTGGAACTGGAAATGGTTGATACCTGGCAAGGCGCCACCATTGCACGTGCTGTTCGGCAAAGAGGCTGCGCAGAGTTGCGACACCTCGGTGCCCGGGGGCACCGGCAAGGCAGAAAGCGTGAAGCTGGTGCCACAATCGCCCTGAAAATTGATGCTCTGCGGAATGGGATCCACGCCAGCGCAATCCACGAACAGATCCAGGTTCACCAAATACGAGGTTCCTCCAAGGCATTCGTAGGTGATGCTCGCCCCAGCGTAGTGCGCCGCCCGGGCCGTGCCGCTCCAGAGGGAGAAGAGCAGTACCAATGCCGCGGATCGCACGGCGAAGGAGAGCGGGAACTGGGGCGGTTGCATGCGCTGGGGCCGGCAGGTGGCCGATCCGGGGCGCAAAAGTAGGCTATCTCGCTCCTGAGCACCAGCGACTTGACGGGACTTAAGAACCGCTTGGGATGCGATCATTGGAGACCTTCTACGGTAGATCAACCTTAACAGTCCCGGAACCTTCGTTGGCGTGGGGGTATGTTTACTTTTGCCGCCCTTTGTTCCGCACCACCCTATTGTCTCTCTGGTCTATGGCCTCCGCTCGCTCCTGTAGTCGCGCTATCGGGTCGGCGATCATCCTGGCCTTGGCGCCGTTTTTGACCACAGGGCTCCTCGCTCAAACTGTGGATAGCACGGCTGTGAACGGGAACGACTCTCTCGCATTGCAGGAACGCCTTCCTATCTACACGGTAACCACCGCCGATCTCGAATCGGAACTGGGCTCCCAGGACATTTCCGGTATCCTGCAATCTTCACGCGATGTCTATTCCCAAGCGGCGGGCTTGAACTTCGGTCCGGCGCGTTACCGCATCCGGGGGTTGGATGGGGAGAACACCACCGTGATGATCAACGGGGTCGCGGTGAACGATCCCGAAGCGGGCTGGGCCACCTGGTCGCAATGGGGCGGATTGAACGATGTGACCCGCTACATGGAGATCCGCACGGGCAACTCCAGTTCGCGGCTGGGGTTCGCCGGGATCGGCGGCTATTTGGGGATCAACGCGCGGGCGAGCGATCAGCGCCGGGGCACCCGGGTATCCTATGCATTGAGCAACCGGGCCTACGACCACCGCGTAATGGCCACCCACAGCACCGGCATGATGAAGAACGGCTGGTCGGTGAGCGCTTCCGGCTCGTGGCGTTATGCCAACGAGGGCTACAGCGAAGGGACCACCTTCGATGCCTATGCCTACTTCCTCAGTGTGGAGAAGAAGATCAACGAGAAGCACAGCATCGGTTTTGTGGGCTTCGGTGCACCGATGGCAAGGACGCCAGGGGCTGGCCGTTCAAGAAGCGTACGATCTGGCCGGGACCAACTACTACAACCCGAACTGGGGGCTCCAGGCGGGCGAGAAGCGCAATGCCCGGATCAGTGTGGACCACAAGCCCATGTTCCTACTGTCCCACTACTTCACCCCGAACGAAAAAACCGAGTGGGTCACCTCGTTCTATTACACTTTCGGGCGGGATGGGCAGACCAATTTGAACTGGTACGACGCCAAAGACCCCCGCCCGGACTACTACCGTTACCTGCCCAGCTACTTCGAGGATACCGATCCCGCCATGGCCGCCCAACTAACGTCGGCCTGGGAGAACGGCAGCGCTGGGCAGATCGATTGGGACCAGTTCTACTTCGCCAACGGCAAGAACCTCTATTCGGTGGTGGATGCGGACGGTTCCGCGGGCAATACCGTGACCGGCAACCGAAGCAAATACATCGTCGAGGACATGCGCAACGACCCCCGGCGCTTCGGGCTGAACTCCGTGTGGTCCAGCGCGCTGAACGAGACCTATCGCCTGAGCGTGGGCCTCAGCGGGCACGACCATGTGACGCACAACTACAAAGTGATCAGCGATCTGCTCGGCGGCGACTTCTGGGTGGACGTGGACCAATTCGCCGAGCAGGATTTCCTGGATCCCAGCGCAGCGCAGAACGACCTGAACACCACCAACCGGGTGATCACGGAGGATGAACGCTTCGGCTACGACTACGATATGCATGTGCGCATGGGCCAGGCCTTCGCACAGGTGGAAGGAACGTGGCAACACATAGAGGCATACGCAGCGGGCCAACTCGGCATCCAATCCTTCTGGCGCGATGGCTTGATGAAGAACGGCCGCTTTCCGGAGAACTCCTTCGGCCCTTCGGAGAAACAGAACTTCCTGCACTACGGGATCAAAGCGGGCGCCACCTACAAGATCAACGGTCGGCATTTCATCACCGCCAACGGGGCCTACCTCACCCGCCCTCCGCTCGCGCGCTTCGCCTACATCTCACCCCGCACACGCGATGCCGTGGTCCCGGGACTTCAACTGGAGAAAGTGGCCAGCGCCGACCTCAACTACATCGTTCGTTCACCCCGGGTAAAGGGACGTGCCACGCTGTACTTCGCGGACATACAGGACCAGGTGTGGTCGCGTTCCTTCTACCATGACGATTTCCGCACCTTGGTGAACTACACCATGCGCGGCGTGGACCAGTCGCACATGGGCGTTGAATTCGGCACGGAGGTGAAAGTGACCCCGACCATCAGCACGTCCATCGTGTACGGCACCGGCCAATTCATCTACACCAGCCGCCCGCTGGCCACCATTACGCGCGACAATTCCGCGGAAGTGTTCGCCAGCGATCGCCAGATCTATTGGAAGAACTACCGCGTGGGTGGCATGCCGCAAACAGCGGGCAGCTTGAGCGTACGCTACAACTCGCCCAAGTTCTGGTTCATCGCGATCACCGGGAACTACTTCGCGGACATCTACCTCGACCCCAACCCGGACCGCCGTTCCGCTGAAGCACTGGACGGTTTTGTGACCGAGGACCCGCAATGGGATGAACTCCTGGAACAAACCCAACTGGACAACGCCTTCACACTGGATGCCTTCGGCGGCAAGTCATGGATGTTCAAGCGCAAGTACCGGCTGGCGCTGAACGTTTCGGTGAGCAACATCCTTAACAACCAGGAATTCACGGTGGGCGGTTTCGAGCAATTGCGCTACGACCGGCAGGACGTGGACCGCTTCCCGCCGAAAGTGAGCTACCTCTTCGGCCGCACCTATTTCATCATGCTCAGCTTCGGTTTCTGAACCATGCATCGCAACAACTTCCCCTATTCTTCCGCAGTGGCGGCACTGGCGATCGCCGCCGTGTTCGTTACGAGCGCATGCAACAAAGAGCTGGACACGCCACCGGAACGCACCCTGGCCACCGGGGCCGTTTTACAGTGACCGAATTGCGGGACTTCCATGCGGACTTTGGGTTTCTACCCCACAAGTTCATCGGCGACTCCTCCGTCTACGCCGTGGTGACCGCCGATGAGCAGAACGGCAACTTGTACAAGAATGTCTTCGTGCAGGACGACGCGGCAGGCATTGTAATGCGCCTCAAGAACAGTGGCGGGCTGTACCAAGGCGATCGGATCCGGATCTACCTGAAGGGCACGACGCTCTCGAGCTACAACGGCATGTTGCAGTTGGATTCCGTGGATGTGGACGAGAACGTGATCAAACAGGAGACGCTCGTGGACGTTGCTCCCCAAGTGGTCACCATCGCCCAGGTGGGTCCGGACCTGCAAGGGCAGCTGGTGAAGTTGGAGAACGTACAGTTCGCGGCTTCGGACACCGGGCTTACTTACGCCGATGTGATCGGCCAGACCACAGTGAACCGGAATTTGGAGAACTGCGGTGGCGATGTGCTCCTTGTTCGCAACAGCGGCTACGCCAACTTCGCCGGGCTGCAGATCCCCAACGGGAAAGGCAGCATCGTAGCGGTGGTGGGGCAATTCGGCCAGGACATGCAACTTTTTATCCGCGACCTGAACGAAGTGCAACTCAACGGCCCACGCTGCGGTCAGGCCTCATGCGCACCTGCGCTGTTAGTGAACGAAACGTTCAGCAGTGTGGTGAACGGAGCGGATGCCGAAGTGGAGTGCTGGTTGAACGTGTTCACCCAAGGCAGCCGCAAATGGAAAGGAGTGTTGAACGGCAGCGAACAGTATTGTGAAGCGAAACCGCCCAGCTTCGGTGGCATCAATGAAACCTGGTTCGTGAGCGCACCGATGCAGTTCACCGCCGGCACTGCGCTTTCGTTCCTGTCGGCCATCGGTGGCACTTGGCAGCACGACGGCCTCTCCGTCTTCGTAAGCAACGATATCGACCTCACCGACGGCACGGCCGTGGCTAACGCGCCTTGGGTGGCCGTTACCGGCCTGACTTTGGCGGGAAGCGGCTCAACGGTCGGCACCTGGACCCCGAGCGGTGCTGTGGTCCTCGATCCTTTCCTAACTCCAGGCGATAACTTCGTGGTGGGCTTCAAGTACAGCGGCACACCGAGCACCCAAGCCACCCCCTACAGGATCGACGACGTGTTGATCCAATAACCTCAGACCCTCAACCCGATCAACCCTACGACCATGAAAAAACCTTACTCCTACTGCTCGTCGCAATGGCCACCGCCGCCCAGGCGCAGGTGGTGCAGAGCGGCTTCGAAACCTGGACCGGAAACCTGCCCGATGGCTGGTTCGGCTCCAAGAGCAACATCGCCCAGAGCGCGGTGGCGCAAGTGACCACCGATGTGCATGGCGGCACCTACGCCGTGCAGCTCAGCAATGGCACCCCGCACAAGCGTTTCACCTCACAGCCGGTAGCCGTTGCGGCAGGCACGGTGTACAATATCAACTTCTGGGTGCGCGGAAGCGGACAGGTACGTACCGGCCTCTATGATGGTCGTACCGATGCCTTCGGCTATGCCCCGTACAACAGCTACACCACTGCCAGCGCCACCTGGACCGAAGTGAACCAGAGCGTGGCAGCAGCTGTGGACGCAGCCGATGCGGAGTTCATTTTCTCCGTTATCAGCACCGGTGCTCCGGATCATATCGTGATCGATGACGTGACCATCACCCAGGGGGGAAGCATCCCCGATGCGAGCATTTACGACATCCAGTTCACGACGATCCCTAATGGCGATTCGCCCCTGAACGGACAGACTGTGAACACCGGCGGCATCGTCACCGCATCTTATGTGGATGCCTACTACATCCAATCCGGCAGCGATGCCTGGAGGGGGGTGTACGTGTTCGACAACTTCAGTCTGCCCGCCGTGGGCGATTCAGTGACCTTGACGGCCACGGTGAGCGAGTTCAACAACGTCACCGAACTCACCGGCATCACCAACTTCTCCGTGGTGAGCAGCGGGAATGCGGTGCCCGCCGCTTTGAACATCACCACTGTGGAGGCGAACGCTGAACGTGGTGCTGCCCGTAGGCGGCGTGCGTTACCAACTGCAGGATGCCACCGGTCGCATCGTGCGCGAAGGTTCCTTCAGCGGCATGCGCGCCCAGCTTGAATTGAGCGGTGTGCGCGATGGCATGTACACCCTGTTGCTGATGAGCAACGACGCGAAGCGCGTGGAGCGCGTTTCCGTACAGCGCTGATCCGAATAACGATCCTTGGGAAACCCGCTCCGTTCTGGAGCGGGTTTTTCATTAGCATTAGCTCCCCTCCTGCGCGTGGCATACTCAACGCCGAGCAAGGAGGGGCAGGGGTGGTTTCAATTCAGTTTTCACGAATGCCCAGCGGAAACCACCCCTCACCCCTCCTTGCCCCCGGCGATCGAGGGATCGATCACCAGGAGGGGAGTTGATCCGTGTAAAATCATATCTGGCCACGCACAACACTTCGCGCGGATGAAAGATCGCTTCGGCCATCCCCTTGGGCTTCGCCATCGGCGCTGATCTTCACGAACCCGTTCATTTGGAAAAGCAACCCCCGCCATTTGATCCGTCATCTTGCAGACGCTTACCTCCCCGAACCATGTGTGCTCCTCACTCGCGCGATTTTGCCTATGGGCGGGTCCGGGCTGTCCTGCTCCTTTCCGCGGTCTGCCTATCGGGTCTCACAGCCACCGCGCAGAACACCTTCTTCAGTGAGTACGCCCCGGGCGGCCCCGGCTGGTTCAGGAATGTGATGCGGTGCGCCAATGGTGACTTCGTATGCTCGGACTATACGTGGGACCGGATGATGCGCACGGACAGCCTGGGCAACGTGTTGTGGGCCACCCGCAGCGACCCGTACACCTACTTGCGCGCGGACGCACCGGTGGAGACCGCGAATGGCGATCTGCTGGTGCTTGGTGGACGCTACGATACCACCACCACACGGTTCGGAATGTTCCTGGTGCGCATGGACGCGCAGGGCAACGTATTGGCGGCGGATGCCTTCCCGGTGGACACGCTCAGTTTTTGGCCCTGGCGCTCGGCACCGCTCAACAACGGCATGATCGCGCACATCACCACGGCCTTGAACGCGCAGGAGGTGGTGATCATGGTGTTCGATCCCAGCGGACCGTACGCCTATCCGCGCATCCGCATCCCGGTGAACTTCCAGTTGCAGGGTAATTCACCGGTGGGCTGGAACGGCGTGTTCGCCGGGCCTGGCAACACGTTCTTCGCCTACCATGGTTCGTACCAGCCCGCGGGCATTTTAAGCAAATACACCACCAGCGGTGCGGTCTATTGGAGCAAGAGCTATTCCGTGGATGGCGGCTTGTATACCATCGGAATGGCGGGCACCAAGCTGGCGGACGGCAACCTCGTAATGCTGGTGCATTCAACGGGCCTCATACCCGGCGGCGAGTACGTGCTGTTGCTCGACCCCGCAGGCGAAGTGATCAGCGCGCGGGCCTTGGATGATCCGGACAATGCGTTCGATTGGGAAGGCCATGTGGTGCCCATGCCCGATGGCAGCTTCGTGGTGCACCTGGCGCGTGTGATCGGCGACCCCGGCGAGGGGGATATCCTGCTCCACATGGATGCCAATGCGGATGTGATCGCGCAATACGGGTTCGGGCCCAGTGGCTATGTGGATGATGTGATCCCCGTGGACAACAACCGCCTGGCGGTGCTCGGCCATACCAACAACGGCGCCTCCCTTTCCGTCATGGACCTCAACGGCCCGATACCTACATGTTGGGTACCGGACAGCGTGAACGTGTACCCGGTGATGGCGACGGCGAGCACGGCCACGTTCACCTCTAACACCTATCTCTCGCCACCCCTGCCTGCGAGCGTAACCACGCTACCTATCCTTCTGCCGCGCGCGCCCCTATGTGGTACGGTCGAGGTGGGGACGATGGATGAAGGGGATGCGTTCCGTGTGTTCCCCATACCTGCGCAGGACGTGTTGAACGTGGTGCTGCCCGTTGGTGGCGTGCGTTACCAACTGCAGGACGCCACCGGCCGCATCGTGCGCGAAGGTTCCTTCAGCGGCATGCGCGCCCAGCTCGAACTGAGCGGTGTGCGCGATGGCATGTACACGCTGTTGCTGATGAGCAGTGACGCGAAGCGCGTGGAGCGCGTTTCCGTGCAGCGCTGATCTGAACGACGATCCTTGGGAAACCCGCTCTGGCTTCAGAGCGGGTTTTCATTCTTGGATCAACTCCCTACCGTACAATCGGATACCTTTCGAGCACAAGGGAGTGACTCATGTTCCCAAAACAACACAATGAACAGAGTCATCCCACTCAACCTACTCTTTCTCGGGTTCCCTTTTGTCTACAGCTATTCTTGTTCTATACAGCCCCACAAGTACTATGTGACGATGGCGCAAATCAGTTCCATTTTCTTTTCGGCATAGCGATAATTGAGACCTGGTCTCCGTCGCCCTCTCATGTTCAATCAATGCCTATTTCCTTGTGTCAGCGCCTAGTTTAACATCATCATCCTTTTGAGCGGAACTGTCAAATTGATGGTATCCTTTGTTCATATGTCCACTGGAGTACCTAGGCCATTGCCGGACCTGCCCAATGTGATGGCTCTGAGCCGCACTGGGTGTAGAGATTAGAGGTGAGCATTCTAGCGCAAACGGCTGCACTAGTGATTTCCCCACGCGCTACGGCGCCAGCCCCTCCCTCACCGGCCGCACCAGGATCACGAAGACGGGGAAGTGATCGCTCCACCCGTCCATGAACGTATCGCCCACGAAAGTGCGGAAGGGATAGCCGGCGAAGTTGCCGTCCGGCGTCTTGAGGTAGGCCTCGTTGTGCACGCGCGCACCATAGAAGCGGTAGGCATCATCGGTGCGTTGTGCCAATCCGGGCGACAGGATGATCTGATCGAAGAGGTTCCAGGAATCGCGCCAAGCGAGCGAGCCGATGCCTTTCGCGAAGAGCGGTCCCATGGGATCGAAAAGCAATTTGTTCTTCGCGGCCTCCTTGTCATCCACGGCGCGCAATCCGCTGCGGATGCTCTTGTCCACGGGATCATCGTTCAGGTCGCCCATGTAGATGACGCGCGCATCGGCATTGCGTTCGAGCAATGAATCGATGATATGGCGGCCCAACTTCGCGGCGAGCATGCGCTTGGGCATCGATCGTTTCTCGCCGCCGCGTCGGCTGGGCCAGTGGGCGACGATCACATGCACGGTATCCTGCTCGAGGACCCCGCTCACCAGTAGTTGCGACCGCGTGCGGAACGAGGTGTCCGCGGGATCGTCCAGGCGATAGCTCTTGTGCCCGAGCACGCGGAAGTAGCGCGGATCATAGAGCAGGGCCACGTCCACACCGCGCCGGTCCGGGCTGTCCTCGTGTACGATGCCGTAATTCCGGTTCCCAATGGCGGGGGCTTTCACCAGATCCTCCAGCACGCTGCGGTTCTCGATCTCGGCCAGTCCTAGGATGTGGACACCATCGGGATGGACATCCTTACCAAGCTCGCTGATCACCTGGCCCATCTTCCCGATCTTATGGAAGTAGCGCGCGCTGTTCCATTGCTTCGCGCTGCCGGGCAGGAACTCGGCATCGTCCGTATTCGGAGAATCGATGGTGTCGTAGAGATTTTCGATGTTGTAGAACCCGATCGGCGAAGCGATGAATTTGTCCTGCTGAGCGGAGCTTCCGCAACCGAGGCCGAAGAACAGGCAGACGAAGAGAAGGGGCCGTGGGAAAGGCCTGGGTTTCCACGGTATAGGTGGTTGAACCGTACATCATGTACGGATCCATGATGCGCTGCACGTCCTGATAGAGCACATGGGCCAGGGAGCCCATCAGGCCGACGCGTGTAAAACCTGTGCCTGCGCGCACATGCACCACGCCGCTCTGGCAATAGCCCCAGACGGCATCCAGTTGGAAGCGCTCCTGCGTGCCGTTGGCGTTGGTTCGAAAGATCGGCCCTTCGACATCGTCGAGGTCCATCACCGGTGATCCCAGTTCATTGGTGATCGCGCGCAAAGGGATGGAAGGGGCGTTGCGTCGAAGGTCCTGGAAAGACAGGTAAATGCCGTCGTTGAAGGTGAAGTCGCGCGTCCACGGCACCCAGACGGTGTCCATCTGCGCCTTGGCGAGGCGCGGAACCGAAAGCAGCAATATGAAAAGCAGTGAGCGCATCAGGCGAACGCACGGATCAACGCGACCACTTCATCGGGTGCTTGCGCATGCACCCAGTGCCCTGCGAAGTCGATGGTCTCGAACTTGCTCTGCGGAAATTGTTCCTTCAGTTGCGGCACATCCTCGCGCGTGATGTACCCGCTCTGCCCACCGCGGATGAACAAGGTGGGCGTGCGCACCGTTTCGGGACCAGCGGCGGCGAGGATGTCTTTGAGATCGCGGGCGATGAGCGGCACATTGAAACGCCACGCCAGACGGTCGGGTTCGATCCAGTACAAACTCTTCAGCAGGAATTGCACCACGCCGGGCTCCTTCACGTAGGTCGCAATATGGTCTTCCACTTCCTTGCGCGTCTTCTTGTTGGCGACGTCGCTTGTGAGCAGCGCTTCCACGATGTGGTCGTGGTTGGAGGACGGGTATTCGCGTGCGCCCATATCAATGATCACGAGCTTCGACAAAAGCTCCGAGTGGCGTTGGGCAAGCACCATGCCCGTTTTTCCGCCCATGCTATGCCCCACCAGGATCGGCTTCTCCAGGCCGAGTCGAACGATCAGGTCCTTCACATCATCGGCCATCAGCGGGTAGGTGATACGACCCGTATGCGGCGAACGGCCGTGGTCGCGCTGATCCACCACCACGGTGTCGAACGTCTCGCTGAGCTCCTTCGCCACCGAGCCGAAATTGTCTCCGCTGCCGAACAAGCCGTGCAGAATGACCAGGGGCTTGCCCTGGCCCGTGCGCTTGTAGGACAGTTCGATCATGGCCGCAGTTCGCGCAAGTAGAGTTGCACGGTGTTCTCCCAACCGAGCCATAGGGCGTCGCACACGAGCGCATGCCCGATGCTCACTTCCAAGAGACCCGGAACGTTCAGGTGGAAATAGCGCAGGTTGTCGCGATCCAGATCATGGCCGGCATTGATCCCTAGACCAACCTCCTGTGCCTTCGCGGCTGTTAGGCGGTAAGGCTCAAGTGCATGCTCGCGATCAGCCGCGAACCCGCGGGCGTAGGCTTCGGTGTAGAGTTCAATGCGGTCCGTTCCGGTGTCCGCAGCGTGGGCGGCTTGCTCCGGATCGGGCGCCAGGAAGAGCGAAGTGCGGATCCCTTCAGCATGCATGCGGGCCACCACATCGCGCAGGAAGCTCTTGTGCGTGCGCGTGTCCCAACCCGCATTGCTGGTGAGCACATCCGGGGGGTCGGGCACAAAGGTGACCTGGTGCGGACGCACCTCGCTCACGAGCGCGAGGAAGTCGTCGCTGGGATAGCCTTCGATGTTGAACTCGGTGGTGATGGCGGAACGCAATGCACGCACATCGCTCCGGCGGATATGCCGCTCGTCCGGCCGCGGATGCACGGTGATACCCTGCGCACCGAACCGTTCGAGTGCCTGGGCTGTTCCCACCACGTCCGGGTTGTCGCCACCGCGCGCGTTACGCAGGGTAGCAACTTTGTTCACGTTCACGCTCAGTTTCGTCAATGCGTAGATCCTCTACCTTGGCGCGGCAGGGCCGCCGAAATTACGCGCACCTCCCCACCGCTACGCATGCACGCCATCGACCTGATCGCCCCGGACCTTCCGCCTTTGCGGCCGGACGACACCATTGGACGCGCGCTCGACTGGATGGAAGAGTTCAAAGTGCGGCATCTGCCGGTGACCTCCGAAGGACGCTTGGTCGGGCTGGTGCAGGACACCGCGCTGGTGGACCGCAACGATCCCAACGCGCCGGTGAGCAGCGTGATGGAGCAAGTGGAAGTGCCCTTCGTGCGCGATGGCCAGCACATCTACGAAGTGATGAAAGTGATGAGCGAACGCGGGCTCAGCGTGCTGCCCGTGCTCGATCCCACGGGCCGCTACCTCGGCGCACTGAACGAGCATGAAGCCTTGCGCCGTCTTGCGGAAGCCATCAACCTGCACGAACCCGGCAGCGTGGTGGTATTGGAGATGAACGCCAACGATTACAGCCTTCAGCAGATCGCGGGTATTGTGGAAGGCAACGACGCCAAATTGCTCAGCGTGTACAACCGCACCTTGCCCGGATCGGGGCGCGTGGAGGTGACGCTGAAAGTGAACCGCGAAGACATCAGCGATGTGCTCCGTTCATTCGAGCGGTACGAGTACTTCGTGAAGAGCACCTACCAAGGCACCAAGCTCCATGATGACCTGCGCGGCAGGTACGATGAGTTGATGCGCTTCATCAACCCATAAGCCCGCGCCCTGCACTGGAGCAGGAAGTTCTTCCCAGGTCGGTCTGTTTCGTTCTTCGCTTTGCCGAAGCCGCTCACCCGGCGCGTGGGCTTTATGCCGATGGAAGCCTTCCGCACGTTGCATCTGGCCATCTACCTCAACGCGTTCGCGGATATGGGACACGTTTGGGACACGCGCTGTGCCGCGCTGAACCCGCTCGCGAACCAATGTTTGAACGGGTAGGGCCTCGGCTTGGACCTGGTCACCTCCTACGAGCAAGTGGTGCGCGGCGAATACAGCTTGAACGCCCGGGGAGAGCACGGTTTCTTCCTACATTTCACGCAGCCATTTTGAACGCATGCGGATCGGCATCCTAGCGCGGCGGCCGGAGCCGGAAATGCTCCCGCTGATCGCCGACCTGTTGGACCGGATGCCCCGTTCCGGCCTTGTCCCTGTAGTGGACCAGAGCGTGGCCCGGCAACTAGCCGCCCATGGCTTGGGCCGCGAAGTATCCACCTTCCCTACCGATCAGGTCCCGGCGGATCTGGACCTGCTGATCAGCCTGGGCGGCGATGGCACCTTCCTGCGCTCGGTGGGTCTGGTGGCACGCCAGGGCATTCCTGTGCTCGGCGTGAACATGGGGCGGCTGGGCTTTCTGGCCGCCATACGCACGGAGGAGTTGGATGAGGCCTTGGAGCACCTGTCCAAGCGCCAGTTCACTTTGGAAGAACGCATCTTGCTGAGCCTCGAAGGCTGCGATGCGGAGTTCGAGGGCAATACCCTGGCCCTGAACGATGTGAGCTTCCACAAGCGCGACACCTCCTCCATGATCACGGTGAACACCTATGTGGACGGGCGCTTCCTGAACACCTATTGGGCCGATGGTCTCATCATCGCCACACCCACCGGCTCCACCGCCTACTCGCTCAGTTGCGGTGGCCCCATCCTGGACCCGGCCTGCCAGGGCTTGGTGATCACCCCGGTGGCGCCGCACAACTTGAACGTGCGTCCCTTCGTGGTGCCGGACAGCAGCGTGGTGCGCATCGTGGTGGAGGCCCGTGAGGACAAGTACCTGGTGAACCTGGACGCGCGAAGCACCACCCTGAGCGACCCACGCAGCCTTACGGTGCGGCGCGCGGAACTATCCGCAAGATTCGTACACCTGCCTGAACACGACTTCTTCACTACCCTGCGCAACAAGTTGAACTGGGGGCTGGATGCGCGCTCTGGGCCGGCCCGTTGAATGTCTCTCCAGCACGTGAAAATGGGGCAGCGAAAGCCCGGGAAATGAAGTCTTAGGACAGCCGGGTGCTTCGGCCGCCCCGCCACAAGGTCTTGGGCTTATCTTTCCTTATCGCACATAATTGAAGACATCATGAGATCCCTTGTCATCGCTGCGTTCCTTCTCACCGGAACCGGGCTTACTGCCCAATCCTATCGTCCTCTCCTGGATACCACGGCCACTTGGCAGGACAACAGCATTACTGGTCGTCACTCAGTTTATGTTACGACCATTGGGGCACGCTGTGATACGGCGTAAGATCGAAGTTGGAAGGACGCAGCCAAACGTTCAAAGCGCTGATACCGCGGCTGAAAGCGGTCCGCAAGTGGGGGGGGGGGCCACCGCCCCGGGCGGGGAACCAAAAGGGGGGGCCCTTTACGATCCCTCGCGCTCACTGCTGCCGTCCACTGCGCGCCCCCCCTCACGACCCGTCGACAATTTCGCCGCACTGCGGACAGTTCGAGACCCCGCGCCGGCGCACGCACATGGTGCGGAAGCGTTGAATGCATACCCGCGGCCTACTACCAGGCGAGCTGGCACCGGAACAAATGGGGCCATGGATACTCCATCGGCTACGCAAGGCTGCTAATTCGCACCGGGTGACGAAGGTTTTACGCGCTACAGCGTCCGTTCAGCCTATTTTGGGGGGCACACCGGGGATGGGTGGGACTCGCAATGGCTGGGACTGCGAAGGAAGGGTAGTTTCAAAGCGCTCTTCTATCCTGCAGCCTATGGGTATCGGTACGATGCGCCGAACAAGAGACTTGTGGTTCGTATTTTCCCATACATAGCCAAGAAGTACTTTGAGATCAACCCGGAATTCGGAGACCAAAGCGTCGCCTTTGGGGATGCCGCCATCCGGTTTTGTTTGAACATAGGCTGGACCATCTCGGGCTCAAATCGTTCCGTGGTTGACGCTCCCTGTTTGGCGAGGTCCCATGTGAGCCAATCCCCGACCCCAGATCGTTCCGGAGAGTATCCCGAAACTAACTTCGCCCCCCTTCCGGCGTATACCACGCCGCTTTCCACAGCGTTCAGGAACCCATGCGCCTCGCGCTCCTCGTTGTCCTCCTCCTTCCCCTCCAGGGCTTGCGGGCCCAGGTGAGCGAATTGGGCATTACCGGCGGGGTCACCTATTACATCGGCGACCTCAACCCCTACAAGCACTACCCGGCCCGCACCAAGCCCATGGGCGGGCTTCTTTTCCGGCACAACTTCGGGAGCCGCTATGCCATTCGGGCCCAGGCGCTTTACGGCACCCTGGAGGCCTTCGACAGCGATTCACCGGACACACTCCAGCAGCTGCGGAACCTGAGCTTCCGGGCCAACATCTTCGAACTGGCCCTGCTGGGCGAGATCAACTTCTTCCACTACCGCGAATTGGGAAAGGACGGCAAGTCCTGGACACCCTTCGTTTTTGCGGGTCTGTGCTACTTCCGGGCGAACCCCCGGGCCCAATTGGACAATACGTGGTACGATCTGCAACCCCTTGGAACCGAGGGACAAGGGGGCACGGGGGAAAACGGTGGCGGCAGCCTGTACAAAGTGGACCAGGTAGGCATCCCCTTCGGCGCCGGCCTTAAGTTCGCCTTGGGCAAACGGGTGGACGTTCAACTGGAATGGGGCTTGCGCCGCACCTTCACAGACTACCTGGACGACGTGAGCGGCACCTACGCCGATCGCGATGAGCTGAACCCGTTGGCCGCCGAATTGAGCGACCCCAGTTTGGACGCCGCCACGGTGGACCGCACGGGCCAGGCCCGGGGCGATACGCAAACGCGGGATTGGTACCAGTACACGGGGCTCAGCCTGTCGGTGCTGCTCACCAAGTTCACCGAATGCGATCAGCTCTACTTCCGCATGCGGCGCTGATCCCAAGGATCCTGCCATCTTTGCGCCTTCCTACCGACAGGTAGGGACTTGCCTGTTCCGGGCACCCTCCGAACATTCCATGGAACTCCGCGACCGGATCGACCCCGCACGTGTGCCCCGCCATGTGGCCATTATCATGGACGGCAATGGCCGCTGGGCCGAGCGGCAGGGCGAGCACCGGGTGGTGGGCCATACCAGCGGGGTGAAGGCGGTGCGTGATACGCTGGTGGGCGCCACGGAGGTCGGGATAAAATATCTCACGCTTTATGCGTTCAGTACCGAGAACTGGAACCGTCCCCGGGCGGAAGTGGATGCCCTGATGGACCTTCTGGTGCGAACGTTGATGAGCGAACTGGAAAGTTTGAACGAGAACGGGGTGCGCTTGCACGCCATCGGCGATCTGGATGGGCTGCCCGGGGATTGCCCGGCCATCCTGCAGAAAGCGATCGCCAGCACGGCCCACAACGATCGCATCACCCTCACCCTCGCGCTGAGCTACAGTTCGCGCTGGGAGATCGTGCGCATGGCCAAGCAGCTGGCCAGGGAAGCACAGGACGGTACGTTGGATCCCGACAGCATCGACGAAAGCGTCGTCGCAGCGCGGCTTTGCACCACCGGCATGCCCGACCCGGAACTATTGATCCGCACGAGCGGCGAGCAGCGCATCAGCAACTACCTGTTGTGGCAGATCGCCTACGCCGAACTCTATTTCACGCCCGCGCTTTGGCCCGATTTCCGGAAGGAGGACCTTTTTGAGGCCGTGATCGATTACCAGCAGCGCGAGCGGCGCTTCGGGCTCGTAAGCGAACAAGTGGCACCACGCTAGTTGATGAAGTTCCGTTCGCTCGTTGTGATGGCCCTCGGGCTCGGCCTCCGTGCTCAGGCGCAAACGCCCGTGATGGACCCTGCGTTGGCGCGCGACTACGAGATCGGCGGGCTCACGGTGAGCGGCACCACCACGGTGGACGTGAACGCCGTGATGCTCTTCAGCGGGCTGAAGGTGGGCCAGAACGTGACCCTGCCCGGTCCGCGCATCGCCGACGCCGTCCGGAACATCTGGGCCCAGAAACTCTTCACCGATGTGCGCGTGGAAGCCGCCGAGATCCGCGGAGGAACGATCTTCTTGAACATCGTGGTCACCGAAAAGCCCAGGCTCTCGCGCTTCAAGTTCGACGGCATCACCAAAAGCGATGCGGACAAGCTGCGCGAGCAACTGCAACTGGTGCGCGGACAGCAAGTGAACGAAGCGCTCCTGAGCAACACCCGCAGCACCATCAGCCGGTACTATGTGGACAAGGGTTTCATGAAGGCCGATGCGGTGATCACCCAAGTGAACGACACGCTGATGGACAACAGCGTGATGCTGCTGATCGATGTGCGCAAGGGAAAGAAAGTCCACATCAAGGATGTGCGCATCAATGGCAACGAGGCATTGAGCGACGCGAAGGTGCGCCGATCCCTGAAAAAGACCCGGCGCAAGAACTGGTACAATCCGTTCGGATCGAGCAAGTTCATCGCCAAGACCTATCGGGTGGACAAGGAGAACCTGATCAGTGAGTACAACGAGAAGGGTTACCGGAACGCCACCATAGTGCGCGACACCACCTACTTCGTGAACAACCGCAAACTGATGGTGGAGATCGATGTGGAGGAAGGCAACAAATTCTACTTCCGCGAGATCTACTTCACCGGCAATACCAAGCACACCGACCGGGAACTGCTGGATATCCTGAACATCAAACGCGGCGATGTGTACAACAAGACCGTGCTGGACAGCAGGATGTACATGAACCAGAGCGGCCGCGACATCAGCTCGCTCTATATGGACGATGGCTATTTGAGCTTCTACCCCGAGGTGGTGGAAGTGGCCGTGGGCGACAGCATCGATCTGGACATCCGCATCCGGGAGGGCAAGCAGTACCGCGTCCGGAACGTGATCATCAAAGGGAACACGAAGACCAACGAGCATGTGATCCGCCGGGAGATCCGCACGAAACCCGGCCAGCTCTTCAATCGCAGCGACGTGCTCCGCACGCAGCGCTAACTCTCGCAACTCGGCTACTTCGATCCCGAGAAATTGGGTGTGAACCCGGTGCAGGATGCACGGACCGGCACGGTGGACCTGGAGTACACGGTGGAAGAGAAACCCAGCGACCGGCTCGAACTGAGCGGAGGTTGGGGCGCGGGCCGCTTGGTATTGTCACTTGGCCTCTCGTTCACCAACTTCTCCATGCGCAATATCGCCAAGCCCAACGCGTGGCAGCCGCTTCCGGCGGGCGATGGCCAGACCTTGAACCTACGCGCCCAAACTAACGGACGCTTCTTCCAGAGCTACAGCATGAGCTTCGTGGAACCCTGGCTGGGGGGCCACAAGCAGAATTCGCTCAGCCTGTCCCTGTTCCATTCGGTGCAGACCAACGGCAAGGACAAGTACATCAATACGGACGATGGGAAGGTGGCCAACCCGGAGCGGCAGTCGCTGCTGATCACCGGTGGTTCCGTGGGCTTGGGCAAGCGCCTCCCTGGCCGGACGACTACTTCCTGCTGCGCCAGAGCATCAACTACCAGCTCTACGACCTGCGCAACTGGACCTCGCTGTTCTCCTTCAGCAATGGACAGAGCAACGTGCTCTCCTACCAGATCTCGTTGTCGCGCAACTCCGTCGACGCACCCTTCTTCGCGCGCAGTGGCTCGGATGTCACGCTGAGCTTGAAGGCCACGCCACCCTATTCCTGGTTCCAAGGCGACCGCGACTATGCCTCCGAGGAACCGGCGCAGCGTTACAAATGGGCCGAGTTCCATAAGTGGAAGTTCTCCACGCAGTGGTTCACGCGCATCACGCGCACCAAGAGCGGTCACGACCTGGTGCTGATGACACGCGCGGGGTTCGGCTTCCTGGGCCGCTACAACGCGAACTTGGGGAACAGCCCCTTCGAGCGCTTCTTCCTTTGGGGAAGCGCCCTTACCGGGTTCCAACTGGACGGACGTGAGATCGTGGGCTTGCGTGGGTACGACGACCTGTCACTGGCACCGCGCGTCGGCAACTTCTTGATCAACAAGTACACCACCGAGCTGCGGTTCCCGATCTCGTTGAACCCTTCGGCCACCATATTCGCGCTCACCTTTTTGGAAGCGGGCAATACCTGGAGCGAGTTCGACAAGTTCGATCCCTTCTCGCTGTACCGTTCCGCCGGAGTGGGCCTGCGCCTTTTCCTTCCCATGTTCGGTCCCATGGGCCTGGATTACGGCTGGCGCTTCGATGATGTGCCCGACCAACCACAGATGGCCAAGGGACAGTTCCATTTCACTATCGGCATCGATCTTGGAGAGCTCTGAGCGCGATCGCCTATTTTCGACACCTTCCATGAAGCGCATCCTTCTCCTATCACTGCTATTGGGCGGGCTTTTTCCGGCGATCCGGATACATGCGCAGCGCATCGCTTTCGTGGACACCAAGTACATACTGGGCAAAATGCCCGATTACCAAACCGCCCAGCAGGAACTGGACCGTATGAGTGGCCAGTGGCAGAAGGAGATCGACGACCGCTGGGAGACCATCCGCAAGTTGCAGGACTCCTACAACGCGGAGGCCATACTGCTCACGGACGATATGAAGGCCTCGCGCCGGGAGGACATCGAGAAAAAGGAACGCGACGCGCGCGATCTGCAGAAGAAGCGCTTCGGGCCGAAAGGCGATCTGTTCAAGAAGCGCGAAGAGCTGATCCAACCCATCCAGGACCGCATTTACCAAGCGATCAAAGAAGTGGCGGGCACCACCTACGTGGCCATCTTCGACATCGGCGGGCAGGGCAACAACGTGCTTTCGCCAGCGAGAAGTACGACAAGAGCGACAGTGTCCTGCGCAAGTTGGGCATCCGGCCGGACAAGGACGGCGAAAGCGGCAATGTGCGCGGTGGCGAGGAAGAAGAAGAACAGCAGCAGCAGGATCAGCGTCCCAAAGACGATGGCTCTGGGTCGCCTGACGATGGCGCCTCGCCGAACGACAAGCCGAGCGACAACGGCAACAACAACACGATCACCCCGAAACGATGAACCTAGTTACGATGAAGACCCTCTTCCTTACCCTTGGCCTGCTCATGGCCGCCGCCCCTGCCGCAATGGCTCAAGGCAAGCTCGGCCATATCGATCGCCAGGCGTTGATGCTGATGTTGCCCGAGCGCAAAGACGCGGAGACCAAGATGCAGGCGTTCGCCAAAACCCTGGACGACCGCTTGAAGGCCATGGGCGCCGAATACCAGCAGAAGGTGACCGACGCGCAATCGCGTGAAGCCACAATGACGCAGACCGAAAAGGAGATCGCCGTGCGCGAGATCGGCGAACTGGAGCAACGCATCCAAGAGGCGCAGGACAAAGCGCAAGAGGACCTCGCCAAACAGGAAGAGGAATTGCTGAAGCCCATGGTGGAGAAATCCAACCAAGCCATCAAGGCCGTGGCCGAAGAGAACAACTTCATCTACATTTTCGACATCAGTGCGGGCATGGTGCTCTACTACGAGAAGGGCGAGGACATCCTGCCGAAGGTGAAGACCAAGCTCGGCATCCAGTAGACCACGCACCGTGCCCACGGACCACCGCCCCGTCGGCGTCTTCGATTCCGGGATCGGCGGGCTCACCGTGCTAACAGCGATACGACAGGCGCTCCCCCTCGGAGCGCCTGCTCTATTTCGGGGACAACACCCATGTGCCCTACGGTCCGCGCTCGCTCTCGGAAGTGCGTGATTTCAGCCATGCGATCGCACAGGCGCTGGTGGACCGCGATTGCAAACTGACGTGATCGCGTGCAACACGGCGAGCGCAGCGGCCCTTGCGAGCGTGCGCGAGGCCTTTCCGCAGGTGCCTTTCGTAGGTATGGAACCCGCTGTGAAACCTGCCGTGGAACACACGCGCACCGGCGTGGTAGGCGTGATCGCCACGGTGGCCACCTTCCAAAGCGAGCTCTATGCCAGCGTGGTGGAACGCTTCGCGCACGAAGTGGAAGTGCTGCATCAACCCTGTCCCGGTCTGGTGAAACAGATCGAAGCGGGCGAGTTCGATACACCCCTCACCGAAAGCATGCTGCGCGGCTGGTTGGAACCGATGCTCGCCCGCCACATCGATGCCTTGGTGCTCGCCTGCACGCACTATCCCATCGTACGTCCGCTCATCGAACGCATCGTAGGCCCCGACGTACGCGTGATCGACCCCGCACCCGCGATCGCACGACAGGTGAAACGCCTGTTGGAGCAAAGTGATCAACTGGCCAGCACTGGTACCGATGGCAGCACGACCTATTGGACCAGCGGCGAGACCACCGCTTTCGCGCTAATGATGGAGCGTATCGGCATGTGCCGCGCGGAGGTACACGCCGGGAAGTGGGAGAACGGCGCGCTCCGTTTGGAGTGAACCTGGGTCGGTCCTAACCCGAAGTCGTTGACACTGCGTGGACTTGCGCTTCATAGCGTCGGCCCGTCATATCGCTGGTCAAAGCTTTTCGATGCGCACCATCCCCTTCTCGCCCAGCGTACCACTGAGGTGGAGCGCATAGGTACCCGGCGCGATACCGGAGATGTCGATCACACCACCTGCCGTCGGGAGCTGAGCCATCGCCTTGCCTCGCACATCTATAACCACCGCAGTGGTCCAGTGCGAGCCCTCCACATGCAACACGTCACCCACGGGATTGGGCCAGCATTCGAGCGCGATCACCGGTGGCGTTGCATTCACAGCAACGTCATTGTTAATGGTCGCGGTGCGGTAGCGCACCACGCCGCCTTGCAGGTGTGTCCAAGCGAAGTGGAACGTTCCATCGCGATAGGCTATATCCGGAACACGGCCTTGGCCAAGCGTGCCGGTATTCACCGTGTCAGGTATGGAAAGACCGCTGAGGCCCGTCGTGCTGTGAGCGAACAGAATGTTGAGCTGACCGGCGTGGTTCTGCTGCCAGACCACGCCCAACGTATCGCCTTGCCCTGCGATGCGCGGAAAGTTCTGCTGCAAATTGGTCTGTGTGAGCGGATGCACCGCACGGAAGGGCACCGTGTCCAGTCCACCAACGTCCGCACTTCCCGCATAGACACGCTGCGATCCGCTGGCCGCGGACATCCAGACATAGCGCACACTATCCCCGGCGATATAACCATCCGGTCCAGAGGAGGGACAGGCATTGATCATCCAGTCGGTGCCGTCCAGCATGTTGCCATCGGGGAACGTGGCGCCACCGTCCGTGGACGATGCGCCGAGATCACGCGTTGGTTCGCATCGTTGTTGCGGTAGAGTGCGACCACGTTGTTCGCCCCAGTTACCACCTGCGCGGCGCAGCAATCGCAGGCCTCGCCGTTGGCGAAGGGCGTGCTCACTTGCACGGGCGGTTGCAGCACGCCGGCGACAGCGCGCACCACCACGTGGCGCGGGTCGAGGGAAGTTGCTGTCGAACTGCATGTATTGGATCACCGGCTCATCAAGTACGTTACTTCCCACACTGGGGAAGCGCGACCATGCGCCAGGTTGGTCGATGCGGAGCGTATCGCCCCAAGTATAACCGCCGTCATCGGAGCGAACGAGGTACATACCCATGATATCCTCAGGAGTTCCCTTCATGGCCGCCCAGATGGTGTTGCCGCTGGCGTGGAGGTCCGTGCCCATCCATTCCGCACCGGCAGGTACGAACCCCATCGGGTGTACCATGATCGGTGCGCCGAAAGTGATGCCATCGCTCACGCTCAAATGGTTCATGGGCGGTGATAGGTCATACCACAGGATCACTGGGTGCGCGGCCGCGTTCAGGACGATGCGTGGGCGGTAGTAACCCTCGCCATTGGCGTTCACCGCCACTTCCGGGGTCCACGCCAGAGTGCTCTGTGCAAGGGTGGTGGCACTGGGCCCGAGGGCGGCCAGCCAAAGGATCGCGCAAAGCTTCTGTGTCATGGGATCGGATGTTGTTGGCACGCACTCGAAGGTCGGGCGCGCGATAGTTCCGCGCGCCCGATCCAAGAGTTCGTTCGGTCAGCGTTTCTCGAAGCGTGCCGTGCCCATGGCACCGCTAGCATCGCTCAGGTGCAACACATACGCCCCTGTTGCGAGCGAGGAGACATCGAGCTTCCCGCCATTCAATGGCACGGCGAGTTGCTCACGCCCTTGGATGTCCAGCACACACGCACGGTTCCAGTGAGCGCCCTCGATCGCGAGCATATCGATAACGGGGTTGGGGCTCACACCCACATTGTCCATCGCTTCCTCCGAGACATTGACGGAAGCGGAGAGCGCATCTTCGATCGCCGCGAGAATGGTCGGGTTGTCGCTGGCGTTATGCCCCTGCTGGCTGAAGTACACGGTATGTGCGCTGCCGCCACCCACCACGGCGATGGTAGGCATCCCCATGCCACCATAGTGCGTTGTTTGCGCGCTCATTCCCGCGAACACCGTGTGAGTGAATCCATTGGTGTTCTTCCAATCGTTCATCTGGGTGCAATTGATGCTGTTTGTGAACCCAATGCTGTAGAGCTTGACCCGGTCGGGGTCGCTCACGTTGGGCAGCACAGCGTTCTTCAGGCTGTTGCCTGCGGTCACACAGGGCTGACAGCCCATCATCACCAGTTCGAGGATCACCACATCACCCGCGTCGAGCTCGGTGAAGAGGTTGTGGTTGGTGCCAGCGCAGTCGTCTGCGGTGAAGTCGAGCGCGGTGGTTTGCGCTTGCAGACCTGTGGCCAGTGCGAGCGCGGTGAGGAGGGTGTAAATGTGTTTCATGTGGTCGATTGTTGGTTGTTGGTCGTCGGTTCGTCGTCAGTTCGATCGTGTTGGTCCATGGGTTCACGGCGCGATGGACACGGTGGTTTGCGCTCGCTGGCCTCTACTATCGACCAGCAGCAAGGTATACAGTCCTGGAGAGAGCATCCGTAAGGTGAGAGGTCGGCCGTGGGAGGCATCTAGGAGCACGCTTTCATTGACCATACGCCCGGCAGCATCAAAGAGCCGAGTGTTTACTGCGCCCTTCGCTTCCGCCCATTTCACGGTGCAATGATCGCCGGTTACGGGGTTCGGCCAGATATGGATGGAAGCGGATGCTTCTTGCTCGGCGATGGCGTTCGGGTCCACGACGAGGAATTGTCCCATCATGCCTTCGTCTTCATGCATCAGCAGGTGGCAGTGGTACATATAAGGCATATCCGGGTCAGCGAAATCGTCGAAGCGAGTGATCACGCGCGCAGTGCCCATCGGCGGTACGTACACCACATCCTTCCATCCGGTTTCCCATGTTTCAGGGGCAGCGCCGTTGCGGTCCAGAACGTTGAACTGGATGTCGTGGATGTGGAAGGGATGGCCCACCATGGTGTTGTTCACGAGCTCCCAGATCTCAGTGTTGGCCAGTGGCACGGTCACATTGATCACATCCATGTCCATCAACGCTCCGTTGATCTCGAAGGGTCCTTCGATCATCTCCATGGGTCCCATGGACTGTGGCTCGAAGGTGAAGGAGCGGCTGAGGTCGGCATCGGCCTCCACGTAAGCATTCGTGGGCACCAGTGCGATAGGCACTGCGGTGGTACCCGATCCCGTGGGCGCGCCGACGGTGAAGGAGACCAGTGAGAAGTTGGCGCCGTTGAGCGCATTCTCGTTGTATCCGTCCAGGGTGGCCATGCCGTTGCCCACCTGGGCAGCGCCGATGATGTCGTCCGGCAGCTCGCTACCGTAGCTCATGAGCTGGAAGGACTGCCCTTGAAGTTCGGCGAGGTCGAGGAGCAGTTCCACCCGTTCGCCGGGCATCAGTTGCAGGCGGTCCACGATCACTGGTGCTGCGATCAATCCGCCATCCGTGCCGATCACATGCATCGGCAGCGCGTTGCTCAGGCCCAAGAGGAAGCTGCGTTCACTGGAGCCGTTCAAGCAGCGAAGGCGCACCACTTGGGCGGGCAGTTGCTGCCAGGCGTCGCGCACGCCATTGGCCAGCACCACACTATCGAGCCCGGTATGCAGCGCCACCTGACCGGCCACGATGGCCTTGGTCTGCAGCACCAGCGGAATATCATCCACACCATATGCACGGGGTAGATCGAGGCCGGCTTCTTGCGCATCGCGCACGATGATCATGCCCGCCGCACCCATGCTCACCGAAATCCGTGAGGCCGTGCCCGTGCGGGTGGTACCAGAAGGTGCTCGCGCGGTCCAGCACCGTGAAGCTCGGACTCCAGGTGGTGTTGGGGTAAATGAGCGAGTGGGGGCCACCGTCGTTCGCAGCGCTCACATGCAAACCATGCCAGTGCGTGGTGGTAAGGTCCGGCAGGTGTTGGTCACGTTCAGCGTCACGTCCTGTCCCTTTTTGCAGGATGATCGTCGGACAGCAGGTCGCCGTTGTAGCCGTAGGTGTCCACCACTTCACCGGGGTGGAACTCAACGGTACCCGCCTGCAAGGTCAGGTCGATAACGGCCCCGCTCAGGGTATCCGGGATCGGCAGTGGGGTTTGGGCCTGCATGGTGGAGGCAAGGACCAGCGCAAGTATCACGCAAGAGGAACGTGCTGCCTGCCGACCTATTTGTGAAGAAGAACGACGAAGGGTGAAGCTGAAGAACATGGGATGCGATGGATGTGAACGACGAAAAGCCACGCGCGCCAATGCAACAGGTGCCAAGGCACAAACGATACCGATCGTTCAGACCCGTATCACCTGCAACAATGCAGCTCGTTCGGCACCTGTTCGAGGAGGAGGTCGCTCCGGCAGCGCGAGGGCCGCTTCCGTATCGGGGGCCCACCCTATTGTTGCTTGCTGCGGTGCCCATGCTTCCGCCTCGAAAATTGGGACCGTGAAGCGGATACGACTACCATGCTCCAGCGTGGAAAGATCCGCTTGCGCAACTGTGTAGTCGCAACAATGCGTATCCACTTCCGCGTGGTCGGTGGTACGATCGGGATGGCAGCAGGAACGGATCTCCACCCATGCGGTGCGGCTGCTATCCATCTCTGGGCAATACATCCGCCACAACGAAGGGATGGACGTGCCCGCCACCAGCAGCAAAGCCATCGGCGGCATCAGCCATCGGCACTTGCGCAGTGTGGAAAGAGGGTTCACAACGGCGAAGCTAGGTCTTGGGGCTGCTTTCCTTGCGCGCGGATCGGCACAACCCTTTGGAAGGCATGCGCCGGGGCCAGTTCTGGGAAATCTACAAGCCTAGCGGTGGCGCTCATGCGGACATTGACCGACCGCTTGATCACAGCAGGTAAGCGAACAGCTCCACCACCGCCAACCGGTGATCTCGCTCCAACCCCAGCCAGCGGTCCATGCTTTCTTGTCGGAGCATAAGTTCCATCTGGTACTCCAACACGGTGATCTGTCCGGCGTTGAAGGCCTTCTCCAGCAGTGATTCGTTCTGGGTGGCGTTCAGCCGCGCGCTGAAGTCGGCGGAAATGGCCTGTAGCTCCACCGTGCGGTCGTACAGGTGCTTCGCCTCGTAGTAGTGCTCCAGGCGGTGCTCTTCGGTGAGCAGGCCGGTTGCGGTGGTCCATTGCTGCTGCTGCTTCACCTTGTTGCGGTTGCTCAAAAGCGGCACGCTGAGGCCTGCATGCACACCGTTGAAGCTGGCACCAAGGATGCCTTGGTAGCGGTAGCCCAGCTCGAATTGCGGCAGACCGCTCGCCTTGAAGGCGCGGGTCCGTTGCACGCTCACTTCGCATTCGGCCAGCAGGCGTTTGAGGTCCGGGTCCACGGCTTCCATGGCGGTTTCGTATTGCTCGAACGGCGGAAGGTCAGGTGCAACGGGGTAGAGCGTATCGGTGAAGGTGATGGCCGTTCCACCGTTCAACTCGATCAGGTGCTGCACGAGCGCACGTCGTTCCATTTCAGCGCTGCGCACATCGGCCGCTATGCCCGCTTCGAGCAGTTCGGCCTTGTTGAGATCGAGGATGGTGGCCGCCTCCTTCGCGAAGCGTGCGCGCATGCCGTCGCGGAAGCGGACCACCGCGGCGTGGCGGCGTTCGAGCAAGGCCGCACGCTTGTTCGCATGAACCAGGGCGATGCAGGTCCGGTGCGCGTCCAGCAGCACTTCGCGCCGCGCGTGGCGATCGGTTCCTGCTCGTGCGCGTGGTGCGCGATCAGCCACCTTACGACGCGCAGCTAGGCCGGGAAATTCGAAGGCCTGCGCGATGGTGAGGTCGGTCTGTTGGCCCGCGCTCACCGGACTGCCGTTCATGTAGTCGAAGTCCACGGTGGGATCGGGCAGCGAGAGGCCGGTGCGTTCCTGCAAACGCGCAACGCTTCCAGTTCCTGCGCGCCTGCGTTGCCAGCCGTTTGTTGTTCGCTCGCACCCGTTGCAACACCTGATCCATAGTGCTCTGTTGGGCGAAGGCCTGGCCCGCGTTCAACAGCAGAAGGAGAAGTAGGGTGCGCTTCATGACTTGGTCTTGTTGGCCCGCACCATTCGGTACACGGCGGGTATGATGAACATGTTGAGGAGCGTGCTGCTGAGCAGTCCGCCGAGGATCACCTTGGCCATGGGGCTCTGGATCTCGTTGCCGGGATCGTCACTGGCAAGTGCCAGCGGAATGAGCGCCAACGCTGCGGTGAGCGCGGTCATGAGGATCGGCGTGAGGCGGTCCACACTACCGTGCAGGATGGCGCGGTCCAATGGTTCGCCCTCGTGCTCGAGTTGTTCGTAGCGACTGACGAGCAGGATGCCGTTGCGCGTGGCCACACCGAAGAGCGTGATGAAACCGATGATGGCCGGGATGCTGAGTGTGCCACCCGCGAGCCAGACGGCCACCACCCCACCGATCAGTGCGAGCGGCAGGTTGATGAGGATGATGCCCGCCAACTTCGCGTCCTTGAATTCCTGATAGAGCAGCAGACAGATGACGCCCAATGCGATGAAGCTGGCGATCAGCAGGTGCGGCTCGCTGCCTTCCTCACTCTCGAACTGACCGCCGTACTCGATGTGGTAGCCGGGCATGAGCTTCACGTTGTCGCCGATGCGCTGCTGGATCTCGTTCACCACGCCGCGCAGGTCGCGACCGGCCACGTTGGCACTGATGACGATGCGGCGTTGCACGTTCTCGCGGTTGATGGTGCTGGGCCCGCTGGCGCTGCGCACATCGGCCACGGCGCTCAGGGCACTCGCGCCATCGTGCGCATCGATGGGCAGGTTCCGCAGGCTCGATGCTGCTGCGGTCCTCGGGCTTGTAACGCAGCACCAAGTCGAAGCGGCGTTCGCCCTCGAACACCTCGCCCACCTTCTCACCAGCCACGGCCACGTCCACGAAGTCTGTGAACTGACCGGTGGGGATGCCGCATGCGAGCATTCCACGCCGCGCATCGATGCGTACCTGGGGAATGTCCACTTGTTGTTCCACGGAAAGATCGACCAGTCCCGGTGTGGTCACGATGGCGTCCCTGATGCGGTTGGCCTGTGCGAACAGATCGCCGAGCTCCGGTCCGAAGAAGCTTGATGGCGATGTTGGCGCGCGTGCCGCTGAGCATGTGGTCCAGTCGGTGGCCAATGGGCTGACCGATGGTGACATTCACACCGCTCACCGTGGCGAGCTTTTCGCGCACCTCGGCCATGAAGCCTTCACGCCCTCGTTCGCCGAGGTGAAGGAACTTCCAGCTCGCTCGCGTTCGTGCCTTGCGCATGCTCATCGCGTTCGGCGCGGCCGGTCCGTCGCGTGGTGCCCTGCACTTCGGAATGGTGAGCAACGCCTCTTCGATGCGCACACCAATGGCGTTGCTATGCTCCAAACTGATGCCGGGCAAACTCACCGCACCGATCACTAGGGAGCCCTCATTGAATTCCGGCAGGAAGCTGCGGCCCAACGTGGCGAAGAGCGCCATGCTGCCGATGAAGAGCGCAATGGCACCGATCACCATCGACTTCCGTATGCGCATGGCCCGTTCCAGCGCGCTGCCATACCAGGCCTTCAGTTTGCGCACCAGCCAGCTACCCTCGCTTTGCCGGAGCAATTGCTTTTCGTTGGTGAGGAGCAAACTGCACAGCACCGGTGTAACGGTAACGGCCACCACCAACGAAGCGAAGAGCGCTACGATGAACGCGACACCCAGCGGCGTGAGCATCCGGCCTTCCATGCCACTGAGGAAGAACAAGGGCACGAAGGCCGCGATGATGATGAGCGTGGCGTTCAGGATGCTCGCGCGGATCTCGGTGCTCGCGTCATAGATCACCGTGAGCGATGGGCGTCGTTCCTCCACTGGCAGCTTCACGTTCTCGCGCAAGCGCTTCAGCACATTGTCCACGTCGATGATGGCGTCGTCCACCAGCGCACCGATGGCGATGGCCATGCCACCCAGGCTCATGGTGTTGATGGTGAAGCCCAGCCATTCGAGCACGAGAATGCTCACCAGCAAGGACAGCGGTATGGCCAGCAGGCTGATCACCGTGCTGCGGATGTTCATCAGGAAGACCAGCAGGACGATGACGACGAAGATGCTACCCTCGAAGAGCGAGCGTTGCACGTTGTTGATGCTGGCTTCTATGAAGTCGCTCTGCCGGAAGATCTCCGTATGGAGCGTAACGCCTTTGGGAAGTCCCGCGCGCAGTTGCTCCAGCGTGAGATCCAGCCGCTCTGTGAGTTCGAGCGTGTTGGTGCTCGGTTGCTTGCTGATGGTGAGCACCACTGCAGGCTTTGTGTCCAGTGCGGCATCACCGATCCGGTCGCTGCTGCCCAGTGTCACCGTGGCCACGTCGGCAATGCGCACGGGACCGCTCTCGCTATCCTTGATCACCACATCGCCGAGTTCATCAACGTCGGTGGTGCGTGCCGTGCCGCGCACGATGTACTCTTGACCGTGCTGCGTTATGTAGCTACCGGCCGCGTTCTCGTTGCTCCGTTCACACGCGTGCAGCAGTTCGCTCAGCTGTGATGCCGTAGCGCTTCATGCGCAACGGGTCAGCTTGGATCTGGTACTGCTTGTTGAGACCGCCGATCACGATCACGTTGGCCACCCCCGGCACGCTTTGCAAGCGCGGACGCAGTTGCCACTCGGCCAACGTGCGAAGCTCCATGCGGTCCACGCTATCGCCGGTAAGGGCCACGAGCATGATCTCGCCCATGATGCTCGACTGCGGTGCGAGCACGGGTTCGCTCACTCCGCTCGGAAGCGAACTGGCGATGGTGCCGATCTTCTCGGTAACGGTCTGCCGCGCGAGCGGTATGGGAGTGCCCCATTCGAATTCCACCCAGATCAGGCTGAAACCCGTGGCACTGCTGCTACGCACACGACGTACACCTGCGGCGCCGTTCACAGCGCTTTCAATAGGGAATGTCACGAGCCGTTCCACTTCCTCCGGCGCCATGCCGTGGCTCTCGGTCATCACCACCACGGTGGGTGCGGTGGAGGTCGGGAACACGTCCACATCCATGCGGGTGGCCGTGATGCCGCCCCGTGATCCAGAGCAGCAGGGCGAACGCCAGCACCAACGGTCGTTGGGCCAGTGCGTATTTGATGATCGCGTTGAGCATGTCTCTTTGTGAGTTGTTACACCGGCCTGCTGGTGTCAATGCTCGTGGCCGTGAGCAGGCAAGGCACCGCTCATGGTCGCCAGTTTCACATCCATGGCGCCGATGCTTACCACGCGATCGCCCTCGTTCAAGCCGCTGAGCACTTCGGCACGCAAACCGTCGTTGGCTCCGAGCGTGATCGTGCGCTTGTCCATGGTTTCACCGGCGGTCTGCACGTAGCAGTAGTGGCGACCTTCCTGTTCCAGCACCGCTGAGAGGGGGATGGTGATCACGTCGGTGCTCTTCGGAGAAAGCAAATAGACATCCGCCATGGCGCCAGGAAGTAATCCGGGCCGACCATCCACTTCGAGGCGCACGGGCACGTAAAGACCATCCGCCGCGCGGCCCACGCTCTGTACCCTTCCGTTCAGCTGTTCCAGCGTGAAGACCGTTCCATCCGGCACGCGGATGCGGGCGCTTTGCGCGTTGCCCAGTTTCGAGAAGGCTGACATCGGCACATCGGCGTGGATGCTCAAGCGTTCGTTCGTCGCGATCGTAGCGAGCACATCACCGGGTTGCACGAACTGGCCTTCGCGCACATGCAAGGCACGCACGTAGCCATCGATGCCCGCAGTGACGTTCTGCGCCGCGCCGGTCTGTTTGCAACATCGCTTCCGCGTTGGCGAAGGCGTTGCGGCGCGCAACATTTCGTCCTGCGTCACCAGCTTGTCCTGTCAAGGGCGACTCGGTGCGCTCCAAGGTCGGCCTTGGCGCGCTCGAAGTCGTTGCGCCTGCTGTACCGCTGCACCCGCACCAGCGATCACGCCTTGTCTGCTGAGGCTGAAAAGCGACTGACCCTTCGTTACCGTCATGCCTTCAAGTGGTGCATCGCCCAAGAGATGGACAACGCCAGCGCTGCGCGCCGTGATCACCTGCTCACCCGCGATGGCCGGTTCCACTTCCGCGCCCACGCGCACCGAAGCGGCGAAGGGCGACTTCTCCACCCGCTCCAGCGCGAAGGGGATCTTCCATGCCTGCTCCTTCAAGTAGGTGATGTCACCCGGTGGGTCAGGCGGCCGTTCGCCGCGTGGCCTCGCTGCATCGGGGTACACCGTCAGTCCATCCACCTCCAGCGTGTCGGCGCGTCCGACCGCGTCCAGGATGAAAGTCAGGTGTGCAACTGCCCTCCTGCGTAGGCGTGATCGCCATGCGGAAGATGCCGGACTGCTGGGCGCGTTGCGGCCATCGCCCATCGGTGCCCCGATGCCGTGCAAGGCGACCGATGCGGTGCCCTTGGTGATCGCGGTGTACAATGCACCGGTGCGGGTGAAGTGCGCAGCGAAGCGGCTCTCCTGCCCAACGATAAGCGGTTTGAACTCCACGAAGAGCTCGGCGCTATCGGTGTACACGGTGTAGGCGAGCGGTTCGAGATCATCCGCACTATGATGATCGGCACCGGCCGTGTGGTTGTGCGCTTCGGGAGATCCGCAGGCGGCGAACAGCGCGGCAGCGAGGTACGAAAGGATGGACTTCTTCATACGGGAATGGATTGATCGAACAGAAGGGATGGGCCAACACGAAGGGTGCGGCACGGCGATGCCGATAGGGCATGTGTAACGGTCCTCAGGACCGCCGGTTCAAGAAAGCTTGGGAGGGTTCCACTTGGAACCGGTGCAGTCGGACAAGGCGGTGGCCATTTCCGACGGCAGAAGTAATGCTGTGCTCATGGGCACGATCAGCGAAAGCGAATACGGATGGACCGGCAGGCTTACTACGCACGATGCACCACACGCTTCCTGATGCTCATGCCCAAAAGGGTTGTGCGCGCCGTCGTCATCGCCGTGCCCGTGCTCGGCGGCATCGTCGTGGTGATGGCCGAAGTCACTGTGGTGCTCCAGCAGGTGCATCACCACCTGCGGCACGCGCACCCACTCGTGCATTTCCGTGGCACTGAAGCCATAGAGGGCAAGGGTGAGGAGGAAGTGCAGGCGGCGCATCGAGGGGCGAAAGTAGGTGGCTTGAACGGATGCTTGGGTTCCTTGTTACCTGCGAGCGGCAAACACGATCATGCTTCCTTGAACCACCCCGCGTATATCCGGTAGTTCTGCGCGATCCGTTCGATCTCGTTGGCCGAAAGATCGGCGCTCACTGGCCCGATACGCTTGGCGGGCACACCGGCCATCAAGCTGCCCGGTTCCACTTTCGTGTTCTGCAAGACCACGGCACCAGCGGCGATCACGCTGCCTTCGCCGATCACCGCATGGTCCATCACGATGGCGCCCATGCCGATGAGCACCTTGTCGTGCACGGTGCAACCATGCACGATGGCGTTGTGGCCGATGCTCACATCGTTGCCGATGGTGAGCGCGGCACGTTCGTAGGTGCAGTGCAGCACGGCACCGTCCTGGATGTTCACGCGGTCACCGATCCGGATGGCATTCACATCACCACGCACCACGGCGTTGTACCACACGCTGCATTGTGTACCCATCACCACATCGCCGATCACCACGGCGGTCTCGGCGACGAAGCAGTCCTCGCCGAACCGCGGGGTGAAGCCCCGTACCGATCGGATCAGTCCCATGCGATCAGTGCTTCTCCGCCGGTTTCCCACATCCTTCCTTCTGGCAGCAGGCGGGCAGCTTCGCGTACGCTTTGGCATCACCCGGTTGGTCGTCCGCGTAGTAGCCGAGCTTGGTAATGGCGGCGCGCACCTGGTCGGGACCGGTCTTCTTGGGATCGTAGCCCACGTGGATGATGCTCGCGGCCAGATCCACATCCACGGACCTCACGCCTTTCTCGTAGATCAGTTCGGTCTCGATGGTCTTCTCGCACATGTCGCACACGGTGCTGGTGCGCACATCGAGTTGCGCGAGGTTATCGTCCTGTGCGAAAGCGCCAAAGGTGCCGAGGAGGAGGAGCGTGCTCAGAATGTTCTTCATGTTCATGGTTCGTTGTTGCTGTTGTTCGGTAAAGTGTAGCGCAGACCGCCGTAGGCCATGGCGCCGAGGGTGGGCCCCCAAAGGAGCGAGGCATCAAAGTAAGGGCCGAAGGGATCGTCCGGTGCGATGATCTGCCGGGTCTGCCCTGCGCTGGTGAGGTTCTCCCCGCCCACGTAGAACTCCCAGGCGCCCGCGATGTAGGTGAGTTGCGCATGCACAGTGGAATACGCCGGCGAACGGCGGGGGAAGCGGTATTCCTCCGGGTTGGCGATGGTCCATGGAATGCGTGCATCGCCGAAGAGGTTCCAGGAAATGTCCGCCCGCCAATGCTCATTGCGGCTCTCGTAGGCGAGATCCACCAGGCCACGGTGGGTGGGCGTGAAGGGGCGCTCGCGCAGCACACCATCGTAGGTGGTGCGCACATCGTACCAGCGGTAGCTGACCTTGAAGTCGAACTGTCGCGACAGTTCCACTTGCACATCGGCGAGCACGCTGTTCGCATAGCTCGGACCATCGAGCATGTAGAACACCACGGTGGAGGGCGAGCGGTCCAGGTCCGTCACCAGTTGGGCGGTGAACTCGGTGCGATAAGCATCCGCGCCGATGGCCCATTTGCGCCCGAGCCATTTGAACTTGTGCAGGAATCCCGCGCCGAAGGTCCATGCGCGCTCCATGCCTTGGGCACCCTCTACCACCACGCGGCGCGAACTAGCGAGCACACTGGCGTTCTCCACCAAGGGGTTCGCTGTGCGGAAGCCGTGGCCCCCACTGATGCGGATAGTACTGAGCGGCCCGAGATCCACCTTCAGGTGCAAGCGCGGGCTCACCGCCGTGCCGAACCACGTGTTGTGGTCGCCGCGCAAGCCGCCGACCAGCGTCCAGTTCTTCCGCTGGAAGGTGTACTCGGCGAAAGCGCCGGGCATGGCCTCGTGGCGTGCGAACGCGCTGTCCGACGGAGCGGTCGCACTCGTGCGGAAAGCCTCCTCATACTCATCGTACTGAAAGCTGAGCCCGGCCTTCAATTGATCGCCGTGGCCACCTACCAGCATCTGGTACACTCCGCTCACATAGGCGCTCTGCTGCACGCCACTGTACGTTCGCTCCCCGAAGAGCGATCCCACCTCGTGGTGGCGTAGGGTGGTCATGAGGCCGATGCTCTTGGTCGCATCGTTCTTGAAGAGGAAGCCATGCTTGGCCAGCACATCCACCATCTCGTTGCGGATGTCCACCGTGTAGAGCGGATGCCCGGCGTGGTCGCCCTCCAAATGCTTCAGGCTTTGCCCGCCCTTCCGCTCATCCACCACATACCGCACGGCGAGTTGCGAGGTGCGTCCGTCCTTCTGGTGCAGGAAGCGGTCCATCACGTTGAAGCGCTTGGTCAAGGGCATGTCCATGAAGCCGTCGCGGTTCTGGTCCATCTCGGTGAGGAAGAGATTGCCGTGCAGCAGCAACACGTTCGCCGCGTGCCGGCCCACTTTCTGCGCGGTGTGGATGTTCGCCTCGGTGCGCCCTTGACTGTTGCCGTAGAGGTTGACGAACAGCGGCGGTTGGTCGGTGGGGCTCACCAGGCAGAGATCGATCTGCCCGGTCATGGCATTGGGCCCGTTCACCGCCGTGCCGACGCCCTTTCCCACGTTGATGGCGTGGATCCACGTGCCGGGAATGAGCGTAAGCCCGCTGGCCGACGAAAGTCCGCGGATGAAAGGCAGGTTCTCCAAACTCAGCTGCGCGTACTTGCCATCGAGCCCCAGCATGCGGATCGTCTTCGTTCCGCTGATGGCATCGCTGAAGCTCACGTCCACCGTGGCGTTGGTCTCGAAGCTCTCGCTGAGGTCGCAGCAGGCGGCGCGTTTCAGTTCCTTCACACCGAGCTGCTCCTGGCTCAGTATGCTGCGGGTGCTCAAGGTGGTCCCTTGCGTGCGCTCCACCACGTCGATGCCCTTCAGTTGGGCGGAGGGGCGCAGCGTGATGGTGATCGGTACCGAAGGCGGTGCGGCGAGACGCAACGTGTCCGAGCGATACCCCACTAAGCTGCTCACCAACGCAGCGGGCCAGGCGGGCGGGCCGGGAAGGATGAAGCGCCCCTCTGCATCGGTGGTGGTGCCGATGCTGGTGCCCGCCCAACTTATGTTCACGTAAGGCATGGCGCCACCGTCCGCATCGGAGCGGACCAGACCACGCACGGCACTATCCTGGGCGCTCGCTTGAAAGAGGGCACCCAGGAGGGGGAGCAAGAAGTAAGTTCGAAGTGCCTTGGCCATGAAGGGTATCTGAGGTGGAACGAACAGTGACAAGGCCGCTTGCGATGAAGCATCGGCCTACCGCACCATCGAACTCAGATACGCAGCACCTGTAGGCGGGCCAGGCGCGCCGGGGCATACAAAGGAGGCGGCCCGCGCCAGCTCGCAGTTAGCACGGGCGGTGCCGGCAGCGGTGCCTTCGGCGCGGGCAGCAAGGCCACCAGCGCATGATGATCAGGCAGCACGGTGCCTTGCGCCAACACGAAATGGGCGAGGTCCACCGCCGCCGTGGAGGTCACGCAGCACTGGGCCTTTACTGAAGGACCATCCGAGGCGGGCAGCTCGGGGCAGCAGTCGCGCAGCTCGCCGAGCATCAACTGGCTATGGCCACCCTGCAGGCACGTCATGCGCGACAGGGAGGGTGCCGCCGCTGCGAAGAGCAGCATCAGCGCCAAGGCCCAATGGCTGATCTGGAGGGAACGGAGCGCGCGCATAACGGTCCCAAAAGTAGCCCTTACCGCCAACCGGGTCAGGCCCGCTTGCCACAAGACTTGTTAACCCAAGCCCGCCACAAAGGCCTGGCGGCGCCTGTACCTTTGCACCCTTCCCCCGCACCATGTCCGTTGCCACGCCACGCCCGCCGCTCTCCATCTACGCCGAGCTCACGCCCAACCCGGCCACCATGCGGTTCGTGAGCACCCGCCAATTGTTGCCGGAAGGCCGCGTTCTTGAGTTCCTCGCGCCGGAGCAGGCCACGGGTGTATCCCCCTTGGCGGAAAAGGTCTTCAATCTGCCCATGACCACAGCGGTGTTCATCGGCACCAACTTCGTTACCGTCACCAAGAACGATGTGGTGACATGGGACCTGGTGCAACTGGAACTGCGTGAATTCATCCAGGACCACCTGCGCACCGATGGCCGAGTGCTCTATGAGGATGTGCCCGCGAAGGAACTCGCCGATGCCAACGACCGCGCCGCGAGCCATGTGGAACCCGCGAACGACGAGGATGCGAAGATCATCTCGATACTCGATGAGTACGTACGCCCCAATGTGGAGAGCGATGGTGGTCATATCGCGTTCCGATCCTTCAAAGAGGGTGTCGTTACCGTAACGCTGCGCGGATCGTGCAGCGGTTGCCCCAGCAGCATGGTCACCCTCAAAGGCGGCATTGAGAACCTGCTGAAGCAGATGGTGCCTGGCGTGCGGGAGGTGGTGGCGGAGGAATTGTAGGGCGTAGCGGTTGATCGTTGACAGTTGGTAGTTGGCCGCGTGGCGAACCCGCTGCGCTCGTAGCGCCGCTGCGGCGAACCCCCATGCGGCAAGGACCGCTACATTGCCCGGCGATCCATGCGCATTCCGCACATACTATCCGTCCTGCTACAACTTGGCGTTGTGCTAAGTGCCTCCGCGCAGGATGGGACCTTCGAGATCCTGAAGGGCGGCGAAGTGGTGGGGCACATTCTGGTAGGCCGCACGATCAGCGGCGACCGGATCTCTTACAAAATGACCTCAAAGTCCGAGATCGACATTGTCTGGACCCATCACGTACGAACAGCGCTGGCCACGGAATATGTGGGAGAGCGGGTGATTTACTGCTGTGGCACCATCCATGTGAACGATGGTGTACGGGATAGCAGCCAGATGCGCGCCATTGGCGAGAAAGCACTTTGCTACATCCACCCCGGGGAGGTTTTCGCGGCCACCGTCACCAACGAATGGACCTCCGCCCGCATGTACTATGAAGAGCCCATCGGTCAGGATTCCATCTTCGTCGAGAGCCGTTTGCGCGACTGCCCCATCACGCGCATAGGCGATGGCGAATACCGCCTCGTCCTGCCGGGCAACCATGCGAACTTCTACATCTACCGCGATGGGGTGCTGCGCGAAGTGCGCGTGAACCGCACCTGGTTGGACTTGGTGTTCAGGAGGGTGTGAAAGGCATCGGAGCGATCCGGATCAGAGCGGCAGAACGTGAATTCAATACTTCACAACGCGTTGCGCGCTCCATGGCGCACCTTGCTCGAAGCGCACGGTATAGACCCCAGGTGCCAGATCGCTCAGGTCGATGCTTCTATCGATGGCACTTAGCTGCTTCACCAACCGACCTTGCGCGTTGTGGATGGAAACCGCTATGGTGCCGTTCGTCGGCCGCGTCAGTTGCACGATCCCGCTCGTGGGGTTCGGGAACAGGCCTTGTTCCTGAACGCTGATATCCGGAACGGCGGTGGCGCAATACACGCTCACGCCAGCGAAGCCCCAGCCCGCACCGGCGAGGCCGGTTATCGTGATGGAGTTCGCGCCCACCATATCCAGGATCACATCCTGGTAGGAGTAATTGCCCTCCACATTGGTATTGGCCCCCACCACGTTCCCGCTAATGAATTCCACCCCGTCGGGTCCCGGGGGATTGGCCGCACACCACCTTCGGATCATAGTGCGCGGACTGCGCCGTGAGCGGATAGCTCACGCCGTTCACCGCCACCGAGGCCACATCATCATCGTTCATACCCCACACGCGGAACGCGGGGAAGTCCACCGTTTGCGCGAACGTGGCCGTTATCGTCATGCCACTGCCGCTCATCCAATAGGTAGGGTCGATGGGAGTGCAACCGAAACTGGCGAACGCACCACCACTGAAGGTGAAGACCACCGTGTCCGTGTTGGGCGAATCCGCCCGGATGAAATGGCAGGGCTCCTGGGCGGTGGCCGCCAAGCTGAAGAGTGCGCCGCCAAACGCAGCAAAGCGAACATGTGGAATGTGCTTCATCGCTATCGCGGAATTACACGCCCAGCTTCCCGCTCAAGTACTTATGCACCTTGCCCACACGCTCCACCTGCCCTTTGGCAGCGAAGCGCTCGTAGAAACCATCGTCGCGGAATTCGCGCGTGATCTCGCCCCATGCACCGCTGAGGCGCTGTGTCCAGCGAGTTTCGCGGGTGCTCTCATCGCCACGGTCGCGGGCGTTCAGGTCGGCGCAAACGCGGATCAGTGCCTTGAGGGTGACGGGCTTGGTGACGTGGTATTTGGGATCGCCCCATGTGTTCCCGAAGGCGGCTTTGGCGGCCTTGAAGAACTCCTGAAGGATGCGGTAGCGTTTCTCCACTGCGGCGGCGTTCACCTTCTCGCTCTTATCGAACGAGCGCAGGATCCAGCGGTGTACCTCGTTGAAGAGCTCCGCCTGCATGATCCACTTTTCCTGCTTACTGCGATTGCCCAAACGGTTGATCCGGTAACGCAGCGGGCTGTCGGGCTCGTTGTACATGCGCTCGATTACCTTCGCGGCGAGGCGCTTGTCGGGCTTCTCCCAGCTTACGCGTTCGTACAGGTCGATCAGGTGGCTCTTGTTGATCCGGGTGGGCGTGCTGTTGATGATCACGAACATCTCCGCAGCGAAATCCTCGCTCTCCCCATCGAACACGATGCAGGGCACGTGGATGCTCTTCGCCTCGTCCGGATGCGTGCGCAGGTAAAACTCCAACGCGGCCAAACGGTGCTGCCCGTCGATGATGAGGTACTTCTCCTTGGGCTCCTTCAGATCGCCCACGTTCTTCGTGTTGCCAATGGGCGAGAACTCCAGAATGTCGCTACTGAAGAGCAGCACGGTGCCGGGGATCGGTGGCTGGGCCACAGCGGTCTCGTAGAAATTGCGGATCGCCTTGATCTTGCCTTGCGACATTCTGCGCTGGAACGCGGCATCGCTGCGCTCGATCCGCTGGATGAAGGAGGCTACCTCATCGCCTTTGCCGGCTTCATCGGCGGCGATAGGCGTCTCGCCTTCGGCATAAAAGCGGCTGATGAAACGGACGCGGCGCAGGATGTCCTCGCAGGGGTAGGAAACGAAGTAGAAGCGGGAGTCCTTCTGGCGGATCTGGGTGGCGATCATGCCTCGAAAGTAGCGAGGCCGGACATGCCGCGCACTTTTTCCGGTGCCAAGGATCCCCCATCCGCTTGTGCGTATCCCTTATGGCCCGAAGCCCGGCTCCACACCGGCCTACCTTTGTACACCCCCATGCGCCTATACCGACATACCGTTCTAGCGCTGGCTCTGGCCGGGGGTGTGGCCCACGCGCAGGAGCATCCCTACCTGGCGTACTATGCCCTAACCGAACTGCCTGGCGCCATACGCGTGGAGTGGACCCTGCTCGGGGGCAGCACCTGCGATGGCCAGGAAGTGGAACGATCCACGGATGGCGTCCACTTCAGCCTGGCACACCGGATCGAAGGCCTGTGCGGCGACCCGGCCGTCGCTGTGCCCTTCCAGTGGGTGGACCACGCCCCACCCGAGCTCAGCACGGTGTGCTACCGCATCAAATTGGGCTTCGAGGGGTACAGCTCGGTGCGGTCGGTAGACTTCCTACAGCTGGTGAGCAGCGAACAGCGTTTCTTCCCTTCGCCCATGGGCGAGGAGGCCACCTTATTGCTGAACGTGCCGGGCAACGCCCCCATCGACCTGCGCGTGTTCGGACCGGATGGCGGCCTGGTGCGCGCGTATACCGGGCTACAGGGCCCGGCCCTGCGCATCACCCTGCCGGGTGCGGCCCCCGGTGCTTACAGCTACATAGCCGAAACCAACGGCCGCGCGTTCCAGGGGCGTTTCGTGAAAGAGTGAGGTGCCGGGCCCAAGGGGAGGAACCGGTTGCTTAGCGATCATTAACAGCGAAAGTGCCTCGGATCGGCACGGGATCGGCTAGCTTTCGGCCACAAACAAGCTCACCGAACCATGCGTATCCTCATTACCGCCCTGGCCGCTGTCGCCTTCCTGGCCAGTGCCAGTGCCCAAAGCACCACCACTACTACCGCTCCCGCTGTGGAGAAAGTGTCCGCCACGGCCGATGCTCCCGAACCCACCAAGGCCGATGCCGTGAAAATCGAAGGCGCCGCCGCGGGCAAGGCCTGCTGCGCCGGTAAGAAAACCGCCGATGCGGCCTGCTGTGCCGGTAAGGACGGGGCGAAAGCCCACGCCGGTTGCGAAGGCAAGGATGGCGCAAAAGCCCATGCGGGCTGCGAAGGCCATGGCCACGCGCACGCTGCCACCAAAGCCGAGCCTGTTGGCGCCGGTGGTGTAGCCCCCGCCGAGACCAAGTAGGCACCTACAACGCATACCGAACAAGAAGGCCCCGCGTTGCGGGCCTTCTGCATGTTCCGGGTCACCCGGAAGTCACTGCAGGGCCATCGTCTTCGAGACCCTGAACCAATTGCGTTGACGGGCAGGGTCCGTTGCGCGTCACCACTAGGCGGACCCCAGGGCAGTGCGTGAAGAACATGGACCCTACCCGACCTCCTTGAGATCGCTTCGGACCGCAAAGCCGGATCCTCGCGAACGTTTGGAACGCAGGCTCCTGTCGCAGAAACGACGGCGGGCCGATGCTTTCGCACCGGCCCGCTCCCTCGTCAACCTACCCCCTACTTACCTACTTGCTCAATACTTTGAATTCCGTGCGGCGGTTGCTCTGGTGCTCCTCCTCGCTGCACTTCTCGCAAACGCACTTCGCGTAAGGCAGGCTTTCGCCGTAGCCCTTACTGGTGACGCGCGCTTTGGCGATGCCTTTGGAGATCACATAGTCCACGGCGCTCTTGGCGCGCTTCTCGGAAAGGCTCGCGTTGTACGCGTCCTTACCGCGGCAGTCGGTGTGGCTGCTCAGTTCGATCTTCACCGTGGGGTTGTCGTTCAACGTTTGCACCAGCTTGTCCAATTCGATGGCGGCGTCCGGGCGGATGTTCCACTTGTTGTAGTCGTAGTAGATGTTGTCCAAGCGCACCACCTGGCCCACGTCCAGCGGGAACAGACGGAAATCCGTGTGGATGATGGCGCTGGGTTTGCCCTTGGTGCTGATACGGGCGCTCTGCTTGAAGAAGCCTTCCTTCTCCACCCGCAGGCGGTAGTCGCTCTCGGGCTTCAGGGCGAAGGCGTACTTGCCCGTGGCGTCGGTGGTGCGACTCCTCCAGCAGTTGGTCGTTGCCATCGTACAGCATCACCTTGGCGCCGCTCAGGGGTTGCTCGGTCTCGCCATGCATCACCACACCCTCGGCGGCATAGTCGTACTTGGTCATCTCCACCACGATGTCCTCCAGCGGATCGGCGTCGGTCATCACGTTCACCTCTTTTTGGAAGTAGCCGTTCTTGTTGGCCACGATCACATACTTGCTGCGGTACTCGGCGTCGATCTTGAACTTGCCGCCGGGCTCGGTCTCCAGTTGGAATCGCTTCACGTGGGCGTTGTGCTCGTCCTTCAATAGGATGGTGGCGCCTTCGATGGGCTCGCGCGTCACCTTGTCGATCACGATCCCCGCCAGGAACATCATGGGCGGGCGCACGGTGCATCCGTAGATATCATCGCTGCCTTGGCCACCGGGGCGATCGCTCACGAAGAAGCCGGTGCTGTCGTCGCGCAGCAGCACCAGGCCGTGGTCGTTGAAGCGGCTGTTCATGGGCGCCTTCAGGTTGAACACCGTGCCCGGGCCCGTGGGCAGCAGGCGCGTGCGGAAAAGATCCAACCCACCCAGGCCGGGGTGACCATTGCTGGCGAAGAAGAGCGTGCTGTCGCGGTCCACGAAGGGGTACATCTCGTTGCCTGCGGTGTTCACCTTGGGGCCCATGTTCTGGGGTGCGCCCCAGTTGTTGCCCAGGTTATCACTGAACCAGATGTCGGTGCCGCCCTGGCCGCCGACCATGTCGCTCACGAAGAAGATGCGGCGTCCATCGTGGGTCACGCAGGGCTGCCCTACGTTGTGGTCCGGGTTGTTGTGGTCGAAGGGGATCAGGGCGCCCCACTCCTGGTTGCCGAACTCGCCCGCTTCCACATCGCTGAAGAAGATGCCGAGCTTCAGTTCACCGTCCTCGGCCAGCTGCTTGGTGCCGTAGTGCCAGTTGTTGCGGGTGAAGTAGAGGCGGTGCGCCACGGAATCATAGGAGGCGGTGCCATCGTGGAAACGGCTGTTCACCTCCTTGCGCATCACCATGGGTTCGGTAGCGGTCTCCCCTTTCAGCAGCGCGCTGTGCATGTTGAGGAAGGGTTGGCCGTCCCATGCGTATTCCGCGTTGCCGCCCACCCCTTCGCCCCGGGCGCTGGAGAAGATCAGCAGTTCGTTCATCACCGCCAGGCCGAGGTCGGCCTGTGGTGAGTTGATCGGAACGTTGCGCACCGTGGCGCTAGTGCTGTCCCGGTTCAGCCGGTCGAACAGGTCCGGGTTGCGCACGTAGGCCTGCGCCCGTTGATCGTCCGGGTTCTGCGCGACGTACTTGGCATACCAGCTATTGGCCTCGGTGTATTTGCCATTGGCGCGGAGCACCTCAGCGTACTCCCACATGTCCGGCGCGGTGGCGGTGGAATCGGTGAGCAGCTTGTAGGTCTTCTCCGCCATGTCCATATTGCCCATGCGCTTGTAGGCTAGGGCGAGGCGACGCATATCGGCGGCATCGGCGGTACCCTTGTCCACCTGGCTCTGGTAAACGGCCGCCACATGGGGGTAATCGAATTTCTCGGCGTATTTATTGGCGACGCGGTCCTTCAGCCCTTGGGCGGTTAAGGCGAGCGGGGCGAGGGCCAGCAAGGCCAGACCCAGGGTGCGTGTGGTGGTGTACTTCATTGGTCGCGTGTACTGCGTCATGGATCAGAAGTAACGCGGTGAGCGGATACCCTTCAGTTTCCGGCCGAAGTCGAACCCGAGCATCACCTCGTGCGAACCACCGCTGTAGTTGCGCAGGATCGATATCGGGTAGTCGTAGGAGTAGCCCACGGAAATGCCATCGGTGAAGTAGTACTGCGCCAGGGCGCCCACCGCGTCCTGGTGGCGGTACATGGCACCCAGCCAGAACTTCTCGAAGAAGAAGAAGTTGGCGCTGAGGTCAAAACTCACAAGGAAGTAATGCGGCCGCTGGCCCTGTTGCCAGGCGCTGCCGGTGGTGTCCAAGGGCGCATCCTCGAAGAACTCGGTGCGCAGCAACTTGGGTGCGCTCAATCCGAGGTAGAAGCGATCGCCATAGTACATCATCCCGAAGCCGAACTGGGGATCGAGCTTCGAGTTCACGTTCTGTTGGAACACCTGGTCGCCCTGTTGCAGCGGGCTCAACTCGCCGAAGCGGCCCTGCACCAGGTTCATTCCGCCCTTGAGACCGAACGCCAGTTTGCGCTCCCCGCCGAAGTGGATGCGGTAGGCGAGGTCCACCATGAAGCCATACTGTGTAACGGGCCCATGCTCATCGCGCATGATGGTGCCCCCTATGCCCAGACTTTCGCGCATCAAAGGCGAATGGATGGTGAGCGTTTGCGTGGTGGGCGCCCCTGCGAAGCCCACCCATTGGTGGCGGGTAAGGGCTTTGATGCTCACGCGCTCGGCGCTGCCCGCATAGGCGGGATTGATCGCCAGCAGGTTGAACATGTACTGGGTGAACTGCGGGTCCTGCTGGGCGAGGCGTGGTCATGCTCAGCAGGCCCGCGAAGAGCACCCCTGTCCATCGGTGGGCCATGCGTTCCATGGTTGTGTGGGTCGTATCCGCTGATTGGTGTTGGTTTAGCGGCGGATGTAGATGTAACCGGTGAAGGGATCCGCGTCGGTGCCCAGATCGAGCACGTAGTAGTAGGTGCCTTCGGGCAGTTCCTCGCCCCAGTTCATGCTGTTCTCGCTGGTGCCGTTCCAGTCGTTGGTGTACGGGTTGCGGTCCAGCACTTTCGCACCCCATCGGTTGAACACGATGAGGCTGTTCTCCGGATAGCTCTCCAGATTGCTGATCGCGTAGGTGTCGTTCACGCCATCGCCGTTCGGGCTGAAGGCATCGGGGATGATGATAGTGAGGCAGTCCTCCAGGTTCACCAGCATGCTGTCCACGGTGGTACCGCATACCCCGTTGTTCACCGTCCAGAGGAAGAAGTTGTCGCCGAGGCTAAGCCCTTCCACGGTGGCGCTTGGATCAGAAGGATCGAAGATGGTGCCGGTGCCACCGACCAAGGACCACACGCCGGTGGCGAGCAGGTCCACCACCGGCTCCGCATCCAGGTCCGCACTGGTGAACTCATGCTGGCAGTACTGCTGATCTTCACCCGCATCGGCCGGGGGTAGTTCGCTGTTGTACACGAAGAAGCTCATCGCATCCGTGGTGCTGCCGCACACACCGTTGGAGATGGTCCATTCGAAGACGCTTTCGCCCAGGCCCAGGCCACTGATGGCGGTGAACGGATCGTTGGGGTTGGCGATCGCACCGGTACCGCTGAGCAAAGCCCAGGTGCCGATGGCGGGAAGAACAGGTGAACTGGCGAACATGGTAGCGTTAGGTGCGGGTGAACAGAAGCTCTGGTCGTCGCCGGCCAGGGCATCGGGAGCGGTGCCATCGAACACGCTGATGACGAGCGTATCGGTGGTGAGCGCATTGGCGCACGGACCATTGCTGATGGTCCACACCAGGGTGGTGACACCAACGGTGAGCCCATTGATGCTCGTGGTCGGGTCGGTGGGCGTCACGATCGTACCACTACCACCTACCACGGTCCAGAGGCCGGTGGCCGGGAAGATCAGCGCGTTGCCCGCAAGGGAAGCGCTGTTCAATGGCGTACACAATTGCTGGTCCGGACCGGCATTGGCGTTGCCTTGCCCCGCATCGAACACGGAGATGGACACCTGGTCGCTGGTCTGCCCGGGGTTGCAGGGCCCGTTGCTGATGGTCCACTCGAACACGCTCACGCCCACCTGCAGATCGGTGATGGTGGTGGTCGCACTGCCCGGATCGGTGATGGTGCCTGTGCCGCTCACCAAGGTCCAGGAACCGGTGCTCGGGTAGATGGGCACGCTGGCGTTCATGGTCACCGTGTTCGGGAAGGTGGGTACGCAGATCTCCTGATCGGGACCCGCATCGGCAGCCGGAGAGTTCTCGTCGAACAGCACGATGGTCATCGAGTCGGTGGTGATGGCGTTCGGGCACGGCCCGTTGTCGATGGTCCACACGAACACGTTGTCACCCACGGTGAGGTTGAACACGGCGGTGTTCGGATCGGCGGCATCGGCCAGCGAACCGCCGCCTTGCACCACGTTCCACTGCCCGGTGGCCGGGAAGATGGGATCGTTGGCGGTGAGCACCGCACTGGTGGTCGGCGTGCAGAGCTCCAGGTCGTTACCGGTCTGCGCGGGCGGCTGGTTCTCGTCGTAGACGAACACGCTCATGGTGTCCGTGCTCGGCGGACCGAAGCCGCACTGGCCATTGTAGATGGTCCACACGAAGATGTTCTCGCCCACCGCCATGTCCGTGATCAGCGTGAAGGGATTGTTCGGCTGGGTGATGGTGCCCGTGCCGCTCGCCAGCGTCCAGGTGCCCACACCGGGATCGGCGGGGATGTTGCCGAACATGTTCGCGTTGAGGTCGGGGGTACACTGGAACTGGTCGGGCCGGCATTGGCCAGCGGTGCCGCGGGGTTATAGACGTAGATGCTCATCGTATCGGTCATGATCCCGTTCGGCGGGCAGGGCCCGTTGTCGAGGGTCCACACGAACACGTTGATGCCGACGGTGAGGTTGTTGATCACAGAAGCGGGATCGGTGGGATCGACGATATCACCCGCACCGCTCAACAAACTCCAACTGCCGGTGGCGGGCAGCTGCGGCACCGCGGCGGCCATCACCGTGCTTGTTAGCGGCAGGCACACTTCCTGATCGGGACCAGCATCCGCAGCCGAGGTGCTGTCATCGAAGAGGATCACGTTGATGTCATCGAAGGTGATCGAGTTCGCGCAGGGCCCGTTGCTGGTGGTCCAGCGGAAGGTGTTCACCCCAATGCTCAGGTTGTTCACCAAGGCGCCGGGATCCGTGGGGTCGGGGAACACACCCGTACCCGCGATCACGGTCCACAAGCCGCTCGCGGGGAAGGTGGGCGTGTTACCGGCCATGAAAGTGCTGTCCGTCGGCACACAGAGCTCCTGGTCCGGACCGGCATCGGCGCTCGTGTTGTTCGGATCGAAGACGAACACGCTCATGGTGTAACGGCTGATGCCGCACACGCTGTTGTCCATGGTCCACACGAATTGATTCTCGCCGATGGGGATGCCGTTGATCTCCGTAAGGGGATCGTTCGGGTCGACGATGTTGCCGGCCCCCAGGATCACGGTCCAGGTGCCTTGGGCCACACCCACCGGTGGGTTGCCCACCATGAGGACGGTATTGTCCGGAGCGCAGAGCTCCTGGTCAGGGCCTGCGTTGGCAGGCGGTGCGTTCTCGTCGAAGAGTTGGATCACCACATTGTCCGTAGTGATACCGTTCACGCAGGGACCGTTGTCCACCGTCCAGCTGAACTCGTTCAGGCCGATGCCCAAGCCAGTGATCGTGGTGGTGGGGCTGTTCACATCGGTGATCACACCTTGGCCGTTCACGAGCACCCAGGTGCCCACCGCGGGGAAGGTCACTGCGCTGCCATTCATGGTAGCACTGGTGATCGGCGTGCAGATGTCTTGATCGGGACCGGCGTTGGCATCGGGGTTGCCATCGTCGAAGAGGAAGATGCTCACCAGATCGGTGGTGATCGGATTGTTGCAGGGTCCGTTGCTCACCGTCCAGAGGAACACGTTCTCGCCCACGGTCAGGTTCGATACCGCGCTGTTCGGATCGCTCGGATCGGCGATGTCGCCGGTGCCGGTCACCAAGGTCCAGGTGCCCGTGGCGGGGAAGGTCAAAGCGCTACCGGCTAACGTGGTGCTGGTGTTCGGTTCGCACAGTTCCTGATCCGGACCGGCATTGGCCACCGGGTTCAACTCGTCGTAGAGGAAGATGCTCAACGTATCGCTGGTGATCCCGTTCACGCAAGGGCCGTTGTCCACGGTCCACACCAGGATGTTCTCGCCCACGAGCAATCCGTTCACGGTAGTGGCTGGATCGTTGTCGTCCACGAACGTGCCACCACCATTGATCACCGTCCACGTACCCACCGATGGGAAGGTGGTGGTGCTCGCCGCGAGCACCGCGCTGGTGGTCGGTGTGCATAGATCCTGATCGGGACCGGCGCTCGCCACGTTGTTGTTCGGATCGTACACCTGGATGGAGACCTGGTCCGTGGTGATACCATTGGCGCATGGGCCATTGCTCACCGTCCACTCGAGGATCACCTCACCACCACCAGATCGGTGACCGCGGAGTTGGGATCGGTGGGATCGAGGATGTAGCCGTGCCGCTCACCACGGTCCACAGCCCGGAGGCCGGGAAGATGACGGTGCTACCCGCGAGCGTGGTGCTGTTGTCCGGCGCGCACAACTCCTGATCCGGACCAGCGTCCGCGATCGGGTTGAACTCGTCGAACACGAAGATGCTCACCTGATCGGTGGTGATGCCGTTGGTGCAAGGGCCATTGTCAACGGTCCAGGCGAACACGTTCTCACCCACCGCGAGGTTGGTCACACCGGAGTTGGGATCGGTGGGATCGGTGATATCGCCTTGACCGCTCACCAGTGTCCATGATCCGGCAGCAGGGAAGATCGGTGCATTGCCTGCGAGCGTGGTGCTCAGGTTCGGCGTGCAGAGTTCCTGGTCGGGTCCCGCCTCGGCGTTCGCGTTGGTCCCATCGAAGAGGAAGATGCTCACCTGATCGGTGGTGAGGCCATTCGCGCAGGGGCCGTTGCTCACCGTCCACTCGAAGATGTTCTCGCCCACGGCCAAATTGCTCACCGTGGTGGCCGGGTCGTTCGGATCGGCGATCGTTCCCTGTCCGCTCACCAGCGTCCAAGTGCCTTGTGCCGGGAAGGTGATGGCGCTACCCGCCAGCGTGGCGTTCACGACCGGTGTGCAGATCTCCTGATCCGGACCGGCGTTGGCGATCGGGTTGAACTCGTCGAACACGAAGATGCTCACCTGATCGGTGGTGAGCGGGTTGGCGCATGGGCCATTGCTCACCGTCCATTCGAACACGTTCTCACCGATGGCCAGGTTCGTGATCGCGGAGGTCGGGCTGCTCGCGTCGGCGATGGTGCCCTGTCCACTGATCAGGGTCCAGGTACCGGTGGCGGGCGTGATCAAGTTGCTGCCCGCCATCACCGTGCTCGTGTTCGGCGTACAGAGTTCCTGATCGGGTCCGGCATCGGCGGCAGGGTTGGTGGCATCGAACACCAGGATGCTCACCTGGTCGTTGGTGATACCGTTGATGCACGGACCGTTGTCCACACGCCAGTTGAAAGTGTTGATACCGATGCCCAGGCCCGTCACGGTCGTGTTCGGATCGGTCGCATCGGTGATGATGGCCGTACCGTTGAGCAACGTCCACAGGCCCGTGGCCGGGAGGTTCAGTTCGCTACCGTCCAGTGTGGCGGCGTCGTCCGGTGTGCAGTACTCCTGGTCGGGACCAGCGTTGCTCACCAGGTTCGTATTGTCGTAAACCGTTACCCGCACAGTATCGGTAGTGATGCCATTGGCGCAAGGGCCGTTGTCCACCGTCCATGTATAGAGGTTCACACCTATGCTGTAGCCGGAGAGGTTGGTGAAGGCCGCATTGGGATCGGAGAAAACACCGGAGCCCGCGATCACGGTCCATGTGCCGGTGGCCGGGAAGGTGATGGCGCTACCCACGAGCACGCTGGCCGTTGTCAGGATGCAGAGCTCCTGGTCCGCACCCGCGTTCGCGTTCGGGTTATTGGCATCGAAGAGGAAGACGCTCACCGTATCCGCCGAAGGCGCGGCGCACACACCGTTGTCCACCGCCCAACGCAGGATCGTCTCCCCTACTTGCAACCCGGTCACTTGGGTGGTCGGGCTGTTGGGCGAAACGATCGTGACCCCCGCACCCTGCACCACGGTCCATGTTCCCACCGCTGGGAAAGCGATCGTGCTGCCAGCCATGACGGTGCTGCTCGTTGGCGTGCATAGTTCCTGATCAGGCCCGGCATCCGCAGCGGCGATACCGGCATCGAAGACGGTGATGGTCACTTGATCGTTCGTGTTCCCGTTCGCGCAGGGACCATTGAGGATGGTCCATTGGAACACGTTGGTGCCCACGGCGAGACCGGTGATCACCGTATTGGGATCGTTGGGATCGAGGATCGTACCCGCACCGCTCACCAACGTCCATGTGCCCACCGCAGGGAAGGTGATGGCATTGCCGACCATGGCCACTTGGTTGGGCACATCGGGGATGCAGATCTGCTGATCCGGTCCGGCGGCGGCGTTGGCCTGGTTGGAGTCGAACACCGTGACGATCATCAGGTCGGAACTCAATCCGCACGCGCCGTTATCGATCGTCCATTGCAGGGTGTTGGTGCCCACGCTCAAGCCCGTTACCGTGGTGGTGGCGCTGGTGGCATCGGTGAAGTTGGCCGTGCCGGTGATCACGCTCCAGCTACCCGTGGCCAGGCCGATCGGCGCGTTGCCCGCCATCGTCACCGTAGTGGTGGTACTACAGATGGTCTGGTCCGGACCTGCGGCTGCAGGTTGCGCACTGCCGTTGAAGATGTTGATGGTGACCTGGTCCGTGGTGATCGGGTTCGCGCAGGGACCATTGCTCACGGTCCACGCGAACACATTCGGGACCCACCGTAAGCCCGGTCACCTGGCTGTTCGGGTCGTTCGGGGATACGATCACGCCGGTGCCGCTCACCAGCGTCCATGTGCCTGTGGCCGGAACGATAAGCGAGGAACCACTGAGCACCGTGGTGCTGATCGGGGTGCAGAGGTTCTGGTCCGGACCCGCATTGGCCACTGGGTTGGCCGCATCGAATACGAGGATGGACACCTCATCGGTGGTGAGCGAATTGGCGCAAGCACCATTGCTCACCGTCCAACGGAACACGTTCACCCCCACTGCCAATCCGGTCACCAAGGTGAACGGGCTGTTCGGGTTGACAATGGTCCCGGCGCCGCTCACCAAGGTCCAGGTGCCCACAGCGGGTGCGATCACCGGACTTCCGGAGAGGGTTACCTCCGAGGGGAAGGTGGGGATGCAGATCTCTTGATCGGGCCCCGCATCCGCCACCGGTGTATTGCTGTCGAAGAGCGTGATCGTGACCTGATCATTGGTCGGCGCCCCGCATGGACCGTTGTTCACGGTCCACTGCAATACGATCACGCCGACACCGAGACCGGTGACGGTGGTGGTGCTGTTGTTGGGTGTGGTGATGGTGGCTGTACCACTAACGACCGTCCATACACCTGTGCCCGGGAAGGTCACCGCGCTACCCGTCACCGAGGTGCTCGTGGTGGGCGTGCAGAGTTGTTGATCGACACCGGCATCGGCTGTCGGTTGGTTCGGATCGAACACAAGAACGGTGACTTCATCCTGCGTAGGTGCGCCGCATGGGCCGTTGTCCACGGTCCAACGGAACACGTTCGCACCCGCGGCCATACCGGTGATCTGGGTGTTCGATGCGTTCGGCGAAGCCACTGTGCCACTGCCGCTCACCAAGGTCCAAGTGCCAATGGCGGGTGGGATCACGTTGCTGCCCGAGAGCGTAGTGCATGTGCTTCCACAGAGCGATTGATCCGCACCTGCGTTCGCGACCGGGTTGGCCACATCGTACAACGAGATCGTTACCTGATCGGTGCTGATCGGGTTCTGGCACGGTCCGTTGTTCACGGTCCACTCGAACACGTTCGTGCCTACACCCAGACCCGTCACCGAGCTGGTCGGGCTGTTCGGGGATACGATCGTGCCCTGGCCACTGATCAATGACCAGGTACCTGTAGCGGGCACCGTCGGCACGTTGCCAGCGAGCGAAGTGGAAGGCGTGGTGGAACAGATGTTCTGATCCGGTCCGGCATTGGCGGGCGGCTGGTTCTCATCGTACACACTGATGGTGACCAGATCGAAGGTGATGCCCACGGCGCAAGGGCCGTTGTTCACCGTCCAGCGGAACACGTTGTTGCCGATACCGAGACCGGTCACTTGCGTTCCGGGATCGTTGATCGAGGCGATCACACCACTACCGCTCTCCAGGGTCCAGGTGCCGATCGCTGGGAAAATGGGTGTGTTGCCCGTGAGGAAAGTACTGTTGTTGTTCGAGCAGATGTCCTGATCCGCTCCGGCGTTCGCTGCGGGCGAGGCGTTGCTGAACACCGTTACGCTCATCTGGTCGGTGGTGACCCCGTTGGCGCAGGGGCCGTTGTTCACCGTCCATTGGAACACGTTCACCCCGAGGCCGAGGTTGGTGAGCAAGGTGGTCGGGCTATTGGGGCTGGTGATGCTGCCCTGCCCGCTCACCAGTGTCCATACACCAGTGGCAGGCGCCAGCGGTGTGTTACCAGTAATGGTGATGCTGTTCGGCGGCGCGCACAGTTGCAGATCGGGACCTGCGTTGGCGTTCGGGCTCGCAGCATTGAACACCGTGACGATCACATCATCGTCCGTGCTCGGTGGTGCGCAAGGACCGTTGTTGATGGTCCAGCGGAACCTGTTCACTCCGATGCTCAATCCGCTCACACCAGAGGTCGGACTGTTCGCGTTGGCGAAGATGCCGGTGCCTTGCTGCACGGACCAAACACCAGTGGCAGGGAAAGTGGGCGCGTTCCCGGCAAGCGCGGTGCTGGTGGTCGGTGTGCAGAGTTGTTGGTCGGGTCCCGCGTTGGCCGCAGCCTGTGTGTTGCTGAAGACGAACACGGTCACTTCGTCCTGTGTGGGCGCACCGCACGGCCCGTTGTTGATGGTCCAGCGGAACGTGTTGGCTCCCACGCTCAGGCCCGTCACTGCGGAGTTCGGGCTGTTCGGGTTGGTGATCGATCCGGTGCCTCCCACCAGGATCCATGTGCCCACGGCCGGTGCCACAGCGGTGTTGCCCGCAAGCGCGGTGCCTGTTGTCGGAAGGCAAAGCGATTGGTCCGCTCCAGCGCTCGCTGCCGCCTGACCCGCGCTGAAGGAGGTGATCGTGACCTGATCCGTGGCGATACCGCACGTCAGATAATCCACGCTCCATTGGAACACGTTCGCGCCTTGGGCCAATCCGCTCACCCCGGTGTTGGGATCGTTCGCATTGGCGAACACGCCGCTGCCCGATACCACGGACCACGTACCCTGGACCTGGTTGAAAGGAAGTTGTCCCGCGAGGGTCGCGCTTCCGCCGCACACGCTCTGATCCGCACCCGCATCAGCTGCCGTGAAAGGCGGAGTCACGTTCACCGAGTAACCGAAATCGTTCGTGCCGACGAGCGGACAGGCATCATCCACCACGTTCACCGTGAAGACATTATTACCGATATCGCCAACGGTGGGTGTCCAGTTGAAGGTGCCCACGGGGAACGGCGTGCCGGTCGGCACGAAGGTGGCCCCGGGTATCCCGTTGTTCCAGGACATCGTCACGGTCTGTCCCGCGTTCGGATCGCTCGAGTTGACGGTGAACGAGATGGGTACACCAGCGCAGACGCTCGTGCTGTAGTTGTTGGTGCCGTTCACGCCGCTGGCGGTGGGCGCGGTGTTCCCGGCGCAGGCGCGCACGATCACTTGTATGTCGCGTGTTACCGTACCGATCAACACACCATTGCGGAACTCGCGCACGGTAGGTGACCACGGCTACCTGTAACACGCTGGGTACAACCGTCATGGTTCCGGTCTGTGCGTTCAACTGCACCGCATTGAGACCACCACTGTTGCGCACCGGCTGGGTGGCGCTGTAGTTGGCGGCGTAAGCGAGATTGTTGCCGTTGGCACCGCGCGCGGCGATCAGTTGGAACGCGAGCGAATCACCATCCACATCGAACGCGCCCGGGTTGTAGCTCACCGATTGCCCGAGGCAGTAGAAGGGTGTCGGGTTGGTAAGGAAGTCCACCGAGTTATTGCAGGCGGCGAGGGTGTTGTTCACCGTAGCGTCCAGGTAGAGGTTCTGGTTACCCGGATTGGTGAGCGAAGTGATGGCGTTGTTACGGCAGCAGAGCGACCAGTTGAAACTCCAGTCCGTGCCACAACCCGGCCACGCAGCGAGGTTCACGATCTTCGAGTACGTGTACTTCTCAATGCCGTACGTTCCGCCAGGGCTCAAGCAACGGTCGGTCTCGCTCGCACAGATCGGCGTGATCACCTGCACGCTCTCGAAGGCGAAGCATTGGGTGAAGTTGGCGCCGCATTGGGCGCTGCGCACATTGAAATTCAGACCGTTGTTGCAATTGGTCGGTGCGGCTACACCGTTGCAATCACGGTAGAAGTTGAGCGTGACCTTGTAGAGATTGGGGCCGACGCAGTCATAGCTCAACTCACCACCCATGGCATGGGTGGCGCGGACCTCCTGCTGAGCGAGCAGCAGAACGGAAGCCGCGATCAAGAGCGGGCGAAAGGTTCGGGTCAGGGCGGTGCGCAGGGAGCGCGCCGCGTGCGAAGAGGGTCCGTGTTCAGCCATGTACCAACCGGTAAGGTGCTACCCGTCCGGAACAAAGGAGCGGTCGATCGACCGGCCTAGGGCTTGCCTATGCGATCCGCTCCGTGGGGCCTGTGTCCCGGCGATAAGGGGCCGACCAGGACCTTCGCACGATGCGCATTGCACATGTTCCGGCAAGGTGCCGCGCAAACGTAGGCCGCGTCCCAAACGAGCTTCCGCAGTAGCATTCACACTTGTTAACAGCAGCGTGTGCGCCGATCCCTCGATCCGCGTTCGGTGCCACCGCTGCATACAGCGGCCGCACAAGGACCCACGTTCATCGCTTCACGAACGGTAGCCGCTTGATCGACCCGTTCACTTCCGATCGCAACCAATACATGCCGGGTGACAACGAAGCGACCGGCACCTGCAGTGGTTCCTGTGCAACGGTCCCGAAAGAGCCCGAACGCACCGATCGTCCACGACCGTCAAGGATGACCCAATCCGGACGTGTGAGCATCGCACCGTTCAGCGAAACGTTCAACTCTTCGTTCGCCGGGTTCGGGAAGATCGTCGGCGTTCCACCGCCGTCTTCAAGGATCCCGGTGGGCATGAACTCGAATTCGAACGCGTCCACGGAGAACACGCTGCCCGGGTTGTTCCCGGCGAGAACGGTGATGTTCATGGAATCCGGCGCACTCGGCAGGAATATGGGAATGTTGAACTGTTCCCAGCCCATCGCGGGTCCGGTGAAAAGGCTGTACGCCGAACCGACAGGAACACCGCCGAGTGTGAAAACAGCATAGATCAACGAGGTATCCTGGCCGACCGGCTCGCGGTTGAAGAAACCTTTCAGCGTTACAGGCATGTCGGTATAGGGCACTCCCCCTGTAATCCCGAACGGCGTTACCGTTCCGTTCGTCAGCAACCCGGGCGGCGTTTCCCGCGCACCCAGGGTCTAGCAACGCGCGCGTAAGCACCGCATAGGCTGTGTTGTCCTTGGTTACCGAAGTGAACCCGACCGCTGCGAGATAGGGATCGAAGGAACTCCAATCATCGGCCTGTTCGATCTGCACGTCGATCCACGCTTCCATGTCGGCGTTCACGAGTTCCTGCGGGTTGGGCTCGATGAAAGAGGTCAGGGCGACATCGTCCACTTCGATCCACGACCCGGCGGCGGCACCGAGGACGAACGGGTTCGAACTTGTCACCGCGACCACCACACTGTCCGGAGCGATAGGCACACCTTGGTTCACCGGAAGACTGAACGCGGTCCATGCCGGTTGGCTTCCGCCGATCGTATGCACATCCAGAACCGCGAGCACCCCGGTGCTCCAAATGCCCACGAGCACCACCGCTGAATCGCCCGGTTGCAGATCGTAGCGGTACCAACCCTCGATGGCATCGATCGGGGTGGTGAAGGGCACGCCGCCGGTAACCAAGTCGTTCACCACCTCACCTTGTAGGATATAGCCGAAAGCCGTGCTCAGCCCCACCGTTCTGGTCTCCAGGTGCGTCGCCCAGCTACCTGCATATCCCGGCACTTTGGTGGTCGTGGGGTCCGAAGGGAGTTGCCCGTTGATGGTCGTCCATGTACCGATCTCCTCATAGAGGGTTACCTGCGACCAATCCTCGAAGCCACCGTTGGCGACCTGTTGTTGCGCATGGACAGCGGTGGCGAGAGCGATGGTACAGAACAAGGCGAGCAAGACGTTCCGCATGGCGTGGGCTTTGGTCGATCAAATCTATCATCCGCTACGATCACCCCTTCCGAGCGAGCCGACCATATAGCGCCACCTTGCGCTCGAGGGTGATGTCCACACCCTTGAACGTGCGCGTACGCCCCTGGGTCTGCGGGAATGGGCGCAACTCACCGGCAAGGAAGGCACGAGCGACCTCTGGATAGTGCTCGATAACGGCGAGGGTGTTGCGTGTGCGCAGACGGAAGGGATCGGGATCCTCTCCCGCTTCGGTATGCTGCTGGAAAAGGACCATGCCGGTATCCACGCCCACATCCACCAAATGGATGGTGATGCCCACATGGTCATAGGCCTCGTCGTGGCACTGCCAGAACTCGGAACGAACGCCACGGTATTCCGGCAAAATGGAACAATGCGCGTTCAGCACGCCACGCCGGGCGGTGCGTAGCACGGGCTCCTTCAGGATCTTGGTGCCATAAACCAGCAACAGTTCCGGTCGTTCCCGCTCCAACAGGTCAACAACCTCTTGGGAATTGATATCCTGCACATGCGTGTATTCCACACCGGCCAGTGGATGGCGCACGCCGTTCATCCAGGTGGAAGCGTGTAGTTCACCCCACGCCTTCCTTCTCAACCGGGCCTCGGTATCGAGCGCCTCACGCACCAAGGGATCCATGCGGACCTTTTTCATGCGCAGCCAATCGATGGTACCGCGAACGAACCGTCGGATCTTTCCGTCGTGCTGTAACTCCGGTTCCGTGGTGATCACCCTGCTCAGCCCAGGGCCGACCGTTCGCATCCGATGCGCCAGCGCGTGCGCCTCGTCCGATCCATTGGTCAGCAGGATGATGCTCATGATGGGATCGGGGGGAATTCGATCGAGAAGACCTGGTCGTTCTCCCGTATCAGGTGATGAGCGAGCTCCATCCCATCCGCGGTGATGGAGGCCCGGGCCGGATCGAGCCCCTGGGTGGTGAAACTGAATTTCTTGCCGGCCAGGTCCGCAGGCTCCACCCGAGCAAAGCGTATACCGTCCGCCCGGAATTCGATCCTGTGGGACTTGATCCGCACATGATCGCGCAGCACGAAATAGTCGAGCATGGCCGAGACCGAAGAGATCATCAGTTCGCGCTCCTTGTATCTGCGAGCCAGCCCCTCGAACGCCTTGCGCGTGTTCTCCGGGATGTGATGGTCCAGGTGGACCTTATCGGCAGGGCGCTTACCCAAGTGCGTGTACACGATAGATGACGCATTGAGCGCCAAAAAGGCGGCTGATGTTCTCCGGAGCGATCAATCGATGGATACCGTAAATGTCGGCGTCCTTCCAAGTACCATAGCGACGGAAGCAGTAGAAAGTGCGGCCGTCAGGAAATCGGTGCGGAAAGTACTGCTCATTGCGTGGCACTTTTATCTCACCCAAGCGGGCTGGCGCGCTCTTTCGTGCCACCATGTGCAAGGCGTACTTGCCAGCGGCCTTCCATTCGGATGTCGACACTTCGCGGAAGTAGGGATAAGGCCGCAGCGGCCGGTCCTGCCCGAGCAGTTCCACCACATCGCCATCCCAGATGTATTTGATGCCGAGATCCTCGATCAGGTCCAAGGTGTATTGTAATACCGGGTATTTGTGGCCGGACATATCCTTCAGCTCCGGGGTGGCGCCAAGGGAATGATGGTGCAACACATTCCCCAGGAACTGCGCATGATCGATCCACACCCTTGGCTGGATCCGGTGGGAACGCAACACCTCGATCGCGTCCAAAGCATCCGCCCGCTCGAAGCCGCGCGCGCCGGCGTGCATGTAGTCGCCCCAGGTATGGATGGTATCGTGCGGTTGTGCGGCGATCTCCGGGTGGTCCGCCAAATTCACCTGGCCGGGCAGGTTCCGGTTGAAGGACCGTACGAAGAGACTGTTTGCTAGCGGAAGTTCCAGATCCTTCCAGATCAGTTGATCCAGTTCCCGCCAGTCCTTCAGCAGCGTATTGTCCGGATCATTGGCGATGCTAAGCCAAGCTTTGTAGGGATATGGGTACTTGAGGATCATGCTGCGCTGCGCGCGAGGTACGGGCGGCCAAACTACGGCACTCGGCGCGGTCGGTCCTCGATCCTCGACCAGGGGGCCAGTGGATCCGATGTGCTGGAACAGATGTAGGCTTAATCTCTTGCGCCATCATGAAAAATTGGCGCGCGGGCTGGTGCACCATCGTCGGCTGGTCGTTGTGGCGCATGGGCGTCAATACAATGATGGGCGCCTTGTTGCCGGGTGCGGTATGTGGAGCGGCTCACTTCCGCATTGCGCGATCGCGGGATCCGAAAGGCGATCGGTACTTCACGCGTCCTGCCGTGGGGTTATGTGCTTTCGCATTGGCCCGTTCCCATGGAGACCACATTGATCTCCGCGCTTCATGGGCGGGATAGTACCGTCACCTTTTTCTGCGACGACGATATCGCCCCGTATCTCCCACAAGCCCTGCGCAGTGAGAGTTTCATCGGCCCGAGCTGGGAGCCGGGCTGGTTCGACGGGCGCTACCTCAACGAGCGCTACTTCGCGCTGCCACGAGCACCCTACGAAGTGGTGACCACTTCCGCTCTTGCTTCGGATGGTTCGCTGCGGACGAGCGTCGAATTGACGATGGAACCCCTGGGCGAAGATCGGTTCTACAAACCCGCGCACACCACAGTGGTCCCTATCCGGATCACGAACCAAGGGACAACCACTTTCAGGTGCCTTGCCGAAGACCAGCACCCACTGCGCTTGCGGTGTACGGTCCACTCCGCGCACCGCGCCATCGTTCTCGCGGATCCTTTTCCTACCGCGCTGGAGCAGGACATCGGACCGGGCCAGAGCATCGTACAAGGGCTCACCATACCACGCCCCGAGGCATGGGGTGACTACTTGGTGGTGGTGGAGTTGCTTCGGAAGGACTCTATAACAGGGATCCGGACCGAGCTTTGGCTAAGCGCACTTCCGTTCGGGTTGTGATCCCGAAAGTGCCGGAGCGCAGGGCTGGATCAATGCTCGTTCGCAGCACGCGTCCGCTTCTGCCAATCCTCATACTGTTCCGCCTTCAACACGCCTTTGATCTCCTTGCGACGTGCATTGGCGAGCGTGCGCAACTTCGTCTCACGCGTGGCTTCGGCCAGGTTGGGATCGGAGACCAACTGGGTACGTTCCACCTCATAGTCGTCCTCGATCATGCCGATGCGCTCGATCTGGTCCGTGCTCAGGTTCCAATACAAGTAGAGGCTATCCGATAGTGGCTCCCAGCCAACGCGCACAAGATCCTGCGGACTTTGGGCAGGAACAGCGCGCGCGAATGCGGCGGTGACAGTGAGCAGGACGAGGGATCGTACCAACATCGGTGATGAGTTGGCAGCGGTTGGGCAAACACCGGACCAAGTGATGGCTCCTGCCAGCACTGGGGTTCCGCGGACGACCCTGGTGCATCGCACGGATCTTCCGGCGCTAGGCGCAAAGTGGCCACATGCCTTGGATCAAGGCTTCGGCAGCCAAAGAAGCCCATAGGTATCAAGGCATTGGGCCCGTTGGTGCGCGACCCTTTGGCGTATTAGGTGCCTTCTTGGCTTTTATCAGTAGGTTCGATGCACCGCCGATACGATCATGAGCACATTCGAGATCTTCCTAGACAAGGCCAAGGACCACCGCTTCCGACTGAAAGCCGCCAACGGCAAGATCATCTTGGCGAGCGAAGGCTATAGCACGCGCGCCGATGCCGAAGAGGGCATCGAAGTGGTGCAGAAGCTCGCACCGGACGCCATGAACTATGAGCGTAAACGCAGCGATGCCGGCTTCAGCTTCACCCTGCAAGCCTACAATGGTGAAGTGGTGGGCACCAGCGAGGTATACACAAGCACGGCGGCGCGTGACAAAGGCATCGAGGCGGTGAAGGATGGGGCGCCGGAAGCGGAGATCGTGTTCGTGAAGTGAGGCTCTCGAAAACACTTCTCTCAAGGCGGAGGATCCGCTGTGCGCTCGCCTTCACATCGAAACGAACCGCTCGACCTGAAAAGACGCTATCCTTGTGCAAACCACAGGCTATGAGCACACGCTACTCAACACTTTCAACGGCTCTGTTCACAGTTCTCAGCGGCTTCGCCCAACCAACGCTCCAGCAAGGCAACATGACCCCGATGGTCGGGAATACGGCGATCTATCGGTACAGCACCTACCAAAGCCCGGGTGCTCCTGGCCCCAACCAGACATGGGATTTTTCCACTGTGGCCATCACCGAAACGCATTCGTTGCTTTTCGTGGCCGCAGGGGCAACGCCCAATGGCAGCAACTTTCCAAGTGCAACCTACGCCGTGGAGATCGACGCACCGAGCGGCTACTACTCCTATGCGCAACTGAGCTCTTCGGGCGGCTACGGCCTTGGAACCGATCTCGGGGCTGTAGGTAGCAGCACCCTCTCCAACCTCGCCAGGACTTGGAATTCCCCCCTTGCGCTCAACGGCACTTGGGGCGACACGTTCGTCGGCAACTTCGTCTCCATCGGCGGTGGTGGCACCATTGACGGCAGCGTTTCGGGACAAGCGGATGGTTACGGTAGCCTAGTGCTGCCCTACGGCACGGTGACCAATGTTCTGCGTGTGCGGTTGAACACCGTGACCACGCAAACCATCACCACACCATCCACCGTCATTTCCACCGTCACGGAAGAGGCGTACCAGTATTTCAAGCCGGGCGTGTCCGTGCCGATCGCCATCACCGCGCAAAGCACCAACGTTGTCACTCCTGGTGGCACCAGCACGAATTCCAGTTTCCAGTATTTGGATGAAAGCTCCATCGGCATGCGCGATGCAGAGACACAGTCCCTGGGTATCGCGCTCTACCCGAACCCGGTCATCCAGGAGATGTCCGTTGTTTTCAGCGCCCCGGGTAACATGATCCTGAGCATCCACAACGCGATCGGCCAAGTAGTGCGCACCGAACCTATCAGCAACGAACAGCCCGGTGTGGCCAGTAGACCTGTGGATGTGAGCGAATTGCCGAGCGGTCTATACATGCTACGGATAACCGGTGAGGGTGGACAAACCGGCAGCAGAGCGTTCGTGAAACAGTAAGCCTAACAGCGCGGTGCGTTTACCTTCGCCGCACCTGGGCTTGCACAGGTTGGCGGCGCTGCTCGAAGCACGCCCACATTCGTCCGCATGCTCCGCCTCCCCATCCCTTCGCTCGAAGGCCTTGCCACCGATCGGCTGCTCTTCCGCAGGCCGACCATGGATGACCGCGAATGGTGGATGGAATACATCAACAATGAGGAAGCGATCCGTTTCATGCCTTTCACCGTGGGGAGCGAAGCGGACTGCACCTTCTTCATCCAGCGTTCGCTGGACCGGATCGCGCGCGATGGTTCGTGCCTGAACGTGATCAGCGAGCGCGCCACGGGAGAACCCGTCGGGCAGGTGGGCTTGCTCGTTCAAGAGGTGAACGGTCTCGCAGAACTAGAGATCGGCTATCACCTATTGCCATCGGCCTGGGGTCATGGCTATGCGACGGAAGCGGCTGCGGCCTGCAAGGAATTCGCGCGCGAGCACCAGTTGGCGCCCTCGGTGATCTCGCTCATCGACCCGGAGAACATGAGCAGCCAGGCAGTAGCGAAGCGCAACGGAATGACCTTCGAGAAGCGGGGCATGCACCGCGGCGAAGAGGTGCTGGTGTTCCGGGTGCGGTTCGACGTGGCGCAGTAGTCCGGGGCCGCCTCAGCACTACTTTCGGCACGCGCTCGCGCTCCTGAAAATGGTCAAGCTCCTCTTACTGGTTCTATCGATCGCTGCGTGTAGCGATCTGTTCGCGCAAAGCGGCCGGGTGGATACCGTGTACACCCCCGACAAGGTGATGCACATCAACAAATCCGCATACTATCCCTCTGGCGAAGAAGGACTGATGCGCGATGTGGCCTACACGTACAAATTCCCGAAAGCCGCCCGGAAGGAAGGGGTGCAAGGCAAGATCATCGTGCAGTTCACGGTGAACGAGCAGGGCCATGCCACGGATCCAAAGATCCTCAGAGGCCTGCGCGCCGATGTGGATACCGCCGCCATCGAGATGACGCAAAAGCTGCTGCGTTTCGAACCGGCCACGATGGATGGGCGACCGGTACCGATGAAGATCAATGTGCCGCTGACGCTGAAGTGACCCGATCCACCGTATCCGCCGCATTACGACAAAGCCCATCCGAGGTCATTGAATTGGATCCGTCCGTCGAATTGGATCATTCCTTCGTCGAGCCCTGATAGACCTCTCCTTCGCTGGTGACTATATTCGCATGTGCGCTCGTTCACTTCATTGCTCCTCTCCTTCCACTTCCTTCTGCTGACCTTCACATCAGCTGGGCTGATGGAAGTGTTCAGGGCGCCTGCGCTTCAGGAGCACTACGTGGAACATCAGCGGCGCGCGGACGGGAAGTTGACCGTGGTCGAATTCGTTCTTCTACACTACTGCGACCCCGGCCACGAATCGAGCGAACCAGCGCAACATGCGAAGCTGCCTTTCCATGGCGCGAACGCACATCTTCCGCTTTTCACTGAGCATTCCCTTGCGTTTCCTGGTCCCATGCTTGAGGGTTTGGTCCGACAGGTCCTTCTGCGTTGAATGATGACTGTGCTGGCCAGTGGGCATCGCGCAGTGTATTCCACCCGCCGAAATCGATCGGATGATCGATCACGGTGCGACCGCACCGCGATGACCCATCGCCTCTGACGTAAGTGCGACGGTCGTGTTCCGTTCAATTCACTTCGGTCGTTCCCATGGCTACTTCTTCATTGGTTCCATCCTTATCTCCCAGCATGCATGTGGTGCGAAGCATGTTCGGCGACGGTGGTTCGGAAGGTCGTCATGATCCTACGATGGAACGAGCGCAACTTCGCCTTCGGATGGGCGGTTCCGGACCATGTGGCCCACAACTGCAAAGACCAACGACCATGCGAGCGAAGATCATATCGATCAGTTCCCAAGGAGTACCAGCGCACCAACGCTACAGCCGAACATCATTATGACGCGATCCATTGCAACCTCACTCCGAACGAAGAAAATGCTCACCACCTTCCAAGTCAGCGTGAAGAAGGTTCTCGCGCCGATGTTCACCACCCGCGCAGCGGGCATGTACATCCTGCTCTTCGCAGCGGCCATCGGCGTGGGCACCTTCATCGAGAACGATTTCGGGACCAGCTCGGCGCAGCATGTCATCTACAAGTCGTGGTGGTTCTCGCTGCTGCTCGGGCTGTTCTGCATCACCATAGGCGTGAACATGGTGCGCTTCAAAATGGTGCGACAGAAGAAGTGGGCCTTGTTGATGTTCCACTTGGCCATGATCATTATTCTGATCGGTGCGGCAGTTACACGCTACTTCGGGTATGAGGGTATCATGCACATCCGTGAAAACGATGCGTCGAACACCTTCCTGTCCGCCGAGACTTTCCTGCAGTTCAAGGTCAAGCAGGGCGAACAGGTTTTCGAGTTCGATGAGCCGGTGCTCTTTTCCAGTTTGGGAAACAACAGTTGGAAAGAGTCCTACCTGGTCGGCAGTGATCTGATCGAGGTGGGGGTGAAGGAGTTCATCCCGAACCCGAAGCAGTTGCTGGAGGAAAGCCCGGAAGGCAAGCCCACGATCAAGGTGGTCTTCGCCGGCATGGGTGGACGCGAGGAGTACTACGTGAGTGCCGGAGAGACCAAGCGGTACCGCAATGTACTTTTCAATTTCACCGATGCTCCGATAGCGGAGGCCGTGAACATCGCCTTCCGGAACGACTCCTGCTGATCAAGTCGGATCGGCCGCTCGTGCAAACCGTGATGGCGACACAGACCACGGATACGCTTCAGCCACAAGTGGCCTACCCCTTGCGGCTGCGTTCCATGTACAACGACGGGATGAACGGCTTCGTCTTCGGCGATTTCAACAAGAGCGCCATCGTGCGCTTGGGTTCCGAGGGTCCCAAAGTGAAGAACGAGAGTTTGACCGCGCTCCGCTTGGCCGTTACCGTGAACGGCAAGGAGGAGGAGGCGATGGTGTACGGCCAAAAAGGTGCTGAAGGAAGGCCGGCAGTAATACGTGCGGACGCACTGGATGTGGCGATTTCGTACGGCGCAAAGCCCATCGTTCTTCCCTTCTCGTTGATGCTGCGCGATTTCATCATGGAACGGTATCCGGGCACGAACAGCGCTACATCCTATGCCAGCGAAGTGCAGTTGATCGATGACCGCTCCGCGTTGAAAGAGGACCATCGCATCTTCATGAACAATGTGCTCGATCACGATGGCTTCCGGTTCTTCCAATCCTCCTTCGACCAGGATGAGTTGGGCACCTACCTGAGCGTGAACCATGATTTCTGGGGAACATGGGTGTCGTACATCGGGTACATACTGCTCACCATCGGCATGGTGCTCTCGTTGTTCAGCAAGAAGAGCCGATTCCACAAGCTGTCCGAGAGCATCAAGCAGATGCGTTCCACGAGCGCGGTCGTGATCCTGATGATCGCTTCGGCGTGTGTCCCAAGCCGGTCATCCGCCCAGAAGGTCATCGACCAAAGCAACAGCTTGAACATCGTGGACCCCGCTCATGCGGAGCGCTTCAGCAAGATCATCGTCCAGGACCACAAGGGCCGCATGAAGCCGATGCACACCCTCACGCGCGAGGTGATGCGGAAAGTTTACCGGAAGGAGCGGATCAACGATCTCAATGCCGATCAAGCCGTTCTGGGCATGTTCGTCAGCACGCAGGATTGGATCGCCGTTCCGATGATCAAATTGGGTGAACATCCGCTGACCCATGAACTGCTCGGCGTGCCCGGGCCGTACGCTTCTTACAGGGACTTCTTCGATGAGAAAGGCGACTACCGCTTGCGCGTTGAGATGCGGCGGGTGGATGGGCTGAAACCGATCGATCGTGGTGTATACGAGAAGGACCTGATCAAGGTGGATGAGCGCGTGAACATCATGAACATGGTGTTCAGTGGCCAGTTGTTCAAGATCGTACCTGTGCCGGGCGACCCGAACAACACGTGGGCCGCTGCGGCGATGGAAGGCCACAACCACGACGAAACACAGAGCACCGTGGCAGAGCGGTTCTTCGCAGCATACGTGCCCGCGTTGCACGACGCAATGACCAGTCGCAACTACGCGCTGCCGGACAAGTTGCTGAGCGAACTCGATGGTTACCAGAAGGACAAGGGGGCAGCCGTGCTTCCGTCCGCAACGCAAGTGAAGGCTGAGATCTTCTTGAACGACCTAGGCGTCTTCGATCGCTTGGCCGTGTTCTATGCCTTGCTCGGGATGGTATTCCTCTTCCTGCTGTTCTTCTCCGTTTTCAAACCGGCTGTCCAGTTGCGCAAGGCGCACAAGGTCCTTCTCGGCTTGTTGCTGTTCGGCTTCGCACTGCACACGCTGGGCCTTGGCCTGCGATGGTATGTCTCTGGCCGTGCGCCCTGGAGCAATGGCTACGAATCGATGATCTACATCGCATGGACCACCACGCTGGCAGGGATCCTGTTCAGCCGGAAGTCGCTCGGTGGGTTGGCCGCGACCATGATCCTGGCGGCAACCATCCTCTTGGTGGCGATGCTGAGCTATCTCGACCCGGAGATAACCCCGCTCGTACCGGTGCTCGTGTCTTACTGGCTGACCATCCACGTATCCCTGGAAGCGGGCAGCTATGGGTTCCTGATGCTCGGCGCCGTCATCGGATTGATCAATCTCATCCTCATGGTGTTCCTGTCGAAGGGCAATGAACGGCGCGTCCATCGCTTGGTGAAGGAACTCTCGTACCTGAGCGAAATGACCTTGATCGGTGGGCTCTTCATGATCAGCATCGGCACCTACCTCGGTGGCGTATGGGCCAATGAATCGTGGGGCCGCTACTGGGGCTGGGACGCGAAAGAGACCTGGGCTCTGGTCACCATCCTCGTCTACGCCTTCATCCTGCACATGCGGCTCATCCCCAAGATGCAGAGCCTATACGCGTACAACCTCGCATCCATCTTCGGATTGGCATCGGTGATCATGACATACTACGGGGTGAACTACTACCTCTCAGGCCTTCACTCGTACGCTGCCGGTGATCCCGTACCCGTGCCCGATTGGATTTACATCGGCGTGGCGGCACTTGTGGCCATCAGCGTGCTGGCGTTCATCCGCAAGCGGAAGTACCGGCTGTTCTCGTAGAGACCAGGCGGGCGCGGCTACTTCACCACCATCCCACCCTCGAGCAGGATGTCGTAGTTGTATCCTGCACCGAAATCCTTCTTCAGCACCACGCTGCCCACCATGGTAACGGCATGCCCTTCCGGAACAATGGCATCTGTGGTGATCACCAGGTCGTAATCATCCTTGCTGCCGTCTTTCAGATGGATCCAATTGCGGCCCATGATCATCGGGTTCACCTTGGTGCATGTACCACTGATCTGGATCGACTTGCCCTGATACTTCTTCGGGTTCGCCACCAGCTCCGCGATCTTCACCGAGCCTTCGCTGCTCGCATGCACGGCAGCGGACTGTTCGGATGCTGCCATCGGGGCGGTGCCGGGCATACCCGCACCGGAATTCCCATGATCCGATGGAACTAGCTGCGAGATCAAGTAGAGCTTCTCAAAGGTTCTGTTGTACTCCTTGCTCTCGAAGTTGGTCTTCATCAACCCGCCTCGGTAGAAGTACGACTTGCCCACCACCACTTCCTGTTTTGTGGATGCGATCCAGAATTCCTCGTCGCCCTCTTTCACGCGCACATACACATACTTGGTGGTAGGCAGAACCTCTTGGGCTATCACGGTGTGCAGGTTCTCCTGGATCCCCGAGCCGGTCATGCCCGTGCCCGGCTGCGCGGGTACGGCATCGTCGGAGAAAACACCTGTACTGCCAGCGTCCTGCTTTTCGGTGGTGATGGTCTTGGGGCCATCATCGCACGCGGTCATCAAGGCGGCCCCGGTGATAGCGGCCAACATGTAATTGATCCTCTTGTCCATGGTCATCTCTTGCTATCGAATCGTTTGATGATGCTCACGTTCACCCGGTAGCTCCGTTCGTCGCGGAGCGTCGAGAGCTCGCCGAGCACGCTGAACACCAGCTTGGGCAGGATGTTGTATGACACATCCACACCGTAGTACTTCTGCTTGTTCTCCGCAGGGATGCCCTGCACATCGAGCATTGAGAAGTACCTGTAGTTCGCCATCCGGAAGTACGCGCTCGCATTCAACTTGTTTTTCAGGAGGACGCGCGAATGTCGCACCGATAGCACATCGCTGCGCGAGTAGTTGGTCGTGTTCCGGTTCACCTGCAACGACCATCTGCCCACCAGTGCAGGGTTCATGGAGAAGGTGAGGTAACCGTTGATATTGTCCGAGGCGTTCTCGCCATCGCTTTGGAACCGCCTGCTGTACGAGGCACCAAGGGTGGTGCTTTTGAACGGCTTCACGTTCACCCTCAATCGCGCACCCTGCATGGCATCGTCATCCTCAAGGAGTCTTTCCACGTCGGTACGATAGGTCTCAAAGTAAACAACGCGACGGCGGCTGTCATAGGATGCGAACACATCCACCTTTTTGCTGAACCGGTAACGCGATGACACATAGAAGTTGGTCAGACGGGCTTTGGTGGTCGGTTCACCGTTCACCGTGCTGAACAAGTCGAGCTCGAATGAGGAGAACAGGTTCAGGTTGTTGTTGAACGTGCTGCTGTGTTGGAAATAGGTGTAACGACGATCCACGGCCCCTGCGTTGTTCTGTTGTAGCAATCCGAGGGTTGTCCTCGAATCCACTTCTCATGTTGGTCTTTGCGTACCCGATGTAGCCGCCGTACTCCAGCAGGTCGGGGTTGAATCCGTAGTCGACGATGTCGGGCCTGAAGCCGGTGATCGTACCGGCGAAGAGTTTCCCGAAGTGTTTCTCCACCTGCAGTCCATCGATGGCTCCCAATGATGATGCGCTGTTGTTGATCTTCCGCCCCACCGAAAGCGACCACGTGGTGTCGGGTGCATAGGTCACGGCTAAGCTGTACACGTTGAAGAACTCGGTCCGCTGTGGGTAGCGGCTTTCCTCGGCAGGGAACAATTGACGATAGTTGAGGTAGGTCTCGGCGGAGAATCTGGAACCGCCGATGCGATCGGCATTGGCCGAGAAACGGTACTGCATCCTGTGGTCGTTCTCACGGTCCGTAGGCATGGTGCTGTAACTCGTGGCGGAGAGCCGGCCACGGATGCGTTCGCCACGGTCGATGCGCTTCACGACGGCGGAGTCTTGCCCGGGTTTCTTCACAGACCGACCAGTTGGTAATGGGACAGGGCGCACGATGGATGGTACGACCTTGTCGGTCTTCATGACCTTACAACCTTGCAGGACCTTGCACACACAAGAGGTGGAGGATTTCGTGGTCACCACCAGGCAAGCACTGACTTCCGTCCCCTTCACCAATTGCAGGGTATCGCCGATGGCGATCGTCGCCGTTGAGGGGAAGCCGACATACACGTTGTTCGCTGTGATGAAGGTGACCTCTCCCTGAACAGCGTTCTGGGCATAGCAGCCGAGCGAGGCCAGGAGCAGTGACCATAGAGCGAGGATCCGTTGGCGCATGGTCATCGCTAGTTCCCGTTGGGGTGGCAGTTGAAGCACGCGTTACTGTTGTAGGCATACCCGTTCTCATCGCTGTGATCATCGGCCAACTGGGCTTGGTCGTCGTGGCAGATGATGCAACTGAACACGCTGTAGTTGTTCGGGTCGGTATGGCAATCCGAGCAAGTGTTCCAATCGCCATCATGTGTTCCACTATAGATGGGGAAGTACTGGTTGTCGTGTTCGAAGTTGGCCGGGGTCCACGCGGTTTGATTGTGGCATTGTGCGCAGTCGGTGGGGAACTGGGCGCCGTTGTGGTTCGGGTTGGTGGTGCTGTTGTAATCGTCCATGTGGCACGCATCGCAGTTGGTCGGCGTGCCCGCATAACCATTGGCGTGGCATTCGATGCAGTTCACACCGACGTGTCCGCCCTGCAAGGGGAAATCGGTGGTGTTGTGATCGAACATGCCCGCGTCGCCGTTCGGGTGGCACGCGAGGCAGGCATTGCTTTCGTAGACATAGCCGGGCATGCCATTGTGATCGCTGTCAGTCTGCGGGTTCACATGGCATCCGGTGCACGTGAAAACCGAGAAGTCATTGGGGTTGGTATGGCAGTCGGTGCAGGCGTTCCACTGTCCGTTGTGCGATCCACTGTAGATCGGGAAGAACTGCGCATCATGGTCGAAGGTGGCCGGTGTCCAACCGGGGTCGGTGGTATGGCAGGAAGCACAGTCCGTGGAGAACCCCGACGCCGAGTGGTTCGGGTTTACCGTGTTGTTGAAATCCTGTTGGTGGCAGGAAACACACTCCGGTGATGCATCAGCAAAGCTGCCTGTGGTGTGGCATTGCGCACAATCCCCGATGTCGTGTCCAAGGGTGAGCGGGAAGAAGTCGTGGTCAACGAACGTCGTTGTCCAACCGGATCCAAGCGGGTCATGGCATTCGATACAATCGGTGGAGAAGCCCGACACCGCATGGTTCGGGTGTGTCGTGGCCAGGTAGTCCGCTTGATGACAATTGAAGCACTCATTACCGACCCTGTTGAACGTGATGCTATTGTCCGACTTGTGGCAATCCACACAGCTCAGGTTGCTATGCACCCCCACGAGCGCGAAGCCGTTCTGCTCGTGCAATTCGGGGATGTCGTCCACCAGCCAGCTCACCGGGGTGTGACAGCGCACACAATCATTGCCGACGGACATGCTATGCACATCCGCATGGCAGGCAACGCAGTCGGTCCCGGGTGCCTTGCTGAAGACCATGGAGACGTGGCACGCTTTGCAATCCACTTTCTCGTGCATGCCGATCAAGGGGAATTCGGTTTGCGCGTGATCGAACGCCATGGGCTCACGCATCGTTGTCCAACTGTCCGGAACATGGCATGCGGCGCAATCGATCTTCAGCGCTTCTCCATGTGGCGATTGCGCCAGGACCTGAGCCGGTTGACCGATCGCAGCCAGCACGAGCATGGCTAGGACATGTAGCACGCACGTTGGAAACACCTTGATCACGCGCAAGCGTTCAATTCCCATTGGGATGGCAGTTGAAGCAAGCGGCGCTGTTGTAGGCATACCCGTTCTCGCCGCTGTGGCTATTCGCCAGCTGCGCTTGGTTGTTGTGGCAATCGATACAGCTGAACACACTGTAGTCGTTCGGGTTCGTGTGGCAATCCGCGCATGTGTTCCAATCTCCGTCGTGCGTTCCGTTGTAGATCGGGAAGTACATGGCGTCGTGATCGAACGTTGAAGGTACCCAGGCCGATATGCTATGGCACTGAGCGCAGTCAGTCGGGAACTGGGCCGTTTGGTGGTCGGGGTTGTTCGTGCCGTTGTAATCCGCCATATGGCAGGCATCACAATCCGCAGGCGTGCCTTGGTAGCCATTGGAGTGGCATTGCAGGCAGTTGACCCCTGCATGACCCCCGGTGAGCGGGAACCCGGTCGCATTATGATCATACGTGGAAGGCACCCAGGATGTTTCCCCATGGCATAGCACGCAATCCACGGGGAATTGCGCCGCCGCGTGGTTCGGGTTGGTGGTGCCGTTATAATCCGGCATATGGCAGCCCGCGCAGGTGTTCGGTGTGTTGTTGTAATTGCCGTTATGGCATTGGTTGCAGCTCACGGAGGTGTGTGATCCAAGGAGGGGGAATCCGCTGTGGTCGTAGCTGCTCGGGGACCACGCGCTTTCCGTGTGGCACAAGGCGCAATCCGTTGGGAACTGCGCAGCCGCGTGGCTCGGGTTGGTGGTGCCATTGTAATCCGGCATATGGCAGCCATCGCAATCGGATGGCGTGCCTTGGTAGCCGTTGGTATGGCATTGCAGGCAGTCAACTCCGGTGTGGCCTCCGGTCAGTGGGAACCCGGTGGTGTTGTGGTTGTATGAGGAAGGGGCCCACGCTGTTTCATCATGGCATTGCGTGCAGTTCGTCGCGAATTGTGCAGCAGTGTGGTTCGGGTTGGTGGTGCCATTGAAGTCGGGCATGTGGCACGCATCGCAATTGGTCGGTGTGCCTTGGTAGCCGTTGGAATGACAAGCAAGGCAGTTGACCCCTACGTGGCCGCCTGTCAGTGGGAAGTTGGTGGTGTTGTGGTCGAACGTTGAGTTGCCCCATGCCGATTCATCATGGCACAACGCACAGTTCGTTGGGAATTGCGCCGCTGCGTGGTTCGGGTTCGTGGTGCCGTTGTATTCCGGCATATGGCAGGCATCGCAATTCGATGGTGTGCCTTGATAGCCGTTCGCATGGCATTGTAGGCAATCAATGCCGGTGTGTCCGCCGGTCAGCGGGAATCCGGTGGTGTTATGGTCATACGAAGACGGTGTCCAAGCGGTCTCGTCGTGGCATTGGGCACAGTCCGTCGGGAACTGCGCGGCAACGTGGTTCGGGTTGGTGGTGGCGTTATAGTCAGGTAAGTGACAACCGTTGCAGGTGTTGGGCGTGTTGTTGTAGTTACCGTTGTGGCACTGGTCACAGCTCACAGTGGTGTGCGATCCAACGAGGGGATAGCCACTGTGATCGTAGCTGCTCGGCGACCAAGCCGTTTCGTTGTGGCACGTGGCGCAATCGGTGGCGAAGCCTGCCACCGCGTGGTTCGGGTTGGAGGTGGCGTTGTAGTCCGGCAAGTGGCAACCGTCGCAGGTGTTCGGCGTGTTGTTGTAGTTGCCGTTGTGGCACTGGTCGCAACTCACCGTGGTGTGCGATCCGACGAGGGGGTAGCTGCTGTGATCGTAGTTGCTCGGCGACCAAGCGGTTTCGTTGTGGCACGTGGCGCAATCGGTTGCGAAACCGGCCGCCGTGTGGTTCGGGTTGGTGGTGGCGGTGTAGTCCGGCAAGTGGCAGCCATCGCAGGTGCTGGGAGTATTGGTGTAGTTACCGTTGTGGCATTGGGTGCAACTGGCTGCCGCGTGCGCACCCTCCAATGGGTAGCTTTCATGGGCGTAGGTCGCTGGCGCCCACCCCGGACTTGTCGTGTGGCACGTAGCACAATCCGTGGAGAAACCCGCCGCGATATGGCCGGGATCCACAGTTGCTGCATAGTCATCCTGATGGCAACTGATGCACTCCGGGGACGCCGTAGCGAAGGACCCTTCTGTGTGGCACTGGCTGCAATCCGAAATGGCATGACCCATCGTGAGCGGGAAGAAGTCGTGATCGACGATGTCCGTTTCCCAACCCGTGCTCAACGGATCATGGCACTGGATGCAGTCCGTTGAGAACCCTGCACTCGTGTGGTCGGGGTTCCGGGTGCGCATCAGATCATCCTGGTGGCAACTGATGCAGTCATTCCCATTGCGCGCGAACTGCAATGCCGCTTCCGAGGCGTGGCAATCCACACAACTCAAGTTCCCGTGTGCGCCGATCAGCGGGAAGCCGTTCTCTTCATGCAGCTCGGGGATACCATCCACCAACCAACTGTTCGGTGAGTGGCAGCGCGCGCAATCATCACCGACCGACAAACTGTGGATATCAGCATGGCAGGCATTGCACTGGCCCGGAGCTTCATTGAACACCAGCGAGGCATGGCACGACTTGCATTCCACCTGCGCGTGGGTGCCTGCGAGTGGATAGCGCGTGAGATCATGATCGAACGGAATACTGTCCGAAATGCTCGTCCAATCCGCTGGCACATGGCACTGCGCGCAATCCATTTTCATGGCTTCGCCGTGCGGCGACTGCGCATTCAACCGCACAGCTACCAAAAGCAGGACCGCTATTTGTGACAGTCTATGCATTGGTACTTCGCGATCTTGAACGACCCCAGTTTCTTTTCACCCTCTGCGGGGTTCTTGTGGCACTCCTTGCAGTCCACGTTCTTGTGTTCCCCATCCAGCGGGAAGGCCGTCTTGGTGTGATCGAACAGGCTGGGGTACCAGTCGCCGGTAACGTGGCAGCGCTTGCAATCCGTGACGCCCACTTCGGCGAACTCTTCACCGTGCACGTTGTCATGGCAATCAGCGCAGGCCATTGCCATTGAACGGAATTTCCATTTCTCTCCGGTCGTCTTCTCGGCATCTTTCCTCCACTTTTCGTTCAAATGGCATTCGGAGCAAGGGGTGGCCACATGGGCCCCGTCCAACGGGAATTGCGTTGTGGAATGCTGCTCCAAGGAGAACATGCTCACATCGAACCCATCGGTGAGGAAGTGGCATTCCACACAATCCGGCGACACACCGTTCTCCGCGAACTCGCCTTTATGGAAGTCGGCGTGGCAGCTATTGCACGCTACGAAGACGATCGGATCGGTGTACCGCTCTTTGTGGCACTTCTTGCAATCCACATCAACGTGCTTTCCCTGTAATGGGAAGTCGGTGACGTTGTGATCGAAGAAGTCCATGGATTTCACGGCGATCCAGCCTTTCTCCTGGTGGCACTTCGCGCAGTCGGCGCCGAACTTCCCATCGTGCTGGTCTTCGTGGCACGTGACACATTGGTTCATGGCCACCCCGTCCCTGTCCTGGAATACCTTCAACGGGTCGCTGGTGCGCTTGTGGCATTCAAAGCAATCGGTGGTCTTGTGCTTGCCGTTCAACTTGAACGGCGTGGTGTTGTGGTCGAAGCGGTCCTTCCCAGCGAAGGTTGAGAAGGCGGTCTCCGTGTGGCACTGGGCGCACGCGTTGGTGAAATGCGCGTTGTGCGGATCATCATGGCACGCCTTGCAATCCGTGTGTGGCACATCGCCGAACGCCTGGAACTGCTTGCCGTTCTTGGTGGTGATGGCGTGGCATTCCTTGCAATCCACTGGGATGTGTTTCCCCTTCAGCGGGAAATCGGTCTTGTTGTGGTCGAACACGCTGGCCGGTTTCCATGCCGTCATGCTATGGCACTTCAGGCAATCCTTGTCCATCGTGTTCTGGTGGAAGTCGTCGTGGCACGACAGACATTTCTGATCCATGCCGAGGAATGTCTTGACCCGCTTCTTGATGTCCTTGTCGGCGATGTTGTCCGGAATATGGCATTCGCGGCAGTCAACGGGCTTGTGCGCTCCTTCCAGCTTGTAGCCGGTAAGCCCGTGGTCGAACGTCTTCTCATCGAAGCGCACCATCTCGAACTTGCGGCCATGGTGCTCACTGTGGCAGGTGAAGCAATCCTTCGCCTTCACGTCCTTGCTGGCGTGGTAGCCCTTTTTCTGCGTGATGAGCGACTTGATCTCCTTGTGGCATTCCAGGCACTTGGCGTTCGTCACCTTGTTGCCGAGGTCATGGCACTGCGTGCAGTTGCTCATGCCCTCCAGGTTGGCATGTGCGGTGGTCAGGTCCCCGGGCGACAGTTGCGCGCGACTTGTCGCTGCGATGAGTGATAGCACCAGGAACAGATATGTCGCTCGGAATGTCACGTGTGCTTCTTCACGATATGTCCGAACCGTTTCGTGATCTCGATACCGGCCTTCTGCAAGAAGCCGGTCGGTAGTTCACCACCAGCGAAAATGTACACGAGGTCGTTCGGCAATTGCTGCGTGTCTTCGCCGACTTTGCACAGCACGGAGTCAGGCGCGATGGATACCAAGTTGGCTTTGTAGACCGCCTTCATCTTGCCAGCATCGATCGCTGCGGTAACCGCCTCGCGGTTCTTGGGTTTGATGCCCGCGAAATTCTCGTTGCGATTGACCAAGAGGACTTCGTTGTCGTTCATCAGCAGCATGGCCGATTCAACACCGGCATCGCCACCGCCAACCACGACCACCTTTTTACCGGAGATGTTCTCTGGCTCCAATAGCCGATAAGCCACCTTGGTCGACTCTTCGCCGGGTATGCCCAGTTTCCTTGGCGTTCCCCGGCGGCCGATAGCCAACAACACGTTGTTGCAGATGTAGTCCTTGCCCACATTGGTGGACAGTTTGAAGGTGCCGTCCTTCTGCGGCACGATGGCATCCACCTTCGTGTGCTCGGTGATCTCGATCCGGTGCTAAGCACACCTTCCGCTTTCGGCTTCTTGGCGCTCGCGATGTTCTGCATGGCCTGTTTGCCCTGCTCCACGCCGTTCCTGATCAAGCCCATGCCGCCGAGTTCTCCGGCGATGAAGATCCCCTTGATGTTGGTCTCGAAGGTCTGATCCACGTGCGGCAGATCGATGCCGCGCGTCTCGGTGCCGATGCGCAGGGAGATGGCCTGCACCGGGCAGGCGTGGAAACACGCACCATGGCCCACGCAGTTGCTGGCGAGGATCACCGTGGCCTTGCCATCCACGATGCCGAGGATGTCCTTTTCAGGACAATCTGCCACGCATGCGGCGCTGCCGATGCACGTGCTCAGATCGATGTACGGATGGAGCGACACCGGCTCGAACATGCCTTCCTCCTTGGCCTTCGCCACTTTCTTCTCCACGATGGCGGACTTCTTCTTGAGGCTGCGCATGTAGAAGAAGATGGTGAGCCCGCAGAGCAGGAGCACCGAACCGTAGATCGCTATTTGTTCGATCAGTACTTCCATCAGAAGATCCACTTGTATCCGAAGGACAACGTAACGGCCACGTGAATGATGAGCACGATGAGCATGATCAACGCGAAGGGCAGGTGCGCCACATGCCAGTACTTGAACAGTTTCTGCATGGTGAGCAAGCGGCCGATCCGGTGCGACAACGCGAACTCTTCCTTCACCATGCGGATGATGGATGCCTGCTCCTCACGCGCCATGTTCTTCGCCTTCAAGGATGACCGGATCACACCGACGGCCTTGCGTTCATCTAGGTACCTGGAAATGAACGATCTGCGCTTTGCGGCAGCACCCTCGCCGTCCGTGGTGCCTACGATCAACGGGATCAGTTGCTCGTCGAGGCCAACGCTCTGCTTCAGGTTCTCGACCAATTGTGACCGCATGCCCTTCACTTCGTTCAGGCTCAGTTCGCGACCTTCCACCGTGCGTGGTATCTGGATGTAGATGAAGCGCCCGATGACACCGCTGGCCACCACGGCCACCATGCTCCAGAAGGCCACCGAGACCAGTCCGCCGAATTTGAAGGCGGTGTGGAACAGGATCAGGATCGGCCCCAATGTGCAGAGGAAGATGTGGAACTCCAGCAGGTACTTCAGCCGTAGCTGCTTCGTCATGAAGTTGTACCGCTTGCGCGCGATGTAGATCACCACCCCGAAGAGGATGAGGAAGGTGCCGAGGATGCCGATGCCGTGGCCGTAGGCGCCGCTCGGTTTGAACCAGTTGTGTTCCGGGTGATAGAAACGCTCTTCGAGCGGGAGCTGGTAGTAGGACCAGCCGACGTAGGTGAGATAGGCCGTTACCACAACGACGATGGCCGACATGGCTCCGATGAAGAGGGTGTGTGTTGTCCGCGTCATGAATGTCCTATCAAGCCGGTAAGTGCTTTCGTTCCGAACCCAAGTGCACGATGCGGGCCTTTCCGGCACCGATCACTTGATGGACCGCGCAGGCCATTTTCCGGGGAAAGGTGGGCTCGTTCAACGTCATTGAAGGCGGGAATTCGTCGAATGGATCGGAGTGATCGCCATGGCGCGGTGCTGCGCGGATGTAGAGGTACTGTTATTCATGGCGTGATGAGGAATACTTTTTTTGTCGCGGAACTACCATCGCTGTATTCCATCCGCACCAGATAGATGCCAGGGCTGAGCGATCCCTGGGCCGCAGGCCATGTACCGCAGAGACGTCCTTGTCCATCGACCAACCATTGCCGCAACACCTCTTTGTCTCCGCACGCGGGCACGGCGGCAACAGTAGAGTAGGAGATGGTGCCGTTGAAGTCGGTCTGGCCAATGCGGTAGTACAGCACCGTTGCAGCTACTTCGGTATCGTTGAAAGCATAGTGCACCACCTGTTGCGAGTTGCCCGCCCCGGGCACGGTGCCAATGGTTTCCCACACCTCAGCATCCGCGCTGCGCTCAACCGCGAAGTGATAGTTGTTCGTTTCCGTGGCGGTGCTCCAGCGCAATACCACCGCATTGTTCTCGCACGCAGCGGTGAAGTCGAGCAGTTCGATGGGCAATGCCGCAACGGCCTGTACAGTGATGTCGTCGATGTAGTAGAGCGATCCGGAATTGCCGCTGGCACCGAGGTACTGGTAGGTCATTGCGCCCCACGGCACGAAGCTTCCGAAGCACACGTACTGGTATGGCTGGGTGGCAACGAACGTCATGCTATGGAATTGCCAAGTGGTGGAATAGATGACACCGGGCAATTCCACTTGTGGGGTGTACACGATCTGGTTCCCGAGCACCTGCACCAACGGTGCCATGCTGAACGCCACACCGATATGGTCGACGCCGTACGGATGAATGGAGCTTACCCCGTTCGTGAGCCAGAAGCTCACTTCGTAGGTCTGCCCCACCACCAAGGGAGCGGCGAGGAAGGTCCGGATGTACTCGCGGAAATTGGTGTTGGTCCAATACCACGGGCAGATGGCGCTCATGCCCCCGCCGGAGTGGGGCATCAGGTTGGCCCAATACGTAGCAGGCGGTTTCGCACCACCGGTGCCCGCCGTGTGGTAGAACTCCGGACTTCCTGTGCCCACCACCAGTGAGCAGGCACCGCTGGGTGAACTCCAGCCCGTGGCGCGACAGATCTGCGCGTAGTTGTTGGGTGGCGTCGTGTAGGTCTCGAACCCCGGGTTGTTCACCAGGTTCTGCGCGGATGTGTCAGGCAGAACAGCGCCCCGACCAGCACCACGCACGCGCCAGCCCATCACGACCCACGCGGCGAGCGGCGTTGCGAGCGTAGGCGAAAGGCTTTCGGTGCGGTGCTTCACGGTCGTCATTGTTCTTGCACTGCCACCTTGGTCGTTCGAGTGGAACCGTCAGTGAATTCCGTTCGCAACAGATAAATACCTGTGGACAGAGGTATCTGCTGTAAGGGCCATTCGCCTTGCACCCGTCCGCGTGCGTCGACCAACCATTGTCGCACCACCTCCTTGTCTCCGCATGGGGACACCGCAACAACGGACGAGTAGGTGATGGTGCCGTCGAAGTCCGTTTGGCCGAGCCGGTAGTAGTTCAGTGCATCGGTCACTCCCGCATCGCTGAAGCTGTACTGAATGGTATGCTGCGCATTGCCCGCACCGGGCACCCAACCAATGGTTTCCCAAGCGTACCCGTCAGCACTACGTTCGATCGCGAAGTGGTCGTTGTCCCGTTCGCTGGCGGTGCTCCATTGTAAGTTCACCTCGTTGTCCCTGCAGTACGCAGTGAAGGAGATCAGTTCAACCGGTAGCAGAACCGGGATGCACGAGATGGTGGCGGATCCGAAGAAATCGAGCGTAACGTTGGCGGTCACGTAGCTCCAGTTGCTCATGCAGATGATGAACTGCTGTCCAGCGGTCACCATCAGCTCCGGGGCGTAGTTGCCCGGATCGCCACCTGGGGGGATCACGTTCGCCAGGCCTGCGCCGCCATACGGCACCGCGTCCCAAACGCAACGCACCGGCGGCAGCGCATCGTTCGCGATGGCGGAGCAGGTACTGGGCCCGCTGTACGGCCACATCGCCCAATCGTAGTAACCGACTTGCTGGCCGCCCGCCCCGAAACTGAACCCGAGACTTCCACTGGTGCCGACGGTGAAGAGGATCCAACTGCTGTTGAGTTCGCCGGCATATAGACACCCATAGTCGGTGCCGCCCCATGGTGGTGGTGGAATGCCGCCGCCGAACGCGGGATTACTGACAGAACCCGGTGCGGGTATCTCATCAATGGCACCGAAGCCGCTCGGCGTGATCGGGAAGGTGAATGGATCGCACACGCAGATCACGGTCGGGCAATCACCACCAGGTTGTCCACTGGTCACGACCGTGCCGCACCCTCCACCCGGGCCTGGGCCAGGGCCGCCACCCCATGAACAGGTCGCACCGCCGATGGAGATGAGCACCGAATCCAAACCACCCGTGGTCAGCGTGCCGCTATAGAGCACCGTGCCGCCGAATTCCTGCAAGGTGTAGGTCGCGCCGTTCCAGCCATTGGAGGCGGCATCCTGCATGTAGAGTACGTAGCAACCATCGCTCAAACACAGTGTGTCGTTGTATCCTGCTCCACCGCCCTGCACCACCGTGCCGTTCCACGTGAAATCCCACGATACTTGGGCGGGTGCGGTCCCGTTGGTAACAATGAACTGCAGCATGGTGGACCCAGGCGGACACGTGGCGCCGTTGGCCGGATCGCACGGTTGGTTATCGCCGAGGACGAACGTGTCGGTACCGTGCGGGCCATCGGGCAAGTTGGTATCCCAATCAAAATCGCCGGTCCAATCCTCGATGAACCAGTTGATATCATCCCAGCCATCGCTACTACTGTCATACATCAACAACGTGTAGCAGCCATTGGGCAAGCAGATGTCCTCGCTCCATGGCGCCGAACCGCTCGCCCATGATACACCCATGTCGTCGATCAGCTCCCACGTTACATCCGGTGCACCCACACCATCGGTTACCGTAATGGTGTACCAGGTGCACTGCGCGTTCGTGCTGAACGAGAGGCTGGTCAAGAACAGTAGCAGGACGACTTTGAAGGCGATAGCCCCAAGGATCCGCATGGAAGTAGAGTGAACGGTTGACGAATGCTCAAACACCCACCGCGTTGCAGGGGAGCTTGTCCGCGCGGCAGGCGTTCCTGCTCACGCGTGGTTCAACCGATCGACTTGGGGGGATGGAAGACCGAGCGCCCGGGCCACTCGCCTACCTCTGCCACTTGGCCTGCGGCCGTCATAGTGGGGATCACCGCCGAGGGGATCACACCCACCGACCCTGTTGGTGGAAGAAACATGTATGGCCATCGAGGGGCCGTGGAAGGGCAATGCGCCGTGCCTGGCACCGTCCTGACGCTCGTGCTCAGGATCCACGAAGTGGAGTTTCAGGAACTCACCCCAACCCATACCCCCCCCGCTTTCAAGCTGGTGCTCCGCGTAGTGGCGCTGGAGCGAAGGGACACGCGCGATCTCCGCCAGTCCTGCTGGTGCCCAAATGCTCAACAGCACATGGAGAATGAGTATGACGCCGCCAACCTCTTCATTCCGGGCTTAAAGGTTACGATGACATTCCATGGCACACCATGACAATACCCCTGAACGGCGATCCCATCGACGGAACCGGATGTTCCGGGGTCGAACCGTTCATCCGAATATGGCCATCCGGAAGGTCACATTAGCGCCCGGACTTGGAACAGAGCCGAGCACTCAAGGCCCCGCAGCACCCCCGGCTCCTTGTCGCCGAAGACCATCTTGCCTGGGGTCTCGATCATCTGCTCCGGCCATCAGGAAGCCCGTCAGGCCTGGGCCACGGTTCAATCGTCCTCCCCTTCGCCGTCACGACCCTTGCGCGCACGTTCCCCACCTTCGCTCCCGGACCGTCCATCCATGCGCATGTCGTCCTCATCACCGCTGCGGTGGCATCGCACGCAGTCGGTGATGTTCGTGATCCCCTCTTCCTGGTGCTCGCCGATGATATTGCCCGGTGTATGCTCGTGGCAACCGTAGCAGGTGTAGCTGCTGTAGTTGTTGGCTTGGTGGCACGTGGCGCACTTCGCGTTGTGGTCGCCATCCAATCGGAAGTACGCCGAGTGATCGAACGTGGAAGGCGACCATGCGTTCGTGCCATGGCAACTGGCGCAATTGTCCTTGGTGCCTTGGTGGAGAGCATCCTTGGGGGGTTGGTGGCAGGTCGCGCAATGGTCCTTCTCCGCCGCGGACAATACGGCATGCTCGAAGGTGGCGGGCTTCCATGCGCTGGTCGAGTGGCAGCTGGCACAATTGCCCTTCATGCGTTCATGCAGCGTATCGGTGGGGCGCTGGTGGCAACTCGCACAATCGCTCTTGCTCGCTGCCGACAGCAAGGCATGGTCGAACTCGCGTGCGGGTTTCCAGCCCTGCGTATCATGGCAGGCCGCGCATTTGTTGGGCAGCTGTGTGTGCAGTTCGTCCGTTGGTTTCGCATGGCAACGGTTGCAGTCCTCCACGATCGTTACTGGGACCAGCGCGTGCTCGAAGCCGCTCCCGGTCAGGTCCGCGTTCCGTCCCATGTGCTCGCTATGGCATTCCACACACTCCATCCCGCTGAGCGCCTCATGGAAAAGTGTCGGTCTCGTGTTCAGCAGCGTATCGATCCCGATGTCGCCAACCGTGTGACAGGCGATACACTTGGCATTGGGCAGTCCTTCGAACGGTTGGTGGCAGGAGAAGCAATCGTTGCCGGTCCTCTGGTGCCCCTCCACCAGTTCTCCGGGTTCGAGCATGCTGTGCGGGAAGAGGAACACCAGCCCGATGAACGCCGCGATCAAGGCAAGGATGATCACCTTCTTCATTTGCCGAACATCAGGACGGTGATCACGTGCAACAGGGTAAGGAAGCCCAGCGTGAACGCGATGGGCAGGTGGACCACGCGCCATTGCTTCATGGCGTTCACCGTCACCGAATCGAAGAAGAGCTCCTTGTCCACTTCGGTGGTATTGGATCCGCTCGTGATCAGTGCCCGTCGTCGTTCTTCCAACGAACTGCTCGCGTTCTTCAGCAGGTATTTGCCCACCAGCCCGCTCGCCACGCTGATCAGCAGCATATAGGTGGCCAGCCAGGGAAGGCGGGCGTTGAAATGGATGCCGGCATGCACCAGGATCATCACAGAGCCGGCCCAAGCGAGATACTCATGCACCATGAGGTAGGTCTTGGGTGAACCGGAGGGGATGATCTTCCGCTTGCGCAACGAATACACGAAGGACAGCACGATGAGCACCGTACCCACCGGCCCCAGGTAACGCCCTACATGGTCCAACCCAACGGCGTGCAGACCGCGATCCAAGAGGATCGCCGCCGCAACCATCACCGCGTACATCGCAGCGAAGGGCAGCACATGCTTGATGAACAATGGCACTTTCACTCCTTTGAATTTTGACCAGCTTGTCAAAGTAGGTGCACAACGCGGGTCAAGTAGTGACGTTGTCAGTAAGTGCGTTCGACATGGGGCCTGCCAGAGATCACTGGTTCCTCCCGACCTTGTGTGCATGCCCGCTTCATCGCCCCGCCGCCGCATCGAAAGTCTCCGCACCGAAGTGGACGCGGCCTTCCTCTATGACCGTATCGCGGCGCACGAGGACGACGCGCAAGTGGCAAAGCTCTTCCGCGAAATGGCCGGCATCGAACGCGGTCATGCCGAATTTGCCTTCGCGCAACTGAAGGCGGACGGGAAGCTGAAGGAAATACCCGGTCCCTCGTGGCGGGCGCGCATGCTGGACCGCATCGGCAAGCGCATGGGCTACGGGCATGTGATCGCGCAACTCATGGACGTGGAGAAGGGCCTTGCGTCGGCCACCGTATCGTTGAAACGCAAGAGCGGAACCCCCTTGAGCGGTGGCGAGCGCAACCACGTGTTGATCCTGCAGTCGCTCATGGCGAACAAACGCGGCCTGGGTGGCGAGGAACTTGGCCGCATCGAAGGCAAACACAAGACGGTGGGCGGCAATGCGCTGCGCGCCGCGGTGCTCGGTGCCAACGACGGATTGGTAAGCAACATGAGCCTGGTGATGGGCGTGGCCGGCGCTACCGACGGTGATCAAGGCGTCCTGTTGGCGGGCCTCGCAGGTTTGCTCGCGGGTGCGCTGAGCATGGCGCTCGGCGAGTGGATCAGTGTGAAGAGCTCCCAGGAACTCTACGAGCGACAGATGGCCCTGGAGATGACCGAGCTGGAAACGAACCCTGAAGGAGAGCGCAAGGAACTCGTACTGATCTTCATGGCGAAGGGCATTTCCGAAGCGGAGTCCGAGCGACTGGCCAGTGAGGCGCTCGCGGACAAAGGCAAGGCGCACGCGTTGTTGGTGAAGGAGGAGCTGGGCATCAACGCGGAGGAGCTGAAGGGCTCGGCGTGGGAAGCGGCCATCACGTCCTTCTTCCTCTTCGCGGTGGGTGCCATCCTTCCGGTGATCCCCTTCTTCTTCACGGGCGGCATGCCGGCCATCCTCATCAGCGTGGGTTTGAGCGCTATCGGATTGTTCATTATCGGCAGTGCCATCACGCTCTTCACCGGCCGCAGTGTCTGGTTCTCCGGTATGCGCCAGGTCCTCTTCGGCCTTGCCGCTGCAGCCGTCACCTTCGGCATCGGGAAGTTGGTCGGCGTGAGCGTGGCAGGGTAATCCGATCACTGCCTATGCCCATCGGGTGGGAACCAGTCAGCCTCTGCCGCCTGATCGCCCTTACAACCCCAGCAACACCGCTCCCGGGTCCTTCCCGCCGAAGACCATCTTGTCGGGATCCTCGATCATCTGCTTCACGGCCATGAGGAAGCTCACGCTCTCCTTGCCGTCGATGATGCGGTGATCGTAGCTGAGCGCCACGTACATGATCGGGCGGATGACCACCTGGCCATTCACCGCAACGGGCCGCTCCACGATGTTGTGCATGCCGAGGATGGCGCTCTGCGGCGGGTTGAGGATGGGCGTGCTGAGCATGCTGCCGAACACACCGCCATTGGTGATGGTGAAGGTGCCACCGGTCATCTCATCGATGCTGAGCTTGCCGTCACGCGCCTTCACAGCGAGTTCCTTGATCTTGCCTTCGATCTCCGCGAGGCTCATGCGCTCCGCATTGCGCAGCACAGGCACCATCAGGCCCTTGGGTGAGCTCACAGCGATACCGATGTCGGCGTAGTCGTGCATGATCATCTCCTCGCCGTCGATGTGCGCGTTCACTTGGGGGAAGAGACGCAGTGCTTCCGTCACCGCCTTGGTGAAGAAGCTCATGAAGCCGAGGTTCACGCCGTGCTGCTCCTTGAACTTGTCCTTGTACTTGTCGCGCAGGGCCATCACGGCGCTCATGTCCACCTCGTTGAAGGTGGTGAGCATGGCGGTCTGGTTCTTCACCGCGACCAAGCGCTCGGCAACCTTCTTGCGCAGCGTGGTCATCTTCAAGCGGTTCTGGTCGCGCTTGCCGCCCCAGCCGTTCATGGCGATCGCATCCGCCTTCACACCTCCGGAAACATAGGCCGCGACATCGCTTTTGGTGATGCGACCGTTGGGGCCGCTGCCTTTCACCTTGATCGGCGCTCACGCCCTTGTCGTCGAGCATCGCTTTCGCGACCGGAGTTGCAGATGCGGCCACGAGCTTCGAGCCTTGAGCCTCGGGCTTGACAGGCTCACGGCTAGCGGCTCGGGGCTCGGGGCCTTGGGCTCCGGTGCTTTCTTATCTGCTTTGAAGCTCGTATCGATCTTGACCACTACATCGCCAACGTTCACGGTCTGGTCCTCTTTCGCTAGCAGTTGCACTTTGCCTTCGGCTTCGGCGCTCAGCTCCAAGGTCGCCTTGTCGCTGTCGATCTCACCCAGCACCTGGTCCTTGCTCACCACATCACCATCCTTCACGAGCCAGCGCGCGATGCGCACTTCGCTGATGCTTTCGCCGGGAGAGGGAACCTTGATATCGATGAGTGCCATTGGGGGAGAGTGAGAGAGTGAAAGGGTGCGAGAGTGAAAGAGCGGCTACGCCTTCACCTTGGTGTTGGATGTTGACTTGCTGAACGCCTTCTCGATGATCGCGATCTGCTGGTTCGCGCTACGCTTGCTGCTGCCCGTGGCGGGTGCGCCGCTCGCAGGGCGTGCGATCACCTCCCACTTCACCTCATTGAAGTGCATGGCGATGTAGCTCCACGCGCCCATGTTCAACGGCTCCTCCTGAACCCAGAGGTAGCGATCAGCCTTCGCGTACTTCTTGATCACAGCGCGCATCTGGTCCGCAGGGAGCGGATGCAGTTGTTCGATGCGCACGAGCGCGGTATCGGTGATGGCGTTCTTCTCGCGATGCTCCGCAAGTTCGAAGTGGATCTTGCCCTGGGTGAAGATCACGGTCTTAACATTCTTCGGATCGGCACCGGCATCATCGATCAACTCTTGGAAACCACCGTTAGCCAGATCACCCAACTTGCTCACGCATTTCGCATGGCGCAGCAGGCTCTTGGGGCTGAAGACCACCATCGGCTTGCGGAAGTCCCATGCGAGCTGGCGGCGCAACGCGTGGAAGAAGTTCGCCGGTGTGGTGCAGTTCACCACGATCATGTTGCCATCGGCGCAGCTCTGGAGGAAACGCTCCATGCGCGCGCTGCTATGCTCAGCGCCCTGCCCTTCGTAGCCGTGCGGCAGAAGGAGCACGATGCCGTTCTGCGTGTTCCACTTCTCCTCCGCGCAGCAGAGGTATTGGTCCAGTACGATCTGCGCACCGTTGACGAAATCGCCGAACTGCGCTTCCCAGATGGTGAGCACTTCGGGGTTGGTGAGGGCGTAACCGTATTCGAACCCGAGCACCGCGTATTCGCTCAGGAGCGAATTGTAGATCTGCAACAGGGCCTGTCCTTCCTGGATGTGCTTGAGATGGATGAACTCCTCTTCGCTGTCCTCCATCTTCACCACGGCATGGCGGTGCGAGAAGGTGCCACGCTCCACATCCTGCCCGGTGAAGCGCACGGGGTGCCCTTCAACGAGCAGTGAACCGTAGGCCAGCAGTTCGCCCATGCTCCAGTCCAGTCGGTCCTCGGCGAGCATCTTCTTGCGGTCGGCGAGGATCTTCTCCAATTTGCTGAAGAACTTCTTGCCTTCCGGTATCACCGTCAGCTTCTCGCCGATCATCTGCAAGGTCTCCTTCTTCACACCGGTCTTCGGCGACTTCGCGAAGTCCTTCGCATCCGCACGCTTGAATCCTTTCCAGCGCTCTTCGAGGAAATTGGTGATCTGTCCGACGCGCACCTGTTTCGCTTCCGTCAGGCGTGCATCGAGCATCTCCGTGAAGGAGCGTTCCATCTCCTGCGCCATTTCGCGCGCGCCTTCCACGCCGCTGTCGATCAGCTTCTGCGTGTAGATCTCGCGCGGATCGGGGTGCGCAGCGATCGCCTTGTAGAGCAGCGGTTGCGTGAACTTGGGCTCATCGCCCTCGTTATGGCCGTGCTTGCGGTAGCAGAGGATGTCCACCCACACGTCCTTGCCATAACGCTGCCGGAAGTCCATCGCCAGTTGCACCGTGTAGGCCACCGCTTCGGCATCGTCGCCGTTCACATGGAAGACCGGGCACTGGGTCACCTTCGCCACATCGGTGCAATAGGTGCTGGTGCGCGCATCGATGTAGTTGGTGGTGAAACCGACCTGGTTGTTCACCACGATGTGGATGGTGCCACCGACCTCATAGGCCTTGAGCCCGGCCATCTGCACCACTTCGTAAACAACACCCTGCGCTGCTACGGCGGCATCGCCGTGGATGAGGATCGGTGCGGTGATGCCTTTGGCGAAGTTGTCGTCATGCTCGATGATCGCCCGTGAGATCCCCTGCATGATCGGACCCACCGTTTCCAAGTGGCTGGGGTTGGGTGCGAGCGTGAGGCGTACTTCCTTGCCGGTGTTGGTCTTCACGAGGCTGCTGTAGCCCATGTGGTACTTCACGTCGCCCTCCACCAACGCATCCTCGTAATCCTTGCCCTCGAACTCGCTGAAGATCTGGTCGTAGCTCTTGCGCAGGGTGTTGGCCAGTACATTCAAGCGACCACGGTGCGCCATTCCGATCACATACTCGGTGATGCCCAGCTCCGCACCGTGCTCGATCACCGTGTCCAACGCGGGGATCAACGCCTCCGCGCCTTCGATGCTGAAGCGCTTCGCACCGATGAACTTCTTGCCGAGGAACTTCTCGAAGACGACCGCTTCGTTGAGCTTCTCCAGGATCTCCTTCTTCTGGTCCAACGAGAACGATGGGGTGTTGCGAACACCTTCCATGCGCTCCTGCATCCACTTCAACTTCTCCGGATCGCGGATGAACTTGAACTCCACGCCGACGCTCTGGCAATAGGTCTGTTGCAGCAACGCGACGATCTCGCGGAGCTTCACCGGTCCCAAGCCCACCTCGTTGCCCGCACTGAAAACCGTGTCCAGATCGGCATCGCTCAGGCCGAAGTTCACCAGGTCGAGCGTTGGGCTGTACTTGCGGCGGTCGCGCACGGGGTTGGTCTTGGTGAACAGATGCCCGCGCGTGCGGTAGGCATTGATCAGCTCAAGCACGCGGAATTCCTTCTCGAAGCGCTCGTTGCTGCCGGGTGCGGGTGCTGCGGATGAAGCGCTCAAGGGCGCATCCCCCTCCAACGACTTGGCGAACTCGAAGCCTTCGAAGAAACGCGCCCAGCCGGTCTCGATGCTAGCGGGGTCCTTCTGATATTGCTGGTGCAGGTCGTCAAGCCATGCGCTGTCGACGTTGCTCAGGTAGGAGTACTTGTCCATTCGGTGTGCGAAGGTAGAAGGCGGGGTAGCTCACGCGGAGGCACGGAGGCACGGAGAAATGCACAGCGTAAGACTAACCGCCATGGTGGTAGCGGCTTGCTATCCGTCAGCAGCGAACCGCTTCCGCAGCAGCACTTTCAGGAGGCAGCGTTGCACTATGAGCCCTGCCAGTTCGCTCAAACCACCCCGGGCCATGGCTTCCGCTACCATACGCTCGGTAAGATCCACTCGATTGATCGCCCTAGAGAAGGCGGCGGGGAGCCGCACCTGCCATACTTCCAAATGGCCGAGCACCTCTGATCGGAGCTGCTCGAAGGCACCATCCCCCACTTCTGGGCTCGCCAATTCGTCCGGGCTCAGCGCCAGATCCTTCCGAAGCTGCGCCACCGTGGAGTGGAGCACTTCGGCGCGGTCCAAATACCGCCTCACCTCCCCGCCACCGGGAGCCGTCAGATCCTTGTTCATGCCTGTGGAGAAGTCGCACAAAGGTGAGGCGGGACGTGGCACTATTTTCGCCGACGCGGCGCCGCTATTACACAAACCCAAACATCCCGCATCCGAACATGCGATCCCTCCTCCTCTCCTGCCTTCTCCCACTGAGCCTTACCACGCTGGCCCAGTATGGCACCTTCGACGCGAACTCCGTGAAGGGCGCCCAGACCACAACCACACTGGTAGTACTGGACGCGGGCGATAGCCCCTACAACCGGGCGATCATGGATGCCATCAAGGCGCACTGGAAGTTCACCAAGTCCTTCGATTTCATCACAGTGAACGATCTGGCCACGCAGCCCATCGCCCCCGACAAGACCTATTTGGTGAAAACCTTGCGCAATGATCCCGAGAAATTCACCGGAACGTTCCTGACGCTGATGCAAGGTTGGAAACAGAAAAAGGGCGAGGTGCTGGAAGTGACCGACAACGCGGTTGTGAACCTGCCCAACGCACAGGATCTGGCCTATATCCAGATCGATCCGGCGCAGCTCGCGGCGAAGGGCAACACCGGTTTTCTGAACATCTACGTGAAGAACATCCAGGACTATTTGAAGCAAGTGAGCACCGGCAAGATCACGGACCGCGCCACCGCGGACCGCCTCTACCAAGGCCGCCAGCGCCTGTTGCGCGATGACCTGGACCTCTGGATCTCCAAAGAACACCTCGACAAGAGCGTACCCGATGAGGCCACCGTGAAAGCCAACTACACGCACAAGGTGCAACTCATGGGTCTGATGCAATTGGACGCCGCCGCGATAAAGGGCGAACCCGGCGTGGGTGTTTGCGACGTGCTGCTGACCGGCGACTACAAGAACAAGCACAGCTTCAAGCGTGTCTTCAACGCCAGCACGGGCGAGTTGATGTACCTGCGCGACGAGGCGGCGATCTTCGGCAAGAAGGAGGGCTTTCTTGATGAGGACCTGAAGACGATCGAGCGCGCTCGTTGAGCGTATTACAAGCCGTTGAAAGGCGCCACCTGGCGCCTTTTCGCGTTCCAAGAGGAACAGAAAACGGATCCGGCTGTTCCTATGTGCCGACCTGTCAATGTCTTGTTAAGGACGAACACGCGGGGCGCGCAGCACGCTGACCTTTGGGCATGGCCACGATCCTGATCACCGGCGGAAGCGGACTCATCGGTTCCGCGCTGACCGCCGCGTTGCTGGCGAAAGAGCACGACGTTCGGCACCTCACGCGCGTATACAAGAAGGTAGGGCCAGTGCGTTCGTTTCTCTGGGATGTGCCAGCGGCCAGGCTGGATCCAACGGCACTTGAAGGCGTGGATCACATCGTCCATCTCGCCGGAGCGCCCATCGTCGATCGACGCTGGTCGGAGGCCCGGGTGAAAGAGCTGATCTCGAGCCGCGCCGATAGCGCGCGGCTGCTCTTGCGCACCGCCCAGGCCACGGGGAATCTGCCGAAGAGTTTCGTGAGCGCTGCGGGCATCGGCTACTACGGTGCGATCACCTCGGACCGGATCTTCAGCGAGGACGATCCACCAGCGCAGGACACGATCGGGCGCATCAGTGCTGCATGGGAGGAGGGTGTGGATGCCTGGCGGTCCGTGACGCGTGTGGTGAAATTGCGCACCCCGATCGTACTTGCACGCGAGGGCGGCGCTTTGAAACCGTTGTCACTTCTAGCGCGATGGGGGCTCGCCTCCCCACTGGGCAGCGGGAAGCAACGGGTGCCCTGGGTCCACATCGACGACTTGGTGCGCGTCTATCAACAGGCGATCGATGATGAGCGCATGAGCGGTGCATACAACGTGGTGGCCGATGAACAACCGCATCAACGGACATTCATGCGCACGCTGGCGGAAGTGATGCACAGACCCTTCATCCTACCCGCCGTGCCTTCGTTCGTGATGCGGATGATCCTAGGAGAACGCGCGGGGTTGCTATTGGAGGGAAGCCGGGTGAGTGGAGAGCATTTGCGGTCCGCGGGTGGGAAATTCCAGTATCCAACACTCGGGCAGGCCGTGGGTCATTTGCTGTCCTGAGAGATGGATCAATTGGAACGCTCCAACAACGCACCGGCCAACGCACGCAGCGTCTCCTTTCGTTCATCCGGCACCGCGACCGCCTCGAGCGCGGCCATCGCCTTCTGGTGGTGACGATCCAGTTCGCCCGCTGCGAGCGCAGGCAGATCGAGTTCATGCAGCACGCCCAGCATGCGCGGCACATCGCGTTCGGAGGAGGAACGAGCGAGTTCTTCGCGCAACTCGGATCGGCCGGCGGCATCGCTCAGTTCCAACGCGCGGATCAAGATCCAGGTCTTCTTTCCGGCGCGTAGATCACCACCTTGTTGCTTGCCCACCTTCGCAGGATCACCGAAGGCATCGAGCAGATCATCGCGTAGCTGGAAAGCGAGGCCGAGCTCTTCGCCGAAAGTGCCAAGACGTGCCGTCTCTTCTTCCGAGGCGCCCGCCACGAGCGCGCCTGTCTGTAGGGCACAGCGTAACAGCACTGCCGTCTTCAGGCGGATCATCTCGAGGTATTCCTCCACGCGCACATCGCGACGCGCTTCGAACTCCATGTCGAGCTGCTGGCCTTCGCACACGCCGAGCGCGTGCGCGCTGAACAAAGCGAGCACCTTCGGGTGGCGACCCATGAGCTGATAGGCCTTCACCAACATCGCATCGCCGCTGAGGATGGCGGTATTCACATCCCACTTCGCATGCACGGTAGGCTGCCCGCGCCGCAACGGCGCAGCGTCCATGATGTCGTCATGCATCAGGGTGAAGTTGTGGAAGAGCTCGATACCGAGCGCTTCGTCAAGCGCAGTGCTGTGATCACCGCCGAAAAGTTCGCAGCCCATCAGCACTGCCATGGGGCGGACACGCTTCGCCGGAAGGCGCATGAGGTAGGCCATGGGCGCGTACAAGGCCAGCGCTGGCAGTGCGGCGATCCACGCCTGCGCATGCGCTTCGAACCGGGCGCGAAGAACTTCAGACGAAGTGATGGTGCGTGCGGCCATCGATCAAGCCCGGCCTTCGGCCACGGCGATGAGATATTCCCCATAACCGCTTTTGCGCAACGGTTCCGCGATGGCCTTCAACTGGGCCGCATCGATGAAGCCACGGCGGAAGGCCACCTCTTCGATGCAACCGATGCGGCGGCCCTGGCGCTCTTCGATCACCTGCACGTACTGGCCGGCTTGCATCAAGCTCTCGAAAGTGCCGGTATCCAACCAGGCGGTGCCGCGATCGAGCACGTTCACTTTCAAGCGGCCTTGGCGCAGGTATTCCCGGTTCACATCGGTGATCTCGTATTCGCCACGTGCGCTGGGCTTGAGGTCCGCAGCGATATCCAGCACACTGTTGTCATAGAAATACAGTCCTGGTACGGCGAAGTTGCTCTTCGGCTTCGCGGGTTTCTCTTCGATGCTCTTCGCGTTGAAGTGGTCGTCGAACTCCACCACACCGTACCGCTCCGGATCGCTCACGCGATAGGCGAAGACCAGACCACCGTCCACATGCGAATGGTCCATGAGCTTGGTGCCGAGCCCGCTGCCGTGGAAGATGTTGTCGCCGAGGATCAGCGCCACGCTGTCAGAACCCACGAACTCTCGGCCGATCACGAAGGCTTGTGCGAGCCCGTTGGGAACCTGTTGTTCCGCATAGCTGAAGGAGCAGCCGAGGCGTTGACCATCGCCGAGCAGCTTGCGGAAATGCGGCAGATCATGCGGCGTGCTGATGATGAGCACTTCACGAATACCCGCTGCCATCAGCGTGCTCAGCGGGTAGTAGATCATCGGCTTGTCGTACACGGGCATGAGCTGCTTGCTCACCGCCAGCGTCAACGGGTGCAACCGCGTGCCGGAGCCACCGGCCAGGATGATGCCTTTCATTCGTCGTCGTCGTGTGCCGTATTCGTCTCGGGCAGAACGCGGGGCACGCGTGGGCCAGGCTCCACCTTCAACTCCATCAGGTCGATGTCCTCTTCCTCATCCAGAATATCGAGCAACGGCTCCTGGAAGGCTTTGGTCATAAGTGCCTTGTTGAACGAGACCAGGAGCGATGGCAGCACCAGCAAGTTGGTGAACATAGCCACCAGCAGCGTGAGGCTGGTGAGCACCCCGAGCGCCTGGATCCCACCGAAATGCGAGAAGGCGAACATGCTGAAGCCGGCAAGCAGCACCACGCTCGTGTAAATGATGCCCACGCTGACTTCGCGTGTGGCGAGGTCTACGCTCCGCTTCAGATCGTTCCCGGTAAGGCGCAATTCCAGCCGGTAACGGGCGAGGAAGTGGATGGCGTTATCCACCGCGATGCCCAGTGCGATGCCGAACACGAGGATGGTGCTCGGCTTGATCGGAATATGCAGGAAACCCATCAGACCCGCCGTGACGACGAGCGGAATGAGATTCGGGATGAGCGAGACCACCAGGATGCGCAGCGAGTTGAAGAGCAGCGCCATCATGCCCACGATCAGCACCACGGCCCAGAACAAGCTGATCACCAAGTTGCTCACCAAATAGCCACTGCCCTTCAGGAACACCACGCTGGTGCCGGTCAGGGTCACATCGTACTTGTCCGGCTCGAAGATGCTGTCCACTTGAACGCGCAATTTGCCGAGCAAGGCCTCCATACGTTGCGTGCCCACGTCGGCCATTTGCACGGTCATGCGGGTGGTGGAGCGGCTGCTGTCCACGAAGGCCTTCGCGACGCTTTGTTTGGACCCGAGGTTCTCCACGTACGGCGCGATGAAGGTCTTGTCGGTGGACGTGAGCAGGCCATACTTCGCGGGGTCGCCACTGTAGAACGCCTGGCGCGTGAATTTCACCGCATCGGCGATACTGAGCGGGCGCGAGAATTCGGGGTAGGTAGCAAGGGTATCACTGAGCTCGTCGATACGCTTCAGTGTAGCATCGCGGAACACACCGTTCTTCTTCTTCGTGTCGATAACGATCTCCAGCGGCATAACGCCTTTGAAGTTGCTTTCGAAGAAGCGGAGATCGGTGAGCACGGGATCGTCCGTGGGCAGATCGTCCACAATGCGGCTCTCATCGCGCAAGCGAAGCATGCCGAAGAGCGACACGACGAATACCAGGGTTGTCACCGCATAGATCAAGGGGCGGCGATCACGCACTGTACGTACGATCCATTCCACCACGCGATCCAGCCAGCGCCGCTCCAAATGCAGCAGGTGACGTGGGATCGGCGCGGGCATATAGCTCAGGATCACCGGGATCAGCAGCATGCTGAGGGCCCAAAGGACCATGATGCCGTAGGTGGCGATCACCCCGAATTCCTGGAGTGTGCGGCTGTAAGTGAAGCAGAACGTGGTGAAGCCCACCGCCGTGGTGGCATTGGTGAGGAAGGCGGCAGCACCAATGCGGCTGATGACGCGTTGCAGCGCCTTTACCTTGTTGCCATGGCGCACGTACTCGTAGTGGTACGCGTTGATGAGGAACACGCAGTTGGGCACGCCGGTCACGATCACCAGCGGGGCGATCACGCTCATGAGGATGGTGACGTTGTAGCCCATGAAGCCCATGGCGCCGAAGCTCCACACCACACTGATGGCCACCACCGCCATGCAGATCATCATTACCCGCCAACTGCGGAAGAACAACAGCAACAGGAGCGCACAGACGCTCATGCTCAACACCATGAACACCGGCATTTCGGCTTGCACCATGCCGGTGGTGCGCACACGGATGTAGGGAAGTCCGCTGAGATGAACGGCGAGGTCTTGTTCGGTCTCGAAGCGCTTCGCGCGTTCGGTCACGCGCTCCACCACATCGCCACGCGCCGCACTGTTGAAGCGGGCCGCGTTCACGAACACCATCATGAGGCTGGCCTGGGTGCTGTCGTTGTAGAGCAATCCCCGATAGAAAGGCAGGGATCGGATCCGCACCAACAGCGAATCCATGGCCACCTGGTCCTTGGGCAGCTCCTTCACCACCGGTGCCACCCGGAAGCGCATCAAACTGTCATCGCGGAGCAGTTCGAATAGATGCGCCTCGCTGAAGACCGAATCGATCCCATCGATGGCTTTAAGGTCATCGCCCAACTGGCGCCATGCGGTGAAGGTGGCCGGGGTATAGAGCTTGGGACCCTGCGTGCCGATCACCAGGACATTACCGTCCTCGCTGAAGTCCGTCAGGAAGCGGCTGTACTCCACATAGGCACTGTCGGTCTTTGGCAGCAGACCGCCGTGCTTGTACTCCATGCCGATATGGGTGGCCTCCCACGCCGACCAAATGGTAAGCAGGCCAACAGCCACCAGCACGGCGACACGATTGCGGAGGATCTTACTGGCGAGCCAAGCCCACATGCTATCGGACAAAAAGGCCCCGGACCGTGCCGGAGCCTATCCGTACAAAGGAACGAGATCCGGATCCAAGGGCCGGGAGTGGCGCGGAAGGCTCCCCGGCGCCCGATCGGAGCGCAGGCGCAACAAGGGAGGCCGGTGCGCAGGCTACCTTGCGGCGTGATGTTCGCACCGTTGCGTGATGGGGTGGAATGGGCCCGGACGCTGGACCGGCGCCGTGCCCAGAACGCATGGCGGATCTGGAGCAGCTTCCGCGAAGCGAGCCGCACGCGCGTGCCGAGAATGCGCGGCCTGCCCATCAGCATCAGCATAGAGCCGACCACCGCCTGCAACCTGCGCTGCCCGGAATGCCCAAGTGGACTGCGCAGCTTTACGCGCCCCACCGGCAACCTGAAACAGGACCTCTTCACCCGGGTGATCGATGAATTGGCCCAGGACCTCTGGGCACTCACCTTCTACTTCCAAGGCGAGCCGTACATCAATCCCGGGTTCCTGGACATGGTGCGCCATGCGCATAGCAAGGGCATATATACGGCCACCAGCACCAACGCGCATTTCCTGGACGAGGCCAAGGCGGAGGCCACCGTGCGCAGCGGGTTATCCCGTCTGATCATCTCCCTGGACGGCACCGACCAGGACACCTATTCGCAGTACCGCATCGAAGGCACATTGAGCAAAGTGATCGAGGGTGCCGAACGCGTGGTGAAGTGGAAGCGCAAGCTCAAGAGCCGCACCCCACATGTGGTGTTCCAATTCCTGGTGGTGAAGCCCAACGAGCACCAGATCCCCGAAGCACGCACGTTGGCCAAACGTATCGGCGTGGACGACCTCTGGTTGAAGACCGCGCAGATCTACGACCCGAAGGACGATCATCCGTTGATCCCCATGCAGGACAAGTACGCCCGCTACCGGCGGAACACGAAAGGTGTGTGGGAGGTGAAGAACGCCTTGGACGACCGCTGCTGGAAGATGTGGCACAGCTGCGTGGTCACCTGGGGTGGGCGCGTGGTGCCCTGCTGTTTCGACAAGGACGCGCACCACGTTCTGGGCGATCTACGTAAGCAGACCTTCCACGAGATCTGGCAGAGCGAGGCCTACGATGAGTTCCGGCAGACCTTGTTCCGGTCGCGCAGCAGCATCGAGATGTGCAGGAATTGCAGCGAGGGGAGCCCGGTGTGGGCTTAGACCTTCATGATATCCTTCTCCTTGGCCTCCATGTGCGTCTCCACGCGCTTGTTATAGGTGCCGGTGAGCTTTTCCACTTCAGCTTCCATGCCCTTGGCGTGGTCTTCTGGAAGTCCGTCCTTCTTAGCGGCCTTGATGGCCTCCATGGTGCGTTGGCGAATGCTACGGATACCGACCCGGGCGTGCTCGGCTTCCTTGTGCGCGGCTTTCACCAGGTCTTTGCGGCGCTCTTCGGTGAGCATGGGCACATGGATGATCACGCTCTCGCCGTTGTTACTGGGGTTGAAGCCCAGGTTGGCCCCGATGATGGCCTTCTCGATGGCGTCGATCAGCTTCTTCTCCCAGGGTTTCACGAACAATGTGCGTGCATCACCGCTGTTCACCGATGCCACTTGGGACAGAGGGACCATGGAGCCGTAATAGTCCACCCGTACGCCTTCGAGCATGGACGGATTGGCGGCACCAGCGCGCACCTTGGTGAGTTCCAGCTCCAAGTGGTCCACGGTTTTGAGCATCTGCTCTTCGCATTGCTTCAGGGTCGAACTAAGGTCGGTCATGATCGATGGGTATTTCGCCCAATGGGCGTTGGGCAAAAATAGCCATGCGATCCGGCCGCGCACGTTGGTTCCGTGGCCGGGCAAAAACTCCAGTGCGTATCAGTCTCTCACGGAGGCACGGAGAAACCAACGTGGCCGAACTCCCTATCGCCATTGCACCCTGGGAGCCTTGGCCCGAGCTCGACGGCGCGTGACAAACGCGATAGCCCTTCGATCGATCCCTGCCGATCAGAACTCCACCAGGGTACCCAGCGGCTCACCGGTCACCACTTTGCGGAGGTTGCCGGGCTTGTTCATGTCGAAGACGATGATGGGCAGCTTGTTCTCCTTGCAGAGCGTGAAGGCGGTGAGGTCCATCACGTTCAAGCCCTTGGCATAGACTTCCTCGAAGCTGATGCGATCGTACTTCGTGGCGGTCTTGTCCGTTTCAGGATCGGCGGTGTAGATGCCGTCCACACGTGTTCCTTTCAGGATCACATCGGCTTCGATCTCGATGGCTCTCAGGCTGGCGGCCGTATCCGTGGTGAAATAGGGGTTGCCCGTACCGGCGCCGAATATCACGATGCGCCCTTTCTCCAAGTGACGCACCGCACGGCGGCGGATGAAAGGCTCGGCGATCTGTTCCATTTTGATGGCGCTCAACAACCGGGTCTTGTGGCCCTTGGCCTCCAACGCGCTCTGCATGGCCAGGCTGTTGATCATGGTGGCCCACATGCCCATGTGATCGCCCTGTACACGGTCGATCGGCGTGCCAGCGGCCTGCATACCCCGGTAGATGTTACCGCCACCCACTACCACCGCTACCTCCACCCCGCTCTGGGCCACCGCTACGATCTCTTCAGCATATAGGTCCAAACGTTTCGTATCGATCCCAAAATCCTGATCGCCCATCAGGCTCTCGCCGGAAAGCTTGAGCAGGATGCGCTTGAAAGAATGGGGCTTGCCGTCGGTCATCAGATGGTGGGTTCGGTCAAAACAACAAAAAAGAAGGGAGGCCGAAGCCTCCCTTGCCTATGCGATATGCACGCCCATCAGATGGTGAGCGAGTGGCGCTTGAAATCGGTGACGGTGAGGTCCTTGTCCACGCTCTTCAAGTACTGCTCCACGGTGAGCTTGTTGTCCTTGATGAACTCTTGCGCGAGCAAGGTGCTCTCCTTGAAGAATTTGTTCAAGCGGCCGATGGCGATCTTCTCGGCCATATCAGCGGGCTTGCCTTCTTGAATAGCGAGCTCCTTGCCGATCTCGATCTCCTTGTCGATCACGCTCTGGGCCACGCGCTCCTTATCCACGGCCACCGGTGCCATGGCGGCCACCTGCATGGCGGCGTCCTTGGCAGCATCCAAGAAACCGGCCTTGTTGAGGCCGACGATGCTGGCCACTTTGTTACCGGGGTGGTTATAGGCGAACACAAAAGCGGCTTTCACCTCGGCGCACGCGCTGATGTCGATCTTCTCACCGATCACTCCGGTCTGCTCGATCAGTTTCTCGGCCACGGTAAGACCGTTGCTGTCGTAGGCCATGGCCTTCAAGGCCTCCACACTGTCAGCGCCTTTGTCCAAGGCGATCTGCGCCATGCGATCAGCCACCGCGGCGAAGTCGCTGTTCTTGGCCACGAAGTCGGTCTCGCAATTCATGCAGACCAGCACACCCCGGGTTCCGTCGGCGGTGGTCTTGGCGATCACCTGGCCTTCGTTCGCATCGCGGTCGGCACGCTTGGCGGCCACTTTCTGGCCCTTCTTGCGCAGCACATCAATGGCCGCATCGAAATCGCCATTGGCCTCAGTGAGGGCTTGTTTGCAATCCATCATACCTGCGCCGGTCATCTGGCGCAGTTTATTCACATCGGCGGCGGTGATGGCCATGGTCGTGCTCACTTGCGGTAGGTTGGAATGAATGGTTCAGCTAGCGGCTTCCTCGGTGCTCGCACCTTCCACAGCCACCTCGTCGGACTCGTCCCCTTCTTCGCCTTCGGCCAATTCGCCCTCAGGCATACGGTCTTTGTCGTTCTTGCGCTCCTCCAAACCTTCCATGATCGCAGCGATGGCCACGTCCACGATCAGTTCGATGCTCTTGGTGGCGTCGTCGTTGGCGGGGATGGGGAAATCGACCAAGTTGGGATCGCTGTTGGTGTCCACCATGGCGAACACGGGGATGTTGAGCTTGCGGGCCTCGGCCACTGCGATGTGCTCCTTCACGATATCCACGATGAACAGGGCTGAAGGCTGACGGGTGAGATCCGCGATGGACCCCAGGTTCTTCTCCATCTTCTCACGCTGGCGCATCACTTGGAGGCGTTCGCGCTTGCTCATGTTCTCGAAGGTGCCGTCGGTCTTCATCCGGTCGATCATGGCCATCTTCTTGATGGCGCGTCGGATGGTGCCGAAGTTGGTGAGCATACCGCCGCTCCAACGCTCAGTAACGTAGGGCATGCCGGTGGCCTTCACCTTCTCGGTGACGATGTCCTTCGCTTGCTTCTTGGTGGCGACGAAGAGCACTTTCTTGCCACTGCGAGCGATGCTCTTGAGGGCGTCGGCGGCCTCATCGAGCTTCACCACGGTCTTGTTGAGGTCGATGATGTGGATCCCCTTCTTCTCGGTGAAGATGTAGGGAGCCATGTTCGGGTTCCACTTGCGGCGCAAGTGTCCGAAGTGGACACCAGCGTCCAACAACTGCTTGAATTCGGTACGGGCCATTATCCTCTTGTTTGGTTCACATTCCTTTCCCCTTTTACAGGCATCCTGAGGGTAGCCATCCCAATGGAGAGGGATGAGTCCGCCAGGATTGGATCCTGAACAAGCGCAGGGACCTTAACGCTTGCTGAACTGGTAACGCTTACGCGCTTTCTTGCGGCCGAACTTCTTGCGCTCCACGGCACGGGGGTCGCGGGTCATGAGGTTCTCGGCCTTGAGCTTCGGTTTGTTCTCCGCATCCACCTCAACGAGCGCACGGGCGATACCCAAACGCAGCGCATCGGCCTGGCCGGTGATACCACCACCGTCCACACGCGCCTGCACATCGTACTTGCCCACCGTATCGGTGAGCTTGAAGGGCTGGTTCAGTTTGAACTGTTGCAGGATGATGGGGAAGTACTCCGCGCCGGGCACGCCGTTCACGGAGATCTCGCCGGTACCCTCCATGAGGATCACGCGTGCGATGGAGGTCTTGCGACGACCGATGGTAGTGATAGCGTCCATCTGCTTACTTGATGCTGTTCAGGTCGATCGGGCGGGGGCTCTGCGCGCTGTGCTTGTGCGCGGTACCGGCCACCGCATGGAGGTTATTGAATTGGGCGCGGCCCAGACGGGTCTTCGGCAACATGCCGCGCACGGCGAGTTCCACCAGGGCGGTGGGCTTGCGGCGGTGCAGGTTCTCGGCCACCTCGCGGGTCTGTCCTCCGGGATAGAGGCTGTAACGCTGGTAGATCTTGTCGGCCATTTTGGCTCCGCTGAGACGCACTTTATCAGCGTTGATCACCACCACGTGATCACCGGTATCCACATGGGCGGTGAAGGTGGGCTTGTGCTTGCCGCGCACAAGGATGGCCAATTTGCTCGCCAAGCGTCCGAGGGTCTCGTTCTCAGCGTCCACAAGGAGCCACTCCTTGCTGACGGTGGCCTTGTTGGCCATGGTGGTGGTGTGCGATGTCGATGCCACGGTTCGTGGGGATTGATACACCTTCCCGAGGAAGGGGGCGCGAAGTTAGATCCTTTCCTGGATCGGCCAAACCGAGCGGACGGGAAGTTGCCCACGCCTCTTCCCAGAGAGTTCCAACCTGCCCGATAACAACAGCCCTGACCATCCATTCCGGACGATCAGGGCTGCCTGCTTCCAGCCTAGCCCTATTTAGGGCACTTGCTGCGTTTTCACCGCTGTAGGCACACTGCCCCCGATATTGACGAGTATGGGATCGCGATCGTTGCTGGAGCCGGCATACTTCACCACCCCGTCCAAGTTCACATCCTCGGGGTGATAGCCTGGGACCGTGGCTGTGGGCACTGTCCCGCCGATACGTACAAGGATCGGGTCGCGGTCGTTGCCGCCGCCGGCGTACTTGATAATGCCGTTACCCGACACATCCCCTGCCCACATCACCATCACTCCGGCCACGTTCTTCTGGGCATCAGTACCATAGGTCGCTGTAGCTGGTTTGGTAAAGTCGATCAATGTGCCGGCAGCGCCCAACGCAGTGGGCGCGAACGTCATGACCCCGAGGTGGTTGCGGTGGCGCACCACCACATGGTAGTTGCCCGCAGGAACGGTTGGGAAGGTGATGGTCTGTTCCCCGGCTGGCATCATCAAATTGCCGGAACGCTGCACCAAAACCGCTCTGGAGGCCTCCACCAAAGTGGGTGTGGCATTGTTCCGCAGTTCTACAAGCGCCCAATCCACCGGGGCGGCCAATCCTTGGTATTGAAGCACATCCGGGTCGACCTGCGCACCTTGCCCGTAGGGATCGGTGGCTGGTAGCAGGCTATTGTCCCGCAACGTGCTGCGCATGGCCGTTCCGACATAGGCGCCTTCCATGTTCGCACGCACGTTCACCTTCGCTTGCAGGTCGTCGTGGTCCATGATCGCGTCGTTATCCGCATCCACACCCGCGCGCACCTTGGTACTGGGGTGCACAACGGTCCAACTGAGCGGCCCACCGCTGCCTTGGGCCGAGGTGACCAGTTGGGTGTGCGTCACGGTTTGGCCGGAGATATCGCTCTGGTAGATGTCGCTACCCATATAGTAGAAGCCGCGCATCTCGCCGCCATACTTGCCCTTCACGATCAGGCCATATTCAGCGGGCCGTGTCTGAGCCAGGTCCTTCATCACGTTCAGTTGCGTTATGCTGCCGATAGAAGCACCGTTCAAGGTCTGGCGAAGACCTACTGCGGGCAAAGCATCTTGAACCACCGAGCTCGACAATGGGAAGGTGAAACACGCAGAACAATTTCCTTGTGTAACACCTCCGGACCACGATAGCAATTCGGGCTCGTAATCACCCAGATACGTGTTGCCTACCCCAGCGCCATTGAACCAAGTCTCCATCACCCCGTCGGACATCATCCCGAACCCGGATGTGACTTCAGCGGTGTTGTAGAAGAATCCGTTCTTGCGGTAAGTGCTGCGCAGGTCGGCGGACATATTTCTGTTGAGCGTGAAATTCACGTTCCCCCCGTTGCCCGCTACGTTGCCATTGCCGGCCAACTCGCCTCGACCGGTCTGGGCATTGTGGCAATGAACACAGTTCACATTGCTCGCTACGAACAGGTTCACCGCGGGCGGAATGGCCTGGAAGGTGGTGCCTGTGCCACGCACACGGTTCGGGTTGAGCCGTGAAGTGGAGGAAGTGGTTTCCGGCTTGAAGGTCCGGTAGGGGTTCGGCACATACCAGCACGAGGCCAAGAAGTCAGAGAACTCCTGCATGCCCGCAGCATCCTTGGGGGCAGAAAGACCTTGCAGACTTTGGAACGCCCCGGCAAAATCCAGGAAGCTGTCTTTATCGCCCCGCCAATGCAGGTTGCCCCTCCCGCGGTTGATAATGTCGATCAAGAACTGGGTGGTCTTCACCCCTTTCATCGGGTGGAAGGTCTTCCCGTCCACCACGGTCATGTCCCCGGAAGGATCACCGAGGTCCCAGCCGAGACGATCCCAACGCGCATCGACGTGGCACGAGCCGCAGGAGATATGCCCATTGCCGCTGCCCAGATGGGTGTTGTAAAGGTGCTTTCTGCCGGCCTTGATCACCATAGGAGTGGGATCAAAGAAGTTGGCGCGGGCCACTTCCTTATCGGTGCTCAGGTCCACCGTGCTTACCGTGCCTTCGAACTTGTTCAGCACGTATGCCTTGTTCCGGGTCTGGTCGAGCACAATCCCGGTGGGTCCTTCTCCCACGGGGATGGGTCCGCTGCCCAGCCGCGTTCCCGCACCATCAATGGCGATCAGGTTGTTGGACCCCATTCCCGCGACATAGGCCTTGCTGCCATCGGCCATCCATGCGATCGCGCGCGGATCTCCGATGCTCTGTGTCCGCTGGGCGGTGGTAGGGATGCGTTGGCGTAGTTGATGTGCGGGTTCAGATCGGTGATGGTATTGGCTCCGCCCACCGTTGTGAAACGGGAAAGGTTCACCCGAAGGAAGCGGCCATTCAAATTGGGTTCGAAGCGGATCTCGTTGGTAGCATCGGTGCCTACGATCGTAACCTGTCCTGTGCCTGGCTGAACCGCCATCGCCATGAGGATGTTGCCGAGCTTGGCCTGATAGGATAGCGCCAAGCTGTTCGCGTTCAGCACTGCGACATCGCGGTCGGGCATATCCCAACCCGCCTGCCGAACGCCCGCACCACCGGAGATCATGTTCGTCCAATTGTGGTTATTGTCGTCCATCCATTGCCCTGCGCCGTTCTTGCGGACGATCAGGCTTTGGCTGTTATCCGTAGGCGGGTTGTTCGGGTTCAATGGCGGGTTGAAGCCGGTACCGGAATTGGGTATGGGTAGCACTCCGCCGTAAGGGCCAGCTGGTTTGGCCACATCGCTAGCGATCGTGGTGCATCCGCCTTGCGGAGAACATACCCCGGAGGCCATGAACGGATTGCCCGGAACCACTGTGGTCTGGTTGCCGCTTTCGAAGAAAGCGGTGTAAACGGTCTGGCCATCCGGGCTCACAGCCATCGCACGCGGCTGCTCCCCGTTCAGGAGCACTTCGGTGGGGGCTGCGTTCAAATTGGTCAAGTCGAACACCTGCACGCTCTCCCGACCTGCACAGGACACGAAAGCTCTTGCGGAGATCCTGCGAACACGACATCCGCCGGTTCATCCTCAGTGGTCAGACTGCGCAGCACCAAATTGTTCGTCAGGTCCACCACACTGATCTCATCGCTCACCTGGTTCACCACCCAAGCCTCGGTGTTGCTTCGTACGCGCACGGTGACCGGATCCAGGCCCACCGGAATGCTGGCCACGTTCAACAGCATCGGCCCACCGAGCTGGAAAACTTCCAAGGGTGTTGTTGGCGGTGTTCACCGCGAGCAGTTTCGTGCCATCCGGGGTCATATCCAGCGGATGCACATGGGCCGATTCGAAATTGGTGAACGTACTGGTCGGCACGGCCGAGCCCACGTTCGGTAGCTCGAACGTTTGGAAGGCCGAACTAAGAATGACACCGGCGACCAGCGATAGCGTAAGGAAGTTGCGCGTGCGGCGGGTAGTGATCCTCATGGTGGTAGGGTGTTGGTCCTTGTTCGATCCGGCTCAAAATGGGGCGAGAAGATAGCAGATCCCCCAAGTGGATGCCCACCACCTTGGCCCTTAGGCAATGACGCCCAATTCCCTCCCGACCTTCGCGAAGGCGGAAAGCGCCTTGTCGATGTGCTCGGCCGTATGCCCGGCGCTCAACTGTACGCGTATCCGGGCCTTCCCCTGCGGCACTACAGGGTAAAAGAACCCGATCACATAGATACCCTCCTCCAACAACTTGTCGGCCATCAATTGGCTGAGTTTGGCATCGCCGAGCATGACGGGGACTATAGCAGCACCAGCGCCGACCGTGGTAAAGCCAAGGCGTTCGATGCCTCCACGGAAACGGACCACATTGGCCTCCAAGGTGTCCCGAAGCGCGGTGCTCGCAGATAGGATCTCCAGCACGCGAATGGAGGCGCCTACAATGGACGGAGCCAACGAATTGCTGAACAGATAGGGACGGCTGCGTTGGCGGAGCAGATCGATGATCTCCTTGCGCCCCGTGGTATAGCCGCCCATTGCACCGCCGAGGGCTTTTCCCAAGGTGCCTGTGATGATGTCAACCCGTCCCGTTACCCCGCAGTGCTCCACACTACCCCGGCCCGTTCGGCCGATAAAACCGGCGGCGTGGCATTCGTCCACCATGACCAGGGCGTCATACTTATCCGCTAGGTCACAGACACCCTTTAGATCGGCTACGATCCCGTCCATACTGAACACCCCATCGGTGACGATGATCTTGAACCGGTGCTTCTTCTCGGCAGCGACCTTTAATTGGGCCTCCAGATCGGCCATGTCGTTGTTCGCATAGCGGTACCGGGCCGCTTTGCACAACCGAACTCCGTCGATGATACTCGCGTGGTTCAGCGCGTCGCTGATGATGGCATCCTCCTCACCGAACAACGGTTCGAACACGCCCCCGTTCGCATCGAAGCAAGCGGCATACAGGATGGTGTCTTCCGTGCTGTGGAACGCAGCAAGCCTGGCCTCCAACTCCTTGTGGATGTCCTGCGTGCCACAAATGAAGCGCACAGAGGAAAGCCCGAATCCCCTCGAATCCAAGGTCTCATGCGCAGCCTTCACCACCTCCGGGTGGGAGCTGAGGCCGAGGTAGTTGTTCGCACAGAAATTCAGGACCCGCCGTCCCTGCACGGTGATCTCGGCCCCTTGGTCACTGGTGATCACACGTTCGCGTTTGAACAGCCCGGCTTGTTCAATAGCGTCCAGTTCCTTTTGAAGGTGGGTTTGAAGACTTCCGTACATCAGTAGAGGATCAAGCCGCCCAAGGTACACGGCGCAAGGCTAGGGGCTATCGAGACCCGTACGATGGACGGGTTTGGCAACCCTGGCCGAGGGTCCCGAACAACAGACTTGCTCCCGGCCTATCAGCGGAAGGCCTCCATCGTGGACATCACTCCGCCCACCACTTTGCCCACGGCATAGGCCGCATTCGCCTTCAACTTGCTTTGACCGGTGCCCATCCACCGTTTGTACTTGTCGTCCAGGTAACGGTCGTAGTTCAGGGAATTGAGGACCACACGACCATAGGTAATGCTGGGCGCGTGCGTAAGCGTGGTGTGCCACCAACCGCAGGGGAAGAAAATGGTCTCCCCCTGGCGCAAGGTTTCGAAGTAGGGCGTGGCCTTGGCGAACAAAGGGAATTTCACCAGGTCCGGTTCGAACACATTGGTCACCTGCGAGAATTTCTCGTTGTCCGAACGTGGGTAGAGATATTGCGAATCGTTCGGATGGTAGAGCACGAAGTCCTTATCCCCATAGATCTGGGTGATCTGCGTGTGGAGGAACAGTGCGTCATAATGCACAAAGGGGAAGGAGGAGCCGTTCCCGCCGAAGAACACTTCGTGGATCGGGGTCCCGTGCAGCAGGATCTTGGGCATCAAGGGAGAAGCGCCACGATCCATCTTCCCGAACAACAACTGCGGTTCCAGGTCCTTCATCAGGTCGGGGAAGTAATCCTCCACCTCCAGATTGTAAGGATATGGGGCCGGGCGCTCTGGAGTGGAGGCCAGAACACGGTCGATCTGATCGGCGAGGGTAATGACCTCACCGCGCACCTCCCTAGAAACCTTGGGGTAGTTCTTCTTGAAGAACTCGGGGGTCCACTTGCCTACAGCAGGCCACTGTTTCGCCGAGTCTGTAATGATGACCGGCTTGTTGTTGTTCACATACTCGTTCAACAGCTCCTTCTGGCCGATGGTGGCGTGGCGGTCCACGCGAAGAACGTTACCGTTGTTCATGACGTTACGGTTAATGATGTGCTTGGGATCGCGGCACGCCTCCGGGCGCGGGTCAAAGTTCGTGAAGATACGAGCGTGCTGGAGGGGGACCGGCGCTGGTTTCGTACGGCAGCTTGTCAGGAAAGTTCGCGGCGTGCCAGAGGCCTCTAGCTTGGGCGCTTGTCCACCACCCGCGGCACCTTGAAGTAGTCGCTGTCCTTCGCCGGGGCGTTCCGCAGCGCGTCCTGTTTACTGATGGTCAAAGCCGCAACGTCCTCCCGTAGCACGTTCTCCTCCTCGGTCATGAAGATCAGTGGCTCAACGCCGGAAGTGTCCACTTCGTTGAGTTTCTCCACGAACGAGAGCACCCGCTCCATATCCTTCAGCACCGCAGCGCGCCGAGCGGGGTCGCTGAAGTCGAGCCGGGCCAGTTCGGCGATGCGGTCCAAGGTGGCATCATCCAGCTTCATGTTCCAACAGGGGGCTTCGATCAAGTCGAAAAGGCGGTGCCGCAAAACTAGGACATCGGCATCCGTGAGACCCTTTGTCTCCACCGCCGGGTGAACCACGGCGCGGGCGACCCCTGGGTGTCCCCGGCTCAGTAAGTCTTCCGGGTCCCCGAACAACCGCCAGTGATTCAGGAACGTGACCGGCACAATGGGGACTTGCTTCTCCACGGCGAGCCGCAGCGCCCCGTCCTTGAAGTGCTTCATGCGTGGCACGGTGAGTGGAATGGTTCCTTCGGGAAAGAGCACTACGCAGGCTCCGCGATCGATGGCGGCCGCAGCCCGGCGAAAGGCCTTTGCGGCCTCGATCCTGCTACCCCTGTTCACCGCAATGTCCATCCGCTTGAAGAAGATGCGGAACAAAGGCCAACGCTGTAGCTCGTACTTGCCCATCATGAGGAAATAATCAGGGACCAGGTTGAACATGTGTACGATGTCCAGGTAGCTGCTGTGATTGCTGACCACCACATAGGGTGGCTTAGGGAGCGGGCCTTCCCAAGTGACCTGCTGCGGTAGAAGGGCCGCCCACTGGAGGAAGAACGCCCAGGCGCGTTTCAGGCGGAAGGCGGTTCGGTAACGGCGTTCCTTGCCGAGCAGGATCTTGAAGGGCAGATAGAGCACGAGCAGCGAGAGCCAGAACATGAGGGCGAACCACACTTTGTACAGGGTACGCAGTGGAGCGAAGAGCCACCGTAAGAGCGGCACCCGTCGGCTCTCACCATCGCGAATGGCGGGCCTTTCGTGGTGTACATGTTCGCTCATACGGTTGGGCAAAGGGCCGCAAAGCTAACCCCCTAACTTCGCCGCCCTTGCTGAAAGACATGGCCCGCATCCTCACCGGAATACAGAGTACTGGCACGCCTCATCTGGGCAACGTGTTGGGCGCTATACGGCCAGCGATCGCCATGAGCGATACCCCGGGCAATGACGCCTTCCTCTTCATCGCCGACCTGCACTCCCTCACCACGATGCGCGATCGCGAGGTGCTTCGCGCCAACTCCCACGCGGTAGCTGCGGCATGGGTGGCCTGCGGCTTGGATACCGACCGATGCACATTCTATCGTCAAAGCGATGTGCCCGAAGTGGCCGAGCTGACCTGGTACCTGGGCTGCTCCACGCCCTACCCGATGCTCGCGAACGCGCACAGCTTCAAGGACAAGCAGGAGCGTTTGCACGAGGTGAACGCGGGGTTGTTCTACTATCCCGTCTTGATGGCCGCGGACATCCTTCTCTACGATGCGAACGTGGTGCCGATCGGAAAGGACCAGAAACAGCACCTCGAGATCGCGCGCGACATAGCAAGTGCGTTCAACCGCAGCTATGGGGAGGTGCTTGTATTGCCCGAGGCCCGGATCAGCGAAGAAGTGATGATGGTACCGGGCACGGATGGGCAGAAAATGAGCAAGAGCTATGGCAACACCATCATCCCGTTCCTTCCGGAGAGCACGTTGAAGAAGCAAGTGATGTCCATTGTTACTGACAGCGCAGCGCTGGATGCACCAAAAGACCCCGAGTCGGATAATGTGTTCAAGATCTTCCGTTTGGTCGCACCGACCAGCGCCGTGGAGACCATGCGCACCAATTACCTGGCTGGTGGATATGGTTACGGACATGCGAAGAAGGAGCTCCTCGAAGTCCTTGTGAACGGTTTCCGAGCGGAGCGGGACACGTTCCAGCGCCTGCTCACCGACCCTGCCGAGCTTGATCGCCTTCTCAGAGCAGGTGCGGACAAGGCACGCGCGGTGGCCCATGCCACGTTGCGACGTGTACGCGACCGACTCGGTTTCGTCGCGCACTAGGATCGGCCCAGAAAAGGTAGCCCCTAGCGGTCATGTCGGTCGCTATCGTTGCGCTTATCGTGGGGAACTCTGTTCGTAACCTTTGCGCAACGTAGCCAGCTATTGCTCGGATCGGCGTTCCGCGCGCCGTAAACTTGCGCCCATCGATCGTGAAGGGCACGTTGAGCGGGCAGAAGCGCATCCAGAGCGCATTGATCTCCGTCTACCACAAGGACGGTCTCGGCCCCATTGTCCATGAACTACATCGGCTGGGCGTTACCCTCTACAGCACTGGCGGCACCCAAGCGTTCATTGAGGAACTAGGGGTTCCGGTGGTTCGCGTGGAAGACCTGACCAGCTATCCCAGCATCCTTGGTGGCCGCGTGAAGACCTTGCACCCGAAGGTCTTCGGCGGTATTCTGGGGCGGCGTGACCTCGCGAGCGACGTCGCGCAGTTGGAGGAATATGCCATCCCACCCATCGACCTCGTCGTGGTGGACCTGTATCCCTTCGAGGCCACGGTGGCAGGCGGCGCGAGCGAGGCCGATATCATCGAAAAGATCGACATCGGTGGCATCAGTTTGATCCGCGCAGCGGCGAAGAACCATGCCCACGTGGTGATCATATCCGATCGCCAGCATTACACGGAGCTTTCGCGGATCCTGGATAACGGAGGCAACACCACGCTGTCAGAGCGGAGAGCGCTGGCCGCCATCGCGTTCGGCGTGAGCGCACACTACGACACCGCCATCCGCACTTGGTTCCAAGGCGGAGGAGCGCCGCGGAAGCATGTCCTGCGATACGGGGAGAACCCTCACCAGCGCGCTTCGTTCCATGGCGACCTGGACGCGCTCTTCGCGCAATTGCATGGTAAGGAACTCAGCTACAACAACCTGTTGGACCTGGATGCGGCGCTGGAACTCATCGACGATCTCCACACGCTCAATGGCGAACCGTTCGCCATCATCAAACACAACAACGCTTGTGGCGCAGCGGTACGGCCCTCGTTGAAGGAAGCGTGGAACGCGGCGCTGGCGGCCGATCCAGTCTCCGCTTTCGGCGGTGTCCTGGTTACCACATCCCGGGTGAACAAGGTTACCGCAGAGGCCATAGATGCCATCTTTTTCGAGATCATTTGCGCGGCCGGCTACGACCCGGACGCCCTGGAGATCCTCCGCCACAAGAAGAACCGTATCATTTTGGAACGGCGGTCCTCCGAGCGCACCGTCGCACGGTCGCGTACCGCCTTGAACGGAAAGCTCGAGCAAGAGGCCGACCAAGTGCTGGTGCGGAGCGATGCGATGCGCACCGTCACGAAAAAGACCCCCTTGGCGGCACAACAAGAGGACCTCACCTTCGCGAACATCTTGGTGAAGCATACCAAGAGCAACGCCATCGTCCTGGTCAAGGACCTGCAATTGCTCGCCAGCGGCGCGGGCCAGACCAGTCGGGTGGACGCGTTGGAACAAGCCATTGCCAAAGCGCACAAGTTCGGTTTTGACCTGAACGGTTCGGTCATGGCGAGCGATGCCTTCTTCCCGTTCTCGGATTGCGTCACTATTGCCGCTCGCGCTGGCGTTACCGCCGTAGTACAACCTGGTGGGAGCGTGCGCGATCAGGAGAGCATCGATGCGTGCGATCAACTTGGTATCGCCATGGTCATTACCGGTCACCGACACTTCAAACACTGACCCATCAGCATGGGGCTGTTCAACTTTTTCACCCAGGAGATCGCGATCGACCTCGGTACCGCCAATACCTTGATCATCCACAATGACAAGGTGGTGGTGGACGAGCCGAGCATCGTGGCGGTGGACCGCACCACCGGTCGTGTCATCGCCATCGGCCGACAGGCCCAGCAGATGCACGGCAAAACACACGAGAACATCAAGACCGTGCGACCGCTGCGCGATGGTGTGATCGCGGACTTCCAGGCCGCTGAAGAGATGATCAAGGGCATGATCAAGATGATCAAGCCCGGTCGCCAGCTGTTCTCGCCCAATCTGCGCATGGTGATCTGCATCCCCAGCGGCATCACCGAAGTGGAGAAGCGCGCCGTGCGGGACAGTGCGGAGCACGCGGGAGCGAAAGAGGTCTACCTGATCCACGAACCCATGGCCGCGGCCATCGGCATCGGGATCGATGTGGAAGAGCCCATGGGCAATATGATCATCGATATCGGCGGGGGGACCTCGGAGATCGCGGTGATCGCGCTGGGCGGTATCGTATGCGACAAGAACATCCGCGTGGCCGGTGATGAGTTCACCCAGGACATCGAAGAGTACATGCGGCGCCAGCACAACATCCTGGTGGGTGAACGCACTGCCGAAACGATCAAGATCGAAGTGGGTGCCGCAATGACCGAACTGGAGAACCCACCGCCTGACTATGCTGTGCGCGGGCGCGATCTGATGACCGGTATCCCCAAGGAGATCACGGTCACGTATTCTGAGATCGCCCAGGCCCTGGACAAGAGCATCAGCAAGATCGAAGAGGCCATTCTGAGCGCCTTGGAAGCCACACCACCCGAACTCAGCGCGGACATCTACAAGACCGGCATCTATATGGCTGGGGGCGGTGCGCTGCTACGCGGTTTGGACAAACGCATCAGCATCAAGACCAAGCTGCCCGTGCATGTGAGCGAGGATCCGCTGCGCGCGGTGGCCCGCGGCACCGGCATCGCGTTGAAGAACATCGACCGGTTCCAGTTCCTCATGAGGGAGTGATGAGCGGCGATCAGCGAGTGCCTCCGCACAACAGCCACTCGCTGATCACCACTTGCCACTCGCTACTCGCTAGCGATGCGCGACCTCTTCCGCTTCCTCTTCAAGATCCGCAACACCCTGCTCTTCCTGGTGTTGATGGCGCTCTCGTACGCCTGGACGGTCGCGGGCAATGAGCATCATCGCGCACAGGCCGTAGGCACGGCGAACACAGCGGTCGGGCGGGTCTATGCCTGGCGAACGGACATCACCGAATACGCCGATCTGCGCGATGTGAACCTCCGCCTAGCGAACGAAAACGCGGACCTGCGCCGTCGTGATCGCTCCTCCTACGCACCCGTCCACAGCCGCTTCATCGCGTTCCAGGACACGGTACACGAAGTGCGGTACGACATGCTGGCCGCACGCGTAGTGAACAGTACCACGCACCGTCAGCGCAATACCCTTACGTTGGACAAAGGCACCCAGGCCGGCGTAGGACCGGACATGGGTGTGATCGGCACTGACGGAATAGTGGGCGTGGTGAGCGCAGCCGGCCCGCGCTTCAGTGTGGTGGTAAGCGTGTTGGACCCGGAGTTGAACACGAGCGTGGTGCTGCCACGATCCGGGCACTTCGGTTTGTTGAGTTGGGATACCGGCGATCCCCGCACCGCCTCGGTGGTGGACATCGGCAAGCACGCTCCCGTGAAGCAAGGCGACACGCTGGTGACGCGTGGCGGCGACGGCATCTTCCTCCGGGCATCCCGGTCGGCGTGGTCATCGAAATGCGGAACGACCCGAGCAGCAACTACCATACGATCACCGTGCTCCTCACCGAGGACCTCACGCGCAGCGGCCCGGTCTACATCGTGAAGGACCTAGCCAGAATGGAACGTGATAGCCTGGAGACCCAAGCTGCGCGACCATGATCGGCACGGTCCTCTCGAACATCCTTCGCTTCCTGCTGCTATTGGCGCTGCAGATACTGGTGCTCGACCATCTTGACGTGGCCAACGGATGGATGATCCCGTATCTCTATGTGCTCGCCCTCTTGTTGTTGCCTTTTGAACTACCCGCTTGGGCGCTGCTTCTGATCGGTGGTCTTCTGGGAGGTGCGATGGACTTGTTCAACAACACCGCAGGCATGCACACCAGCGCGTGCTTGGTGATGATGTACACGCGCTCCTTCTGGCAGCGCCTCCTGGCTCCACGCGAAGGCTACGAGTTCGGTATGCGCCCGGACACGCAACATATGGGCTTCTCCTGGTTCCTAACCTATGCGGGGGTATTGGTGCTCGTACACCATCTCTGGCTCTTCTTCTTCGAGCTGCACCGCTTCGATCGCTTCTTCTCTACACTGCTGCGGACGCTGTCCAGTGGGGGTTTCACGCTGGCGCTTTGCGTTTTGGTGCAACTTCTCGCGCGCCGGTCGGGGCGTGAAAGGACATGAACTTCGAGGAGCGGAAATACGTGCTTGTCGCCGCTGTGCTCCTCATCAGCACAGTGTTCACGTTGCGCTTGTTCTGGGTGCAGGTGGTCGATAGCCACTGGAAGGCCGAGGCGGCCAACATCAGCGAACGGCAGATCACCGTGTTCCCTGCACGGGGGCTGATCCTGGACCGCAACGGCGAGCTGCTCGTGGCCAACACGCCGGTGTACGACATCATGGTGGTGCCGCGCGAAGTGCAACCCTTCGACACCACAGCTTTCGCGCGCCTGGTAGGTGTGTCCGTGGAAGAGGTGAAGAAGCGCGTGGGCGATGCAGGACGCTACAGCAGCTACAAGCCTTCGGTGTTCGAGAAGCAGATCACAGCCGATCAGTATGCCGCCATCGCGGTACACCTGCACAAGTACACCGGGTTCTACGGTCAGAGCCGCACCCTCCGCACCTACCCGCGCCGCATCGGAGCGCACATGCTGGGCTACCTCAGCGAGGTGGACGCGAAAAAGGTGGAACAGGACCCCTACTACAAACCCGGTGACGTGATCGGTGTGGGCGGCCTGGAAGCTTACTACGAGCCCGAACTGCGCGGCAAGCGCGGCGTGAAGTACGTGGTGGTGGACGTACACAACAAGATCCAAGGCCCCTACAAGAACGGCCTTTACGATACGCTGGCCTATGAGGGCAAGCATCTTTACACCAGCATCGATGCCGAAATGCAGGCCTACGGCGAACGCCTGATGAAAGGGAAGAAGGGCAGCATCGTGGCGATCGAACCCAAGTCAGGCGAGATCCTTTGTCTGGTGACCTCACCGGGGTACGATCCCGAACTGCTGGTTGGACGCGTACGCAACACCAACTACGGCATCCTGCAACGCGACACCTTGAAGCCGCTCTTCGATCGCGCGCTGCAGGCACAGTATCCGCCTGGGTCGATCTACAAGCTGGTGCAAACGCTCCTGGCGCTGGAAGATTCGGTCATCAACCCGAACACAGGCTTCCCTTGCAACAAAAGCCTGGTGGGTTGCCACAACCATCCGAACGCAGGGAACATCATAAGCGCGATCCAGTATTCGTGCAACCCCTACTTCTACATGGTCTTCAAGCGCCTCTTGGAGCAGGGCGACCATCCCGATCGCTTCGTGGCGGCGAGCATCAACCTCGACCATTGGAACGAGGGCATGCGCTCGTTCGGCCTTGGCCAGAAACCCAAAGTGGACCTGCCCGCCTTGAAGGGAGGCAGCATACCGAACGCGGCGTTCTACGATAAGATCTACGGCGAAAAGCGCTGGGCCTTCAGCACCATCTACAGCCTCAGCATCGGGCAGGGGGAAGTACTGGTGGTGCCCATGCAGATGGCGAATCTCGCGGCCATTTTCGCCAACAAAGGCTGGTTTCGCGATCCGCACATGGTGCGTGCGGTGGGGAAGCAGGATAGCCTGCTCACCAAATGGAACGAGCAGCACTACACCGGCGTGGGAACGCATTGGTACGACCTGATCCAAGAGGGCATGCGCCGCGTAGTGAACGAACCCGGGGGCACAGCGCGGCAGGCGCGCATCCCGAACATCACCGTGTGCGGGAAGACCGGCACGGCGGAGAACCCGCACGGTGAGGACCACGCGGTGTTCGTGTGCTTCGCGCCGATGGAGGACCCCAAGATCGCGATGGCGGTGTACGTGGAGAACTCCGGCTTCGGCGGCACCTGGGCCGCACCGATCGCCAGCCTCCTGATGGAGCAATACCTCACCGACAGCATCACCCGGCCGGACCTGGAGAAGAAAATGCTCGAAACGGACCTGATCTCACTGGAGAAATTCTACCGTAAGAAGGTCAAAGCACCCCGTAGGCGCCGATGAGCACGGAACGCGACCGCATCACCGCCCGGCTCGATCCGGTGCTCGTGACCCTCTACCTGGTGCTGATGGCGGCCGGCTGGGCCAACATCTATTCGGCCGCCTACAACCCGGCGCATCCAGGGCTCTTTGACCAGAGCATGGAGTATGGCAAGCAAAGCGTGTGGATCATCGCCAGCCTCGTGCTCGGTGCTGGCCTGATGCTCATTCAAGGCCGCTTCTTCCGGGACCTGGCGTGGGTGATCTACGCTGCGGTGATGCTGCTCTTGCTGTTGGTGCTGATCGTGGGCAAGGAAGTGAACGGCGCCAAGGCCTGGTTCGGCGTGGGCAGCTTCGGCATCCAGCCTGCGGAATTCGCCAAGTTCGCCACCAGCCTTGCGCTTACGCGCTATCTCAGTGGGATGAAAGCGCTCGCCGATCTGCGTTCGCGCGCCATCTCCACCGCGATCATTCTGCTGCCTGTCGCGCTCATCATGCTGCAGCCGGACACGGGCACCGCACTGGTCTCCGGTGCGTTCATCCTGGTGCTCTACCGCGAAGGGCTTTCCGGCAACATTCTACTCATCGCCATCCTGGCGGCAGTGCTCAGCGTGCTCGCCTTGATCCTGAAGGAGAGCACTTTCGGCATTCCGTTCACGGACATCGTCGTGGGGGGCCAGTATTTTCTCATGGGCTTGATCGCGGTGTTCGCGCTGGTCTCCTTCTGGGTGGTGGGCAACGTGATCATCCGCCGCTACCGCAAACGTTACTATGGGTTGATCCTCTTCGGCCTTCTTGGCAGCGTCGCGTTCATCAGCAGCGTGGACTACTTGGTGAGCGGCCTGGCCAAACACCAGCAAGACCGCATTCTGGTCATGCTCGGGCAGATGGAGGATCCACAGGGCCTGGGCTACAACGTGAAGCAGAGCCAGACCGCGATCGGCAGCGGCGGCTTCGCAGGCAAGGGCTACCTCGAAGGCACGCTCACCAAGTACAAGTACGTGCCCATGCAGAGCACCGATTTCATTTTCTGCACCGTGGGCGAGGAATGGGGCTTCCTCGGCACCACCACGGTGGTGGCCCTGTTCACCGCGCTCATTCTGCGCTGCATCTGGATCAGCGACCGGCAGCGTTCACGCTTCAGCAGGATCTATGCGTATTGCGTGGCGTGCGTCTTCTTCCTGCACCTTATGATCAACGTGGGCATGACCATCGGCCTCGCCCCGGTTATCGGCATCCCGCTCCCTTTCTTCAGCTATGGCGGCAGCTCGTTGATCGGCTTCACCATCCTGCTCGGCATCCTGGTGCGCATGGATGCGGAGCGGTTGACGGAGTTGCGGTGAGGCAAGTAGCGGTCATAGCTCAAAACCTCGGTGGAATTCTCTCTTCGACCGCCATAGTCTGAAGGACGACGGCGGTTGACTTCCCAACCATATCTCCGCCCACCCATCGCGGTCCGAAAAGCGAAGGGCGGACCAAAGCCCGCCCTTCCAATGAATACGATACTGCTCAGTAGTACTTGCTGCGATCGTCCACCACCTTGGCAGCTTCGCGCAAGGCGGTGAAGAGCGTACCCTCCGCACGGCCTTGCATGCGTTGCTCCAGGGTCTTGCGCTCGGTCTCGACGTCGGTGAGTTCGGCCGACGGGGTCAGAGAGGTCATGCTCACCACGTACACGCCCATGTCACCTTTAAGCGGGCCGCGGGTCTCGCCGGCGGGCACAGCGAAAATAGATCCGATCACTTCGGTCTCGGCGAAGCCACCGGGGATCGCGTTCACGCTGAAGGCCATCTCAGAGGCGCTCTCCACGCTGGCACCCAACTCGCTGGCCAGGGCGTTCAGGTCGGTCTTGCCGGCCATCTTCGCCATGTAGGCTTCGGCCTTCTTCTCCTTGATCACCTCGGCGGTGAAAATGGTGCGGACATCCTCCAGCGCCGGGCGACCTTGCTCGCGGATCTTGCGTAGCATGGCCACCACGTAGCTCTCGCCCACTTCGATGGGCTCGCTCACCGTGCCCACTTCGGCGCGGTTCACCCAACTGATCAGTGTGAAGGGATCCTGCAACCCGGGGACGAAGCGCTGATCGTTGCGCAGCTCGTCCACGTTCATGAACTGCAGGCCTTTGGCCTCGGCGCCGGTCTTGAAGCTGTCCACCTCGGCATTGTTCAGGCTGAACTCATTGGCCTGCTTGTACACTTCCTTGAAGGTGGCAGGCAGCGGCTTGATGCGGCGCGTCACGGTGATCACGCGGCGCTCGTCGCGGCTGCGTTGCCCGAGCACCTCCACGATGTGGTAGCCGTAGGAGGTCTTCGCGATGGTAGTGGCGCCCACCTTCTGATCGAAGCTGGCGGCGGTGAATTCGGGCACCATGCGGGTGCGGTCGAACCACTCGTACACACCTCCGTTCTGTACGCTGCCCGGATCTTCGCTGTACTTGGTGACCATCGCCTCGCACTTGCCCTTGTCGCGCTTCACCACCGCGAGGATGCTGTCGGCCCGTTGCTTCACCTCATCCTCTGGCTTGCCGCTCTGGGTGCTCAAGAGGATGTGGCGCACACGGGCCTCTTCCACTTTCGCCAGCTCCTTCACCTTCACCAGTTTCCAATTCTCGCCTTCGCGGAAGGGACCCACCACCTGACCCACGGCAGCGGCTTGGATCAGGCTGTCGTTCAGCAGATCCGCCGTACCCGGCACGTAGGGTGCGATGCTGTAGGCGCGGTCCTCATTGTTGGAGGTGGCGAAGAGGGAATCGTTGGTGGCGGTTTCGAAATCGTTCTTCGCGGTGGCGAGGTCCGAACGGATCTGCTCGATGTCCGCGGCAGTGGCCGTTACGGGGAACACCACGTAATCGAACCCGCGCGATGGTTTCTGCTCGTAGCGCTTATCGTCCTTGTGCGCGTCATAGAAACGCTGCAGATCCTGATCGCCCGCGCTGTAGAGGCTATCGGGTTCGCTGTCGAAACGCTTGGCCACGAATTGGAAGGTCGCCTTCGCATTGCGCTGGGTGTAGTCATCCTTCACCTGTGCGGTGTTCACGAACACGCTCTTCTTCACCAGCGTGTTGTACTTGCTGATGATGCGGTTGGCGATGATGCGGCGCTTCTGGATCTCGTGGTAGACCGGGGCGTTGGTCTGCACGTTCTCGAAGTAGTTGCGCAGTGCCTCCTTGTTGGGCTGCCCGTCGGGTCCCTTTGAAGTTGGGGTTACTGGAGAAGTCGGAGAGCACATTGTTCCCGAAGCGGATGTCATCGTACTCCTCCTTGCCCAGGGTGTTGCCGAAACCGGCTTCCTGGGCACCTTGCAACAGGGTGCGCTCGCGCACGATCTCCTGCCACACGCTGTTGCGCACCTGCTCGGTCATCTGGCCGTCCACGGTCTGGCCGAAATCGTTGCGGTAGCTGTCCAACTCGTCGCTTACCCGGCTTTCGAAGGGCACCAGGCCGATCTCCTCACCCGCGATACTGCCTACGCTCTGATCGCCGCCGCCGCCGACACGATTGCTGAAAAGGTCCGTGAGGATGAAGGCCACCATGGCACCACCCACCAGGACGAGGAGGAGGCCGCTACGCTCACGGATCTTGCCGATGACTGCCATAGGTAGTTCTTTTGAAAGGGCTGCAAATATAGGTGGCCGACCCTTCGCCCCGCCCTAGGCGGAATAGCCCTTTTCGGGGTCTATGACCTGAAGGCGGACCAGATCGACGCGGCTGTGCAGAACCTGGGTCACGGTGAAGCGGAAAGGGCCCACATCGATCACCGCGCCCTGCTCCGGGAGGGCCCCGGTGCGGTGCAGCAGCAACCCCGCAAGGGTGTCATACTCCTCAGCGACAGGCAGATCCAATCGGTAGGTCTGTATGATGTGCTCCACCTCCACCCGGCCGCTGAACAGGAACTCGTGCTCGCCAACGCGCTCTTCCACTACATCGCCACTGTCGTGCTCATCCTCGATCTCACCCACGATGGTCTCGACGACATCCTCGATGGTGAGCAATCCAGCCGTACCTCCGAACTCGTCCACGACCACGGCCACATGGGTGCGCTGTTTGATGAACATCTGGAGCGCCTGGTCCACGGGCATGGTGCCCGGAATGAAATCCACGGGCCGTAGGAGGGCCCGGATGGTGCGTGGCCGCCGGAACATCTCATAGCTGTGGACGTAACCGATGATGTTGTCGATGCTGTCCTTGAACACCAGCATCTTGCTCAAGCCACTTTCCGCGAACCGCTGGTGAAGCACTCCCACCGTTTCCTCCGCGCTGATCGCCTCGATCTCGGCCCGGGGCACCATCCGCTCGCGCACCTTGGTAGCGCTCAAAGCCAAGGTGTTGCGGAAGTACTCCACTTCGGCATCGATGGCCTCGGGGCGGTCGCTGCTCTCGCTCATCTCGCGCAGGAACTCGTCCAGATCGATGCGGCCGAAGGCGGCCCGGCGGGTAGGGCCTTTCACCCCCAGCAGCCGCAGCAGCCCTCGCTGATGCCGTTGAGCACGATCATAGGCGGCCAAAACAGCGCGTAGAGGACCCGGAGGGGCACCGCGAAGAGGGCGAGGCTGCTGTTGGGATCCATACGGAAGAGGACTTTCGGCAGGAACTCCGCGACCACCAGCACCACCAATGTGCTGATGAGCACTTGGCCCACAAGCACGAAGACCTCATTGGGTTGGATCCCTTGCAACCAAGGCCCCAGGGCCTGAGCCATGAGCAACCCAAAGACCACCAAGGCGATGCTGTTGCCGACCAGCAAGGTACCCAGCACGCGGCCCGGCCGATCGAGCAGACCAGCGATCAGCAGGGCCCACCAGGCTCCTTGCTTGCGCTGCAATTGGATGTACAATTTGTTACTGCTCACGAAGGCGAGCTCCAGACCCGAACAGAGCGCAGCTACGACGAGCGAAGCGATCAGTAAGACGATCTCAGTGGAGGTCATGGGCGGGCCGGACGTGCCATCGGCAACGGTTCAACCTTTGCGGGCACGGTCATCCATCGCCTCGAGCTTACCCCGCACCAAACGCCGCATGGACCACATGCCCATGGCGATCACCGGGAACCAGATCCATTGGGAGCTCTCCTCCCAGCCGTACATCACCATGGACCAGCAGGCGGCGAGCGCGGTGCCAATGGCCACCGCGAGCCAGAAATGTTCCATGAACCTATGGACCTTGCGCATCGCCCGCTAAGGTATCTCCAGGGTCTACATAGAGTTCACCGGTGATCTTCCGGATGGAATACCTGCTGAAGTCCTCATTGGCCTCCAGTCCTACTCCGTGGATGATATCGCGCCCCCTGGCGATGCGCACCGGCCGGTCGGTGTGTACCCGATCGCTGTCCTGGCTCCAGATCAATTGTTCCGTTTCCAATCGTTCTCCCTTGGCGTTCAGGAACACCACATGGTCGCGGACGATCATGCGCTTCTCGTTGGGCAAGATGGTGCCGTTGCGGGCGGTGAGCACGCTGCCCTCCTTCCCTTGACGATCGTAGAAAGTGAGTTCGATACCCTCGCTCAGTTCGGTCCGCCGGGTTTCCTTGGCCGTGTATTCCGCAATTCGGCCGGCACGCAACCGGTTGCTCAAGCGGCCGCTGTCACTGTAGAAATACTCCGCGTTGGAGGTTACGCGGTCCGGTGCCTCCGCAGGGACCTCCACGGCGGCGACATGATCCAGATCGTTCTTACAGCCTTGTGAAAAAGCGCAGATCGCGATCGCGCCTGCGATACGGAATAGTGCGTACCGAGCGTCCATCGGCCGGGCTGGTCAGTCGATCCGGCGCCTGCGGAACCAGTTCTCCCGCAGTTCCGGTGTGATAGTGATCCCTATGTACAGATCCGCGAACCGTTCCAGCAGGGCCCCGTTCGCGGTGGTGCCGCGCTGGCCCAGCTCCGCGCCGATATTGAACCGGGAGCGCGTCATTGAATTAAGGAGGGGAAAGGAGAACCCCAGACTGAGACCGGTTTCAGTGAGTTGCTGTTCCTTCACAACCAGGTAATCCTGTGTGTGCCGCACACCGATCCGATATATGGTGCGGCCCAGGAAGGAACCGTTGCGGGTGCCTAGCGGTGTCCAATTCGCGCCCAACGCATAGGTGGTGCCGGCGCGCACCTCCGAGGGAAGGCTGTAGCCCTCCACGTCAACCACCAATCGGGCCCAATCGCGGCGCT
>JADJRW010000015.1 GCA_016712025.1 Flavobacteriales bacterium
CACCCTCCCAACTTTTGCCAGGCTGGGCCCGCTGGCGATGGACAAGGCGGCTGTGTCATCCAGCAGTTCCTTCAAGAGGACCTTCTTCTCATGGGTGGAGCATTGCCGGATCCACGCCAGTACGGTCGGATGGAGACCGGAAGGTTGTGCTCTGAGGCCGGGATGGCGTCGAGGCTTTACGAAGATAAGCCGGGTGCTGGCGTGGACCATGACTTCCAGATTGACACGCGATCCAAGTAGGCGCTACCTACTGCTGCCCCGCCCCAAAAACGTACTGCACCATGTTGGCGCCCATCTGCAGCGCCTTGGTGCGGATGGCCTCGCTGTCGCCGTGTACTTCGGGATCCTCCCAGCCATCGCCCAGGTCGCATTCCAGGTCGTAGAAGCAGACCAGGCGGCCTTCCCACAAAAGCCCGAGGCCCTGGGGGGGCTTGTCATCATGCTCGTGCACCTTGGGCAGGCCGTTGGCGAAGTCGAACTTCTGGTGGTAGATGGGGTGCGCGAAGGGCAGGGGCACGAACTCCAGTTCGGGGAAGACGCGCTGCATCATGGGGCGGATGAAGGGATCGAGGCCGTAGTTATCGCTGATGTGCAGGAAGCCGCCGCCGATCAAATAGTTGCGCAGGTTCTCCGCTTCCGCCGGGCTGAACACGATGTTGCCGTGCCCGGTGAGGTGCAATAACGGATAGGTGAAGAGGTCCGGGCTGCCGGGTTCCACGGTGGGCACGTCCGGGTTCATCAGGGTGCCGAGCTGCGCGTTGCAGAACTTCACCAAATTGGGCAAGCTGGTGGGGTTGGCGTACCAATCGCCGCCGCCGTTGTACTTGAGCAAGGCGATGCTGTAGGTGTTCTGCGCCGAAGTGGTGAGGCGCCCAAGCAACGCGGCGACCAGTACGAGCAGGGAAAGGCGGATGTGCATTGGGTGCGAAGTTACCGCGAAGGCGTGCCGCCGTTCTGCCGCGCGAGGCTCATCCAGGTGCAGGCCGCCAGGGCGGCGGTCTCCGTGCGCAGGCGCGCTTCGCCCAGCCCGATGGCCTGGAAGCCATGGGCCAACATCGTCTTCGCTTCTTCCGCGGTGAAGTCGCCTTCCGGGCCGATGAGCACGAGGGCATCCGAGCCCGGGGTGTAGACCTGCATCAAAGGGGCGGGCGCTCCTTCGCACCAACCGAAATAGCGTTGGGCAGGCAGGATCTGTTTGAGCAAGCCGCTCAATGAGGTGAGTTCGTCCACCTGCGGCAGCCAGGCGCGCTGGCTCTGCTTCATGGCACTGAGCGCCACTTTCTGCAAGCGGTCCAGCCGCAACTTGCTGCGTTCGGTGCGTTCGGTGAGCAGCGGTGTGATCCTGTCCACGCCGATCTCCGTGGCCTTTTCCACGAACCACTCGGTGCGCTCCATCTGCTTGGTGGGCGCCACGGCGAGGTGGATAGTTCCGTGTGGGGGTGAGGGATACAGCACCCGCGATCGCACCACAGCGCTCGCCGCATGTTTGCCCACGGCATCGAGCACGGCTTCGGCCACGGTGCCGCGTCCATCCACCAGCACGACGGCATCGCCCTCGCGCAAACGCAACACGCGCAAGGCATGGCCCGCTTCTTCTTCGCTAAGCTCCACGCGGTCCGCCGTGAGATCGGGGCAGTAGAAACGATGCTTCATCGTGTGCGCATGGGAGAACGGTCCAGGCGATGCAGGACTACCAGAACGAGCAGCGTGACGATCACGAACGCGAGTGCCGAGGCTTGCGGGCTCATGCCGAAGGAGACGGGGATCTGCATATCGGTCCAGGCGCCGTCGCGCAATTTCGGGATCAGGATCTCTTCGATCGGCCGCCGCACTTCCGTGGGGAAGGAATACCAGACCGTGTTCTTGGCGATGAAGGCGATGCCGATGCCCAGGGTACTGAGCAATACAAAGGGCCAACGCATCCACCGGTGTTCCGCTACCAAGGGCAGCCCGCGATACGCCAACAGCACCGCCGCCGCGGAAAGATGCCGGGGCCCGATGGCCCAGCCGCCCCACCACATGCCGTAGCTGGCGATGAGCAGGAAGGAGAGCAGGCAGGGGATCATGATCTCGGCGTTCGTCCTGAAGCCGCGCGCGCGTAGCGCGAGCACGAGCGCCAACACCACCAACAGCATAACGGGCATGTACACGAAGAGGCCGCGATAGGTGCTGAAGGTGAGCCCCCACAGCGAGGTAAGGGTGGGATGCGCCATGCCGAAGCTGTCGTGCATGAAGGTGTAGTTCGCCTCATGCTGGTAACCCACGGAGAGCGGATCGCCGGTGAGGACCGCGTTGTAGGCGAGCATCAGCACCAGCAGCGGCAGTCCGCCCATCGTGAAGCGAAGCACATGCTGGAGGGAGGCTTTTCGATCCACTGCCCTGAAGAAGATCCAAACCACCCATGCCAAAGGGAAGAGCACGAGCGGATACTCGCAGAGCACGGCACAACCGCAGAGGGCCCCGGCAACGAAATGCCGCTCGCGTTCGAGTGCGATGAAGGCCAACAATAGGAAGAGCGCGCCCAACAGATGCGCGTTGAAACTGCCGCTGTACACGAACAGGAAGGAGCCTAGGAAGGGAAGCGTGGCGAGCAGGGCAGGGGAGAAGGCGCTGGTTCTGGAACGGATCCGCGACCAGCACAGCGTGATGATCAAGGCGAGCGGAACGCTTCCGCAGATCAAGCCGCCGAGCATCAATAGTTTGTCGGTCAACAGTCCGTGCTCGCCGGGACCGAGGATGCCGAGGGCCACGAGCGGTGCGTAGACGGGGATCAGCAACAGCGCGGGCAAGGGGGCTTTGTCCGAATAGTAGTGGCCATCGATCAAGGCCTTGTCGCCGGTGAGTTCATGGTAGGCATCGATGCGCAAGGTGCCATGCTCCACCACGGCGGCCACCATGGCGGCTCGGCTCACGGTGTTGGCGTTGAGGCCGCGATCCAGATGCCAGCCGCAGAGCAGCAGGGCGCAGAGGAAGAACAGCACAATGCGCCCACGGCTCAGCGGTTCCGCGTCGGCAGTGCGCTCGTTGACCGCTGTGGTCATCGCAGGTTCGAATTGCCCATCGGCGCGAAGGTGGGTGATCGCCCGGGGAACCTCGATAGACTTTCAACAAGCCCTTGCGGGATCCGCGGATCCGCCTAGCTTGCCCTTACAATCCATCGCCATGCTGCGCCCGCTCCTTTTTTCCGCCCAATGCGTGTTCGCTTTGGGTGCGTTCTCCCAATCCATCACGCCTGTGGTCATCTCCGGCTGCGGCGGAAGTTCCGTAGTGCCTGGTGTGGGTTCCGTGCAATTCACCGTGGGTGAACCGGCGATCACCTCTTTCAGCAACGGCACGAACATGCTGACGCAAGGGTTCCACCAAGGCGCCTTCGTACGCGTGCGGCTCAACATCAAAGCCTTTCTCCAAGGTCCTTGGACGGTGAATACACCGCCCATGACGGACGGGTTGCGCACCGGCGCTTGGATCCCCGCTGTCGAGCCCTATTCCGCGCTGGGCTATCCGGCGGTAGCTGGCGCCGGTGGTGAAACGGTGGCACCGGCCGTGCTGGCTGTTACCGGCGCCAACGCCATTGTGGACTGGGTGTACCTGCAATTGCGCGACAAGAACACCAATACCCTCGTGGTGGCTTCCTGCCGCGCGTTGATCCAACGCGATGGCGATATCGTCGCCACCGATGGCGTTTCACCCGTCACCTTCTACCGGCCTTCGGACAATTACTTCCTCAGTGTGCAGCACCGCAACCACCTCAGCATCCTCACGCTCAATTCCATCGCGCTCACCAATACGCCGGTGAGCGTGAATCTGACCAATGGCACCGTGGCCACCTTCGGAACGAACGCGCAACGCATCAGCGGAGCCGCACGGATGCTTTGGGCCGGTGATGTCACGGACAACGAAGTGATCAAGTACGCGGGCAGCGCGAACGATCGCGATCCGATCCTCACCGCCATCGGCGGCAGTGTTCCTACGGCAACGACGACAGGATACCGAAAGGAGGATGTGACGTTGGACGGCACGGTGAAATACGCCGGTTCCAACAACGATCGCGACGTGATCCTCCAGAACATCGGCGGCAGCGTGCCTACCGCTACGCGCGCCGCCCAGATGCCCTGATCCCTTACCAAGCACCACAACACAACCAACACCATACCCCATGTTCCGCAAGTCTTCTTTTTCGCTCCTGGCCTTGTTCCTGCCCCTGCTGGCCCTGGCGCAGCCCACACAACCTTTCCTTGGAATGCACTACCAGGCGGTGGTGCGCAACGCAAGTGGCGACCCGCTGCCCAATCAAACCATAGGCGTGGAGTTCACGGTCACCTTTGGTCTGGCGTTCGCCTACAAGGAGACCCAGACCTTGACGACCGATGCGCAGGGCTTGCTTACCGCCGTGATCGGCTTTGGCACTCCCACGGGCGGGCAGTTTCCAACTTTTACGCAGATCGAGTGGTACAGCGCTACGCTCTATGGCCTGATCGTGCTGATGGACCTGAACGGTGGAACCAACTACACGCTCAACGCGAGCCAGCAGTTCCGCTGTGTGCCCTTCGCCGCGCTTTCGCGACAGGCGCTCATGCTATCGGATAGCGCCTGGGTAGCCGAGCCGTTCGATAACCGCGTGTGGTCGGACTCGAACTATGATGTGGGCATCGGCACGCAAACGCCGCAGGCGAAATTGCATGTGGCGGGCAACGTGCGCATCGCCGATGGCACACAGGCCGCTGGAAGGGTATTGACCTCGGACGCGGACGGTGATGCCGTCTGGAGCACCGTGGTGAGCGCGGGCAACTATACGGCGACATGGACTAGCACGGGTGGCTTCACAAGCGCCCCGACCGCTCCCAGTTGCAGCTACAGCAGGGTGGGTAACGTGGTGCATGTGGTCTGCCGCTTCGGAGGGGCTGGCCCCACCTATTCCGCGGGTACCAATACCGCTACACTTACGGTCCCCCCCGGGCTGCCCATCGCCTCACCACCGAACGGTGATCTGGTGAGCGGCACCTTCATCAGTGACCACTACCGCAACGGAGCTCAGACCTCCGTCGGGATCGTCGCCAACAATACAGCGACCACTGTTTTCTTGAAGATGAACGGATCGAGCGCGGGGGTCGCTGGATCTTATTGCGACTTCACTTACAGGACCAGCGCGCCCTGATCCGGCCAACGCGCAACCTACCCAACCGAACACCACGATGACCGGCCGGATGGACGACCCATAGCCCTGGATCCCCTCCTGGCTAGGTTTTGAACTTTTCACTTTTCAACTCCTTCAGCCATGCGTTCCTTCTCGCTCCTCGTTCCGATGGTCTTCGCGACGTTCGCCCTGGCCCAGTCACCACAGTCCTTCAACTACCAAGGTGTGGCCCGCGATGCGGTGGGGGAGCCGCTGAGCGCCCAGGCGATCGGCGTGGAGTTCCGGTTGCGATCGGGGTCCGCTTTGGGGCCGGTGGCCTACTCGGAAACGCATGGCGCAACCACCGATATGTTCGGGCTCTTCACGTTGCACGTGGGCGAAGGAACGCCGGGAACGGGCACCTTCAGCGCGATCGACTGGAGGAGCGGGCCGTACTTCCTTGAGATCGGTCTGGACCTGAGCGCGAGCGGCAGCTACACCAGCTTCGGCACGCAGCAATTGCTCAGCGTACCCTATGCCTTGCATGCGGGCAGCAGCGGTGATCTGCCCCCTGGTACCGAGGTGGGACAGATCATGCATTGGGACGGCGGCGCCTGGGTGGCGGACAGCGGTTTGTACGTGCATGACAAGCGGTTCGGGATCGGGATCACCACCCCGGAATGCCCCTTGGGCATCAAAGGCGAGCCCGGCCAGGATGATGCGATGATCTCCTTCCATTCGGAGGACGATTCGCAGAAATGGAACATCAACCTCAACCCGACCGGCGGCGACATGGATGGCTTCTCCATCGATGATGCGAGCTCCGGCCTATCACAGAGCCGCCTGTTCATCGCCGATTCCACGGGCCATGTGGGCATCGGCGATACCGTTCCCGAAGCGCCGCTCTCCATCGAGTCGCGGAACATCCTGAAGACCTATTTCGAGACCGGCGACATACCGGCCCAGGATAATTTCGGGATCAGCACCGATAGTGCGGGCTTCGACATCGGGCAGGGCGCGCCCGGAAGCATGACGAGCCGCCTGTTCATCGATGCCTCCAACGGGAATGTGGGCGTGGGAACCACAACGCCCACGGAGAAATACTTCATCCACGCCATCCATGCCGGCGAGCGCACCGGGCTGGGCCTGCGCAATGGGGCCGTCGCGGCCAATGCGGGCTGGGTGATCGCCCATCTGGACGATGCGGCCCCGCAACGGGCAGGGGCCTTCGCGTTGTTGGAGAAGGACGGCATCGCGGACAGCGAACGCATCACGGTGCTGCCGGGCGGCAATGTCGGGATCAACGAGCTGATGCCCTTCGCCACCCTGCATGTTAGCCGGGACCCTGCCGATCCTTCATCCTTGGCAGGTCTGCAAGAGAACACCGGGATCGTCGTGGTCGGTCCGATCACCGAGAACATCGCCTTCGACTACAAGGGGATCCAAGCACGTCACCTCCTGGCTGGTTCGACTTCCGTCCAAGGCACATCCGGCCTGCATCTGCAGCGCCTTGGGGGCGACATCCTCATCCACGGGGACGATGTTGTGGAGTCCAACAGGGTGACCATCACCAGTGATGGTAAGATCGGTGTGGGCAAGACCGCCACGGAGAAGCTGGAGATCAACGGTGCCATCGTGGTGGGGAACACCGACAACGTCGCTCCTTCATCGGGCACGATCCGTTGGAACTCCGCGACGGATGACCTCGAAGGCTTTACGGGCACCGCTTGGAGCAGCTTGACGCGTGGTGGTTGGGAGAAGGTGGACAACACCGATGACATAGTTGCGAGCGGGGACCATCCGAAAGTGGGCATCGGCACGGCCACGCCCACGGCCGCGTTGCACGTGAGCGAGGTGGAGGCCACGACCGGCAGCAGCACGGCGGTGGTGATCGAGAGCCAGGCCACCACCTCCAGCACCAGTGCTGCCGACACCCGGATAGGCCTGCAAGTATCCACTTTGGGGGAGTGGAGCAGCAACGCCGGTGCGAAGTCCGCTTCGCTGATGGTAACGGCAACTCCTGGAGGAAGCAGTGCGCCGCATTTGAACGCTGCGGCCGTTCTTGGCGGTAACGTGGTGATAGGCGACCTCACAAGTGATCAGATGGTAGGCACCGGTGGATCCAACGTGCTCGCGATCCAGAACGGAACGCCACCGGCCGATGGGCTCAGTGGCGGACCGGGATCCAATGGCGCCATCCAGTTCTACTCCGCGGATCTATCCGGCGTTTCCACCATCCACGTCATGAACGGCAATGGTGACGTGATCAAACTCTACAAAGAAGCGCCGATCACTCCGGCGCAGAACCTCCCTGTGGATGGCATCTACGATCCTTCGGAAGCGATCGTGATCGAGAACATGCGCACCCGCATCACCGAGTTGGAGAACGTGCTGAAAAACCTCGGTCTCCTCACGCCCTGACGGACCTGAACCACCACGAACGGCTCACTTCGTCTTCTCGAAGTCGAGCTTGTAGAAGTGGAAGTCCGGGCTGTGCAGGTCCACTTTGAAGCCGGTCACCTTGTGGTCGGCATCGAAGCGGAAGGTGATGTAGCCCGGCTCCAGGAAGGGGTCCGCATGGTCCCACTTCCACGTGTCGTAGTGCCAATGCTCCAGGGTGCCGGTGAAGAGTTCCTTCGCTGGCGCGAACGATAGGCTGGGCTGCCCGTTCACCACGGCGATCGTGGCTTCGCCATAGACCTTGTCGGCAAAGGTGCCGGTGAGTGCTGCGGCATCGGCAGTAGGCTTGGTCCCCTTCGCGCGGGCAGCGATCCGGTCCGCCACACGCTTGGCGTCCTCCGCTTTTCCCCCTTCGCTGCCCTTGATCATGCGTGCGGTCGGATCGGCCTTGCCGTCGCTCAAGTAGCTGTTCAGGATCTTGCTGGTCACAGCGAAGACGCTTGAGGTCTCCCCATTCCCCAAGGCGATCACGGCCAGGTCCTTTTCCGGTACCACCGCGTGGTTGAGGATGAAGCCCGGCATGCCGCCGCTGTGGGTGATGATCTTCGATCCGTACTGGTCGTTGGTGAACCAACCCATGGCGGTGCCATTGAAGTGCCGGCCTGCGGTGTTGCCTTCGGGACCTACCTCATTGCTCAATTGCGGTGTGGTGATGGTGGTCCAACTTTCCTTGGAGAGGAAGGGCTTGCCGGCGACCTGCCCTTCGTTCATCCACATGGCGTCCCACTTGGCCAGATCGGTCACGGTGCTCAGCACGCCGCAGGCGCCATCGGCTCCTTGGAGCGACTGGTAGGCCATGCTCTTCTGTGGAGCCTTCGGGTCCTGCCCTTTGCGCACATGGGGCATCGCCACATCCTGCATGGTGGCCAGGTCGGCGGTCTCCACGCGGCTGCGATCCATGCCAAGGGGTTGGAACATGCGCGTGGTGAGGAATTGGTCCCACGTCATGCCGCTCACCGCCTCGATCACCTGAGCGGCAGCGATGAACATCAAGTTGCTGTAGCCGAACTCGTTCCGGAATTCATAGGAGAACGGCTCCTTCGCATGGCGTTCGAGGATCTCGCGCTGGCTCAGGTCCGTGCCGTACCAAAGCAGGTCGCCATCGAAGGTGATCCACCCGCTGCGGTGGCACAGCAGGTCGCGCACCATGAAGTGTTCCGTGACGAAAGGGTTCGGTGTGCTGAACCAGGGCAGATGCTTGCGCACGGGATCATCGAAGCTCAACTTACCCTCGTCCACCAGGAGCCCGATCGCGCACGCGGTGAACGCCTTGCTGATGCTGGCACAATAGAACACGCTGTTCGGGGTTACCGGATCCGCCTTCGCCAGGTCCAGTTTGCCATAACCCTTGCTCCAGATCAATTGTCCGTCCTTCACGATGCCCACGGCAAGGCCGGGCTGGTCGAAGGCTTGCACGGAGCGCGCGATGTAGGCGTCGAGCGAATCGAGGTTCGGCTGGGCGAAGACGCTGATCGCACAGAAGGCGAGCACTGTCACCGTGGACCGACGAAGGCGGTAAGGGCTATTTTCGATCTGCATTCCACAAGTCTACACCACAGCGATTTATCTGCGCCCTGTTCCGGTTACCATCGGTTCAAGGCAACCGAACGAGCATCTTACGTTCTAAGGAGGACCACTGGACCCATGCATCTCAGCAACGCTTACAATAGCCCGCAGCTGCTTTTTGCCCTCGCCTTGCTTGTGTGCGATGCGCATGGACAGGCACCCTTCTCTTTGCGCTACTCCGGCGCACCCTTCTCTGACATCGGTGTCGCTGCGAACGGCGATCTGCTGGTGAGTTCGGGACAGCTCGCGACGATCTACCCATCCGTGGTTCGTTTTTCGGCCACGGGTGATGTCCTTTGGAGCCGACGTGCGGCCGATCAGGAGAGTTTCCGGGGAGCTCCGATCGAAGCATCCAATGGGGATCTTGTTCTCACCAGCTACCGCGATGATCCCTTGGGGCGGGCTTGCCCTGCCTTTGTCCTCCTCGATGCCAATGGTGCTCTCGTGGAAGCGAAGTACCACCAGCTGGACACCTTGGACCTTTTCGTTCTGGAAACTGAGCGCACCAGTGATGGCGACCTCGCGTTGCTCAGTTTCGATCAACCGTTCTCCTCTTTCACGTTGCTCGTTTCGGATGAACGAGGTGATGCACCTACCGCACGCACTTTTCCCCAACCATCCGGCGGTGCGATCTACGCGGGTCTGGCTCCCGGTATCAATGGGGATCTCGTCATGTACTGCGGAAGCTCCAACGTCAATTCGGTCATCTCCAAGATCAACGCGAACGGCACGGTCGATTGGAGTTCCACATTGATCATTGATGGAAGCGACGAGAACCGGACGTACGATGCGGTCGTTCTTCCCAACGGGAACATCGTGCTGGCGATCGAGACCTTGTTCAACTCCGTGAACGGCGAGATCGGTTTGGTGATGATGGATCCACAGGGCGCTGTGCTTTGGTGCAAGCTGCTCGTACACGCCGATCGTGATATGGGGAATGTGATCCTCACCGCGCTGCCGGACGGGGATTTCCTGCTGGAGCTGATCCTTCTATCCACGGTCCCATACGACAATAGCGTGCTGCTGCGTCTGAACGGGAATGGGGACCCCCTCTGGCAGATCGCACCGGATCCCGCGTTGGCGGCGTTCACCACCGCAGCGCTCGATGCCGATCGCATCTACCGCTGCGGTCTGAGCAGCCCCAACTACCAAGCCATCGCGCTCATGGACCTCGCCGCACTGCCTTCGCCTTGCTCCGAAGTGGACAGTGTGGCGGTGATCGATGTGGTGGCGACCGCGACACCATTCGTGTTCAGCACAACCGTTCCATCCATCACCACCGTGGCCTTCACACCTATCTTCGACATGATCGCCTATACCCCGTCACCGCTGTGTTTTTCAACGGGTAATGTGGGTTTGGAGGAAGTGGGCAAGAAGTTGTTCCTTTTTCCCATGCCGCTGGAGGACGGGACGGTGCGCATTGGAGGTGCTGAGCCCGGCGACCGCTGGACCTTCACAATTTACAATGTGCTCGGTGTCGCCGTCATGCAGGGGATCGCGGAGGCGGAGGTACCCTTGGATCTGAGCGACCTTTCCGGCGGCGAATACGTGCTCGACCTAGTCGGTCGCACCGGGCGGCACCGGATGCGGCTCACCTGGCGATCGGGCCGAGCGAACGCGGCTAGGATGCGGCGACTACCTTCGGGCAAAACGAGCAAGATGAAAGCGTTCCATTGCTTCTTCTTTTTGGCTTTCGCCGCGTTCTCCATGGGCTCCTTCGCCCAAGGTGAACCACGTATCTGGAACCTCAAAGCGGTGCTGCCCACCGGGGTCACGCTGGATGTGAAAGCCTTCGACAAGGCCGGCAAGCAATATGATGTGAAGGCGCTGGAGAACGGCGATACGCATGTGATGGACGTGAAGGCCATCGACGGCGCGACGATGCTGCCGATCAAGGTCCTGGTGAGCACCGATGCCTTTCTTCCGGTGAAGGCGATCGCCGCGGATGGCACTCTGCTCGATGTGAAGGCGCTCGACGCCAACGGCCAACGTATGGATGTGAAGGGTGTGGCACAGGCCGGGCATTTGTACCATATCAAGGCCATCGGCCCGGACCGCGCGCTCTACGGCGTGAAGGCGATCAGTCCCACCGGCCAGATGCGCGATATCAAGGGCGTGCAAGTGGACCCCGAAGAGGTCGAAGCGGTTGTTCAAGGTGTGAAGGTCGCCGCCCATGTGAAAGCGCTACCACACGCCACCGATGGCGACGGTGATCCGGTCTGGAACGTGAAGTGCGTGCGGCCGGACGGTCACGTTTTAGGGATCAAGGCGGTGGACAAGACCGGGGCGCTCCACGATGTGAAGGCCTTTTTATCCAATGGGGATGCGACCGTGCTGGACATCAAGGCGCTCGTCGATGGCGAACAGGTGCCTGTGAAGGTCCTTGTGAGCGGCGATGCACTTTCACCGGTGAAGGCGATCGGCAAGGACGGCACCATCTACGCTATCAAGGCGATCACTGCGGACGGCGCGAAGCTCGATGTGAAGGGGGCGAGCCGCAGCGGGAACGTTTACAACATCAAAGCGATCTCGGCCACCGGCGAGCAGATGGCGGTGAAGGCGATCTCGCCCCACGGCCTGTTCTATGATGTGAAAGGGGTGAAGTTCACCGCGGACGACCAAGAGATGGACCTGAACGGCGTCGCCGTGCGCGCCCATGTGAAGGCCCTGCCACAGGTGGAGTAATACCATCTCGCAGCACAGATCGAACCGATCGGTACTTCGAAATGGTATAGGGCTCAGTCACCCGAGGAGTAGGAGACCTCTTCCTTCTCTTCTTCCTTCTTGGCGCCTTTCAGTTCGGTGGTGGCGTCCACGCCTTCCACTACTTCGAGGTTGATGCCATCGCTGAGGCCGGTCTTGATCCAGGTCTTCTTCCACTCTTCCCCGTTCTTCACGCTCACGAAGGCGCTGTCGCCCTGTTTGTTGAACTCTACGATGCTCTCGGGCACGGTGAGTACACTGTCGCGGCGGTCCAGTACGATATCCGCATTGGCGCTGTAGCCGCTGCGCAGGCGTTCGCCTTCCTTCAGTTTCACCGCTGCGCGGATCTCGAACTGGATGGCGCCGTTCTCCTCCACGCCCTTGGGCGCGATGTATTCCAACTCGGCGTCCCACCGGGCGTTCTCGATCGCTCCGACCGTAAGCACCACCGGCATGCCCAGTTTCACCTTGCCCACTTCGCTCTCGTCCACCTTGCCCTGGAAGATCAGGTCGCCCATGTCGGCGATGCTGGCGATGGTGGTGCCCTCGTTGAAGTTGTTGCGCTCGATCACGCTGTTGCCCTCCTTCACCGGCACGTCCAGCACCATGCCGTCGATGGTGCTGCGCACCACGGTGTTGCCCGCGCTGTTATTGCTGATGCCGTCGCGCACCACCTTCAAGGCCTCCTCGGCGGCGTTGAGCTCCTGCTTCGCGTTCCGCAGGGCGATGTCGTAGCCCTGCATCTCGCTCGCGCTGATCACGCCTTTGTCGGCGAGGGGCTTGTTGCGGTCGAAGGTCATCTGCGCGTTGCCTACGTTGATGTTCGCGCCGCTCACACGTTGTTCGGCACTGCTCAGCGAGAGCATGTCCGGCACGATCTGGATCTTGGCGAGCGGATCGCCCTTCTTCACCTGTTCGCCGGCCTCTACATAGAGCTCTCGGATGATGCCGCTCACCACGGGCTTGATCAGGATCTCCTTGCGCGGCACGATGCTGCCATTGGCCACGGTCTTTTTCACCACGTTCGCTTTTTTGGCCTTCTCGGTGTTGAAGACGTCCGGTTTGCTCGCGCTCTTCTCATAAAGGAACCACATGGTCCATACGAAGAGCGCGGCCAGGCCGATGAAGAGGAGGTACTTGAGGATGCGTTTCATTGCAACGGTTTTCGATCTGTTATTCAGCTCTCAAGGCATCAACTGCTTTGATGGCCAGGGCGCGGCGCGCGGGCAATAGCCCGGCGAGCAATCCGCTCACGATGAGCACGGCGAAGGCCACCAGCGCGACCTTGATATCGACGCCCGGGTTCTTGAAGAAATCCCCATCACCGGCCACGGCACGCGTGCCTTCCAGCACACCCACACCCGCGAGCAGCCCGAAGTAGCCGGCGATGAAGGTGAGGGAGAGGGCTTCGGCGACGATCTGCTTGGTGATATCCCGCGGCGTGGCGCCGATGCTGCGGCGGATGCCGATCTCCTTCGTGCGTTCCTTGATGTTCACCAGCATGATGTTGCCGATGCCGATCGCGCCCGCGATCAGCGTGAGCAGGCCCACGCTCCAGCTCAGGCCGGAGATCGCCAGGAAGAGGCCGCTCATCTTGCCGTACATGTCCTGCATGTTCCACGACCCGAAGGCGTTCTCATCGGTGGGATCCACCTTGTGCTTGCGGGCCATGAGCGCTTTGATGTCCTTCTCGATGCGCGCCACATCCTCACCCGGTTCGGCGATGATGCTGAACCAATGCACTTCGTTCAGGCTGTTGAAGGCCTTTTGGAACGTGGTGAACGGCACGTAGATCTTCGCGTCCGGATTGTCGCCCATCTCGGCGCTGCTCTTCTTCTGGCTGATGCCGATCACTTGGAAGTAGACCCCATTGATCTTGATGTACTTGCCCATGGGGTCCACCTTGTCGAAGAGTTGGTCCACGACCTTCTGGCCGATCACCGCGACCTTCCGCTCATCCTTCAGGTCCATGGTGTTGAGGAAGCGTCCTTGTGGCAGGCGGATGGATTCCACCTGGATCACCTCGGGTTCCGAGCCGTAGATGCTGAAGGCGCCGATCTTGTTGCCGTAGGACACGTTGTTGCCGCCCTGCCAGCCGCCGAGTTGCAGTTGCGGCGAGCACACCGAGATCCCCCGCACGTTGTCGCGGATCAGCCCGATGTCCTCATTGTCGAAGCGGAACCGCCGGCCGCGTTGGAAACCCGCGTAGGGCTTCGTAGTGGGCATCGTCCATACGAAGCAGCTGTTGGTGGCGAACCCCTCGAAGCCGCCGAGCACCGCATTGCTCAGGCCGTTGCCCATGCCCAGCATCACCACGAGCATGAAGATGCCCCAGCCCACACCGAACATGGTGAGGAAGCTGCGCAATTTGCGCCGGCTCAAAGCCATCCAGATCTCTTCCCAGAACGCGCGGTCGAACATGGCTTATTCGTCTCGTAGCGCTTCAATGGGACGTATCGCGGCCGCCTGGCGGGCAGGGAAGAGCCCTGCGAGCCCACCGGCGATCACCAAGGCGGTGAGGGCATAGAGGGCCACCTCGATCTTGATCGTCGGATCGCGGAAGAACTCGCTGCCGGGTATCACCGAGGCCAGACCTTCCAGCAGCAGGACCCCCAGGAACAGGCCCAGCCAACCGGCCAGCCCCGTTACGAAAATGGATTCGAGCAGGATCTGCCCCACCACATCGGCGGGTCGCGCGCCGAGGGCCTTGCGGATGCCGATCTCCTTGGTGCGGTCCTTCACCGTGATGATCATGATGTTGCTGATGCCCACGATACCCGCGATCAAGCTGCCGATGCCCACGAACCACAGGAAGGCCGTGATGCCCCCGAATATGGTGCCCACGGTCTTCACGTTCTCCACGTTGTTGTTCACCCAGAGCGCCCGATCGTCGGTGGGGTCGAAGTCATGCCGACGGGCGAGGGTATGCACCGCGCGCTCCCTGGCGATGTTCGCGCCCACGATGCTGTTGTCCGCGAAGCTGAACATGATCTCGTCCACATAGCTCTTCGCGTTGAAGACCTTCTGGGCCGCGTTCAGGGGGATGAACACGGGGCTGCGTTCCATCATGTTGTGGCCGCCGCTCTCGAACTCGTACTGACCGACGACCAGGAAGGGTACGCCGTTCACATTGATCCACTTGTCCAAAGCGTCCTCCTCCTTGAAGAGTTCCTTGCGGCAGTCCTCGGCGATCACGATCACCTTGCGGTCCATCTCTTCGTCCACTTCGTTGATGAAGCGGCCTTTGACGATCCTTTGGTGCTCCAGCTGCTGGTTCTCCGGCTGGATGCCACGGATGCTGAAGCTTCCGTAGTTCATACCGTATTGCAATTGGCTTTCGCCGCGCCATACGCGGAACTTTCCGCTGATGTGCTCGATCCCGGGTATCGCGTTGCGCAAGGCCTCGATGTCCTCCTCGGTGAGTTGGATCGCGCGGTTCGCCGGAAGGCCCTTCCACGGTTTGCTCGTTTCCCCGCCGTAAAGCTCGATGCTGTTGGTAGCGGTGTTCTTGAAGTTGTACTCGAAGCCGTTCCGCAATCCCGCGCCCGCACCGAGGAGCACGATGAGCATGAAGATCCCCCAGAACACGGCGAACCCCGTGAGCACCGTCCGCAATTTGTTCTTGCCGATGCTGTCGAAGATCTCGCGCCACTTCTCAAGGTCGAACATCGGCGACACTTGGTTTGTGGCCTTCCCCATGCACCGGCCCGGGGTTGGTGGTGGAACTCTCGATCAAACCATCCTTCAGCCGGATGATGCGCTGGGTGGCGGCCGCCACGTCATGCTCGTGGGTCACGATCACCACAGTGAGCCCGAGGTCGCGGTTCACCCGTTTAAGCAGGTCCATCACCTCCACGCTCGTGGCACTGTCCAGCGCGCCGGTGGGCTCGTCGGCCAGGATGATCTTCGGGCTGCTCACCAGCGCGCGGGCAATGGCGACACGTTGTTTCTGGCCGCCGCTCAGTTCATTGGGCATGTGGTGCGCCCACTCCTTGATACCCACGTTCGCCAACATGGCAAGGGCCTGTTCGTTGCGTTTCTTCCGCGGAACGCCCTGGTAGTAGAGCGGTAGTGCCACGTTCTCCATCGCGTTCTTGAAGCTGATCAGATTGAAGCTTTGGAAAACGAAGCCGATGTACTTGCTGCGCAATTCCGCCGAGCGCGTTTCGGTGAGGTGATCGATGGCGATTCCATCCAGCGTGTAGGTCCCGCTGTCCGGTACGTCCAGGATGCCGATCACGTTCAGCAAGGTGCTCTTGCCGCTGCCGCTGGACCCCATGATGCTCACCAGTTCGCCCTTGCCGATGTGCAGATCGATCCCTTTCAGCACTTGCAGGATGTTCGCCCCCATGCGGTAGGACTTGCGGATGTTCTTCAGTTCGAGCATGGGCTGTAAAGGCGCTCCTGGAACGAGCGGAACGGTCCCGAAAGTACCGGACACCGGCCCATCACTTCAGGGCCATACACGAACGGTGACGAACGGGGAGGAGCGGTGGCGATCCGCACCGCAGCGAGGCTAAACAGCGCGTCACCAAGGGACCACGATGAACGTCCGAGCCGGGAGGTGTCCGTTCCGGGGCGCCAGAACAGCGCTGTACCAGCCGCTGGGGAGCGTGGGTAGGGAGAAGCTCCCATCACCGGTCACCGGCTCGCTCAGCACCGCCTTCCCGCTCGCATCCAGCAGGGTGAGATCCGCTTGAGCGGTGTTCCCGCGGACCTGGATGGCATTGCCATTGAACGAAATGGTTGGCGCGGTGCTCACGATTTCATCGACCCCGATCGTGCCGTCGTTCGAACCGAAAGTGAACACATTATAGTATTCCACAGCATTGTTGCTGATCAAGGCCCCCGTATCGTTCCCGGTGCATGAACCGGAGGGCGTGCTCAAGGCGCCCTGCCAGGACGTACCGTCCCATGCGGAAACCACCAGGGTCGCGCAATCCGTGATCCCGCTGGCCGCAGCATCTTCCCAGAACAGTTCCACGCGCGCATCGTCCGTGGTGCCGGCACGGGTGAGGCTCCAGTGTTCGATAGCGTTCACAGATACCAGGCCGGGCCCGATCGAGGTGGTGTTGGTGTACGGCGAGTCGAAGAACTCCGCAGTGAACTCGGTATCCTGATCGTTGATGCTGCTGATGCCGATACGGCGCCATTGCCCGGCCTTGCCGACCGGAAAAACGAAGGCGTCGTTGCCTACCTTCCTCATCGGGCCGTCCACATGGCTCATCGCTGAACCGGTCGTGGAGCTCGATCCGTGCAGAAGCGTGAGGAGATCGTTCGACTGGGTGTGCAGCAGGCCATTGTCAAGGGTAAGCGGGCCAGCGATGGTGGAGGGACCGGAGAGACTTGCTCCACCTCCCGTGTTATCCATGCGCAGTCCGTGGAATCCAGTAATGCTCACCGTCTGGAGGGTGCTTCCTACGAAAGCCACGGTGTTCACATCCGGGTCGAATGTGCCGAGGTTGATCCAATCCCCGGCTACGGCTATCTCGGCCGGGTCGGTATGCTGCAATAGTGCGCCGGGAGCGATCGTGAGATGCTGGAAGCGATAGCTGCCTGTACCGCGTAGTTCCGCCTGCTGGTCGAAGGACACTGCGCCCCCTGTGGCCAGGAAGACACCGTCGTTGCTGAACACCATATCGTCATCCACATGGAAAGCGCCGCCTGTTTGAACGATGCTATCGCTCGCATGGGCCATATCGATCCCCGGTCCGTTGGTGGTGAAGGTGCCGCCATGGATCTCCACATGCAGGTCAACGGTGCTGCCTGCGGTATTCACCAGGCTGCCGTCCACCTGAACGATGCCGCTGTTCAGGACGATCCGTCCGCGTCCTCCGCCCGGTGTCGCTCCGAACCACAGGACATCGCCATTGACGTTGAGGGAGCCGCCGTTCATTTCATAACGCGGAAAGGAGACCCCCACCTCGCAGTCGAATCCGAATTCCCCGGTGGCGTTCACCGTACCACCGTTCTGCACCATCCGGCTCGGTGCCGTGCCATCATCGCCCAGCGCCAGTACTGACAAAGTGTTCACTGTTCCATTGTTCAGCGTGACCTGGCCACCGGTTTCCGCAATGAGGCGATCGGTGGTGAGCGTGCCAGCGGTCATGGTCGCTTCCGCCCCGTCGCTCACGATGAGCCTGTTGTCCACCGAGAGGTTGGCCGCGATAGCAAGCAGCGCCCCGTTCTGCACGTACATGCGATCCGGTGTGAACACCGAAGCGTTTCCGATGATGGGCGATGTCTGCGCACCGCTATAGGCCAGCGGGTCGATGGTAATGTCCTCGCCATCGAGCGGCCATTGGTCCCAGTTGCCGGGGTTGTTCCAATCGCTGTTGATGGCGCCCGTCCAGTTCTGGGCGGTGGTGGGGCAGGCCAGGGCGAAGAGCATGGCCAGGGAGAAAGTGGTGCGGGTCCGCATGGAATGGGGTCAGTGCTGTACGACGAAGCGCACTGCGCCACCATCGCTTGTTCGTAGGAGATAGGTCCCGTTCCTGAAGCCCGAAACATCGAGCACGTTGGTGGCATCGCGCAGGGTGCCGCTCAGGATCCTCCGCCCCGAAACGTCATGGACGTCGAATCCGAGATCGGACGAGTGGTGCGTTGATATCGGCACGATAAGATGATCCGAGGCGGGCACAGGGTAGGGTTGGATCGCCACTGCCCCGGAACCTTCAGCAAGACCCGTACTGAGGTCGTCGATGTAGCGCGTCACGGTCATCGATCCTAGCCCCAACACATAGAACGCGCTGTCCTTTCCAAGCACACAAGCCACGCCTTCGTACCCGAAATAGGGATCGGTATGCACCCACTCCTGCACCCCATTGCTGTACTTCAAAGTCACGTACTGCCGGTATTGGCCTTGGTAGAGAGGTCCCCCTTTTCCGGTCACGTAAACGTCGCCATTGTCTCTGGCCACTACCCAGCCGGGTATCTCATCATTTGAGAGCATCGCGTTGTAGGTGGCGTTCCACTGCATCGTTCCGCTGAGGTCCGTCTGGAAAGTCGTCCAGTTCATGTAGCCGCCGCCCTGCGGCACGGTCCAGCCGATCACGGTCAGCCTCCCGTTGGCCAATGTCATGCGCGACGGCTGGTCCGTACCGTTGAAGTCGTACACGAGCTGAGTGGTCGAATCACCGGCCGCATCGAACTTCTTGATCACTACATCGCGTTCACTTAGCGGCCCGACCAGGTTCGGGAAGGATGTGAGGACGTATGTGTTCAACGCATCGTCCACTTCCACGTCCTGCGCACCATAGCCGGTAACCGGATGGCTCCAAAGGAAATTCCCGCTCGTGTCCCATGTGGCCACGGTTCCGCGCACAGGGCTTCCGGTACCACCCACCAACACAACACGATCATCCTTCAAGCGCATCGACGTGAGGTTCGCCGCGCTCGGGATCGCTTCGGATACGTCGAAGAGCACGTTCCCGTTCGGGTCGAACTTGATCAACGAGAACCCGCCAGAGATCAGCCCGACGACACCCACATACAGGTTGTCATTGGCATCCAGCACGCAGCGGGCATATGCCCCGAAGATGAAGGTGGGTCCAAGGGTGTGTCTCCACTGGAAATTCCCAAGCGGATCGTACTTCAGCACCACCACCGAGTCGTACAATAGGTTGTTCGTTCCGGTGTACATGGCGCCGGTCACATAGATGTCGTTCGTGCTCGAGGTCGCCACCCATGTCGGCGCTTCCCATTCCCATGCAACGCCAGTGGAATCGACCTGCTCCCAGAGCAGGATACCGTCCTGGTCGTACTTCTGGGTGAAGATGTGTGCCCCACCCAAATAGCTGGGGCGTGTGCCCACTGCCACCACGTTGTCCGATGTGTCACGCGCGGCCATCACACCGTTCTTGTAGGTGTCCGCTGCTGGATGCGACCAGTCAATGGTGTACTGCGCGTGAAGAGCTTGGGCGAGCAGGAGGGCAGAAAGAAGCCCGAATGAGTTGCGCATGCGGAGCGGATGGGTTGTGATAAACCTAGGGGGGGCGGGTCCTACTGACCCTGTCAAAGGCGATGTGACCGGATGAACGGGTGACGAAGCAGGCTTCCCCCCGGCCAGCGAAGCACTTTGGAGCAGCGCGCCGTTCGGGTCGTATTTCGCAACGAAGCCATCGTATGGCCCAGTCGACAGAACGTTCATGGTGCCGGGTCAAGCGCCGAAATCGCAGGTGCCGCCGAAGTTGCCGACGAGGATGGTGTTGCCTTGGCTGTCCAAAGCCATATGACCGACGCGATCCCAAGCCGTGCCTTTGAAGTCGGCGATATAGGCGGGCTGGGCACTTGCATCGGTCCAACCCAGCGACGTTGGGTCATTTCGAAGACGAAGAGCCTTGTATTCATGGTCCTGGGTTCATGGGTCAACGCAACAGGGTGACATGCCCGGTCACCTTGGAGCGGCCTGTGCCACATTGCGCGTGGTAGCTGAGCGTGTAGATGTAGATATCCTCTTTGGGTTCAGCGCCATGGTAGGTGCCATCCCATATGGGTAGGTCGCTGGAGAAAACCTCCTCCCCCCAACGGTTGTGGATGCGCAAGCTGATCCCTTCCGCCGCACCCACAGCGGAGAACACATCGTTGATACCATCGCCGTTCGGCGTGAAGGCGTTCGGTACGTGGAGCCCGTCGCTCCCATCCACATACGCGACCTCGATCGCCCCGGCGAACGGACAACCATCCGTAGTGTTCCCGGCGTAGGTGTATGTTCCGCTCTCGTTCAATACAACTGTCGGGGAGGTCGATCCATTCCACCAGACAATGTCCTGTGATCCCGGTGGCAAGGAGTAAGCGATGCTTTCCCCCGGGCAAAGGGGATCGGGGTCCGGAACGGACGGTAGTGTGGCCTCGGCCACTGTGATCGTGTCCGTGCCCAAGCATCCGTTCAGCGAAACATCCACCCACCAAAGGCCGGGACCTACTTCAATGCTCGATGCGGTGGCGCCAGAACTCCAGACATAGGTCGCTCCGACCGGACCCGCTGTAAGCAGGACCTCCGTTCCGGGGCACGCTACCGTATCCGGACCGAGATCCACGGCGAGCCCTGAACCTACCTGCACTTGCACGGTGGCCTGGTCGGTGCCCCCGCATAACGTATCGGTGGCAGTGAGCGTGATGGTGTATGATCCAGCGTTCGGATAGGTGTGGGTCGTGAGCATACCGGTCCCAGCTGTCCCATCACCCAGGCTCCATTCCACGAGCAGGTTATCCCCTGTGGCGCTCGCTGTGATGGCTACGCTCAGGTCCGTGCAGGTTCCAGCGGGAACCGCGCTCAGTGTAACGGTGACACCACCGGCACCACCTATCACCACTTCTTGCTGTACGGTATCGCTCGGCACGCACGCGTTCGGGTCCATGGCGATCAATGTCACCGTGTAGGTACCTGGTTGCGTGTAGGTATGCGTTGGTTCGAAGAGGGCGCTTGTAGCGGTGTTGTCGCCGAAGTCCCAGGTCCATGATGTACCTCCACCGGTGTTGTCGAAAGTGAATTCGGCCGGTGCGCACGGAGCGGACCCGGTAGCCGTGAATTGCGCGGACAGGCCACTGCCCGCTGTACCAAGCTCCATCTTGAACACGACCACGTCATAGCTGGTGGCGGGCGTAGTGCTCCATGCGTTCGGCGTGGTGGCATAGGTGCCGGGCCATCCGTCCTCACATCCGGCTTGGTAGAGAATGCCTTCTGGCGTGAAGCGGCTCATGCCTGCATCCAGATGCTCGCCTTCCAGACCGAAGTTCGTTCCGAAGAGATGTGCTGATACGTCCACATCGTACAGGCCGACATAGAAGCCGCCCGGGTCGGTTTGGAAGGCATCCGCAGTGAGCGGCCCATCGGGGTAGTAGCCGGAGATGTACACCTTTCCGCAGGCATCCACCAAGAAGGAGTTCGGCGACATTCCTTCCGCGACACGGGTCATCAGGTCCAAGGTGTTCAGGTCCGGCGAGAACCGCGCGATCAGTATGCTTCCCGTTGGTGTTGAGAATGTTCCTGCAGGTTGCACGGTGATGGGTGATGGGTGTTGCCCAAGGACATAGATCCTTCCTTGCGGATCGATATCAACGCGTTGCAACAGATCGAAGTCCGCGCCGCCCAAGTAGGTAGCACCCGCGATCGCGGTGCCATCGTTCACCACATGCGCAATGAAACCGTCGTGCGATCCCGCGAATGAGGGTTGGTAACCCGTTCCGCCGAAGGGCATTCCATTGTCCGCCGCGCTTCCCACCACATAGACACCACCGGTGCCATCCAGGTGCAAGCCGCTTGCTACATCATGGTAGATGCCGCCCATGCGGGTGCTCCAGAGCAATGCGCTCGCATCGTAGTTCAATTTGAACACCACGGCGTCCTGCATGCCACCATCAACGGTCTGCACAGCGTTCGGGCTTACCGGAAAATCAGGAGAGCTGGAGGTATTGCACACGTAGATATCGCCTGCCGCATCCACGATCACCTCACCCATGACGCGATCGCCCAGGTTCGCCTGTAAGCCGTTCCACCCATCATCATCGCCGCCGCCCACGTATGTGCTGCCGATCAACGTGCTGCCATCGGGGCTCAAGCGGCTCACTACAATATCCCGGTAGATGAAGCCACCGCCCCACGAATCATCGAACGCGTTCGGTGTGCAGGGGTAGTTGTCCGAATTGCTTGTTCCCATGATCACGAGCGTGCCGTCCGTGTCCTCGATCATGCTCGCGGGCGTATCGTTGCCATTGCCACCGAGGTAAGTGGCCCACAAGCGGTTCGAGCCGTCAGCGTTCAGCTTGCTGATGGCGATGCTGTATGGTCCGCCGGGGAAGTTGAGTTGGAACGCGCCCGGTGTAGTGGGATAGCCTTGGTCGAAGCAATGCGCACCGGTGAAAATGGAGCCGTCCGCACTATAGGTGGCACTGCCCCCGTAGTTCTCCGTCAAACCCAGATCGCCGGTGCCGGAGTAGGTGGCGGCGAGCACTACGGGATCGATCACGATCGCGCGTTGTGCGTCCACCGGACCGTCGAAAATGAAGCCGACCGTGCTGCCGTTCAGTACATATCGGCATGGTATGGTCTCCCGCGTCCCATCGGCGTAGAAGGCTACCGGTGCGGCTTCTGTGATGTTCCCGACCGAGGTCCCGATGATCAAGGAACCGGTCGCATCGATGTGCATGGCATCGGGTCCGCTGTAGGCGAAGCGGATCAACTCCACATCCAGTGATCGCTCCAGCAACAGGTCGTATTTGAAGGAAGCTCCCTCGGTGCGCATCACCAGGTCGACGCCGGGCCAGAGGTTCTCATTGAGCGCGCGTGCGAATACCGGCACTTGTCCGGCCCACTTCGAAGGATCATTTCCGAGCAAGAAGTTCAGATGCTCCGTTCCGCGATCAACACCCTGCCAACGCGCGTTCGGATCCGCTCCTACAAAATCCACATGCCATGCGTGGCCCCGCACGGTGAACGCTTTCATCGCCTCATCGTCAAGGTGCATGAAGTCGTGCAAGCGGTGTGAGGCATCCGGCTCCATTTGAGACCAGGTGATGCCGCTCGCTTCAAGGTACACGCTGAACATGCTGCCGGCGCGGTACTGCACGGCAGCTGGCCACTGGCCATCGTTGCGCACGAACAAAGCGCGTTCCGGCGAGCCGCCCGGTGCTCCGGCCACGCCGCGTGCGATGGACAATATCACCGTGGCGATCAGTAGGGCGGTTCTGTGCATTGAAGCGGACATGATGTCAATGAGCGCTCAATGGTCCACCACCAAACGTGCCGTGCTGACCATCGACCCGGTTCGAGCGCGCAGGTGGTACACTCCGTTGGGCCAGGTGCTCACATCCATCATCCCGGCACTGAGGACCTGGGGCATTCGTTGCCCGTGGGCGTTATATATGCTGATGTCCGTTCCAGAGGGGACCCCACCCATCGTTACTCGATCGTGCGCCGGGTTAGGCATAAAGAACACTACGACCGCGTTCAACTCCTTCACTTCGGTGCTTAGCTGGTTGAACGTGTCGTCCAACTTCGCGATGAACAGGTTCGGATCTAAACAGCAGGACTGGAAGTTCCAATTCAGCCAGGGCGTCGATCCCCAGGTCGTGCCCGTGAGGTAGAAGGTGCTGTCGTTGCCAAGAGCGAGCCCGGAGCCAACATCATCAGAGCCGCCCCCATCCGCTCCGCGTAGGCGATCTGCCCATTCTCATCGTAGCGCGATGAAGCAGTGCGTGCTCTGGCTGAAGATGTCCACCTGGACGCCGTCGACTTCCGCGAACGGGATATTGCCGCCGAGCATGCCGGTGATCACCGTGTTGCCTTGTGCGTCGGCGATGATGTCGAAGGCTTCGTCGTTGCGGATGCTACCGCCGCGCTGGAGCCATTGCGGAGCGCCACCTGTATCATACTTCACCACGAACACCTCATCATCGAATTCCGAGTTCCCAACAAAGCTGTGCGGCCCGAAACTCACCAGGTCTCCGCTCGCATTCCCGGTGATGTAGCTGTTCTCCGCCGCATCGATCGCCAGCCCGTGGGGGTACGAACCGTAGGTGGTGCTATTGCCACCTCCGTAGCTCAGCCATTGGCAGGACAGCGCATTGTCCAGCTTCAATGTATAGACGCTGAACGATGCAGCACTTGCATTGAAGCCATTCAGTGAAATGCTATCGAAGAAAGCGCCACCCACATAGATGTTTCCCGTGACCGGAGCCACTTCCACCGCAACGGCTTCTTCATGCACCGCGCTTACATCGTTCAATTGGACCAGGTCCGTGAGCGTGCCATCGGGCAGGTAGCGCGCAAGTATGCCGCCATCGTAAGTGAGCGTTTGCCCATCGAAGTCATTGGTGCCATCGGCGGTGCCGACCAGAACGATCCGGCCTTGATCGTCGATGTCCAGATCGTTGAAGCCAGCACCGATCCCGGCACCGCCACCGTGATGCATCCATTGGATGTTCCCGTTCAGGTCGTACTTGGCCACAAAGGCATGTCGGCTGTTCCCCGCGTAACTGAACGAGATGGTGTCGAATGTCACGGTGGGGTTGGCGATCTGCGTCCGGAAAGACCCGCACACATACACCGCGCTATCGACCGTGGAGACCTTCACAGCGGTCTCCTGAATATCCACGAAGCCCGGGCCACCGAAGGTGCGCACCCACTGCACAGCGCCAGCCATGTCGTACTTCGCCAAGCACCCGTCCTGGGCAGCAGGGACCGGCAAGACCGGAGAATTGGCTGTCGATGGAAAGGTGGCCGAGCACGTAGGAGTTGCCGTCCGTATCCACATCCACGGCATCGCCACGCTCGTTGGCGGAGAAAGGAGTGGAGCCCGCATCGCGCATCCATGCGATGGATTGGGCGTTCGACCGTGTGATGAGCAGGAGAATTATGAGTGCGAGGAGAGTGGGTCTCATGAATTCAATGTTGGACCGTGAACCGCGTGCTGTGGACCGCGCTACCATAATCGGTCCGGACGTAGTAGACGTCTTCGTTCCAATGCCCGATATCGATCCCTTGAGGTGACCGGGCGGCGTATACGCGTTCACCCAGTGCGTTGAAGACCTCGACGGATGTGGCGGGATCGATGTCTCTGATGCTTAGACGCGACGAAGCCGGGTTCGGGAACACGATGGGGCCCCCCTTCCCTGCAGGATCCTCCTTCGTCCCCACCGCGTTCCCGAATTGCTCCGGGTCCTGCGGGCGAATGCTGCTGTTGATCACTAGCTGACCTTGACTGCCAAGGCCAGTTAGGAGCAATGGGATAACGACGTATGGAACTGGAGGCATCATTGTGGAGCGCATTGATCGGAACAAGGCTATCCATCTGGGACGCCATGTCCCTTTTCCAAATGGACGGAGCGGTAGGAACGGCCGACGTGACGGATGTCACGGCGAACGAACCGACCGTCACACGGCATCTCCATCTACCTTGCCCACGTCCGATCGCCATGGAAACCGTCACGATGACATCGCCTCTTGAACTCCTCGAACGCCACTTCGGCTACAAGAGCTTTCGCCCGCTGCAAGCGGAGGTGATCGCGCATGTGCTCGGGGGAAATGATGCTGTGGTGCTTATGCCGACCGGAGGTGGGAAGAGCCTCTGCTACCAGATCCCCGCGCTCGCCTTGGATGGTCTCACCGTGGTGATCTCCCCGCTGATCGCCCTCATGAAGGACCAAGTCCAAGCGCTACAGGGCAACGGCGTTCCGGCGGCCTTCCTCAACAGTTCGTTGGAACTCATTGAAGAGCGCTCGATCCACCAACAACTTCGCGGCGGGGCGCTGAAGTTGCTCTATGTGTCACCCGAGCGTCTCTTCCAGCAAGGGTTCCTCGACAGCCTTGGCGAGTTGAACGCGCGTCTGTTCGCCGTTGACGAAGCGCACTGCATCAGCAGCTGGGGCCACTCGTTCCGGCCTGAGTACAAGCAACTGGATGTACTGAAACGCCGCTTTCCCCATGTGCCGGTGATCGCCCTTACCGCCACAGCGGATAGGACGGTGCGTCATGAGATAGGCAGGCATTTGGGGCTGCGTGCGCCCCGCACGTTCATCAGCAGCTTCGACCGCCCCAACCTGTCGCTGGCGGTGTTGCCCGGACAGGACCGCTGGAAGGCGATCGAACGCATCATGGGTCGGCACGCGGGCCATTGTGGTATCATTTACTGCAACAGCCGGGCAGGCGCGGAGAAACTCGCGGCCAAATTGCAAGGGATCGGGATCAAAGCCGCCTACTACCACGCCAAGCTCGAAGCAAGCGAGCGCAGCCGCGTGCAGGACGACTTCCTACAAGGTAAGCTCCATGTGATCTGCGCCACCAACGCGTTCGGCATGGGCATCGACAAGGCCGATGTGCGCTTTGTTATCCACTACAACCTGCCCGGCACCGTGGAGGGCTACTATCAGGAGATCGGCCGCGCGGGGCGGGATGGGCGGCCTGCGGAAACCATCCTCTTTTACAGCTATGCCGATGTGCAGACGCACATGCATTTCGCCGAGGAGATCGAGGATCCCAAATACAAGGAGGTGACCATCGCCAAGTTGGAGCGCATGAAGGAGTATGCGGAGGCCCAAGTGTGTCGCCGCACCATTCTTCTCAGCTATTTCAGCGAGGAGTTGGTGACTCCCTGTGGCAACTGCGATGTGTGCAAGGACCCACCGAAGTTCTTCGACGGCACCGTGCTGGCCCAGAAAGCGTTGAGCGCGGTGGTACGTAGCAAGGAGCAGCTCTCCTGAGCGTCCTGGTCGATGTGCTCAAAGGCACGCATAGCGCCGAGGTGGGCGAGAAGGGCTGGCAGCGGATCAAGACCTTCGGCGCCGGCCACGATACCACCGCCTTCGCATGGATCATGTTCATCCAACAGTTCATCCAGCATGGCCTGCTGGAGGTCGACTATCCAGACCACCATCACCTCAAGATCACGCGGGTCGGGGAGGCGGTACTTCGGGGAGAACGGCCCGCGCGTTTGGTGAGCCCTGAAACGATCAAGGAGCGCCAGGAACGTTCCAAACGCACCAAAGTGCTGGAGGTGCGCGAACCCACCGGTGTGGCCGCCGACCTGCTTTCTGAACTGAAGACCTTGCGCCGGACGATCGCTGCGGAAATGAAGAACCCCGCCTACATCGTCTTCAGCGACGCCTCCTTGATCGACATGGCCAACAAGAAGCCACGCAACCTCTACGAGTTCCGCCTGGTGAACGGAGTAGGGGACCACAAGGCGGGTCTGTATGCCGATCGGTTCCTCAAAGCGATCAATAGTTGGTCGGAAGTGTCGACTAAGGGTTGAAGGGTGCTTTCGGGCGACGTCTATTTTTGCCGTTGAGTTACGCAAGCCAAAGCCTGTTCCGGTGATCGGAACAGTGTTTGCCTAGCCGCGCTCAACATGAACCATCCCAACCCTCATGCGAACCATTCTGCTCCCAGCGGCCCTCGGCCTCACGATGCTCGCCAACGCACAAAAACGGACCCCAAGCATACCAACTACTACAAGATCCCCGCGCCGATCGAGACCCCGGAGATGCTCGTGGAGTTCAAGGATCCCGTGGCTCAAATGGCGATGTGCAAGGTGCGCGTGCAGTTCACCAACAAGACCCCGGACTATTTGCTGATCAAGGCCTCGGAGATCAAGTTCGATCTGGGTGGTACCAACTACTCGCCCAAGGACCGGGACTTCCTCATCAAGCCGAACGATAACATCTCACGCACTCTCGAGGTGACCGGTGCGGACATGCACGCCGATGCTTTCACGCTTGAATTCGGCGGAACGAGTCGTGTGCCCAGGGCTGGAAAGACAGCTGTGGTGGATGATTTTGACCTGCCCGCCTCCAAGAACTCGCTGGAGTCGGGGCCCTTCCAGCTGAACCTGCTCGATCTGGAGAAAACCACCGCCAAGACCGCAGCCAAGTTCAAAGTGAAATACACCGGGGAGAAGATCGCACTGATCGACCCCAGCCAGATCGCCGTGAAGATCGAATCCGGTCAGCAGTTCGCCAACGCGGCTAGCAAGAGCAAGGAGATCATGCTGTCCCGTGGGGAGGAGGACAATTTCACCTTCATCGCCGAGATCCCCGGAAAGATCGTGGACATGCAGTTCGCGAACATGAAGCTGGTATGGAACAAGGCCTTCGTCGAGACGCAGGGTGTACCGTTCCGGGTGGGTGGCGCCGCATTCGCGGTCGACCCTGGGCTTACCGCAGGCAAGAACAGGTAGACAGCGTCTGACCCGTCCTGAAAACGAAGAAGCCCCTCGGAAGGGGCTTCACTCTGCGGACCGGACGGGACTCGAACCCGCGACCTCCGCCGTGACAGGGCGGCATTCTAACCAGCTGAACTACCAGTCCGTTCAACTCCAGTTCCCACCGGAGCGGGTGCAAATGTAGCTGCGAACGGAGAATGTGCAAACGTCTCAGTGGGTAGAAAAGCGGAAAGCCCTAATACAAGCGGGACCGCTTCGTGAGGAACTCCAGCAGGAGGGGCTCGAAACCCGCGTTGATGTCCGCTTCCACGAGATCGATCCGGTATTGGCCGCACTTGAGTTTCAGTCGGTGCCATCGTTCGGCCACTGCGGCTTTGTATGCTTCCCGCACTTCCGCGGGGTGCGCTTTCACCTGGGCGCCGGTCTCCACATCCACGAACGTGTAAGGGCGGTCCTCCAGGTCGAGGTCGTGCTCGCGTTTGCGGTCCACCACATGGAAGAGGATGATGTCGTGCTTGTTGAACCGCAAGTGTTGCAGGGCATCGAAAACCTCCGCCTCGCGATCGTCGCTATCGAGCATGTCGCTAAGCACCACCACCAAGCTCCGCCGATGGGCCCGCTGCGCGATGTGGTTCAGGGCGTCCACTACGCTCGTGGTGCGGCCACGCGCTGGGGCGTCCTTCGCGAGCAGCGCCTCGAGATGGCCCATGAGATGCCGCAGATGCACCGCGTTGCTGCGCGTTTCCTCCGCAACGAGCACCTTGTCGCTGAAGGTGGTGAGGCCTACGGCATCGCGCTGCTTTCGCAGGAACTGGATAAAGGCAGCGGCCGCATGCACCGCGAATTCCACCTTGTTGAACTCCTTGATGTCTTCTTTCGCCGGGAAGTACATCGAACTGCTTGCGTCCACCACCAAGTGGCAGCGCAAATTGGTTTCCTCCTCGTACCGCTTCACGAAGAGCTTGTCCGTGCGGGCATAGAGCTTCCAGTCGATGTGCCGGGTGCTTTCGCCAGAATTGTAGGCCCGATGCTCCGCGAACCTCCACACTGAAGCCATGGAAAGGGCTCTTGTGCAGACCGGCGAGGAAGCCTTCCACCACCTGGCGGGCCTTGAACTCGAGCGCGCTGAGGGCTTGTATGGAACGTTGTTCGATGGGCATGGCGCGCAAAGCTAGGGCAACCCATCACGGGCCGACTTTCGAAGGACTGGTAACGGAAAAGGCCCCGGATCCGGGGCCTTTCCTTGGGTGATGCGCTTGTGTCTTAGGCGAGTTGCCCTTCGAGTTTCTGCGTCAGTTGGGCCTTTGGTACAGCCCCTACGCTACGGTCCACCACCTCGCCGTTCTTGAAGAACAGGATGGTGGGGATGCTGCGGATGCCATACTTCATGCTGACCTGGGCGTTGTTGTCCACGTTCAGCTTGCCGATCACGGCCTTGCCGTCGTACTCCTTGCTCAATTCCTCCACTACGGGACCCACCATGCGGCAGGGGCCACACCATTCCGCCCAAAAATCGACGAGTACGGGCTTGTCGCTCTTCAGGACGAGTTCCTCAAAGTTGCTGTCGGTCAGTTCAAGTGCCATGGTCGTTGGGCGCTTATACGCCCTAGGTTGGTTGCGTTCGGTCTTCTTGGCGATCGGGCCGCAAGATGGTTGGATCCCCTGGTTCGACCCGCAGGGTCCGGCCCCAACTTTCTCACGGAGTTCGGTGCGCAAAGGTACCCCCCTTGGTCAACTTCCTTGCCATGGAAACTAATCTGACGATCCGTCAGCGAATGGGCAGCCTCCCAACATTCGGCGAAATGGGTCGGCTCAGTTCAAGGTCCAACTCACCTGCGCAAGACCATCCAACCCACGGATCAGGTCCTCGCTCACCGTCACGCTCAAACCCTTGCTGGGCGCCTCCACCACCATGTTCTCATGCGGACTGGCGATATGGAAGCTCACCTTGCATTTGCCGGGTGAGGAGCGCAGCAGCAGCCCAAGCTCGCGGGCCAGATCGTCGTCCACGCGCTCGGCCTCCAGCTTCAGGTTCAATTTGGTGATGTACTTCTCGCGCACATCGCTCAACAGGTCCATGCTGCTGATCTTGAACTCCATCTGGCCTTCGTCACGCCCCCAGGTCCGTTCCGCAGCGCGGCCTTTCACGAAGAGCAGGGTGCCCTGCTGCAAGTAGAGCTTGTACTTCATATAGTCCTCGCTGAAGAGCATGAAGTCGTGCGATCCCGCATGATCTTCCAACGAGAAGCTGCCGAAGGGCTTGCCGCTCTTGGCGATGCGATGTTCGGCCTTGGTAACAATACCCGCGAAGGAAACATCCCGCCCTGTAAGAGCTTTCAGATCCGTGAGTTGCACGAGCGTGTTGTGGCACAGGTGCTTGATCTCCAACCGGTGATCGTCCAGCGGATGGCCGCTCAAGTAGAAGCCGATCACCTCTTTCTCGTAGTGCAACTTCTCCAATGCGCTCCAGCCTTCGATCTGAGGAAGGGTGGGTTCCGGTATCCCAGCACCCTCGGTGCCCAGGTCGAACATGTTCACCTGGGAGGAATCCTCACCGTCCTGGTGCTGCTGACCGTAACGGGCCAATGTTTCCATGAAGGTCGGCTTGCCCTCCCCCGCGCTGTGGAAGAAGATGGCGCGTTGCACTTTGAGTGAATCGAAGGCGCCAGCGTATGCGAAACTCTCCATGGCCTTGCGGTTGGCGGCGCGCAGGCTCACTCGGCGCATAAGGTCGAACACTGTGATGAACGGTCCGTCCTTTTTCGCGTTCCTGTACGATGGTCTCCACCGCTCCTTCGCCCACCCCCTTCACCGCGCCGAGCCCGAAGCGGATCTGCCCGGCCTTGTTCACGCTGAAGTGGAACTGGCTCTCGTTCACATCGGGTCCCAGCACCTTGATCCCCATGCGCCGACATTCTTCCATGAAGAAGGTGACCTTGTCGATGTTGCCTTGGTTGTGCGTGAGCACGCTCGCCATGAACTCCGCCGCGTAGTTGGCCTTTAGCCACGCTGTTTGGTAGGCGACGAAGGCGTAGCAGGTGCTGTGCGATTTGTTGAAGGCATACTGCGCGAAGGCTTCCCAATCGGTCCACACCTTGGCGCAGACTTTCGCTTCGAGGCCGTTCGCGGAGGTGCCCTCCAGGAACTTGCCCTTCATCTTGTCCAGCGTGGCGCGGTCCTTCTTGCCCATCGCCTTGCGCAGTACGTCCGCGTCGCCCTTGCTGAAACCGGCGAGTTTCTGGCTGAGCAGCATCACCTGTTCCTGGTAGACGGTGATGCCGTAGGTCTCCTTCAGCAACTCCTCCATTTCCGGCAGGTCGTAGCTGATCTTCTCCAGTCCGTGCTTGCGCTTGATGAAGCTCGGGATATACTCCAGCGGCCCCGGTCGGTAGAGCGCGTTCATGGCGATCAGGTCGCCGAATTTGTCCGCCTTCAGTTCACGCAGATATTTCTGCATGCCCACGCTCTCGAACTGGAACGTGCCGTTGGTCTCGGCGCGCTGGTAGAGCCCGTAGGTCTTCGCGTCGTCGAGCGGGATGCCGTCGATGTCGATCTGGATCCCGTGGTTCGCATCGATCATGCGCAGCGCATCGCGGATGATCGTGAGCGTCTTCAGCCCTAGGAAGTCCATCTTGATCACGCCCGCGTCCTCGATCACCTTGCCGTCGTACTGCGTGATGTAGAGCTGGCTCTCCTTGCTTACGCAAACCGGGATGATCTCCGTGAGATCGCTGGGCGCGATGATGATGCCCGCCGCGTGGATGCCCACGCCGCGCACACTGCCTTCCACCTTCTCCGCTTCGCGCAATACGTCGGCGGTGAGTTCGCCGCTCTCCAGGATCTCGCGCAATTGCTTCACGTTCGCGATCTCGTCCGCGCCGAGGTTCTCTTTCGCTTTCAAGCTCCCTTCACCCTCCAGCGGCGCACGTAGCACGCGGCCCAGTTCGATGCCCGGGCGTTCCGGTACCAACTTCGCCAGGCGATCGGCCTCCTGGAGGGGCAGGTCCATCACGCGGCTCACATCGCGGATGCTGCTTTTAGCCGCCATGCCGCCGTAGGTCACGATCTGCGCCACTTGGTTGCGGCCGTATTTCTCCACCACGTAATCGATCACCTTTTGCCGCCCTTCGTCGTCGAAGTCGGTGTCGATATCCGGCATGCTCTTGCGGTCCGGGTTCAGGAACCGTTCGAAGAGCAGGTCGTATTTGATCGGGTCGATGTTGGTAATGCCCGTGCAGTACGCCACCACGCTTCCCGCAGCGCTACCCCGACCCGGACCGATCAACACGCCAATGTCGCGGCCATGGTTGATGAAGTCCTGCGTGATGAGGAAGTAGCCGCTGAATCCCATCGTGCGGATGGTGAACAGCTCGAAGTCGATGCGCTCCTTGATCTTGGGGTCGAGCGAGTCGATGCCTGCCCCGTCATCCTTGATGTAGCGTCGCACCGCGCCTTGATAGGTGAGGTGTTGCAAATACGCGTCCTGGTCCGCGAAGCCATCGGGGATCTGGAAGTTGGGGAGCAGGATGTCCTTCTTCAGCTTCAGTGGCTCGATCTTGTCTACGATCAAGTTCGTGTTGTCCAGCGCCTCCGGCAAGTCGCTGAACACCGCGTTCATCTGCGCGGTGGTCTTGAAGAAGAACTCGTCGTTGTAGAAGGCGAAGCGCTTGCCTTTCGAGCCTTCCTCATCGCCGTCATCGGCCTTCGGCGTGCTCTGCTTCTCGCCGGTGTTGATGCACAGCAGGATGTCGTGCGCGTTGCTGTCCGCCTGGTCGACGTAGTGGCTATCGTTGCTGGCGATGATGGGCACATTGTACTTGGCCGCCCATTGCACCAGCACCGCGTTCACCTTGTCCTGCTCGGGGATGCCGTGACGCTGCAGTTCGATGTAGTAGTCTTCCCCGAAGAGGTCGAGCCACCACTTGAACTCCGCCTCACCGGCCGCTTCACCCTTGCGCAGAATGATGCGTGGCACGCTCGCGCCCAGGCAACAGGTGGTGGCGATCAGCCCCTCGTGGTATTTCAACACCAGCTCCTTGTCGATGCGCGGGTACTTGCTGTAGAAGCCGTCGATATAGCCCAGCGAACAGAGCTTGCTCAGGTTCTTGTAGCCCTGCGCGTTCTTCGCGAGCAGCAACTGGTGGAAACGCTGGTCGCGGTCCTCGCGCGTGAAGACCTTCTTGTGCCGGTCCTCCACCAGGTAGAACTCGCAACCGACGATCGGCTTCACTTTGGCGTGCCATCCTCGTTCTTGTGCTTCCCGGCCTCGGCCACGAACTTGAACACCCCGAACATGTTGCCGTGGTCGGTGATGGCCAGTGCGGGCTGACCATCGGCAGCGCTTTCTTGTACAGGGCGGGAATGGCGGCGGCGCCGTCGAGCCGGCTGAATTGGGTGTGGACGTGGAGGTGGGAGAACTTCATAAGACGATGGCGGAGCGGGGCACGAAGTTATCCTCGGAGAAGGGTGCTGATCGGTCCAGTTATTACAGCCGATCGGACTTGGTCAGCGCATCAACCATCATAGACCATCATAGAACTTCCGCACGTCGTTTGTAAACTTTTCCAGTTCCGCCTTGATCGTGTACATCATGTGGCCGCCCTGGTAGTAGCTCATGGTTATGTTGTCGCGGAATTCCTCGTTGAGGAACATGTGGTCCACGGTGTATTCGGTCGCGAAGTAGGGCGTGGCGAGGTCGTAGTAGCCGTTGCAGATGAGGACACGTAGGCGCGGGTTCTTGTGGATGGCCATGCGCAGCGTCTCGGCATTGTTGAGGAAGCGGTTCTGGTCCGCGGCATAGCTCCACGGATGCACCTTGCCCGTGAGGATCTCGTACACCTTGTCGCTGTTCTTGTAGTTCAGGGTAGTGCGCAGATGGTCGTTGATGGCCACGGTGTATGGGCCGAAGACGGTGAGGTTGTAGCTGGGATCGAAATCGTAGCCCTGGCCACCGTCGGTGCGGTCGATGCCTTTGATGGTGCCATCGAAGCGTCCGATCGTCCGGCTGTCGCTTCGCAGCAATTCCTTGGTGAAGATCCCCGTGCCGATGCGGTAGTTGTTCCGCGCGATGACCCCTTTATCGATCCCCATGTAGGCGCTCAAGCGAAGTGCCATGGCATCGCGCTCCTCCTTGGTGGTACGGTCGCCCTTCATCAAGAAGAGCGTGTACTCGTTCAGTGCGAAGCGCTCTACTTCGTCCAGCAGCGCGGTCTGTGTGGGGTAGCGGACCTTGTCGAGCTTGCCGTGGTAGTGCGCCGCAGCGGCGAAGCTGGGGAGGAAGAGGGAATAGGGCAGGTCGTTGCCTTCGTTCCCCCAAAGCGTTTGGAAATTCATCACGGCGGAGACCAGCACGATGCCGTTGAGGTACATGCCGTGGCGGTCCTGCAAGTAACCCGATAGCCCAGCGGCCCGCGTGGTGCCATAGCTCTCGCCGGCCAGGAACTTCGGGGAGGACCAACGACCATGCTCGGAGATGTACTTGTGTATGAAGTCGCCGACGCTATGGAGGTCCTCGGAATATCCGGTGAACTCTTTCTTGTCCACGTCCTCGGCCGGACGGCTGTAGCCGGTCTCGATCGGGTCGATGAAGACGAGGTCGGTGCGATCCAACCAGGAATGGGCGTTGTCCACAACGGTATACGGTGGTCCCTGGCTCGTGCCGTCATCTGCCATCACCACGCGCTTCGGCCCAAGCGCACCCATGCAGCCACACCGAACTGGAACCGGGACCTCCATTGAAGGCGAAGGTGATAGGGCGCTTGGATGGCTCGCTCACCTGGTCGCGTGTGTAAGCGATGTAGAAATTGTGCGAGCGCTTTACGCCCTTCTCATCCAGCAGCACCAAGTGGCCGACGGTGGCCGTATAGGCGATGCGTTCACCATTGATGACAATGCCGTGCTTGGTGATGCTCGTCTCCGGATAAGCGTAGACCACCTTGCTTTCCGGCTTCTCTTTCTCCTTCTCTTTTTCCTTCTCCTGGGCGCAAGCGATGGAGGGTATACCCAGGATCACTAATGCTGCCAGGAAGTGCTGAACGGTGCGCATGCGGGCAATGCTAGGTATTGCAACATCGGTACACAAACGGAAAAGTGCGGACCGGTTGAAGTTCCGCAGCTACGGCAACGAGCACTGGGAGTTCGATGAGAACGGCTTGATGCGGAAACGCTACGCGAGCATCAATGATGCGCCGATCCGCGAAAAGGAGCGGAGGATCTAGCCTTCTTCGCCGATCCGGACGAGTTCGTTCACCGTCCGCCAGTTGCGCGTAGTGGCCGACACTTTCAAATTACTCTCGAACCAGTTGTTGTTGAGTTTGCTTTTGCCGTATCCGCCCGGGCAGTGGACGTAGACCTCGCGGCCGTGCAACGCGAAGCTGTCGTTAGTGAAGGTGGTCCCGGCGATCTTCTCCGCTTCCGCTTTGTTCGGCGCCTCAGCGAGGAAGGTCACATGCAGTTTGTCCAGCTCGATGCCTTTGTGTTTGAGGTAGGGGTTGTCCTGCACCACTGCTTTCATCTCATCGAGCGTCCTCACCTGAACTGGTACGTCATAGTCGTACTTCTTCTTGATCGCCGATTCCACCTTGCCGGCGAAGGCCAACGGGTCGACCTTGCCGCCCTCGAAGACCACGTTCCCGCTCTGGATATAGGTGCGAATGTTGCCGCACTTCAGTCCCTCGAAGAGTGCCTTCAGTTCATTCATTGGCAGCGGGCGTGCGCCGCTCACGTTGATGCCGCGCAGGATAGCGATATAGGTGTTCATGTGTTTCATCCCGACTTGTCGGGGGCGATCGCTCAAAGGAACGCGGACGATCTCCACGGTCGGAAACCCTACTTTCGGACATGCCCACGTTCGAAGTCCATCCGGATATCGCTCAGGCGAGAACGCTCGCCACGGAGTTCTACACGAGCGTCCGGCATTTTGAGGCGGCGAAGGAGAAGCTCTTCGCACCGAGCTGGCAGTATGTGGGGCATGTGGATCAGCTACCGGAGAATGGATCGGCGGTTCCGCTCACGTTGCTCGAGAATTACCTGGAGGAGCCGCTCGTGCTGGTGCGGGACAACAAGGCGCACATCCGTTGCCTCTCGAACGTATGCACGCACCGGGGTAACATCCTTGTCAACGCTCCCTGCAAGGCGGACAAGTTGCGCTGCCGCTACCACGGTCGGCAATTCCACCTCGATGGCCGCTTCGCGCACATGCCCGAGTTCAAGGAGGTGAAGGACTTCCCCAACCCTTCGGACGATCTGCGCCAGCTGCCCTTGCACCAATGGGGCAAGTTGCTCTTCGCCGGTCTGGAACAGGCACCGCCCGATGCCTTCCCGCCCATGGAGCAGCGCATGCAGTGGTCGCCGATGGATCAGCTCGTGTTCCGCCCCGATCCGTCCCAGCGAGCATATCGTGCAAGCCAATTGGGCACTGTACGTGGAAAATTATCTCGAAGGCTTCCACATTCCCTTCGTACACCCTGCGCTTAACGCCGTGCTCGACTTCAGTGACTATACCACGGAGCTGTATTCACGATCCAGCCTTCAACTGGGCATCGCAAAGAAGGACGAACTCTGCTTCGATATTCCGCCCGGTCATCGGACCACGGCAGGAACGTGGCCGCGTACTACTGGTGGGTCTTCCCGAACCTGATGTTCAACTTCTATCCCTGGGGACTTTCCTTGAACGTTGTCCAGCCTCAAGGTGTGAGCCTCACCAAGGTCTCCTTCCTCACGTTCGTCTGCGATGAAAGCAAGCTGGAGCAAGGAGCCGGCTCCGGCCTGGCGCAGGTGGAACGGGAGGATGAGGAAGTGGTGGAAGCCGTGCAGCGCGGGATCCGTTCACGGCACTACACGAATGGCCGTTATTCGGTAATGCGCGAACAGGGCACGCACCATTTCCATCGGCTCATTGCCGAGCTGATGGGCTGATCGGCTGCGCTACGCGCGGCAGGTGGCCTCGTGGTGAACGGGAAAATTCACCGAGTTGGCGATGAAGCACAATTTTTTGGCGAGGGCATGGAGTTCCTGGGCCTTCTCGATCATACTCGCTTCGCGCACGACAACCTGGGGCTGCAGCACTACTTCCAGGAAGCGGCCACTTCCATCCTCGAATGTTTCCATGCTGCCCGTGGCCTTGTCCGTGTATGCCGTAACCACCACGCCGTGCATCACGCACACATGCAGGTAGCTCATCATGTGGCAGGCGCTCAAGGCCGCTAGCAGCAGTTCCTCCGGGTTGTGGCGCGGAGCTATCACCACGGAAGGTGGGATCCGCGGATCCTAATAGGTCCACCTTGCTCGCGATGCGGATGATGTGATCGCGCTTGTAGGTGCGGTAGCCATCGGTGCCGGTGCCGAGGTTGCCGGTCCATTCCATTGTGAGGGAATACTGATGCCGCATCGCCATGGCGCGAAGTTCAGGCACGGCGGGATACCTTCACACCATGACCGTGATCGCTCGCTTCTATACCGCCTTCGCCCAGCGCGACTGGGCCACCATGGGCGCCTGCTACCACGACCAGAGCCGCTTCGGCGATCCGGCCTTCCCTGACCTGGATGCCGATGGAGTTCGCGCGATGTGGAAGATGCTCGTGACAGGTGGGAAAGACTTACGGATGCGTTCACCGTGTTGGAAGAGAACGCGTCCGGTGGCAAAGCGCATTGGGACGCCTACTACACCTTCAGCAAGACCGGACGACCGGTACACAATAGCATCACCGCCAAGTTCACCTTCAAGGATGGGCTGATCCTGACGCACCAGGACCACTTCGACTTCTGGCGATGTAGCCGACAGGCGCTTGGGATCTCCGGACTCCTCCTTGGTTGGACGCCGATGCTTCGCAAGAAAGTCCAGAGCATCGCTGCGGGATCCCTTCGATCCTTCCGCGCTAAGCAGGGCGGTTGAACGCTTCGACTAGTACTTCACGAACCGCACAGGTACTGCGCATCCATCCACTTGCAGCAGGTAGGTTCCAGGCAGAAGAGCGCTGATGTCGATCGCGGTGTCGAAGACCTGAGTTCGTACGGTCCGTCCCTGTGTGTCGCGCACAATGATCGAAGTTCTTGATCGTACTTCACCATTCAATGTGATCCGGTCAGTCGCGGGATTTGGATGAACGGACCATTGCTTCTCTTTGGACATTTCCGCAAGTCCAACATCCGGTGCAATGTTCCATCCGATGTCCTTCAGTATCCCGATGCAGATCGGACTGGCCAGTGGTTCGCATCGCCGGGTGAACTGAACGGCGTCATCAGTTCGTTCGGGTTGCTGTTCGGATAGGTGCTTTCGTTCAGGTGGACGCAACTGCTGCCCAGTGCGAAGGTGCCGGGGGAGTAGATCCGGATATCCGTCCCACCACTAGCGAGCAGTCCTTGCGGCCCGTTCCACTTGATCTGGTTGCAAGTGAGGAAGGAACCCAATGGGAAGGAGGGGTTCGGAACATCCACGAGCATCTCCAGCGTAGGTGCTTGCGGAAATGATCGAAGATGCCCGGCAGCGTATCCAATTCCGGCCAGGAAAGCTCGTCATGAGCGGATTGAAATCCGTCATTTTCCAATAGACCGAAGGAACCCTCACCGCCAACTCTTTTGGCCAGCCCTACGAAGCCGAGGCCATGCCCCAGTTCGTGCAGTGCCACGCTCACCAAGTCGTATTGCCCGCCGCCCGGGTTGCCGTCGAGGGCCGAATACCAGTCGATGTTCAGGCCATTGTTCAAGAACACATCGATGTCGTTCTCGCCGGGGTTCTGCTCCGATCCGGTGATCGAATTGGCGAGCGCCGTGGCATACCATGTGGCCGCTACGGGCGCGCCAGTGAAGTCCTTTCGTCCGTTGGGAAAGGTGATCCCGAGCGTGCCCGCCCCGAGCGGGAACCAGGCCACGCGCACTTTGATCGGCACATCGGAGACCAGGATCCCCGCCCAGATATCCGCCGCGTGCTGCACCGCTGCATTGGCTTGTGCATCGGGTGCGGTGCCGATGAAGGTGATGTCGAATGTGGCGGATCTCGTAGTCGTTCCCCACAAGACGACCGGCAGCACAATGGCGCGAAGTAGCGATCGGAGCATTCCGAAATATAGAGTTCGCATCATGCACTTGCCCGCACGGTCCTTGGGGGCGTCGATCAGATCTTTACAAAGCGAACGCATACCGTGCCACCATCCGGATACAAGGCCCGGAGCAAGTAAGGACCTGCTTGCACCGTGCTGATGTCCACGGACGATCCGCCCCGTCCGGCCGGGATCGGCGCGTTGAGCACGACCTGTCCGCGCGCATCCAGAACTTCCAGACGCACCGGGGCCGATGTTCCTCCCGGATGCGCGATCATCAAGAGATCCTGAGCCGGGTTCGGATGTACGCTTAAATGGATGGGCGTGGATGACGAGGGTGCGACCATTCCGGTATTGATGCAACCCGGTGAACAGAACCGCGAGAGCATGCGCACATACGCGGCCTGGTGTAGATGCCGATCTCGGTCACCGTCCATGAATTGATGGGCCAGCTGGTGTTGAAATCCTTCCATGATTTCTGAGCGGGCTGGTTCTTCGGTGGCTCGATGCTTTCGGCGATGCAGAGCGCATTGTTCTGCACGCTACCGCAATTGTTCGGGCAGCAGGTGTCCCAATCGTAGGTAGGGTTCGGGCCACCGGGTACGAAGCCCGGAGCGGGGCCGTAGGTGCTCACCCCTGCTTCATCCCACAAGGCGCTGCCATCGGTGAACCATCCATGGTAGATGCTGTTCACTGAATGCTCCGCACCGAACGCGCTCATGTTGGTGAGGTAGGCCGTGTTGTTCGGGTTCACGCCATGGAAGTAATGGACGAAACCTGCGGCGGCCTTTTCGTAGTTCGCCGCGTTCGCGCCGTCCAGCCCATGCGTGTTCATCGTGCTGAACATACTTCCCTGGTGGCCCCGGTGGTATTGCTGCCCGGTGTAGTTGTTGGTGGCGAGGTAGGCACCGTAGGCATCGGTAGCATCGATGTAGGCCGGAAGGTTCTCCGCGTTGGTGGCGTTCATCGAAAAAGCGTACGCATCCTGGATGGCGGCCAACACTGCGGGGGTCGGTGCGGGGCAGTTGGCGTAGTAGAGCAGCATGTCCTGATCGGCCGCCTCGAACGGGTAGGCATAGTCCCATTGGATCAGGTGCTCATCGGTGTAGTGCGCATCGAAGTAGGTGCGGTAGCTGGGGGTGCCCGTGGCGGCATAGAGGTAGAGCGCGGCGGAAAGGTGCCGCATGTCCGTGTCGTAAGTGCCCAATTCCGGATCAGGGTTCACCAAGTCGGGGTCGGTGCTGAAGATGTTCGGGTTGGCCACAGCCCAGTCGTAGCTCGCGATGGCCGCATCACGAAGTCTTTGCGCATAGGTCGTCTGGCCCACCGCATCGAACTGGATGCTGGCGAGCGCACACATGGCGGCCGTGGAGAAGGTGGCCGAGGTGCTTGGGCCCGAGTGGCGCCGCACGTTCAAATCCGCGCTGGGAGGACTGATCGGCCCCGACGAGGCAGTGGTCACCGCCACTTTCCGATCCCGGACCATCCGGCTGGCGCATGCGGAGCAGCCAATCCAACTCGTATTTCACTTCATCCAACAGATCAGGAACGCCGTTGCCGCTTTCGGGGATGCCGGAATCATCCCCCCACACGCCGGGGTTCTCCCAGTAGGCGAGCAGCAGATCGCTCAGCACGCCATAGGTCCAGTTCACGTACTTGTTGTGATCGCCGGCATCGTGCCAGCCGCCATGCAGATCGCGTTCGTTCGCAGGGAGCGGGTTGGTGACCAGACGGCAGGTCAGGTCCTGGTCCGCGTCGACGTGGCAGGGCGAGGGATCGCTCCAACCCGCACCGGCGTAAGCTGCTGGTTTGTCGGTTCCGCAGCGTTGGTAGTAGAAGGCGCGCAGCGCTGTGGTCAGCACATCGGTGTACACGCAATCATCGATCTCGAGACGGTGCGATCTCGTGTTGCTGATGGGATCGTGGACGTAGTAGCTGCCAGTGGTGGTCACAGTGCTGAAGTCGAACCACCAGACCCATCGCCGCTTTGATCGTGCTGCTGGCCACCGTTCCGGGCTGTGGGTGCCGCGCTGAAGAGCAGTGCGTTCGAACCCCATTCACGCAGTTCAAGCGTGGGGCCGGGCACGTAGCTGTCCGCTGCGTTGTAGCCGACCTGCGGATCAGTGATCACCGCGATCTTCTCGTCGCCGGTGCGGTAGCCGAACTGGTCCACCGCGATGCGGTCGGTTTGCGTGCCGAGTTGGGCCGAAAGCCCGAAGGGGAGGCAAAAGAGAATGGGGGAGAAGAGCGTTCTCATGCGGATCGGGGTAATGTCCAATGGAAGATCGCACCGTGGGCTGCGCGATGTCCAAGGTACTTCGACCGAGGGCTCGGTGGAGCGGATGCCGGGTCGCTTCCGGATCGATGTCTCGTTATCGCTGTGCTCAACTGACCGGCGGGTAGATGAGCGGATGGGATCACATCACGGGATCGACCTCAGTTCCATAAGGGCAGCCTTGTCGGCCTTGCGCACATCCACATACCAGTTTCGGTCGATCTGTACGCGGGCTTTCTTGCCGACCGGGATGGCTTCTGCTTGCCATCGTTGCCCTGGCGTGCAGCGTAGCGTTTTACCACCCACCTCGAGCGCTACCTCCGTCGCGAAGCCATCGATGCAGTTCGTCCAGCGCGTGTAGAGCTTCTTCTTGTACACACCCCACTCGAGGACGGGTACCTGGGTGGTGCGCAAATATTGATCGAACAATTTGCTGAGATCGCGCTTGCAGAACATGCTGAAAAAGCTCTCCACTTCAGCGCTTGTCACCGTGCTGTGATAAAAGCGCTTGTTCATCTCCAGCAGCATCGCTTTGAAAACACTGTCGCCCACGATGTGGCGGATGGTATGCAGCATGCTGGCGCTCTTGTGGTACATGTCGCCGCTGCCTTCCTGGTTCACGCCGTACGGGCCGATGATCGGGATGTCGTTGTGGATGTTCTTGCGGCAGCCCACCACATAGTCGTTGCCCGCCTCTTCGCCCTGCTGGCACTGGGTGAATATGGTTTCGCTGTAATTGGTGAAGCCTTCATGCACCCACATATCGGCGATATCGGCGGTGGTGATGCTATTGCCGAACCATTCGTGCCCGCTCTCATGGACGATGATGAAGTCCCACTCCAAACCGCGCCCGGTGCCGCTCAGATCACTGCCGAGGTAGCCGTTCAAATACTTGTTGCCATAGGCCACTGCGCTCTGGTGTTCCATGCCCAAGTGTGGCGATTCCACCAGCTTGTAGCCATCCGTATAGAATGGGTAGGGGCCGAACCAGTCCTCGAAGCAGCGCAGCATGGAAGGCACCTGCTTGAAGTGTGCGCGCGCTTTGGTTTCGTTCGACGCCAACACCCAGTAGTCGCAGTCCAATTTCCCTTGGATGCCCTCGTACACTTCACCAAAGTGCGCATACTTCCCGATGTAGGGGATCAGATTATAGGAGTTGATCGGGTTGGTCACGGCCCAGGTCCAGGTTGTTCGGTGCTGGCTGTCGGTCAAGCGGCCGCGTAGTCTTCCGTTGCCCACCGCTTGCAGCGTGTCCGGCACAGTGATGTGCAATGCGGCGCTATCCGGTTCATCGCTCTGGTGGTCTTTGCACGGGTACCACACGCTCGCTCCCAGGCCTTGGCACGCCACACTCATCCACGGATTCCCCTGTTCGTCGGTCTTCCAGATCCAACCACCATCCCAAGGCGGGCGCTTCGCCGCGCGCGGAACACCATGGTAGTAGACGGTGATCGACGAGAGGTCCCCGGCCGCCATAGGCGCAGACAGATCGACCCAGATCACATTGCCTTCACGCGTCGTCGGCACGGCTTGTTCGGAGATCAGAAAGGCGCCATCGCGGAAGATCGCGGCGCTGCCCGTCACACTATCCACTTCCAGCGGCGCTTGTAGATCGACCTGCATGCGCTGGCCCGCTGTCTTGGCGGCGAACGAGATGATGGTGATCCCGGATCGATCGGCTCGCATAGTCCGGGGTCACGCTCACATCGTAGTGCGTTACATCCCACCATGCGCGCTCCGGACCGATGCTGCCGCGCAGGGTATCGGCCTGGGTGAACACGCTATGCGCGCTATGCTCCAGTTGGGCATGGAGCAGCAGCGGCAGGAATTGGACCAGGAGGGCGAGGCGAACGGGACGTGATAGATGCATGCGGCCAAAAGATAGGCGGAAGCTTGGCCGCTATCGATCAGATGTGACGGATCGCACTTTTCGTGGCAGTTCAGAGAGCGAGTCGTTCTAACCCCGACCGTGACCGCACCGCGGGGTGCCATTTGTGCAGTGCTGGTGACCTCTAGATTATCTTATCAACCACTGGAACAATTCCGTTCCGGTCAGAACATAACTAGCGTCGAGATGAACCGATTGCTCGCAACCGTCCTCTTCGCGAACGTGGCAATGACACCAGTTGTAGTTGGGCAGAACCTGGTGCCCAACGGATCTCGAGGACTACACGCTCTGCCCGGACTACTTTAGTCAGTGGGATCGTGTTGTGTATTGGACAAGTCCGTACACCACCAGTGCAGACTACTTCAACGCCTGTTCTGGTGGCGACATCTGCAATGTGCCGTTGAACCAGTTCGGGTATCAGTTCGCATTTGACGGGAATGCTTACATGGGCATAGCCACATGTGATGCAAGTGGGTCACCCTGTATCGCGAGATCATCTCGGCTGAATTGACCGAACCTCTACAGGTGGGTGTGCCGGTGTGTATCAGTTTCAGAACAACTTGTGGCGGATATGGATCGTCAGCAGGAATTCGGCCGCGTGGAAAGGTCGTGGCCCCGGGGCTCAGTTCTTTCGTGGAACTGCCGAATGATTGGCCCTCTATCTCTATCGAACGTAGCTGCCGTTTTTTTTCATGGATGCGGTGCTCTCTGACACTGCGGCTTGGGTGTTGGTGAGTGGGACCTATGCCACCCGATTCTGCGTACAGGGTATATCGCCATCGGCAACTTCTTCGCTGACTCGTTGAGTTGGGTGATGCCGCTGCCCAATGGTGGTGGTTTTCCGGTGGCTTACGCCTTCGTTGACGACGTGCGTGTTTCACCTGATCTGGCGTACTGCGGTTCCACGGGCGTTCTTGATCTGGGAAGTGCGCCGCAGGTACTGCCGATCGCTAACCCATTTGGCGATGCACTGGAGCTCCGAGCGGTTGTGCCGTTGAAGGAGGACTTTGATGTAACGCTCTGGAGTGCGCACGGCCCAGGCTATTGCTAAGCAAGCGTTGGCCTGCTGGCCAGGAAAGCTTACGGTTCAACACATACCATCTGCCCGTTGGGATGTGCATCCTCCAAATGCGCGGAAAGCGAGGCTCCGCGCTCAACATGCGCCTCGTACACTTCAATCCCTGACACACATCGTCATGAAGAGATCGAAAGCTCGTAGAGTGACAGCTGCGGCTGGAATCGCCTTAGCCCTGCTTGCTCACGGACAGGGACAGAACATGTTCCAGTCCGATGGAGCAAAGGGAATCAATACTTGCTGAACCCTGCACCGCCATTGTTCCCATTCGCCCCGGTGTCCATATCGGAACATTGCCGGTCGGGTGGTTTCGCCACCCTCCGGGTACGCGGATCGACTTCCGGTGGATGACCAGTTCTTCCCCGCTTACAAGGCCACCTTCCGCACCGATGTGGGTGCAAACATCAACCAAACGTGGGATATGGTTCGCGGTCAACTCTTCATGGGTCGCCTGTATAGCACCTCAGATTTCAACGGCTTCCACCTACAAGCCATGCAGCCCGATGGTAGCGCATGGATAGAGAATAGTGCCGACGATGGGTTCAATTGTTCTTTAACGGCCTCACAATGCTGAACACCTTCCCCTGCAACCGTATCGGCTTCGCGGCCTTGGGACAGAAGAATGCCATGGTGCGGAGTGCTTTTATAACGGACCTTGGTCGCGCTTTCACCTTATACACGAAGGCAAGGCGCCAACCCGGCGTACTTCGCCTATCGGTTATGGCGGCGCAACGGTATCACCTTTACCGGTTGGAGCGACTTTGGCTTCTTCGGGCGAAGTATGCCATGGAGTGCTGGCGGCGATGGGCCGGAAGAAGATGACAACACGGATCGGTGATGCCGTGGGTGATGAAGGGCTGCCCGAACGGGACGCGAGGCACAACAATATTTCCTTCCACTTTCCAGGTGCGAACGGGTGGATGGTTCGGCAGGTACCATCGAAGGTTTAGAAATGCTTCGCCTTCGACCTTACCACGCGCGACTGTGAACGATGAGTCGTCAGCTACACGGGCATAGGCGATTTTGTGAACAACGGGGTACTGCCTGAAGAGAGCTTGGATATCCTGCGGGGACGTGCGCGTATCCGGCAACTGCCTTCGGATCCACCCAGTCATAGTGAGGAGATCGTAGTGGTGGACATGAGTACAGGGGTGCTAGAGCATAGGCCCATGGGGTTGGCACCGGACAATTGCGAGTGGACCATGAGCGGCACTTCGCCTAACCATGTTCTCGGCCTATGGTGCTTCCGACCCGTCTTGTCCGGATGAGGATGACTTTGTGGGTATTGGCACTACCTCGCCGACCGCGAAGCTCGATGTACGCTATGCCCCGTCCACCGGAACCTCGTTTGTATCCCAGTACGTGGAGGCTCGGGTAGTGTGAATGATAAGGTAGCAGGGAGTTTCTATGCGCAGGGGACCGGTGATGAGCACTACCGGCATGGCCGGTCGTGCCTACAATGCGGAAGAGGTCAGCATTGGCGGCGTGGGTTGGGGTCTTATGACGGATGGCGCCACGCACCCATCGAATGCAGGCGTACAGGGCTTGACCCGGGTGATGATAGCTCGGTAGTGACCAAGAACATATCGCTGCAAGCTTCCTGCGATGTCTCGGGTACGACCACGAACAACTACGGTGTGCACTCGGAGATTTGGAACATGGGTAGCTCCGTAACGAATAACTACGCCGGCTATTTCGATGCTTGGACCAGTAGCAATACCGCCAGGAACTATGGCGTGTACACAACAGCAAGTGGTGGCACTACACCTTATGCGCTTTACGTGAATGGGGCACGTTCGGCACTACGAACGCATGGTTCACGACATCAGACCCCCGCGTTGAAGACCAACATACAAGCTGCTGATGTTGCGGCCGCCGGTGACTTGCTCAACGCGGTTGAACTACGGCATCCAGAATTCAACCCAAGCGTTTGCCCGCAGATGCAAATGCCGACCGGTATAACTGGGCGTATTAGCCCCGAGTTGGAAAGCATTGATGCCTGAACTGGTACGCGAGGCCCATCAACCGGCTCCCTTATGATGAGGACGGCGTGGAGATACATCCTTGCATGGACTCCAACGCGGTTAGCTACGAGTTTCATTCGTACCTCATCGCGGCGTACCAAGCCCAACAAGCGCAGATGGCTGAACTCCAGCAGATCTCGCATCATCTCGAAGGCCGCGCTATGATGCCCGGCTCGGGTAGTGGCAACAGCGACGTTCAGAGCACGAACGAACTACGCGCAAGCGATGCTGCCGATCAACGACTCACTATCACTCCGAACCCCTTCAGCGAAGGCACAGTGATCGGCTACACCTTGCCGAAGGCCGGCATGGTGAGCCTGCAAGTGAGCGATGCGACCGGCAAGTCGCTATTCAACCTCTTCGAGGGCCAGCAGATGGAAGGCACGCAACGCTACGATTGGAACACCAGCTTCCTGGCGCCGGGCATGTACCATGTCACCCTGTTGGTGGATGGTGTGCCCTTGGTGAAGAAGGCGGTGAAGGTGGCGCGGTAGTCATCCCTTTCAAAAGGCGAGCCCGGATCGCGGGTTCGGGCTTCGTTTTCTAAACCCCACCGTTCCAACCGATGCCAATTCGGCCGGGAACCGAACCCCGATCGCCAAAAGCGCGCCAGGCCTGCAGCAGGCTCAATTGAACGGCCTCCGAAGCCATGCCGGAATGCACCAGAACGTTCATGGTGAGCGCGGTGTACCAGCGATCCCCCATTGTGAGACCCGCGCCCCATGCGAATGGCGAGCGAACCACCGGGCGTGGTGTGGTCCGTTCCCCCCTTCAGGCGTTCTGTCAGCCGCAGGAACTGCACGGAGAACCAGGCACCATCGCCGCGTTTATGAAGCCCTTTCTTCCAGAACGAGAAGGTGTGCGTGTAGCCGATGTTGGTGCCGACTATCATCGCCGCACCTCGGTGAACCGAGCTTCCGAAGGAACGTGTCCAACAGGGCGAACGGGACAAACTGCTATCGGCCCCGGATGCGCGTGTTCCAGATGGAAGCGCCCGCGATCGACGTTCCGGCGCTCCGTTTCTGGCGCTCCATCTGGTAGACGTTGCGTTCTGGCTGTAACGCCGCCTGAAGTTGAAGCGCGTAGTCGAAGGTGCCGAGGAAGTGCCGGTCCTCCAAGTCGCTGCGCACAAGGAGCGGGGTATCGCCATTCGCATTGGGAAGGACCTGCTGCGTGTTCTCCAGATAGAAGCCGCTGTGTTCGCTCCAGCCCAAGCGCGCCCAAATGCGTCTGCCCGTAATGCCCAGACCGAAGCCGCGCGATGTTGTTTTCCCCAACGCCGGATCAGGTGCGTCCAGCAAGGGCACCCCGAAGGTGAATTCCGCGCTGAGCCATTTGTAGTTCAACCCGAAGCCGTAGCGCTCGGCGCTGTTGGTGGTGTAGGTGAGCGCATGACCGTTGGTATCGGTGATGTCGAGGTCCGCATCCATGTAGGTGGTCACCAAGCTCACCACCACATTGTTGCGGTAGCTCTTCACGTAGGACGTGTCGAACCGGAGCGGCTTGGTGGTGTCCTCGAGCAAGAGGATGCGCACACGCTCGGGCAACTGGCCTTGGGCCAGGATCCCGCTGAACAGGAACAAACAGCTAACGATCCACTTCATGGTGAAGTGGCTGCAAGCTAGAAACGCAGGCCTACTTCCTCACTACCGCTGAAGGACCAATCGGCCAGCGCCCTGCACGCCGCCGCTCAGCAGGTACTGGTAGCTGCCCGTGCCGGGTCCTTCGCCTCGATCGCCAAGCGCCCGGAGCCTGAAGCGTCCGTGATCGCAACACCGCGCGCCCTTGCAGATGCCAGTTCAGTTGCACGGATGTGCCGACGGTAGGCAGGTAGCTCACGAGGTTTGTTCGCTGAACAGGTTCGGGAACACTTGGATCCATGGTGCAAAGCCGCTTCACTCAAACCCGTGCTCATCACGCACTCGTTCTCGAGGTAGTTGAGGTTGTTGTGGTAGTTCTCGTTCACCACATCGATCGCCCTCTTCGATGCAGAGCACCGGTCCCGGGTTCATGAAGTGGACACGGCACAAGAAAGCGTATAGCGGCCCGCGCTCGATCAGCGAGTCCACCGCGCTCAGGCACATGAGGTGGCCAGCGCCGAAGGCGAACTGCGGAACGGCCGGGTAGGCGATCGGGTCGTACAGGCTCTCCACGTTGGTGATGCGCAGACCGCTAAGCATCAGTTCATAGCCGAGGATCTTGCGGTTCGGGTTCTTCACATGGATGTCCAGCGTGTTGTTCACCAGATCCACCGCACCGATGGTGAAGGTGACCGAATCGAAAGGGTTGATGATCTCGATGAAGGGGAAGTTGCAGTGGTCGTGTACCGCGTTGCTGTCGGGTGGGTGGTTGTAGGTGTTCCAGTAATCGCAGTAGGCCATCAGCGCGGCATCGGTCACCGTGAGGTTCCCGTCCTGGTCGATGTCGTTGCAGGGCATCGGCGTCAGGTCGTTGCCTAGGATGCCGTTCACATATTCCACACATCGGTGTTGTTCTGCTGGCTGTTCAGGTCAGGTCGCCGATGACGCTGTGCCGCCGCAATTGCCTTCGCAATCCATCTGCACGGGGCCGTATCTCGCCAAGCAATCCACATAGGGTTCGCAGGTGGTATCGATGGTGATGGCCAGTGTAGGTGTGCGGTCGATGAAGATGCAGACCTGCGCCCAGTTGTTGAAGAGGTTGCTCTCCACGCGGCCCAACGCGTCCGGATCGTTGTCCCAATTGGTGCGCACCACCATGGTATAGGTCCTTCGGGCACACCGGTGATGTCAACCAGTTGCAACTGGTGCCGCTACCATAGACATCGGCGCAGCCCGCGCTTATGCCCATGTTGCCGCAGCCGTACTGCCAGGTTCCGCCGCCGCTGCAGTCGATGTCCATCACGCAGAATCCGTTCTTGAAACCGATGGCCAGTTCCTGGCCTTGGTCATCGTAGAGCAGGTATTCCGCATAGCCCTTGTAGTGTGTGTGCCCATGGCAGTTCTGCAGTTCGAACTGGTCCGGGTTCATGCCCGGGGTGCCGATGTAGTAATCCGCATCGCCGATGTTCGCGATCCGGGTGGTGAAGGCGATCACTTCCCGCGCACCGAAGCCGGTAAGGCAGCCTTCTGCGATGTAGCAATCACCCTGGCCAACGGTCACCGTGTTCAAGCCCAAGGAATTCTGCACGCCAGCCTGGTCCACGGTAAGATCCGGTGCTTGCGGGCAAAGCGGGTCGCCCCAGGGAATACAGGATCCATCATCCTGCGCGGCGAGCGGGTTGTAGTTGCAAGAGCCCGGATCGGTGCAGCCGATGATCGGACCGCCGTAGTTCACGGACCAGGCGATCGTCTGCCCATCGCAGTCCGCACCCGCACCGCCGATGCGGATCCAAACTTGTTGACCAGCACCAAGGCTCGGGGTCATTTCCGCTTGAAGTCCGCAGCCGCCGTCCGCATAATACATCGTGCCTACAGGACCGTCATCGAACACCAGGCCGGTGCAATGGTCATAGACATAGATGCGCGTATCGCAGGTGGAAAGCCCGCAGGTGGTGATCAGGTAGTAGCCCGAGAGGGTAGGGGTGAAGCTGTACCAAGTGTCGGCATCCGGTGCGGTATGGCTTCCTTCAATGATCGGGAGCGGGTTGCCACAACTGAAACCGGGCGGACAGTTGATCTCGGTGACTTGGGTATAGGCGTAGTTGTTGGCGTAGAGATCCCCGCCACTGGCCACGGTCACGCCATCCAAAGTCACGCTATAGCCGCCGGTACCAATGATCCCGTCGCCATAAGAATCGCGCATGGTAAAGAGCAAGCAGATGCCCGTGGGCACGCAAGTCGTAGCGTTCACCGAGGTGCCACTGGCCAGGATGGTCCCGCCATTGGTCTGCACGTCCCATGTGATCTCGTTCGGCCAGGCGTCCGGCACAATGGTCACCACCATTTCGCTCTCACCCGGTGGGCAGCCCCCGCCAGAAGCGGCTTGTGCGGAACCGAGGGTGATCAGTGCGAGCATAGAAAGCAGGGTAGTGTTGCGGCGCATTGGGCTGGGGTTGGTCGTGCGTAGGACGAACGAAGATCGCGTTCCGCCGCCTCATGGCGACCGCAACGTGCGAAAGTTCTAGTTAATGATCACCTCGTCCAGGAAGAGCCAGGCGGGTTGGCCTGCCCCGGGCTGCCCGGTGGGAATGGAGCCCAACGCGCGCACCACGTAACGCACATAGCGCGCTTTGCATGGCTTTACCACGGCCACCTCCCGGCGCCCGTCGTTCTTTTTCATCGGTGCGTTCCCCTGCTGCTCGAAGGTGATGCCATCCAAGCTGGTGGAGACCGCGATGGCTTCGGGCGCATGGATCCACGAGCTGGGTTCGTTCAGCGCGCCGATGCCCAGGTAGCGCAGGTCTTGCACGCTGTCCAGATCGACGGTGATCGTAACCTCCTCGCCGCGCCAGCCCAACCATTCGTGGTTCACGCGGCGCGCGCCTGCGGTTATGCCGTCCACGAGGCTGAAGGCGCCTCCATCCGCGTATTTCTCGTTCGGTGGTCGATCCAGTGTGATGTTGCGCGCCGTGGCTTTGCTGTAAAGGATCCTGCGGGATACCATGCGCCCTTGCTCATTGCCATGGATGTCCTTGCACAAGGCGCGGATGGTGAGGTTGTCTTTCACAGTGATCGCTCCGGTGTAGGGCACTCCTTCCAAGCTGCGCGCATCGAGCACGAAGGGTTGGCCTTCGCAGGGACATTCCATGGTTACGGTCACTTCGCCGGTGTTGGTGCCTTGGGCCAGATGCAGCACCGGGTCGAACATGCTTTGCGCGGCGTTCACGTTAAGGCGCTCCAACTTTGGGAATTCCCCTTTCAGGCGGTGTAAAAAATCGGTTTCGTTGCGCAATGCGGCTGGGCTCCACAGCACCTCGCTCAGTGCCAACATGCGCGGCACCGCCATGTATTCCACATGGTCTTCGGTCAGGATGTACTCGGTCCACACGTTGCCTTGCGCTCCGAGTATGTACCGCGCTTGCTCCGCGTTGAGTTCTTCAGGGACGGGCTCGTAAGCATAGACTTTTTGGACGGTGGTGTATCCGCCGATCGCTAACGGCTCGTTCGCTGGATCGCCTTGGTAGTGGTCGAAATAGCAATGGCTCCCGGGGCTCATCACCGCGAAGTGACCAGCCTTCGCTGCGGCCACTCCGCCTTCGGTGCCGCGCCAGCTCATCACCGCCGCGTTCGGCGCCAGGCCACCCTCGAGGATCTCGTCCCAACCGATGATCTTCCGTCCCTTGCTGTTCACGAACTGCTCGATGCGCCGGATGAAGTAGGACTGCAATTCATGTTCGTCCTTCAACCTTTCCTCTTGCATCCGCGCTTGGCAGCTCGCGCATTCGTGCCAACGTTCCTTCGGGCATTCGTCACCTCCGATGTGGACATAGGGTGAAGGGAACAGATCGAGCACCTCGCTCAGCACGTTCTCCAGGAAGGTGAAGGTCTCTTCCTTCGGACAGAACACATCGGGGAACACACCCCAGCCTTTCTCCACAGTGAACGGTCCGCCCGCCTGCCCCGACTTGTCGGCGGAACAACTCAGTTCCGGATAGGCGGCAAGGGCTGCGAGCGCATGCCCGGGCATTTCGATCTCGGGCACTACGTTGATGTGTCGCGCGGTGGCATAGGCTACCACCTCTCTGATCTCATCCTGCGTGTAGAAGCCGCCATAGCGCAACGTATCGAAGGTCTGCGCGTTGTAAGGACCCACCTGGCTTCCTTTCCGCCAGGCGCCCACTTCGGTGAGCTTCGGGTATTTTTTGATCTCGATCCGCCAGCCCTGATCGTCTGTGAGGTGCCAGTGGAAGGTGTTCATCCTGTACCGCGCCAGCAGATCGATGTAGTGTTTCACGAAGGATACCGGGAAAAAGTGACGGGCCACATCCAGGTGCATGCCCCGCCAGGCGAAGCGCGGGTGGTCGCTGATGCGCAGGCAGGGGAGGCGCATGTCCCCGATCCCACTTTCCAGCAACTGGATCAGCGTGCGGGTACCCCGGAACAGACCTTCTTCTGTTGGTGCCTGGATCAGGATGCGATCCACTTCCGCCGTGAGCCAATAGGTCTCGGGTGGCAGGATGGTGTCCGGCTGGAATAGAGACAGTTCCATCTCCAACGCCTTTTCGCATTTCGCCACGGGTGGCGGGTGCAGCGAGTCCAATTCTGCTTGAAGGAGATCGCCGAGCGCCTTCGTCACACCTTGGCCGCGCGTCACGCTCCAGGGGCACTTCAGCGCACATTCGCCCTGAAGTTGTTCGACCTCCACAGGCAGGGGAATGAGGGAAGGAATGGTCAGCGCGCTTTGCGCGCTTACGGCATGGGCAAGGCCCCAGAAAAGGAAGGGAAGAAGCTGCGGAACCGGATGAAAGGAGCCCATCTAGTGTTGGGCGGGCACCGCTTCCTCCTTGGCGGGGGCTTCCAGCAGAACCACTTCCAGCTTGCGGACGCCGTACTTGGCCTTCAACTCCAAGCGATGCTGCTCGCCCTCTTCGCGCGTGGCGAAGCGCATCACGTCCACATCGGCGGCCACGTTCAGTTCTTCGTGCTCCTTTTTCACTTGGGTGAGCAGTTGCGGCGTGGTGAACATCTCCGTGGTGCTGAACACCGGCGTGAGGTAGACCACCGGCCCGTTCCGCCAGTTGCCTATGGCCATGGCGAAGATCTCTTTCTGGGCATGGGCACTGAAGGTTCCGAGGAAACCGAGGAGGAGTAGAATGTTGCGCATGGGCTGGGAGACAATGGTCCGCAAAGATGGTCGGCCGCTTGGGAAATTTCACGTCTTCGCGATCTTCGCGCCATGAGCCAGCCTCCTCCCAAAACGCTTCCCGAAGGTGCCACCTTGGTGGATGTTCGCACCCCCGCCGAATACGCCGCCGGCCATATCGAGGGCTCACTGAGCATTCCGTTGGACACCGTGCCGCAGGCGTTGGAGCGGTTCCGGTCCTTCCCAGGACCCGTGGTGCTGATCGCCTTTCGGGCAACCGCAGCGGGCAGGCCACCCAATGGCTTCAGGCCCAAGGACTGCGCAACGTGGAGAACGGAGGGAGCTGGCTCAGTTATCGCCAAGCGCCGGTGTAGGGTATTCTGTTACATTTGCGGCCCCTTCGAGCAAGGGGACTAAACCCAACAGCGACATGCCAACTCGCATCCGCCTTCAGCGTAAAGGCAAAAAAGGCCGCCCCTACTATCACATCGTAGTGGCCGACAAGCGCAGCCCGCGCGACGGGAAGTTCATCGAACAGATCGGTGCTTACGACCCCAACCACAACCCCGCTTTCATCGAGGTGAACATGGACAAGGCGATGGACTGGCTCCAGAAAGGAGCCCAGCCCAGCGATACCTGCCGTGCCATCCTTAGCTACAAGGGGCTGTTATACAAGAACCACCTCGCCGGTGGTGTAAAGAAGGGTGCCTTCACCCAGGAAGAGGCCGACCGCCGCTTCGACATCTGGAGCAACGAGAAGAACGTGAAGGTGGATGCCAAGCGCACCAAAGTGGCCACCGCCGCTGAAGGTGAAACGAAAGCACGCCTCGCCGAAGAGACCAAGAAGGCCGCGAAAATGGCCGCCGCCCTCAGCGCCAAGCTGGCCGCTGCCGTGCCGGTGTTCACACCCGTGGTCGAAGCTGAAGCACCCGCCGAGACGCCTGCCGAAGCTGAAGCTGCACCTGTAGCCGAAGCGCCTGCCGCTGAAGCACCCGCCGAGACGCCTGCCGAGTCGCTGAAGCACCTGCTGCTCCGGCGTCACCGAAGGCGAAGCGCCTGCGGCCGAGTAAGATCAAAGCACATCGAGCAAGCCCGCGTTCCGAAAGGAACGCGGGCTTTTTTTTGAGCGCGGATCCGGTTCTTGCGCACAGGCTATCTTCACGCACATGGACCGCGACAGCCTGCACCGCTTGGGCAAGTTGGGCAAGCCGTGGGGGCACCTCGGCGATCTCACGTTACAGTTGCAAGGCATCGAGGCCGATGAGTTGAACGCCTCGGGGGCGCGTCACCTCACCACTACCTTTGAGCAACACCTTCGCCGATGACCACCGCTGCGCTCATCACCAAGCTGAAGAAGAAGCTCGAAAAGGAGACCGACAAGGAGATCCTGCGGTCCATTGAGATCCTGCTTAGGGAAGACACGAAGGAGGCCATCCAGAAACGCCGCCTAGTCCAAGTGGCGGTGCTTTCGAACGAAGCGATCGCGCGTGGTGAGGTCATGTCGCTTGCTCAGGCAAAGGCCAAGCTCGACCGATCGATCAAAAAGCGACGGACAGAGCGGAACGCCAAGGCCAAGCGCGCATGAAGTTGGTCATCACCGATCCGGCTTGGGAGAGCTTGGACCGGGCAGTGGCGTTCATGAGCGAGCGTTGGAGCGATACGATCATCGACCGGGTCGTTGCGGAGCTTTGGGACAATGTTCGCGTGCTTTTGCAGTTCCCAGGCGGTGGCCAGGTTGAGGAAGATCTGGCTTTCCTTGGCCAAGGACATCGACGCATCGTCGTCGGACATTTCAAAGTGATCTACTTCGTCGCTGCGGATACGGTTTACATCACCGATTTCTTCGATAGCCGCCAAGACCCGGAGCGGATGCTTCCCTAGGTGCGGTGCGTTGTCGCTCCTCCTATCTTCACCCACATGGACCGTGACAGCCTGCACCGCCTGGGCAAGTTGGGCAAGCCGTGGGGGCACCTCGGCGACCTCACCTTGCAGCTACAAGGCATCGAGGCCGACGAGTTGAACGGAACAGGTTCGCTGTTCGTGGATATCGAAGGCCAGATGGTGCCCTTCTTTTACACCGCTATACAGGAGAAGGGCCGCACCGGCACCTTGATCAAATTCGACGAGATCGATGATCCCCAAGCAGCCTCGGTGCTCGTGGGTCGGGACATCTTCGCGCCACCCGGCCACTATGCCGATGCGAGCGACGAAAGCTGGGACCCGGAGGAATTGATCGGCGTGGTGGTGAAGGACGAAGAGCACGGCGAACTCGGCGAAGTGATCGGGATCGAAGGCACGGACGACAACCCGATCATGGTGGTGCTGCATGGCGAACACGAGGTACTCATCCCCTTGGTGGATGAGATGGTGCTGGACATGGACCTCGAACAGCGCACCATGACCATCCGCACGCCAGAGGGGTTGATCGATCTTAACAAGAGCGCTGGCTGACAGTTGTCGGTTGTCAGTCGTGCAAACCCACCACAATGATCGTCGGCGCGATGCAGCGGCAACCGACAACCAAGAACTGTCAACTGACAACTGACCACGGCGATGCCCAAAGCCGAATTCCGTTTCAAGCAGTTCACCGTTCAGCAGGACCGCTGCTCCATGAAGGTGAGCACGGATGGTGTGCTCTTCGGCGCGTGGGCGGACTATGCGAACGCAAAGCGGATCCTGGACATCGGCACGGGCACCGGGCTGCTGGCGCTGATCGCGGCGCAACGCAATACGGAGGCGTGGATCGATGCCTTGGAGATCGACGATGATGCGGCCGCGCAGGCAGCGGAGAACGTGGCCGCAAGCCCATGGGCCGATCGGATCCGCGTTCACCGGGCCGATGCCCGCCGCGTTCATGCGGGCGACCCCTACGATTTGATCCTTTGCAATCCGCCCTACTATTCGGGCTATTCCGCTTCGCCGGATGCGCGCATCGGTCTAGCCAAGCACAGCGGCGAACTCACCTTCCCCGAGTTGATCGACGCGGTAGGCAAGCACTTGGCACCGACTGGCCGTCTCGCCGTGATCATCCCCGCGAACCGGGAGAAGCAATTCCTTTTAGGAGGCAGGCCGCATCGGCCTCGCGCCGTTGCGCCGTTGTCTTGTGCGTTATGTGGCCCACAGGCCACCCAAGCGGTTGCTCTTGGAACTCGATAGGAGCGGAGCGACGACCGTGGACAGCGAACTGACCATAGAAGCCACAGGGCCCTTTGACTATACCAAGGAATACCGCGCGTTGATCAGTGACCTGATGCTGAACTTCTAGCCCGATCAAGCTTCCACCTCTTCCTCACGGAAAGTCACCCCTTGTTCTTCCAACTCATCGAGGATGGGGTCGTAGAGCTCCGGGCTCAGCGGAAGAATAACACCCCGTTCGGAGACGCGCCCATTGAGGACGGCCTTTGCCGCCATGGCCACGGGAAGCCCTACGGTGTGTGCCATGGCAGTGTGTATCTGGTCCTGACCCAACACCACGAGCGAGGCTTGAAGTTCTTGATGTCGATCCTCGACCGTGTAGCGGAAGCGGTGCCACATCACCACCATGTCCTTGTCGTTCGGCTCCAGCTTCCATTTCGCTTCAAGAAGATGCTGCAATGTGGCGGCGGGGCTGAGGCCCGAAACACCGATGCGCACCTTGCTGAAAAGGCCCAGGGCATCCAGCTTGGCCAGTTGCTCGCCCTTCGGATCCAGGCCCAGGTAGTGGGCGAGGTTGCTGCGTGTGTCGCGCTCTACGTCGTGCGGCAGGAAGGCGTCGATGAAGTCCTCCCAGGTGGCATGGGGCCGCAGTTCCAATGGAAAACTGTCGTCGGTGCAACCGAGTTGCACGAAGGCATCCCACGCGCTACAGAAACCGGCTTTGCGCAAGGTGCCTCGCAGCAGGGTAGGGATATTTTCCAACCCGTAGTGCTTGCGGTACTTCAACGAATCGCGGTTCACGTACCCATCGAACTCGCCGAAGCCGGGCACCGAAACGCGCACGGTTTGTTGGAACAACTTGTGATAGGGTAGGTACTTGTATTCGCCGTCCTTGACATAGCGCGCCATGCCGCCTTGCCCGGCCAGCACCACGTTGCGCGGGTTCCAAGTGAATTTGTAGCCCCAGGGGTTGTTGTCGCTCTCCGGTGCGATCAGACCACCACAGTAGCTCTCAAAGGCCTCCATACGTCCACCTTCCCTGCGGATGCGGTCCAGAATACGCATCGCGCTCATGTGGTCGATGCCGGGATCGAGCCCCAGTTCGTTCAAGAAGATCAGCCCGGCCGCTTTCGCCTCCTCATGCAGTGCCCACAAAGCATCGGGCACGTAGGAGGGCGTGATCAGATGCTTCCTCAGGCGAAGGCAGTCCTTCACCACATCCATGTGCATGAAGGCGGGCAGCATGCTGATCACCAGATCATGCTTCGAGATCAATGCTTCGCGTTGTTCCGGAGCGCTCGCATCCGCCTGCACCGCCTCTGCGGATCCAGCCCCGGACTGAACCAATTGCTGGGCATGCCCCAGGTCGCGGTCCGCCACGGTGATGCGCCATTCCTCTTTCGGGGCGTGGTCGATCAAGTAACCGATCAATGCGGAAGAAGAGCGCCCAGCGCCAAGGATCAGGATACCGCGCATGACTGTTTCAGCAGGCTTTGTCCGGCCTCGACAAAGATGCGCAGCCTTCCTTTGGCACAGCCCTTGCCTTCGGCGGTCCCGACCTAAATTCGCCAACCTTCTCCACCATGCTTCGACATTACCCCCTCCTGCTAGCCTCCTCGCTCGCCTTCGGCCCCCTGGCCGCGCAAACCACGGACCTGGTCTTCTTCAGCGACGACGGAATGAAGTTCACCGTGCTCGTTGATGGCGACCAGAAGAACGCCAAGCCCGCAGCGCGGGTGGTGGCTCCGGGTATCCGGAACGAACAGCCCATGCTCATCATCAACTTCGAGGACCTCGCGGTCGCGCCGATCAAGAAGGCCGGCTACTTCCCGCTTGGCATGGAGTACACCATGATGATCACCACCAACAAGAAGGGGGAAAAGGTGCTACGTGCCACCGGAGAGGCCGCCCTCGGGAGCGCAGGCACATTGGTGGTCGACGAAAAGCCCCGCCCAACGGATTTCCGGGACGACGACCCCGCTGTGGAGGAGAACACATCCGGCACCACCGGTTCGACGGTGATCGTGACCGAACGAACCACCCAGCCTCTGGACGGTGAGAACGTGCAGATGAACGTCGACATGAACGGTATCGGGGTGAACATGAACGTGAACGTGACCGGAACCACTTCCGCCACCAGCACCACAACGACCACCACTACGACCACCTACGTGGTGGACGACAACCCCAACACCACGGCCACCCGCCCGCCTGTGCCCGAACCCGAGCCGGAGGTCTACTACATGCCCGGCTACACCGGCCGTATCGGCTGCCCCTGGCCAATGAGCCCTTCCGAGTTCACAGACGCGAAAACGAGCATCGGTTCGAAGAGCTTCGAGGACACCAAAATGAGCGTGGCCAAACAGGTGGTGAGCGACCGCTGCTTCACCGTCGATCAGGTGAAAGGAGTGATGCAACTCTTCAGTTTTGAGGAGAGCAAGCTCGACTTCGCCAAGTTCGCCTACGACCATACCTACGACCTCAGCAACTACTACAAGCTGAACGATGCGTTCACCTTCGAGAGTTCCGTGGACGACCTGAACACCTTCCTCAGGGATCGTTGATCCCTCGGATCCGTCAACGCCATGCCACGCAGGTCATTCATCGTCGTTCTCGCAGGATCGCTGCTCCTGTTCGCATGCAGCGGCGCGAAGAGCTATGCCAAGAAAGGAGAGAAGCTCGACGAGGCCGGGCTCTATGCTGAAGCAGCGGACATGTACCTCCAGGCATTGCAGCGGGACCAGCGGAACGTAGAGGCCAAGATCGGTCTGAAGACGGCAGGACAGCAGGTGCTTGGTGACAAGTTGGGCGAATTCTTCAGAACGCTCAATTCAAGTGAGGACAAGAGCGCTCCTGTCGACAGTTACCTTGCCGCCAAGGCCTATGCAGATAAGGTGGGGAGACTGGGCGTGGGCTTGGACATTCCCGAACACTACCGCGTGGAATTCGATCGGGTAAAAGGAGAATACCTGGTTGAACTCTACACCACCGGCCAGAAGCAACTGGAGAGGCAGGAGTTCAAAGCGGCCGAGGCCACGTTCGCCCGCATCGCCGCGCTGGAGCCCAGTTACAAGGACGCCAGCAGCCTACAGAACATCGCCTATTTGGAACCGTTGTACCGCGCGGGGAAGGACGACCTCGCAGCGGGCCGATACCGCAAAGCCTACGAGGAATTGAGCCGCGTGCTGGCCAAGGACGCCGCGTTCAAGGATGCTTCCGCCTTGCGGCAGGAAGCACTTGGCAAGGGCCAGTACAGCATCGCCGTGCTGCCCTTCACCAGCACCTACAAGCGTGCGGATCTTGCCGCCAAGCTGCAGGCCTATTCGATCGCGGGCCTTACCAGTTCGAGCGACCCCTTCTTGAAGGTGGTGGACCGCGAAAATATCGAGCGCATCCTGGAGGAACAGCGCCTTGGCCTGAGCGGTGTAGTGGACGAAGCGACCGCTGTGCGCGTGGGCAATTTGATCGGGGCACAAGCCGTGCTGATGGGCACCGTGCTCGACTACCGTGAAGAGCCCGGAAAACCGCGCGTGAGCAGCAAGGATGCGTTCGAGGCCTACCAGGTGCGGCAGAAGAACCCGGAGACCGGCGAATCCTACGTGGTAACGAAGTACAAGCCCGTGCGCTACACCGAGAACTACCAGGAGAACAAGGTGGTGGCCTCCGTGAGCTACAAGCTGGTGAGCCTGGAGACCGGTGAAGTATTGATGAGCAAGGTGGTGGACGCGAACGAGGATGATCATATCTACTACGCCACCTATGACGGTAACGCGGACGCGTTGGTGCCGCGTGGTGCCAATGGCATCGCTGATGCCAGCGATCGCGGGCGACGTGATCTGTTCACGCTGTTGAAGGCGCCACGGGAAATGCGCTCGATCGGTGCGTTGAGCAGCGAGGTGTTGCGCGGGGCCGGCGAAACCATGGCGAAACAGGTGCAGCAGGACTTGGCCTCCAAGCTCCCGTGATGCGTACCCCGCTCTTCCTTCTCTTTCTGCTGGTCGCGGCATGCAAGACCGCGCAGCAGACCCAAGTGCCTCCGCCACCGCCACCAGCGGAACGACCATCCTGGGTGGACAGCAGGCCGGTGACCGGTTCCTACTACGTGGGTATCGGCGTTGCCCCCAAGAGCAGCCCGGATCACATGGAGTCCGCGAAGAAGAACGCGCTCAACGATCTGGCCAGCGAGATCAGCGTTACCGTGGAGGGCAACAGCCTCCTCTACACGCTCGATACCCGCAGCAGCTTCAGCGAGAACTACACAAGTTCTGTGCGCACGCGCACAAGCCAGCAGTTGGAAGGCTTTGAACTGGTGGATAGTTGGGACAATGGAACGGAGCATTGGACCTATTACCGTCTCAGCAAGGCGGAACACGCGCGCATCAAAGCGGAACGGAAAAGGAAGGCCTTCGATCAGGCTGTTGACCTGCACACCAGGTCCGCAACGGGCCTTGCCAGCGGAGACTTGCGCTCCGCGTTCGATCAAGGCCTGCGCGCGTTGCTGGCGATCCGCGACTATTGGGGCGAGGCCGATCAATTGGAGTTGGACGGCCGCACTGTGAACCTGGCGAACGAACTCTACGCCGACTTGCAACGCTTGATCGCGGATGTGCGCCTCGAGTTGCTCCCTGAACGGTGCGAATTGAACTATGCCGACCACTTCAAGCGCGAACTGCTCATCCGCGCCCGCATCGAGCGTTCGGGTACCGCACGGGACCTTGGCCAGCTGCCGCTGGTGATCTCGTTCCCGGGATCATCGGGTAGGGTCCATGCGCAGAAGAACACCGATCCGGACGGACATGCGCGGGTGACGGTGGAGCGGATCGACCTTGCGGCGACCTCCAAGGAGGTGGTGGTCCGATTGGATCTTGAGAACCTTGTGAACGCGGATCTTGATCCAGTGGCGGTGAAACCCTTGCTCGCTGGGCTCGCTGCACCCGAGGCGCGTGCGCCGATCGATGTGCGCATGCCCAAAGTGTTCCTGCGCGCTACGGAGAACAATTTCGGGAAGCCGGCCGGAGCCTCGGGCGTTTCCGTGGCACTGCGGGAGGAGTTGGGTCGACGAGGCTTCCGCTTCGTGGAGCGTGAGGGCGAATGTGATATGGTGATGAACTTGGAGGCCGATACCCGCGAGGGCGGCACCGCCAGCGGCTTCTTTACCGCATATCTGGATGTCACCATCTCTTATTTCGATCACCGCACCGGCGACCTGATCCACCAAGGCGGTAAGCAGGGCCTCAAAGGCGTGCAACTCACCTACGAGAAGGCCGGTCTGGAGGCGTACAAGAAAGGAGCGCAGGACCTTCGCAATGAGTTAGTGCCCGCTTTGCTGAACGCTGTGTTGTAGGGATCGGCGCGCGATGCCGAAGTTTGGCACACCGTTGGAAAGCACGCACCCCACCAACCGAACACGAAGAACCTCATGAACACATTTTCCTCCACACGCACCCTCACGGTCCTTCTCGCCGCCGTGTTGCTCTCCGGCGGCATCACCGCCTGCAAGAGCAAGAAGAAAGCCGCAGAGGCCAATGTGAAACCGCCGGACAACGAGGTGGAGGTCACCGTGCTGTGCTCCGGTCCGGAGTACTTCACCAGCAAGGAGTTCTTCCGCGCCAATGCGGTCGGCGAAAGCATGGACCAACAGACCGCCAAGAGCAAATCCCTGAACGCGGCCCGTGGCCAACTCGCAGCGGATATCAGCACAGCCGTGAAACGCGTGGTGGACAATTATGTGAACAGCCGCGAGTTCAACAACAAAGAGGAGATCGAGGAGCGTTTTGAAGGGCTCACCCGCGAGGTGACCGACCAGAAGCTCAGCGGCACACGCACCATCTGCGAGAAGCTCACCAAGACCCCGCAGAACACCTACAAGAGCTACCTCGCCATCGAACTCAGCGCGCAAGACCTGCTCAGTGCTTACAACGAACGCCTCAGCCAGGACGAGCGCCTGAAGATCGACTACGACTACGAGAAGTTCAAGGAGACCTTCGATAAGGAAATGGAGAAGTTGAAGAGCGGCCAGTAGTCCAGCAACCCATACGAACAGAGCCCTCGGGAACGCCCCGGGGGCTTTTTCGTTGCCACCTTTGGCCCATGGATCGGACCATGACCATCTGGGGTGCGGGTAGCTTGATGATAGCGGTGGGTCTGGGCGCTTTCGGTGCGCATGGCTTGAAGGCCCACGTCACCCCAGAGGCTTTGGGCCAGTGGAAGACCGGCGTGGAGTACCAGTTCTACCATGGTTTGGGCCTCCTGCTGCTCGCGCGCTTTGGCACCGGGCCATCCCCGCGCACGATCCGGATCGCACGAACGCTCTTTCTCGTTGGCACCTTTGCTTTTCCGGTTCGCTCTATCTCTTGAGCACCCGCGTTCCGATGAGTACCGAAGGACTGACGCCTTTTCTTGGCCCCATCACGCCCTTTGGGGGACTTTGCTTCCTAGCTGGCTGGGCCCTGGTGCTAGCGGCCGCTTTAGGCCGGGAACCGCGAGTCTAGGCCCACCACCCCGGTTCCGCTACTTTTGCTGCCCATTCCCAAACCCAAGGACATGAACGAGTTCGGCAAGCGACCGAAGAACGCTAACCTCTCCACGATCGGCCTGGACCGCGTGGGCGATGCCTATTGGAACCTTGAACCCGCCGAGCTGGTGGAGCATGTGATCGTGAACGGCGAAGGCGTCTTCGCCGATAGTGGCGCTTTGGCCATCGATACCGGCGAGTTCACCGGTCGAAGCCCCAAGGACAAGTTCTGTGTTAACGACGCTAAGACCCAGGACACCGTGTGGTGGGGTGATGTCAACATCGCCTTCGATGCGGCGAAGTTCAACGCGCTCTATGATAAGATGTGCGCTTACCTGATGAACAGGGACGTGTACGTGAAGGATGCCTTCGCCTGCGCCGACCCCACGTATCGATTGAACCTGCGGGTAGTGGCCGAGCACCCCTGGAGCGCCTTGTTCGCCGGGAACATGTTCCTGCGGCCCACCGCCGAAGAGATCGAAGGCTTCGAGCCGGAATGGCATGTCGTCTGCGCCCCCGGATTCACCGCCGATCCCGCCAAGGACGGAACACGCCAGCACAACTTCGCCATCATCAGCTTTACCCGGAAGATGATCATCATCGGGGGCACGGGCTATACCGGCGAGATCAAGAAGGGCATTTTCACCGTGCTCAACTATGTGCTTCCCCAGGAACGCGGCGTGTTGAGCATGCACTGCAGCGCCAACATCGGCCAAGGCGGCGATACCGCCGTGTTCTTCGGTTTGAGCGGCACAGGGAAAACCACGTTGAGCGCCGATCCGGACCGCCGGCTGATCGGCGACGACGAGCATGGATGGAGCGACAAGGGTGTCTTCAACTTCGAAGGAGGGTGCTACGCCAAGTGCATCGACCTCACAGAAGAGAAGGAACCCCAGATCTGGGACGCGATCAAGTTCGGCGCGTTGCTCGAGAACATCGTATTCCACGAGGGCACTACGAAGGTGGATTTCAGCGACGGCACCAAGACCGAGAACACGCGCGTCAGCTACCCGATCCACCACATCGACAACATCGCGGAGCCCAGTGTTGGAGGACATCCGAAGAACATCTTCTTTTTGACCTGCGATGCGTATGGCGTGCTTCCGCCGATCAGTCGCCTCACGCCCGGTCAGGCGATGTACTGGTTCATCAGCGGCTATACCGCGAAGGTGGCTGGCACGGAAGCGGGCATTACGGAGCCCAAGACGGTCTTCAGCGCATGCTTTGGTGCGCCTTTTCTGCCCTTGCACCCAACGAAGTACGCTGCGATGCTGGGGGAGAAGATGAAGCAGCATGACGTGCGCATCTGGCTGGTGAACACCGGCTGGAGCGGTGGCGCCTACGGCACCGGTGAACGCATGAAGCTGAAGTTCACCCGGGCCATGATCACCGCGGCCCTGCGCGGTGAATTGGATGGTGTGGAATACAAGCAACACGCGGTGTTCGGGGTGGACCACCCGGTAAGCTGCCCCAATGTGCCCGCCGAGATCCTCGACCCACGCAATACCTGGAAGGACAAGACCGCCTACGATCAGCAAGCCGATAAACTTGCGAAAGCCTTCAATGACAACTTCAACAAGTACAAGGACGGCGCCTCGGAGGAGATCCTCGCCGCCGCGCCACGCGCTGCGGTGAAGGCCTGAACACACACACCCTGCGCGGAGGCCTCGTTCCGACAAGGAATGAGGCCTCTCGCGTTACCACTCCGCAATGGCCGACCCACGGTGGGATCGGTCCTAAATTCGCAGCCCGTTGGAAAAGACGATGAGAATGTGGAGCGTGCGATGGGTGGTGGTGGTGGCGATGGGTTGGTTCGCTCCGAACGTTGTTGGGCAGTTCGATCCGTTCGGGGAGCGGATCTATCCTGAACGCCTTCGGGAGGATGTGGAGATCTTCCGCACAACGCTGCATGAGGCCCACGCCGATCCGTACCGATCCATTACCAAGGACGCGCTGGACCGGTTGATCGATGATGTGGTCCGTTCCATACGCACGCCGATGAACGCTGCGGAACTGGCCGATGCGCTCCAACCGGTGATGAACGCCATCGGCGACGCACATACGCGGATATCCCTGCCCGCTGCAATGGAAGAACGCATCCGAGGTGAGGCGCCGTTGTTACCTCTTTCGGTGTGCATTCTGGATGGCGAACTCTACGTGGATGAGGAGCTCAAAGGGTTCCGGTCCGTTCCATCCGGCAGCTTGGTGCTTTCGATCAATGGCCGTTCGGGCCGCTCCATCGTTGATTCGCTCCTGAACTTCACCGTATCCGATGGTGCCAATGTGTTCTTCAGGGAAAGGATGTTGGAGCAGGACCTCCCTTACTTGTTCTATCGCCATATCGACCGCGCGAATTCCTTCGAGGTCGCCTACCGAGCACCCTCCGGCAAGGTGGAAACCAAGCAGATATTCGCATTGACCGGGGTGGAGACCACGGCGACCTTCAGGCCTGCGGAGGAGACTTTACTGCCGTGGAGCGCAAGGCACTTTGCCGAGCACCACACCACCTGGCTCACATTGAAGTCGTTCCACACGGATAGTCTGTTGAACGCTGGCATCCGACCGGAACGCTTCGTGGAGGAGATGCGCCGCGACCTCCGGCAGAACCAGGCACGCGTGCTTGTGGTGGATGTGCGCAACGCTTCGGGCGGTGAACTGGCGATCGCTGAACTCGTTCACTCGATCTATGCGCTGAAGCCGTATCGCGTGGTGCAGGACATGCTGGTGCGCGGAATGGCACGGCCCACCCACTATGGCTACTGCGATCCACTGGAGGAATTCTATTCCACGGTACAGGCGAACTATCTGCCCGCAGCGCCCGATGCGCACAGCTTACGGCCGGACGATGACCGCCTGGAGCGATTGGAACCTGATGCTGGCGCGTTCGATGGCAAGGTCTACGTAGTGGCAGATGGTGCGACCCGCGAAGCCGCCGCGTCGGTGGTGATGATGGCCAAGCGCCACGGCCGCGGCAGTATCGTGGGGGAGGAGGTGGGCACCAATGCGGTGAGCGCGTGTGGCGGGCGCGTGTTGCGTTTGCATGCGCCGAACTCCAAGTTGGTGTTCGAGATCCCGCTGGTGCGCTATATTTTCGATGGCGCGCCCAAGGGACCCCTGGACCACGGCGAGTTGCCGGATCACCAGATCGGACCGAACGCACGGGCGCTCGCCTCTGGAAAGGATGCCGTGAAGGAAGCGCTGCTGGAGATGATCTTCGAGTTGCAGTGAGGTGCGCTATCGCATACACGGCCGTGGCCATGCTCGCAGGCTGTGGAACACCCACTGCACATGACGGTGGGAGCGAGGGTCCGTGGGTGCCCATACCGTTGGAACATGCGTTGCATTTCCGGCTCTGGCAAAGAGGCGCCGATCATGCAGCGCTGGTTCTGGGTGCGGGGGGTGATGCGGACACCATCGGGCGGTTCCTGATCGCGGACATGAAGAACCCTTCCAGCCTGCCTTGGCGTGGCGACTATGCGGTGCTGCCCGCCACTTCCCCGCGCGCGGTGATCATGAGCACCACGCATCTCCCATTCATGGACGCGCTGGGTACGCTGGGAAATGTGCTGGCCAGCGCTTGGCCTGAAAGATCACGTTCTGCGACCGTTCAAGAGGCGTTGGCCGCAGGTCGTCTTGTGCCCCTGTTCCAGAACACGGAAGCGCGTCGGGAACAACTGGTAGCGATCTCTCCGGACGTTGTTCTCGATCATCCCTTCGGCCATACCCGACCACCTACCGATCTCGCGGGTACATGGGTCCCGATCGGCGAATACCTCGAAGAGCATCCCTTGGCGCGGGCGGAGTGGATCCGCTTTTTCGGCGTGCTGTTCGGCCACAGGGAGAAGGCCGACAGCTTGTACTTCGCCATTGCAGAACGCTACTCGCGGACGGCCGCGCTTGTGGCCCCCAGTACCCATCACCCTGAAGTTTTCTTCGGCAGCGCTTGGCAGGGTACCTGGAATGTTCCGCCGGGCAACAGTTATATGGCCCGCTTGATCCAGGATGCTGGTGGGGAATACCTCTATGCCGGGCAGATGGCACAGGGCAATTTGGATCTCCACATGGAAACGGTGCTGGCCGATGCCCATCGCGCGGATCATTGGGGCATGATCGTCGATGTCCCGCGACTGATCGGACGCGCGGACCTACCTGGAATGGACGCGCGCCTCTCCACAGCGCTTTCGATCGGACAGGGACAGCTGTTCGTAGCCAACAGCGCCGAGGCGGATCTCTTCGGACTGGCGCTCTTGGAACCGGAGATCGCGCTGGCGGATCTGATCGCCATCTTCCATCGTGAACTCCTTCCGGACCATGAACCGGTCTACTACCGGCCGCTGATTCAGTAGGGAACGCCAAGACGGCGATACACGTCGGTCATCAACCAGGCCGGGCCGATCATCAGGAACTGCAGGTCCTTCAGGAAGCTGGGCTTCTTGCCTTCCACCTTGTGCCCATAGAACTGCCCGATCCATGCGAGCGTGAAGAGAGCGGCACAAATGGCCCAAAGTGGCCAGGGGGCTTGGTCGATGAGAACCTTCGATAACCACAGGCAGAAATAGCTCCACACCGCCATGCCTAGCATCAAGGGCACGGAGCGGGGGAGGTAGAATCCGATCAGCGCCACAGCGATCAACAGTTTCGCCCATGGGATCCGGCCTATCCAGGGCATTTCGGCCGGAGGAATGCTGGCCAAGAAGCCCACCACACAGAAGTAGATCACTGGTACGCAGATCCAGTGGATCGATTTGTTCACCGGGTTGCGGTGGCTCTCTCCGTAGGCCTCGAGCCACATGTGGATGCTACGCTGGTCCATGGTCGAGGTAGCGTGCGTTGAGGACGCTCACATGGTGGAGGACATGCCCGGCGATCGTCCATCCAATGGCACGTACGCTTGTCCGGTTCCCGTTCGCTACGCCCGTGCTCAGCAACATTTTTTCGTCCATGCTCACGAAGAGTTCGAGGCTGGCGTGATGTACGGCTGTGTACTCGGCCATCAGGTCAGCGAGCGTGCGGCGTTCGCAACGCGCAGCGGGCACGTAGTCGTTCTCCTCGAATCCGGGCAACGGGGTCGCATCGTTCCGTGCGAACCGCAGTGCGCGGTAAGCGAAGATCCGCTCCGCATCGATACATGTTGCACCACCTCTTTCACGCTCCATTTCCCCGGTGCATAGCGGTGTTCCTCTTGGTCCGGCCGCACGCGTTCGATGGTCGATCGCAGTGCTTTCGCAGCATGCAGCATCCCCTCGAACATGTTGTTCCCGCCCACTTGCGCGATGTAGCGCTGATAGAACGAGGGGATCTCGGTGGAGTCCGGTATTCCTATGGCGATCATGGTGCGAGGAGGGTGCGTAGCGAAACGGTGTGCTGCTCCGTAAGCAGCTGAACAACATAGCACCCGCTCGGCATGTCGGCACGCGCTGTGAACGATGTTACGCCGATGCCGTAGCTGACCTGTTGATCGTATATCACCCGACCGCTAAGGTCCACGAACCGGAGCAGGCCCTTGCCGGGTGCGTCGCTCTCCAAGCGGATCGTTCCGGACTCTCCGCAAGTCAGTTGGACCGGGGCATCGTTGCCCGCGAACGAGTGAACGCCGCTCACCGTTCCCGAATAGGACAGGCCGAAGACCAAGGGTAAATGATCGCTCATGTAGTACATGGCCCGAAGAACGGCGTAGGGCGTTTGCAGCGGGCTGCAGTCGGTGATGTTGTCGTTGAGGCACGTGCCTGAGTTACCGAGCGGCAGATAGCTGCTCGGGACCAGTTGCAGCCGGTCGGTTCCGTCCATCACCGCATCACTGAACAAGGCCATATCGAAGCGGTCGTCCAACCCACCTCCGGAGCCCTCGCCGTAAAGGGGGCTCGTGCGCGTGCTCTGGGTATGATGCTCCGCCATCGCGCCGTTCGCGTTCCATTGCACAGGAAGCGTGAGCGGGTCGCGCAAATTCATCGGGGCGCCAGTGGCCGTGAGCACGGTATATGCGCCTTCCGCAGCGCTATAGATGTTCATGTCTCCTGCCACGAAAGCGTTCGATCCCGGTGGAAGTGTGATCAGATCATCGATCACCACTTCGGCCATTTGCTGGCGGTCGTACTCGTTCACCACACCCTGGCTTGCCTTGAGATGCACCGCATAGATGGTGAGGAATGTCGTGTCCATGGTCTGGGCCAGGTCCACATCGTTCAAATAGAGCTTGAACACGTTGATGTCGCGCACGCTGGTGGTGAGCGTTCGTTGCTCCTTCAAGGTGAACCGCTCATGGTCGTAGAACAGCGTCTGCATCAGCTTGTAGGGTGAATTGGGGTCGCTGAGCTGCACCACGAAATCCGCCCGGCTGAAGCTCGTGGTGCCGTTCACGTTCAGTGCTTCGTTCAGGACCAGATCGGCCCCGGCCTCGCTCAACATTTCTTCGGTGATCAGCAGGTCCACCGGATGGTAGGCGATGATCTTCGCCAACGTATCCTGGCGGTTCACCGGAATGGGATCCGGGAAGGCCAGCAGGTTATACACCATCACCCGCAAGGTGGTCTGCGCCGAAGTGGTGACCGCCACCGCGCAGAGAATGAGAAGGACGGAATGGCGCATGTGCTCAAAAGTAACGGGCTAGTCCGCTGAGGAGGCGATCAGACCGATCACCTCTTTTGCCCGCAGCGACCAGCATCGAGCCCATTGGCCTGGTTTTTCCGCAGAACAGTCGGGATCGTTCAATGCCACAATGCCGACGGCCACGCTCGGGTCGCAGGCTTCGCGAAAGGCGCTCCATGTCCGGCGCGCGTGTACACCGAGGGTCAGCACGTCACAGGTGTCGATGCTTTGAGCGACGGCGAATTGAGCGAAGCGTTGGGCTGCGGCCGTCGTTCGGCCTGGTCGTTCCTGTGCCACGGGTAATATGATCGTTGTCGCTGGATCCATCCCAGCTGTAGCGAGGATCAGCGCTGCCTGGGTGGCGTGGTCGCGTGGTGCGGGCCGCGATCCGCCAGCGCTATCCGCTATCCACAGGCTGTCCGCCACTTCGTGCAGCGAGCGTCCGTTCATCTGCCAATCGCCCACGAACAAGGCGAAGGCGCTGGTCGCGGCGAGGTGTGCGGCACTGTCCGGTCCCAAACGCCAGGTATGGTGCCCAGGTCGCACGAGGACGAAGTGAAAGTCCTTTGGTTCCGCGGTGGCCGTGGCGCTGAGCACCAATTCATGATCCTCGTACAAATTCCAACGCACTCCGGGAAGACCCGCGACACGCACCATCACATCGGTACGCACCGGCATTTCGACCGGGGCGATCAAGGCTTCGTTCCCGCGCAGGTGGTGGCTCACGGGACGGATCGACCCGGTAAGTATCAGCCTATCGTACCGGCCTTTCTTGAAAACCTCGTACGCCTCGCGCAAACTGGCTTCTGGCAGCCAGCCCTCCAAGACCAGACTTCCATGGCCGTAGGGCCGGTTCACCGCGAGGAAGGGGCCGCTGAACCCGATGCCGATGATCGTGATGGTCGCCGCCGACGCCAACGTGAAAAGGATCCACCGTCCCCGCGCCATGGTTCAATCCCCTTCCAACGAAGTGCGCAGCTGTTGCAACTCCACCCGCGCCTTGCGATCACCTGTCACGATGCACTGCAACATACCGGCTTCGCAGGTGCTGACGGCCTCGGACGTACGACCCAGATCGGCGAGCATCAGGGCCAACTGATAGTACGAGGCCACATGGTCCGGCTTGTCGCGCAGCAGCTGTTCGAGGTCTGCTACCGCCGGTGCCAACTCACCCTTCCGTTTCAACTCCAGTGCGATCGCGTAGCGCAGAAAAGCATCTCCGGGGTCGTCGGCCAGCATGCCGCGCAATTGATCCAGGCGATCCGCGCTCATGCTTGGAAGGGATGTTGCGCCCATTCCTTACGGAAAGCTTCCGCGGGAGCGATGCGAATGAAATGGCCTTGATCGAGTTCCGCGATGCGATCCGCCATGTGGTAGGCGTCCTCGCGATCATGCGTCACTATGATGGCTCCCGTGCCGTGCGCCCGCAGTATCTGTAACACTTCGGTGCGCACTTGCTTGCGCGTGTGGCGGTCCAGATCGCTGAAGGGTTCGTCCATGAGCAGTAGGCGCGGCCGCAGCACGAGCGACCGGGCGATGGCCACGCGTTGCTGCTGTCCACCGCTCAGTTGGTGGGGATAGCGCTCACCCGATCCGCTCAACCCGACGGAAGCCACTTCATCCGCGACGCGTCTGATGCGTTCGGCCTTGGGCACGCGGTGCAACCCGAACCCGATATTGCCGTCCACGGTGAGGTGCGGGAACAACGCGTGACCTTGGAACACCATGCCCACTGGACGCTCTTCCGGCGCCATGAACACAGCACCGTCCTGAAGCAACGTGCCGTCGAGCATCACACGACCGCGTTGGGCCCTGTCCAATCCGGCGATGCACCGCAGAAGCGTGGTCTTCCCGCTGCCGCTGGCGCCCACCACCACAAGCACTTCGTTCACGGGCATGGTGAAGGAAACGCCGCTGAGCACCGCGTTGCCGCCGGGGTGGGCGAAGTGCATGTCGAAGACGCTCAATAGCGGATGGCTCATCCCTCGGATCGTGCCAGTTGCCGGTCCAGAAAAAGCAACGGCGGCAGCACGCAAAGTACAATGAACAACGCCGGTCTAGCGGTTTCGCGGAGTTGTTCGATGCGGGCCATTTCGAACACACGGGTGCTGAGCGTATCGAAATTGAACGGGCGGAGGATCAACGTGAGCGGAAGTCCCTTCACTACATCGATTGCTACCAGCATGGCCGCTGCAAGGATGGCCGGGCGCAACTGGGGGAGGTTGATGTGAAGGAAGGTGCGGAGCGGCGACGCGCCCAACATGCGTGCGGCATCGTCCACCTCACTGTGCTGCCGGGCGAGCGATCCCTGCATGGGCTGAACGGCCACGGCGAGGAAGCGCACGGTGAAGGCGTAAAGCAACAGACCGATGGTACCAATCAAGGTGAAGGATAGCCCTGCCTGCCGGTCGATCGTTCCCGCAGCGGTCATTACGCCCACTGCGATCACGGCGCCCGGGATCGCGTACCCGAGTGTTGCGGCACGCACCAGGCCGCGTGTCCAGCTCCCTTGCCCGTGGCGTAGGAGGAAGATCAGAAGCACCGCGATGAGCAAGGTGAGCAGTGCGGCCCCCGTGGCTACGCCAAGGGTATTCCGCAGCGCGATCAGGTCCGTTGTCCAGGTGTAGGCCGGTTGTGGCGTGGCGGCATCCAGCAACAGCTTTCCTCCGGGAAGAACGAAACCGAAGAACAGCACGAGCAGACACCACCCAGACGCCAGCGTGGCACGTGCGCCGGTGAGCCGCTGACGGGACATGGGTATCGCGTCCGTTGCTTGTCTGCGATGGATCCTGCTGCGTCGTTCCACCCAAAGCAGCAGCGTTACAAGCACGACCAGGATCAGGGCCACGCGCAATGCGCTACCGAGGTCGGATAGGCCGGTCCAGCTTCGGAACACGGCAGTAGTAAGTGTGCGGATGCCATAGTACTTCACAGCTCCGTAGTCGTTCAATGTTTCCATGGCTACCAGCACCGCACCTCCTACGATCGCTGGCCGCGCCAAGGGAACGGCCACGCCCAGGAAGCGCCGGGAACCATGCGCACCGAGCATGCGTGCGGCCTCCAATTGTTCGCGTAGGCCACTGGCAAAGACTGCCCGGGCAGGCAGGTAGATGTAGGGGAATAGGACGACCGCCAGGACCACGATCAGGCCGGGAAGATCCACGATGTCCGGGCGAAAGCTGGAGCGGTCGTGTACCCACAAGCTGATCGTTCCTGTTGGTCCAAGAAGCGCCGCATAGGTGTACGCGCTGATGTATGTGGGTACCGCGAGCGGTAGCACCAGCATCCAGCGCATCAACCCGCGCAATGGGAACGCATAGGCGGCCACCAGCCATGCGCTAAGTACGCCGATAACCACGCTAAGCAGCACGGTTCCGGTGAGGAGCAACACGGTCTCCAGCAGATGCACAGGCAGTACATCGCGGAACACATGCGCCCATTCTGGTGCAGGTGCATGGAAGGGTGCGGTCACGACAACGGTAAGGGGGGCCAGCAATAACAGAACCAGCGCCCCGATGGCCCAGGGGAGAAGTGGTCGGGAGTACCTCACCATCGCACGGTTCAGCGCCAGCCGGCCCGGTCGAATAGCTTCACGGCGGTGGCATTGTTCAGTCCCAATTGGGCCAGGTCCAAAGTATCCGGGTCAAGGGTGCCGAAGCGCTGAAGGACCTCGGCCAGGGACCCGGGTCTTACGGGATACTCTTTGTTGCCTTCAGCAAAGAGACGCTGGGCCTCTTCGCTCACCAGAAATTCCAGCAAAGCGATGGCTTCGGGCAGGTGCTTGGCGCTCCTGGCCACACCCGCTCCGCTTACGTTCACATGGGTGCCGAAGGGCCCCATTCGGGGAAATGCAACGGCGAGGGTTTCCCGCGCTTTCGCCTTCTCTGGTTCAGTGCCGCTCATCAATTTTCCGACGTAGTAGGAGTTGGCGATCGCCACATCGCCGATCCCTTCGGCCACAGCGAGGAGTTGGTCCGTATCGCTGCCTTTTGGCGTTCGCGCCATGTTCGCCGTTATGCCTTCCGCCCACGCCAGTGCCGCCTCGCTCCCGTAATGGGCCACCATCGCGGCCAGGAGGCTTTGGTTGTATAGGTTCTCCGAGGAGCGCACGAGTACCCGTCCTTTCCATTCGGGACGTGTCAGGTCTTTGTAGTCGTCCAGTTGTTCGGGGCGTACCTTGTTCTTGTTGTAGACGAACACCCGGGCCCGCATCGTAAGGCCGAACCAATGGCCCTCTGGATCGCGCAGGAATGCAGGGATGTTGCTTTCCAACTCGGCGCTTTTGATGGGTTGCAGCAATCCACGCATGCGCGCTTGACCCAAGCGGCCGGCGTCGCTGGTGATCAAGAGGTCGCAGGGGCTGTTCGCGCCTTCTTGCTCCATGCGCGTCAAAACCTCGTCATCATCGGCCATCACCAGGTTCACACGGATACCGGTGGCGGCGGTGAACGCTTCGAAGAGTTGGGCATCCGTGTCGTAGTGACGGTGGCTGTAAACGTTGACTTCTCGCGCGGCAGCGGCATCGGGATCCGTTCCCAGGGATCCACAGGCGACCAGGAAGGGAAGGAGTAGAAGGGTGGGTCGCATAAGTCCGGCTGTCGGCTGTTGTGGAAGGCAGCGAAGATATCGGAGCCTGTGGGCGCCTGGAATAGCATGATCGTGGTAGTCCACCATCGCGTTTCAGCGGTTCTGGAACAAGCTGGACCTTTTTTTCGTATGCCGCCTGATGTTCCGTCAACTGCATCCGTTCACCACGTTGGGCCTGTTGCTGGCACTGACGGCTCCGTTGTTCTTCGTCATTGGGATGCCCCAAGTGGGCATCATGCTCCTGCTGCTGGCATTTGGGGTCACCTCCATCGAGTTCAAGAAGTACACGAGCGAGTTCCAGTTCGCCATGCTGATGGGTGCGGCTACGGGCATGGGTATCGCGCTCGATATGCGCTGGAACGAATGGCCCCTGCTAACCGCTGCTATGTTCCTTGCAAGCACCTCGATGGTAGTGCGCCAAGCCTGGATGCAACACCTCACGTATGTCAACTGGCTCTGGTTGGATACGGGTCTGGCTGTCCTTGCTGGCATTCTCTATGGGATCGCGATCGCAGGAACCTCGTTCCAATGGGACCTTTGGTTGCCGCCGCTGTTGCCCATCGGGTGCGCCGTGTTCCTCACTTTCAGCTACGCGCAGGACGCGGTCCACATGCGCAAGCATACGCGCTTCGGTTACCGGGTGCGTTTGGGCGAACCAGCGCCCGAATTCGAACTGCCCGACCAGGATGGCAAGCCGGTAAAACTCTCCGACTATCGCGGGAAGCACCCGCTGCTGCTCATTTTCGTGCGCGGTGATTGGTGTCCCGGGTGCCACATGATGTTGCGCACCTACGAGCGCAACCGTGAGCGCTTCCTGGAAAAAGGGATCCATGTGCTCGGCATCGGCCCGGACAACATCGCGGTGAACAACGATATGGCGAAGCGGATCGGCATCGGCTATCGCATGCTTTCTGACGATGCGCAGAAGGTGAGCGGGCAGTACGGCGTGGTGTACAGCAATCCTGCCATCGAGATCACTGTGGATTACAGCGACGGCATCCCGCTTCCGGCCTCTTTCCTGGTGGATGTGCAGGGCGTGGTTCGCTATGCTTCGCGGCCGGACCGCGTGGGCGAGTTCCTGAACCCGCAACTCATTTTCAACGTCCTGAACGAATTGCCTGCCGAAGGCACCCTGGCATGGACCTCAGCGTAGGCCTCGCGTTCGGTGCGTTACCGCTGCTGTTGCTCGGGGCGTCGGTGGGGCTTTCCCATGCCTATAACCGGCTGAGCTTGCGGCATGCCCGAAGCGAACGCGATAGGGAGAGCTACCTGGAAGTGCTGGAGGGCAGCAACGATGCGCTCTTCGTGATCAGCTTCGTGAACGGCCGCATCTACCAGGCCAACGAGCAAGCGGCAGCGTTGCTGGGCTACACCAAGATCGAGCTCACCACGCGCACCATCTTCGATCTGCACCCACCGGAATTATTGCATCTCAGCGCGCAGCGCATCGCCGATGCATGGGAGAACAAAGGGTCGATCTACGAGGATATCCCACTCCTTACAGCCCAGGGTGAAGTGGTCCCGGTCGAGTGCAGCACGCGGGTCACCACCTACCGCGGTGACCCGGCCATCATCCTCTTCGCGCGTGATATCCGTACCCGGTTGGAATTGCAACGCCGTGTGGCCGATCAGCAAGCGCTGGTGAAGCAGCAGAACACCGAGCTGCTCTCCAGTATCAGGTATGCACAACGTATCCAACGCGCCGTGCTTCCCGAGGCGGAGGATCTCACCAAGCTGTTCCCCGAATCGTTCGTGATGTTCCGTCCGCGCGATATCGTGAGCGGCGACCTGTATTGGTTCGCCGAGCAGGATGGACGGTACATCGTGACCGCTGCGGATTGCACGGGCCATGGCGTGCCCGGCGCTTTGTTGAGCCTGATAGGTGCATCGCTCTTCCATGAAATGGTAGTGGAGAAACGGATGACGGATCCCGGAGCCATCCTCGCTGGTGCGCGTGATGGCATGATCCAGGCGTTGAGCAAGCACGATGGCGCCGGTGATCATCGCGATGGAATGAACGCGTGCCTGGTTTCCATCGACATGGAGTCCTTGATGTTGGACCATGCCGGTGCTTTTGGTCCGCTCTACTTGGTGCGAGGGCAGGAGTTGCTCGAGGTAAAGGGTGACCGCATGCCCATCGGGTTCGAGGAAGGGGAAGCGCGGAATTTCACCACCACGCGCGTTCCGCTGATGAAGGGTGATCGGATCTTCCTCTTCAGCGATGGTCTTGCCGATCAGTTCGGCGGCGAGCGGGGCAAAAAGCTGAAGGCCGCTGGGCTGAAGCAATGGCTGATCGAGACCTCCTCCCTGCCGATCGATGATGTCTACCAGGCGATGAGCGATCGCTTCCGGGGTTGGAAAGGCGATATGGATCAGGTGGATGACGTGCTATTGATCGGCATCCAAATGTGAGCGCAGCTGCGAGGTACCGCTAGCGCGATGGATCATCGTCCACCGCCAACCTTGCGATGGTCGCATCCACCCCGGTAGTATCGCATTCCACGGTATGGAGCAATAGACCGGCTGACGCGGATCGTCTTGCGGCGAGGCCGGATGAAACCGCTTTCTTCCATGCGTTGGGATCACCCCCCACGAAGAGCACCCGGCCTCCCGCAGCGCCAGAAAAAAGGTCGTGTACCCACGACCGCCGATCATAGCCCGGCCCATAAGCAGGCGGGGCGCCATCGATCAGCGAAGCGCAGACGTAGCACACGAAGTGCGCTTGGAAGTGCGCCTTGTGGTCGACCTTGATACCGGGCCAACGAATGGGTGCAACAACCGCGCTCCCCGAAGCGCTCGCGGCCTCAGCGATCTCCGCGCAGAGGAGCCGAAGGTCTTCCACGCGCTCCTCGCGTACATAGGCTTTGTCCTGTGCGGCGAGCTCGCGGTCCACTGCGGCAGGCCCCGCATACCACTTCAAAGAGGCGAACAGCAGCATCACGCCGAGCAACCAAGGCGCAGCTTGGGCGGGAACACGTCTTCCGGAGAAGCATGCAGCGATCGCCCATGCGAGGAGCAGCGGTGTGGCGAGGAACATGCGGGAGCGTGCATAGAAAACACTGTCGCCACCATCATGCACCTTGGGATCCCAGTGCATCACATCATGGCAATGCAGCCACCACGGCCCAAGCCTGTTTCCGCTTCCCGATACGAACAATAGTGCCGCGACGGTTAGGAGCATCCACAGGATGACGTGACCGTTGGGCCACCAAGATCGGGCTGAGGCTGTTGAAATGGCTGTCAAGGCGTGCGAACGCTGCCGGGATCAGTTGGATCGAACACCATTTCAGCGGCATCGATCGAGTGCTTCAGATCCCACGGATGATCATCGAAGAAGTGCTGCCCCCAGGACCAGAAGGCTGCCGCAGGGAAGGTTCCGAGCACCAGGCAGATCCAGAATTCCGGCGAGCGCCAATGCGTGAAGAGAAGCATCATGCCAAGGGGCACCACCAGGAACAACGCGTTCGGGTTGCAGAGCAATGCGGCGGACATCACCATCGAGGAGGTGATGAACCGGATCCGGTCGTGGCGAAAAGAAAGGGTGATAGGTAGGAACGCCAGCAGCGCGATGCCATGGACGAACCCCCGCGTTTCTGTGGTGAGGATGCCCCATTCGGGAGATAGAAGGAGGGGCATTGCGCGAAGGCGGTGGCCGCTGCGAATTCCTTGCGGCGGGCCCACCATAGCGCGAACGACCAATAGGGGATCAGCGCGAGCACACTGGTGACGATCGGCATCACGATCCACGGATGGCCGAACAAGCGCACGAAGGGTGCGCCCACAAGCGCTTCGAGCATGGGATTGTAGTTCTGGCCGTACATGTAGGGCTCGCGGAAAAGCCCCTGGCCATAGTCCCGCGCCATTTCCCGCATCAACGCGTCGTCGATACCGGTGCAGGTGAAACCGAACACGGCCAGCAGCCGCATCCGATCGATCGCGCCGAGGACCAACGCGCACCAGAAGATCACCCGCCACCAGCGGTCACTCCGTCGCGGCACAGCGTTCGATCAGGGTTACGGGATCCGGTGCCAGCCATTGCCATTCGCGATCCCGTCGCAGCCAGGTCAGCTGCCGCTTCGCATAGTTGCGTGTGTGCTGTTGGATCAGCGCGATGGCTTCGTTCAGCGTGGTGCGTCCGTCCAAGTGGTCGAAGAGTTCCTTGTAGCCCACGGTGTTCAGCGCGTTCAAATGGCGGTGGGGCAGGAGTGAACGCGCTTCGTCAAGAAGGCCTTGTTCCATCATGCGCAGCGCGCGCGCGTCGATGCGTGCATAAAGTGCGTCGCGCGGCAGTTCCAGCGCGAGCTTCACGGTGCGCCAGGGACGGACTTTAGCTGTTCTGGCATGGTGTGCGCTGAACGGTGCGCCAGTGGCGAGACATACCTCCAAAGCCCGTAGCACGCGCTGCGGGTTCTGCCGATCGATCATCGCATGCGCCGCAGGATCAAGTGCAGCTAGTTGGTCGCCAGTGCAGCGAGCCCTTCGTTCTTCAGCCGATCGAGCAGTGCGTTGCGAAGCTCTGGATCGGAGGTGGGGAGTGGATCCAACCCGTGCAGCAAGGCATCAATGTAGAGGCCCGACCCCCCTACGAGCACGGCTGTGCCGCAGCGATCGAGCAGGTCAAGAACCACCGGCAGCGCCGCGCGTTCGTATGCACCAGCGCTCATGCTCTCGTGCAGGTCGAGTTGGCCGATGAAGTGGTGCTTTACGCCCGCCATTTCTTCCGGGTTCGGTAAAGCCGCGCCGATGCGTAAAGCGTGGTAGAACTGCCGTGCGTCCGCGCTTACCACTTCGGTACCGAAATGCCGGGCAAGCTGCACGGCCACTTCCGTTTTTCCCACGGCGGTAGGGCCGCCCACCACGATCAGCGTCCCCAGCGTACCGGCCATCAGTGGTATTCGTCCGGCAGTTCCTCGTGACCGCTCATGCCGTCATCCTCGCTGTCGTTGCCGTGGTGGTCCTCGTCCTCATGGCCCATGTCCTCGTCCGGATCATAGACCTCTGTGGCCTCCTCGGTATAGTTCTCATCCTCGGCCGGAGGCATCAACGCGGCGTCCATGCGGCTGTTCTCGGCGGGTGGCTTGCCCATGGACATCACCACCTGGGGATACTTCGTGCCCTTTTTCGGCTCATGCGCCTCGATGAGCTCGATCATGAACATCCACATATGCAGGAAGTCGTAGGCGTAGATGAAGCGTTGTTTGGTGCTGCGGAGGTGGTCGCTGATCAGCACTTCCTGCATCAACGCGGGCGGTGTATCACCATCCTCGCCGAACCCCAGATCCGCCAGAGGGATCTCCGGACCCTTGCCCCATTCTTCGTCGCTCACATAGAAGCAGGCCATCTCTTCGCCCTCGAACCCGAAGGCCGTTTTGATGGCGGTATGGAATTCCTTGAAATTCTGCTCGCTCCGGATCTCGATGTCCCGGAACGCTTCACTTGGATCGTCGAGCAGAACACGGAAGCGGTAGATGCGCATGGGCTCAAGGGGCGGTTGGCAGGGGCAATGAATGGTGTAGGGGCAGGAACGGGAGCAAGCGCTTTCGGCTAGCGAAACTAACGATCACAGTAAGAAGGAAGATCGTCGAAGCACGGATCATTGCACCTGTTCTTGCCCCTGCCCCTGCGCCTTGTCTTCCCTGATAACCGGTGCCACGCCAAGCTTCTGACCTGTCTCGAGCATCAACTGCCAAGCCTGCTTCCGGTCGTTCTGGATCGCGCCATCGAGGATCGCGTCCTTGATCACCGTCTTGATATCGCCGATCAATTTGCATGGCGGAACGCCGAAGGCGCGCATCACGTCCTCGCCGGTTATCGGCGGCTGGAAGTTGCGTACACGGTCTTTTTCCTCCACTTCGGAGAGCTTGCGCATCACCACCTCGTAGTTGCGCAGGTAGCGTTCTTTTTTCTTCTCGTTCTTGCTGGTGATATCAGCCTGGCAGAGGATCATCAGCGCATCGATATCGTCGCCGGCATCGAACAGCAGGCGACGCACTGCGCTATCGGTCACTTCCTCTTTGGTGAGGGAGATGGGCCGCAGGTGCAGCGCCACGAGGTTCTGCACGAAGCGCATCTTTTCGTCCAGCGGAAGTTTCAGCCGGCGGAAGATCGTGGGCACCATGCGCGCGCCCTTGTCCTCGTGGCCGTGAAAGGTCCAGCCGGTTCCCTGTACAAAACGCTTGGTCTTCGGCTTGGCGATGTCGTGCAGGATGGCCGCCCAGCGCAGCCATAGATCGTCGCTCTTGGCGCAAACATTGTCCAGCACTTGCAGCGTGTGGTGGAAGTTGTCCTTGTGCCCGATGCCGTACTTCTCCTCGGCACCTTGCAGCTCAAGCATCTCTGGGAAGAACTCGGCGAGCAGCCCGCTTTCGAGCAATAGTTTGAAGCCAACGCTCGGGGTGGGCGTGGCGATGATCTTGTTCAACTCGGTATGGATCCGTTCGGCGCTGATGATCTCAAGCCGCTTGGCGTTCCGCTGGATCGCCTCGAAGGTCACCGGATCGATGGTGAAGCCCAACTGGTTGGCGAAGCGGATCGCACGCAACATGCGCAGCGGATCATCGCTGAAGGTGATGTCCGGATCCAGCGGTGTGCGGATCAGGCCCTGGTCCAAATGCAGGATGCCGCCGAAGGGATCCACCAATGCACCCAAGCTGCCAGCGTTGAGCGAGATCGCCAGCGCATTGATGGTGAAGTCGCGCCGTTCCTGATCGTTCTGGATACTGCCGGCCTCCACCTCGGGTTTCCGGCTGTTGCGGCTATAGCTCTCCTTGCGCGCACCGACGAACTCGACCTGCATCTCGCCGAGCATGAACATCGCTGTACCGAAATTCTTGAAGACGTGCACGGGACCAACCTTCAGTCGCGCTGCAGTGGCCTCGGCGAAGGCGATGCCATCGCCCTCGACCACGAAGTCGATGTCCTTGCACGGTCGCCCCAGGATCTTATCGCGCACATAGCCTCCGATCGCGAAGGCCGCGATCTTCTGCTTCGCGGCTTCCTCCGCCACGGCCGTGAACAGCGGCTCGTCCACCACGCCATCCAGGCGGGCAGGGTCGACGGTGAAGGGAGAAGCGCGCATGGCCGGTGCGGACGGAAAAGGGCGGCAAAAGTAGGCCGATGCTCACGAATGCCCGGCCTCGGCGGATCATGGTGGCGCATTTGAAATGCCCCTTCGGGCAAGCGCTATATCCATGCAACCCGCACGGCCGGCAATCCAGTTTTGCCAAGGTCTCCACGATGCGGCCGTTGGGATGTAACGGGCCGAAGCCGAAGGCGGGCACGGTGCTGCAGAAGATCGCCGTGACCGGCGCCGCCATGGCCGAGGCGATATGCAGAGGCGCGCTATCGTTCACGTAGTTCATGGCCGCGCGCTCCATCAATGCAGCGGTGCTCAACAAGGAGAGTTTGCCTGCGAGCACGGTACCACGACCGGCCTCTTTGGCGATGCGTTCGCACAAGGCGACATCACTTGGTGCGCCGATCAGAAGCACTTGTTTGTCCAGTGGCAAGGTCTTGATCAACTGGACCCATTTCTCCGCAGGCCATTGCTTGGTGAACCAGACTGATGCTGGTGCGATGCAGATGTATCCATTGGCCATGTGGCCGTTCACTTCATCACGGGATCTCGCGCTAGGATAGAGCTTTGGGAATGGCCGTCCTCCATCCGTCAGATGTTCGATCAACGCGTTGAGGCGATCCACCTCATGCCGTCCATCGCCGATCACATGCTTTACTCGGCGGTTGAAAAGGAAGCTGAGCGGATTCTTGTCATAGCCGACCTTCTCCTTGCCGCGTGCAAGCACCGTCATCAATCCCGTGCTGAAGAAACGCTGGGCGTTGATGATGTGGTCGTATTCGGTCTTGCGCAATGCGCTGATCAGATCGAACAGCGCGCGGGTCTTGCCTTGTCGTTTATCCCAGACATGGAGTTCGTTCAGGAAGGGATGACCTTCGAAAAGCCCCTCGTTGCCTTTTCGTACCACAAGGTCGATCGCCGCATCGGGGAAGAAGGCGTGCAGCTTTTCCAGGATCGCCGTCACCAGCACGGCATCGCCCAGAAAGGCGGTCTGGATGACGAGGACCCGCTTCATCACTCGGTCAAGGTGAGCAGCACCTTGTCGATCCTGTTGCCATCCATGTCGAGGACCTCGCCCATGAAGTGCTCGTCCTGGATGGTGTCGCCCGCCACGGGCAGTCGTTCCAATTTGCTCAGGAAGTATCCGCCTATGGTGGCGTAGGCGGCCGTGTTCTCTTCGATCAAGGTGCTCCCGAGGTGTTGGTTCAGGTCACCGATCAATACTTGGCCGCCTATGAGCCACGAACCGTCGGCGCGTTTCACGATCTCAGGTGCGCTGTCCTCGTCCTCGTCGGGCAGGTCGCCCATGATGGCTTCCGTGAGGTCGTGCAGGGTGACCATGCCTTTCAGCTGACCGTGCTCGTCGATCACCAGCGCCGCGTATTGCTTGTTCTTCTTGAACCGGCCCAGGATGGTGAACGCCGGTGCGCTCTGCGGCACGTAGATCGGCGGGCGCACCACATCGCCCAATTTGAAGCCGGGCTTGTTCATCTCATCCAGCAGATCGCGGATGGAGAGCGTGCCCATCACGTCATCGATGTTACCCCGGCACACCGGGAATTTGCTGTGGTAGCTCGCCTTCACCTGGGCGATGATCGCGTCCAGAGGCTGCGTGCTATCGATCCATTCAGATCGTTGCGGTGGGTCATCAGCGTCTTGGCCACCTGGTCGCTGAAGCGGGAACAGGTTCTGGTGCGCTTCGCTCTCCTGTTTGTCCAGCACGCCTTCGAGATTCGCCGTTCGGATGATGGCCCGCAATTCTTCCTCGCTCAGTTTGGCCTCCGTGCTCTCTTTTATCGGCAGGATCTTCACGATCAGCGCGGTGGAAACGGAAAGCAACTTCACCAGCGGGAAAGTGATGATGGTGAAGACCTTGATGATCGGCGCGGTGAACAGCGCGATCCGCTCGGGATCGTTCATCGCGATGCTCTTTGGTACCAATTCTCCCACTACGATGGTGAAGTAGGTGATCCCGCCGATCACGAGTAGCAGGGCGATATCCTTCGTGTACGGTTCCAGCGCGGGCCAGCGCCCGAGCAAAGCGACCATATCGTCGGTGAGCGTGGCACCGCCGTATGCTCCGGAAATAATGCCGATGAGGGTGATGCCCACCTGCACGGAACTGAGGAAGTTCTCCGGGTTCGCGAGCAGCTTCAGGATCGTCTTCGCGCGGGAACTGCCCTGGTCCGCCAACGCTTGGATGCGGCTCTCCTTCACCGAAACGAGCGCGATCTCACTGAGCGAGAAGAACCCGTTGAGCAGTGTGAGCAGGCCGATGATGAGGAGCTCCATGCGCTAGACGGCCACGTTGTGTTCGCGCAACGCGTCGTTCAGGGAGGTCTTGCGGTCCGTGCTTTCCTTTCGCTCCCCGATGATCAATGCGCATGGCACACCGAATTCTCCCGCTGGGAATTTCTTCGTAATGGTACCGGGGATCACCACCGAACGCGGCGGTACGAACCCTTTCGTTTCCAGAGGTTCCGCTCCGGTAACGTCGATGATGCGTGTGCTGGCCGTGAGCACCACGTTCGCGCCAACACCGCCTCGCGGCCTATGCGCACGCCCTCCACCACAATGGCCCGCGAACCGATGAAGGCGCCGTCCTCGATGATCACCGGTGCGGCTTGCACCGGCTCCAGCACACCGCCGATACCGACCCCACCGCTGAGGTGAACGTGCTTGCCGATCTGCGCGCAACTGCCCACGGTGGCCCAGGTATCCACCATGGTGCCTTCATCCACATAGGCGCCGATGTTCACGTAGCTGGGCATGAGGATCGTGCCGGGGGCGAGGTAGGCGCCGTACCGGGCCACCGCGTGGGGAACCACCCGCACGCCGAGTTTCGCGTAGCCGCGTTTCAACTCCATCTTATCGTGGAACTCCAGCGGTCCTGCTTCCAGGGTGCGCATGCCGCGCGTAGGGAAGTACAGGATCACAGCCTTCTTCACCCAATCGTTCACGCGCCAATCGCCGTTCTCCGGATCGGCCACGCGCAGTTCGCCTTTGTCGAGCAGGTCGATCACATGCTCGATCGCCTCCACGGTGCGTCGCTCCTTCAGTAAAGTGCGGTCCTCCCAAGCCTTCTCGATCTCGTCGCGCATCGCGACAAAGATGGGGACACACGCCGGTGTCGGGTCCTGTCTTCGGCCAAGCTGCCAATGCCCGACCTTCGCCCCATGCCACGGGTGCTCGCCATCGACCACGGTTCTAAACGCACCGGTCTGCGGTTACCGATCCCGGACGCATCATCGCCAGTGCGCTGGATACAGTGGAAACGGCTGGACTGATGGACTACCTGCAGCGTTATTTGGCCAAGGAGCTGGTGGACGGCTTCGTGGTTGGCCTCCCCACACATTTGGATGGCCGTTCTTCCCAGCGCAATGGGTGGAGACGGTGGACGAGCGCTTCACCAGCACCATGGCCCAGCAAACCTTGATGGCCAGCGGAAAGGGGCGGATGGCGCGCCGGGACAAGGGGCAGCTGGACCGTATCAGCGCGACCATCATCCTGCAAGGCTGGATGGAGCGCCATTGATCTCGCCCTGCCCACCGGTGCTCGTGCTGGGCGCCGCGGCTCTTGATCAGGTGTGGTAGCTGGCTACATTTGCCGCCCCGGCGCCGCGCAAAGCCCGGGAACGAGCTCATGATCCTCCCCATCCGGGCCTTTGGCGATCCCGTTCTGAAAAAAGTGGCCAAAGACATCGAGCCGGGCCATCCTGGCCTGAAGCAACTCATCGCGGATATGTTCGAGACAATGTATGCCGCCAGCGGTGTGGGGCTCGCTGCCCCGCAGGTGGGCCAAAGCATACGTCTCTTCATCGTGGACGCCTCCCCATTCGCAGAGGACGAGGACGGCGAACCGACGGAGGACGCCCATCTGAAGGATTTCAAGCGGGTCTTCATCAACCCCTACATCGTGGAGGAGGAAGGCGCCGAGTGGGCGTTCGAGGAAGGCTGCCTCAGCATCCCTAACATCCGCGAGGATGTGACGCGTCCGCCGCGTATCGTGCTCCAGTACCAGGACGAGAAATTCAAGGAACACGAGGAGGAGTTCGATGGTTTCGCCGCACGGGTGATCCAGCACGAGCACGACCATCTGGACGGCATCCTCTTCACCGATCATCTAACGCCCTTTGCGACGCACTCTGCTGAAGGGAAAACTGCGCGACATCAGCATGGGCAAGACCGAGGCGAAGTACAAGATGCGCTTCCCCAAATGACCCAACCGACCATGATGAAACAGTTCGTTGCCACGATCGCGCTCGCTGCGCTTGTCGCCTGCGGCGGTACCGCCAAGGAGGATGCCCCGAAAAAAGACGATGGTGTGATGCCCGCTGCCGAAATGGTCGGCCGGATCCGTGCGATGGAGGACACGTTGTTCGCCGATAGCCTCTTCAACAGGCGCGGCGCCCAGACGTTGTTGGATGTCTACAAAGCCTTCGCAAAGGCCCACCCGATGGATACCATGGCGCCGGAATATCTCTTCCGCGCAGCGGGCATGGCCAAGGGTTTGGGCCAACCGCAGGAGTCGATCCAATACTACGACCGTATCATCAAGGACTATTCGCGCTGGCGCCGCTTGGCCGATACCTATTACCTCCGTGCCTTCACCATCGATAGCGACCTGGGTGAGAAGGGCCGGGCTAAAACCGCCTATGAGGAAGTGATCGCCAAATTCCCGGATCACCGCTTCGCGAAGGACGCGCGCGCCATGATCGACAACCTCCAGTACACGGACGAGGAATTGATCGAGAAGTTCAAGAAGATGAACGCGGAGGCGGAAGCCAAGAAATAGATCAACCCAACTGTTCCTGCAAGGCAGGAGAGAGCACCCGTTGGCCATCCCGTACGACCCCCAGAGGGCACCCTGTGAGCGGCTGTCCGATGAAGGGTGAGTTCTTCGAGCGGCTAATGATGTCCTCGGCAGTGCATACCCACTGGACCTCTGGATCGAACAGGGTGATCTCCACAGGGCTGCCTTCTGCGATATGCTGCACCGGCAGCCCAAGCACCTTGCGCGGGCCATGGCTGAAGCGTTCCACAAGCCGACGCAGGCTCAGCCGACCCTTCAAGGCTGTGTTGGCCACTGCGAAGCTCGTCTCCAGCCCGATCGCACCGAACGCGGCTTGAGCGAATTCAACCCGCTTGTGTTCCACGTCCTCGGGCCGATGATCACTAACGATGCTGTCGATGGTACCGTCCTTTACGCCTTCGCGCAAGGCTTCGATGTGCTCGGGATCGCGAAGGGGTGGAAGCACTTTGTACATCGTATCGAAGCCGCGAAGGCAGCCATCATCGAGCAACAGGTGGTGCGCCGCGACCGCAGCGGTGATGGCGGAGCCCGTCTTTCTTGGCACTGCGCACCAACGCGACACCTTCGGCGGTGCTCACTGTCGCCACATGCATGCGTGAACCGGTGTACGCGAGCAAGGCGATGTCCCGCGCCAGTTGTACTTCTTCCGCCAACGACGGAATACCGCGAAGGCCGAGCCGCGCGCTCATCGGGCTTTCGTGCATTTGGCCGGTCTGGGCAAGGTCCGTGTCTTGCGGGAACACCATCACCACGCCTTTGAAGGGGAGTACGTATTGCAACGCGAGCATGAGCAGGCGCGCGTTGCGCAACGCTTGTTGATCATCGCTGAAGGCCACCGCACCGGCCTGATTCAGGTCGAAGAGTTCGGCCAATTGCTGGCCTTTCAGGCCTTTGGTCAATGCGCCGATGGGCAGGACCCGCACGGCATGCCCCGCACCTTTGCGAAGCAGGTGCTCGATCCCCGCACGCGCATCGATCACCGGTTCGGTGGAGGGCAGCACAGCAACGGCCGTGAACCCGCCGGCCGCGGCCGCATCGAGGCCATTGACCAGGCCTTGCTTGTACTCTTCGCCCGGGTCGCGGAAATGCGCTTGCAGATCCACCCAGCCGGGTGAAGCGTGCAGCCCCGGAACCTTGATCTCTTTCGCGTTGCCCTTCGGAATGCGTTGGCCAATGCGGGCGACCTTTCCATCCTGCACCAGCAGATCCATCTCGGTGCCATGCGCTGGCCCCCCGGGGTCCACCACTTGGATCTGTCGCAGCAGGGTCGTGCTCATCGGCTCGTGCGGATCAGGACCACTTCGGCCGCCAAGAAGAGCAGCGCCAGCAGGATGAACCAGGGCCAGAGCTTCCGTCCGCGGTCCAGATCGTCCAAACTTAGCGAAACACCGCCGGGAGCAACGTCCGCCACTTTGTAGGCGGAAAGGCCAGCTTGCAACAAGCGTTCTCGCAGCTCTTCGGGTCGCATCAGGTCGCGGCTCGATTCCTTTCGATCAGCGAACCAAGGCCAGCATGGCCAGCGTGTCCTTTCCGGTGGTGACCGCGTAGGGACCTGCGGGCGCATCCTCGGCCTCAACATCAATCCCAGCCCAGTGGTGGACCGACGCGTTTCCGCCAGCAGGTCGGTGCCCTCGGGGCCAAGAAGCCGGAACCCTTGTTCCCCCGGGGCGTCCAAACCGTTCAGGGCACCAGTCGTTCCGATCCGATCACATGGTAGAGTGCGCCTGAGTTCCTGCTGGATTCCGCCATGCGCAGCAAACTGGTTACGAAGAGCGCATGCCGGATGAAGGATCCACCCGCGGGGTCAAGCGGCGAAGCGCCCACGAAGACCTGTCCTTGCTGTGCAGCATGGCGGGTGAGGTAGGGCTGCCCATCCTGCGAGCGCAGCAAGACCTCCGCCCCCGCGCGTGGTGACCACCGATAGCGCTGCCGCACGGTAGGCAGGTCGACGTTGCGCGGCAATTCGCTGAACACCTCGCGATAGAAGGGAAGGTCCAGGTCGATCCGTGCGACTTTGGTGGTCACGGTATCCTTGCCACCGTATTGGCCTACTGTGAGCTGGCCTAGCAGCGCGTTGTACGCATCCAAGCCATCCTCTTTCGGAGGGAAAACCGCCAATGCACCTCCGCGTTCCACAAGGGCTTTGAGCTGCTGGGCGAGTCCGCCGGGGATCTCTCCGGTTCCGTTCAATACGACGAGGTCGGCCTCTTCCAACTGCTTGGGGTCCACCGCGCGCAGGTCGCGTTGCTCGGTCACATAGCCGCTATCGCTTCGGAATACGGCGCTCAGGGCACGCATCACCTTCGGGCAAGGTGCCACCGATGATCAACACGCGCAGGGTGCCTGTTACGCGGTATGCGAATGTCAGCACATCATCGAACACGATCGGGGCGTCGCTGATCGACACTTCGCCCCAATGCGGTCCTGTTGGCAGTTGGGTGAAGCGTAACGCGGTGTCCGCTGAAGCACCGGCGCCAGCGCCGAAACTGCCTTGTGCGCGCTGGGCGCCATCGATGGTGAGCCGTAGCGGCACGTTCTGGAGATCCTCCGGCCCGTGGTTCGTGATCCGCACATGCAGCACTTCAGCCGCGCCGGGTCGCCGAACGGGGCTATCGAACCAAACGGAGTCCACACTGAGGTCGGCCGCGTCGGTGGGCTGCAATGGGATGATCAGCACGGGTTCCAATGTGTCGTTCACCCAATTCTCCACATCGGTTGTATGGCGCTGCAGATCAGTGAAAAGGATCAGCCTGCGTGCTTGTGCATCGCTGCGCGCCAGTGCTTCCCGTTGCCGTTTGATCACTTGGGACAAAGGGCGGGAGAAGGGGCCGGTTTCCGCTTGAGCGGCAGCTTCGTTGGCTTCTTCCTTACCAATCAGCAATTGCTGTCGGCCTTCGAACCGGCCGGTGAGCACTTGGAAACGGTCCGTAGGGGCATAACCGCCGATCAGGTCCTGCGCACCTTTCCGCGCCTGGTCCACCAGGCGGCCGCCGCTGTTCTGCCCATCCATGCTGTAGCTATCGTCGATGAACACGGAGACGGCTTGTCTCCCCGCGACGGCGGTGCGCCCATCCTCCATCAGCACAGGCTGCGCGAAGGCTAACACCAACGCGGTGAGCGCAGCCAAGCGGCAGAGCAGCACGGCCCAATGCCGCACCTTTTTCACACTGCGCGTCTGCCGCGTCACTTCTTGCAGCAACCGTACATCCGGGAAGTCCAGTCGCTTGAACCTGCGCAACTGGAACAGGTGGATAAGAACAGGGATGGCCAGCGCTGTGAGCGCCCACAAGAAAGTGGGGGAGAGGAAGGTCATCCGGTCGATCCGCTGGGTTCAAGGCCCTGCACTCGGGCGGGCGCAAAGATGCAGCGAAGCGATCGGCCCCCGTTGGGCGATCCCACACGATCGCGAGATGACCATCGGTGCGCTATCAGGCTATTGGTCTTCGGTCAGGCCTGTTTTACCGATCGATCCGAGTAACTCATCGGCAGTGCGCTGCGTAATAGCCGCGCATAGAATCCACCAAATGGTCACTTTCCAACCGATCCGCACCGCAGCGTTCTCCATTCTTCTGCTGGCCGTTCCTGCGCTCGCGCAGTTCGGCGGTGGTCACGAATTCACCGTGGAAGGTCCCAATAGCATGGAACTGATCGACCTGGACAACGACGGCGATAAGGACCTCATAATTGGCACCCGGAACGGTCTTTTGGTCCATGCCAACCAGGGCGGAACATTCGCCGCAGGCACGTTCTGGAACCCCACCGATGTGGTGGTCCATGGCGTGGACATCGATCAGGATGGTTACACGGACCTGGTAGGATGCGATGAGCAGGGGAACGCGATCCAGTGGTACCGCAACATGGGCACCTTCGGACCCGGGCTGCCGCAGGTGGTGGCGAACGGTCGGGTCGCAAAGGCCATTGCATCCGGCGATGTGGACAACGATGGGGACCCCGATCTGCTGCTCACACTGATGACCGGCGATCTGGAATGGATGGAGAACACGGACGGCCTTGGCTCCTTCGGCCCCGGGGCGGTGATCGTACAAGGGCTCTACACCGATCGCGCCGAACTGGCGGACGTAGACGGCGATGGCGATCTGGATGTTTCCTGGAGCGACCGCGACACGAAGACCTTGCGTTGGAGCGAGAACACGGGTGCCGGGGCGTTCGCGGCGGCTGGTTCCCTTTCCGCAGCGGGCATCGGCACCGTGCGCGATCTGGACAATGACGGCCTCCTGGACCTGGTGGTGGCGAACCAACTCGATGGCTCGGTGCAATGGCAACGCGGGCTCCCGAACGGGTTCGATGTACCGGTATCCATCGGCACACCCTGGGCCACATCCGAACTCGTGCTCGCTCAAGATCTCGATCTGGACGGTGACCTTGACCTTGCTGTCGCCTCCAGCGACCTTGACGAATTAGCTTGGTATGAACACCTGGGCGGATCAGGCACCTTCGGACCGCGCCAAACCATCGTGACCGGGATCGAAGACCCGCACCTGCTGATGGCCGGTGATACCGATGGGGACGGTGACGCCGAGCTCTTCACCGCTTCGCATGGACAATACCGCATCGTGTATTTCGACAACCTGGCCATCGCGGGGAACAGCATCGTGGGTCGCGTGTTCAACGACGTGAACGCCGACGGCATTTTCAATGGTAACGACCACGGCCTCTACAACTACCGCGTGGAGGCTACGGATGTGGCGGCACGTTTCACCAACCACAGCGGTATGTACAGTTTCAGTGTGATCCCCGGTCCTTATGCGGTGTGGCTCCCCGCCGTGGCCGGCTGGACATTCACCACGGCGGACCTGTACAATGTGAACGTGACCAGTTTCAGCAACACCGCCCTCGAACGTGATTTCGGGTTGCACGCCGATCAAGGCGTGGTGAGCATCACTCCCGAACTGGTGCCTGGTGATATCCGCTGCCACGAGGTGGTGCCTTACTGGATAAGCCTAGCGAATACCGGCAGCGAAGCAGCGGACCTGCATGTGACCCTTCATCTCGATGCCCTATCGGCTTACACGGGTGCGTTGCCCGCGGCGAGCGAATTGCTGAACGGTGTTCCGCATTGGACCTTTCTGAACGTTCCGCCATCCCACCAACGGCTTGTCCAGGTGTTGGTGGAAATGCCGGACGATACCCATGTGGGTGAAGTGTTGACAGACTCGGTGGTGGTGACCACCCAAGTGAACGGACAGAACTACACCGCTGCTGCCGTAGTGAACCCCACCGTGCTATGTGCCGTGGATCCCAATGACAAGCAGGCCCTTCCTGTAGGCGTTGGTGCCGACCACCTGACCGAAATGGGTACCGAACTCGTCTACACCATCCGCTTCCAGAACACAGGGGAACATACCGGCCATGCGCGTGCGTATCGTGGATAGCATGGAGACCGATCTGGATCCCGCATCGGTGCGCCTTATCGCCAACAGTCATCTCTGTAGCGTGCACTTGCAGGACGATGGTGTGCTGGTCTTCATCATGAGGGTATCAACCTGCCGGACAGCGCTTCCGATCCCATGGGCAGCCAAGGTTTCGTGCGCTTCGCGGTGCAGCACCAGAGCGGCTTGGCCGAAGGCACTGTCCTCAACAACACCGTCGGCATCTACTTCGATATGAACGCACCGGTGATCACCAATACCACATGGAACACCTTGACCTACGGCGCTGTGAGCGTTCCTGAACCAGACATGGAAAAGCCATCGGATCTGTTCGTTTTCCCGAACCCCGCTCAGAACGATGTGACGGTGGACCTGAACGATGGCTTCATCGGCCAGATCGAGATCTCCTTGTTCGATGCGGAGGGTAGTGAGGTGCGTCATCTGCTTCGTCGATCGAGCAAGGTTGTCATTGATCGTGGCGGCTTGGAAGCAGGTATCTACCTCCTCCGCGCCACGGACGAGGTGGGAGCCTCCAGCACAGCCCGCGTCGTGTTCGAGAACTGATCATCGCCGTCCCGATCCGGACCCGGCGTGCATGCGTGCAAGCCGGGTCCGCCTTTTTGAAGGACCCCCCCGGCAACGGCGCCCCTCCGAGCAGTAACTCCAGGGTGCGGCCTTCGTACTACGGCCCTGAAAACCATTGCCATGCCCCACGCTATTCGCATCGCCTTCTTCATGTTCCTGTTGCCAGCTCTTGGCCACGCCCAGTTCGGACCGCAGTCCTCGCTGTACATCGAGGGGCCGATAACCGTGCAACTGGCCGATATGGACGCGGATGGCACCAACGATATGCTCGTGGGCACGCGCGGCGGCCCGCTGGTCTTCCCGAATTCCAACGGGATGGGTGGATTCTCCGTTGCGGAACCGCAGATCTCCACGGAGCATGTGGTCTGTCTCGCGGTGGATGTGAACGGCGATGATCGTATGGATCTCGTCGCGAGCAAGAAGCAACAGTTCATTGGGATCGACGTGTTCATCCGGAACGGTTCGGGGTTCGAAGCGCCGGTGAGCATCTCCTCGACCATCAATGCCGACATGATCCGCGCGGCCGATCTGGATGCCGACACCGACATGGACCTGGCCTTGGTGCTGTCCAATGGGGATGTGGTGATCTCCTACAACACGGATGGCCAAGGAACCTATGGCGCCTTCCAGACCGTTGCGCCCAATTGGGGTGCGCATACGTTGCAGTTCGCCGATATCGACGAGGACAATGATCGCGATCTGGTCTGGTCCTATTTTCCCACATCGAGCATCAATTGGAGCGAAAACCTCGGTGGTTCGTTCGGGCCGGTGCAGACGTTCTGCAGCTATGGCAGCGGCGGCGTGTATGACATCGACGGGGATGGTGTGTTCGACGCGCTCTACTCCAATGCCGGAACAGGTGCCATCGAATGGCGGGCGCGCCACGGTGGTGTGCTGACCAGCGCCCAGCACGTGGCGATGCCATGGGGACAAGCGGATATCATCAGCGCCGAGGACCTCGATGGGGACGGTGACCTTGACGCATTTTGGTCCAGCACCGTGGTGGATCACCAAGGGTGGGCCGAGAACACCAATGGGCTCGGCGCGTTCGGAGCCATCCAGATCATCTCTTCCCAGGTCGCGGCGATGAACGTATTGGCCACCGGAGATATGGATGCCGACGGCGATCAAGATCTCTTCCATCTTTCCACCAGCGCCAACGCGGTCCTTTGGAACGAGAATCTCTCGGTGACCAACGCGGGCATTGTGGGCAGGGTCTTCAACGACCGCAATGGAGATGGCCTCTTCAACGGCAACGACCACGGTGTGGAAGGAGCCCTGGTGCAGGTGCCCGGCACCTATGGCGTGCTTACCAACCACAGCGGCATGTACCGCATCGATGCGCCCGCTGGGACCTACACGGTGCAACTGGCCGGTATGGCGCAGTGGAGTTCCACAACAAGCAGTTCCGTGAGCGTGGTCGTACCTGGGTTCGGTTCGGTGCAAGGCATTGATTTCGGGGTGGAAGCTGGAATGCCGACGTTCAATGTGCTGCCCATGATCGCCAGTGCGGAAACGCGGTGCGGCTATTGGGTCAATTATTGGATCGCGGCCACCAACACGGGCAACCAGATCGCGGACCTCACGCTCGCACTTGCCCTTGATGACCTATCGATGCTGGGCGACGCGAGCCCATTGGCGGATTCCGTCATCAATGACACCGCGTACTGGACCATTCCCAATGTGGCTCCATCCCAAACACGCGTCGTGCCGCTGAACGCGATGATGGCCGACGTAAGCCACATGGGTGATACGCTGCACGATCGTCTGGAGGCGACCCTTGCTGTGGGCGGCCTTGTCAAGGTGGTACGGAGCACCGATCAGTATCCCGTGCTCGTAAGCTCCTATGATCCGAACGACAAGTTGGTGATGCCGACCGGTCAAGGCGAGGAGCACATCACCGCGATGGATGAGAAGCTGACCTATACCGTCCGTTTCCAGAATACGGGCAATGCGGCGGCGATCGATGTGATCATCGCCGACACGATCCATCCGTCGCTTGATATGGCGTCGTTCGAGATGCGCGGCACAAGCCACCCTTGCATCGTGACGATGGGCCCAGGTCATGTGGTCCACTTTCGGTTCGATGGGATCATGCTGCCGGACAGCACCACGAATTTTCCGGGCAGCCAGGGCTTCGTGCGGTTCGCGCTCTCGCCATTGAGCGGCTTACCCGAAGGCGAAGTGATCGAGAATACCGCCGCGATCCATTTCGACAACAACCCACCTGTGATCACGAACACCGCCTTCAACACCATGAGCTACGGGCTGGTGGGAGCGGAGGAATTGCCTTTCAAGACCGAAGGGTTCGCGCTCTTCCCGAACCCCGCCCAGCATGCCGTCACCCTTCAAGTGGATGCCGCGCGCGATGGCGCACATCAGGCCTTCCTCTATGATGCCACCGGTCAGCCCGTGCGCTTCTGGATGGTGCGACCCGGGGTGATGCAGGATCTTCCGCTCGGTGGTTTGGCCGACGGCATGTACACCTTGCGCGTATTGGCGATGGAGGGTGGCTACGATCGCGCGCAGCGTCTGATCATCGCGCGCTGACCCCGAGGCCAAAGAGGGCGATATCATACTTCACGGGATCGCTGGGATCGAATTCCCGCAGTCGTTGGGTGAGTTCCTCCACGCTCTTCCAATCGTCATGCGAGCGTTCAAGTAGACCGAATGCGCGGGCTACCCGTCCCGTATGCACGTCCAGCGGCACCATGAGGTCAGCGGGTCGTATGCGGTTCCACAGCCCCAGGTCCACACCGCGTTCGGCCGGACGCACCATCCATCGCAGGAACATGTTGATGCGCTTGGCATTGCTGCCCCGCGATGGATCGGCCACATGCTTGCGCGTGCGCGGCTGATGCGCTGGTTCGAAGAACCGTGCTCTGAACAAGGGGATATTCTCGGCCGCGCTCCAGCGATCCCCTGCTTCGCCGTTGCTCGGTAAGAACGCGCGCTCCAACCCCCCATGCGCGGCGTACACATGCCGCAGGCCGATCACGAAATGCAGCAGGTCCACGCTGTTGAAGGTGCGGTGTACGAAGCCGTCCAGCCGCGCCAGTTCGTCGTCCGTGGCGTTCAGCACGAAATCATGCGGAGCTCCGTCCATCAGCTGCGCCATCTTGCGGGCATTGGTGATGATGGTCTTGCGTTGCCCCCATGCGATGGTGGCGGTGAGGAAGCCGATCACCTCCGCATCCTCGCGCCTGTCGAAGCCTTTGGGGATCTGGATCGGATCGTCCCTCACGAACTCCGGACGGGCATAGCGATCGTACGCTTCATCGAGCATGCTCCGCAGGTCAGCGGATCGGACTGTTCGACGGGCCATGCTGCGAAGGAACGTGCAATGCGGCTGCCACGTTAGCTTTACACGAAAGCGAAACGATGCGCCCGACACACTTCCTTGCCCTGTGCCTTTGCCCCTGCTTCTTCCCTCCCAGCTGTGTACCGCACAATCCGTTTGCAACCCGGCGGGTAATGTGATCCTGTATTCGAACTACGACGGCGGACCGCTCACCATCCAAGTGGATGACAGCATCCCGGATCTGCGGGTGGGTGTCGTGAGCTACGAGTTCGTCAAGATCAACTTTATTGGGCCTTACGCAGGTATGATCACCGAGGTGATCTATGCGGGCTATAACGGCAGCAATGATCATTGTGGGATCGGCAGCGGCACCAGTGTTTCCATCGGCGGTGCGCCGAACGCGGTCACGGATATCCGTTTTGCCCCAACGGCCACGTTCAGCAACAGCAATGGGTACGGCAGCATGGTGTGCGCCTATTCCTGCGACGTAACTACCAGCCAAGGCGGGTGCAACACGGCCGATCAGGTGGCGCACTATTTCCTCAGCGAGTTCGGCGGGGTGCTGCGTTATCATCTCACCCAATACGGCTGCTGGAGCGGCACGCAGGCGGTGAGCGCCGGTGGCAATTGCTGCGAGGACCCCTTGGCCACGGGCTTCACGGAGTTCGCTTCCGCAACACACCTGGAACTCTTCCCGAACCCGGCGCGCGATGTGATCCGGGTGATCGCCACTGGTCCGTTCACGCTGGTGGATGCCGCTGGGCGCGAAGTAGGATCAGGTTCGCTGAGCCACCTTGGCCCGAACGATGTGGACATCACGGCGCTTGCCCCTGGCGCCTATGCCATGCGCATCGCCGACGGCCGCGCCGCGCGTTTCCTGGTTCAGCGTTGAGACGACCTCTGCTTCGGCGTGTTCGCGCGCAAGTTCTTCGCAGCCATTTCCGCGCACTCCGCGATGCGCCTGTTGCGTGTCCCGTCGGTGCGCGCGCTCAGCACCCAGCCGATGATCTGTTTGCGCGAGCCTGGGGAAAGGCTTCGAAGTTGCGTAGTGCTATTGCGTTGGCGCGCAAGGCCTTTTCCAGGTCGGCGGGCATTTCAAGGGCTTCGGTGGCATCGAGGGCGGTCCGCGAACCGTCCGTTTGGCCGCTTCGATCTTCTTCAACCCCGCAGGCGCCATGCGGCCATCGGCGATCAGCTGCGCGATGCGTTCCTTGTTCACTTTGCTCCAGACACTGTTGGGTCGGCGTGGGCAGAAGTAGAGCATTTTACGGTCCGCATCCAGCTTGCGCGGCACACTGTCGATCCAGCCGAAGCAAAGCGCCTCCTCCACGGTGGCGGGGTAGTCCACATGCTTTTCGGGAACGTGCTTCTTGAAGCTGATCAACCAGACCCCTTCGGTGCGCGTATGGTGCTTGCGCAACCAGGCGCGCCATTGCGCACGGCTGCTCACTTCGAGGCGTTCGAGCAGGTCCAGTTTCGAGGCCATGGTGCGGCTAGCTTCCGTAGTGCGACATCAGGTTACGAACGAACACGAACGTGAAGAGGATGGCGAAGAACCCGAACAACGCGTTCATGCCATAACCGCCCCAGCGGAACAACGGCCGGGACGGTATGCGGTACATGGGAGAGTAAGCGAACTGCGTGATCACTTTGCCCACCCAGTACGCTGCGATCAGCCCCGTAAGCGCCACCGCCAGTTCGCTGCCATCCCTCAGCGCGTCCGCGAAAAGAACGCAGATGAGCCCGAAGGCGAAGTTCAAACCGACGATGTACCGGCCATACGTCTTCGCGATCTCCTGGTTCAAGGGCGTCAGCTTTTTCACATCCGCATACCAATTGAACACCGCATGGCGGATGTACGGGTATACCAGGGCTGTGAAGATCTGCCCTGCACCACCGAGCTTGATCAACGCGCTCAGGTCATTGCCATCGAACGATCCCATGGTGCGGATTTCAGCGGGGTAGGCTCGGCATTTCCATCACGCTGTAGCCATCGAGGCTGAAGAGCGCTTCATCCACGGATCCGCTGGTTAGGTCGTGGATATGCACGATCATTTTCTCACCGGTCTCCTTGGTGTTCCATGTCATCTCCATGGTCAGGCCGCCGATCCCTTCGATGCCCTGCCATTGATCGAACGCTTTGTCGCCGCTGATCTGGCGCATGGCCTTGGCCATGTTGAACTTCACCTCTTCCGCCACCCAGGCCTCCCAAGTTCCGTTCGAGGTGGCCCCGTTGTACTTGCGACAGGACCGGCCCTCGATGGTGCGGATCGCGTCGGTGCGTTCGAAGGTGGTTTTCTCCTGTGGTGGTGTCGCGTCGGTCTTGGTCATTTTCATCATCCGCATCTTCATCGCGGTGCGCTTGGCACCTTCGTTCTGGAGGATATAGTTCCATTTGCCGCGCAGGTCATAGAGCATCCGCATGCCTCCTGGGCGTTCGGCCATCATCATTTCCACCACGACCATGTCGTCCTTGAACGCGTAGCGTGCGTTCAGCGAGCGCTCGCCCTGGGCTTGCCCGTCCTTGAACATCTCGACCTCCATACGGAAGCTGCCCCTGAACCCCAAAGGCTCGTACGGATCGTTGTTCGGCTCCATGGTGATGCCTTGCTGCTGCATGCGCGCTTGCATCAACTGTTCATAGCTCTGGCCGACACCAGCTGTCGCGATCACCAGAAGGAGCAGGGCGATGAGGTTCCGCATGATAGGGGAGGTTTTCATTCTTGTGGAAGAAGCGGGCGGATCATCTCCGCCCACTTGAAGTAGCCGGCCGCTGTGAGATGAACGCCGTCGTAGGTGAGCCGCTCGTCAATGAGATCGTCGGCGGCGAAGGCTGGGTAGAGATCCACATAGGCCAGGTCGCGTTCGGCCGCGAGGCGTACCAGCACTTCGTTGCATCGCCTTACATCCGGATCCATGCCTGCGTCCATCGTGGGCAAGAGTGATTGCACGATGATGCGAGCCTCCGGAAAAGTGGCGCGGAGCGTGTCCAGTAGATCCGTCATGCTCGCCTCGAAGCGATCCACCGGGATGCGTTGGAACAGGTCGTTGATCCCCGCCTGGATGAAGATCATGGAGGGCGCCGGCCCGCACGAACCGATCGCCCGCGCCAACACTTGCGAGGAAGTGCTCGAACTCACACCCCGATTCACCACCGGAAGCCCCGGGAACATCTCGTGCAGCGGGAAGTACTCCGTATGGCTATCGCCGAGGAAGATGATCGCGTTGCTGTCCGGTCGCATGCGCATGAAGAGTTCGGTGCGGGAGTTCTGCCGGTCCAGCGCTGTTGGTTTTACCGGGCGTGGCCGGTTCACATACCAGAGTGCGCCTGCGACGTTGAGAAGCACCAAGAGCACCAACAGCGTGGTGACCGTGCGAAAGGCGCGGCGCGAAGGTCCCGGTCCGTCGGTGGACATGGGGCCAAGGTAGAAGTGCCCGGCCAGTCCAGAGCGATCCCGATCTAGGGCAATGTCGCCACCCGCGCAGCCGTCGGCACACTACCCCCGATGCTGTTCAGGATCCGGTCGCGATCATTGTTGCTACCTGCGTACTTCACCACGCCGTCCATGTTCACATCCTCGCGCCAATAGCCGCTCACCTGTGGCGGTGGGCACCGTGCCGCCGACGCGGGTGAGGATGGGATCGCGATCGTTGTTGCTGCCTGCGTATTTCACCGTCCCATCGAAGGTGACATCGCCCGTGGCAAGCACCATCACACCGCTCACGTTCTTGCGCGCATCGTTGTCGTAGACCTGGGTGCCGGGCAAGGTGAAGTCCACTGAAGCGATCGCATCGCCATAGACGATAGGCGTGGAGGGAGAGAGCATCACCGGTAAGTGATTGCGCGGTTTCACGGCCACGCAGTAGCTGCCTGCCGCAAGACCGGCGAAGCCAACCGTGCTAATGCCATCGAGATCCACCACATCGCCATCGCGTTGCAAGAGCACGGCGCGCGATGCTGCGATCGTGCTCGGTGATGAGGCCGGGCGCATTTCGACGAGCACCCAATCCACAATGGCGTTGTTGCCGGTGACGGAAAGAACGCTGGTAGGGATCGTCGCGCCGGGCACATAGGTTGCTCCCGAATAGCCCATCGACGTGAACGGTTCGGTCAGAGGGAAGGACGGGAGCGTGCGCAAGGCATCGCTCATCATTCCGCCGGCATACGGGCCGTCGAGCATCACGCGTATACCGGTGCGTGCAGTTCCGTTGATGCGCGCGATGCGGTTGCGGCCCGTGCCGCCATAGCTGGTAAAACTGCCTGTGATGGGATCTTCCCGTCTGGCAGGATGGCCATGGAGAGTACTGAGCCATTGGCCCCGATCCAGTATTAAAAGAGCTGTCCCAGCCACCTTCTTGATCCAAACGTGCGCAACGGCCGCATGACATTCCGTTCACACCAGTAAAAACGCCACCGATGAGGATCTTGCCGTCCGGTTGCGGGACAACTTCATAAACGTGCTGGTCCGCGCCGGTCCCAATGTTGAAAGTCGCATCCAGATCCCCGGTTCCGGTAAGGCGCATGATGCGGTTCCTTGTCGTTCCGTTGAAGCTGGTGAAAGGGCCGACCATCAGGATCCTCCCATCTGGTCGTGGGCTCAACTTGGACACATAGTCATTCGTTCCGGTTCCTGGATCCAGGCCCGCATCCAGGCTCCCATCCGCGCTCAATCGAGCGACATGTCCGCGCGTGATGCCTTGGCAACTAGTGAAGATCCCGCCGATCACGATCTTGCCGTCCGCCTGCATGTGCATGTCAAAGACGAAATCGTTGGGGCCGGAACCGGGATCGAAGGAGGTATCCAGGCTGCCATCGGTGTTCAGGCGAGCGACGTGGTGGCGAAGGTTACCCCTGTACACGGTGAAGGCGCCTCCGATCAAGATCTTGCCGTCCGGCTGCAAGGCCAGCACATTGACATCAGCGTTCGCCCCACCGCCAACGATGAAGGTCTCGTCCAGGCTTCCGTCCGTGTTCAAGCGTGCGATACGGTTCCGGCTGACACCGTTGTAGCTGGTGAATATCCCCGCCGATCGGATCTTGCCGTCCGGTTGGACCGCGACGTCCAGGACCCAATCGTTGGCCCCTGATCCAGGATCAAAACTCATGTCCAGTCCACCGTTCGGATCTAGGCGTGCGATGCGATCGCGTGGAGTGCCGCTGTATGATGTGAACTCTCCGCCGATCAAGATCTTCCCATCGGGCTGTAGTGCTAGATCAGTGATCTTGGCATTCGCACCAGTACCAGGATCGAAGACAGGGTCGATCGAACCCTCCTGCGCCGAAAGCAGCCCGATCGTACAAGCCAGGACAGCTCCAAGGACGCTCTTCTTCAACATGGTCATGCTATTCTGCTCTAACGCAAGATAGACGGAAGGCCATCCCTCAGGCTGCCTGCGACCCCGTACCGCTCAAACTTCCGAGTCCCGGCTTGTCGGGATCACCCCATCCTTCATCACCAAACGCCGATCGGCCATCTCCGCCAGTTCCTCGTTGTGCGTCACGATCACGAAGGTCTGGCCGAGTTCCTTCCGCAGTTCGAAGAAGAGCTGGTGCAGTTCCTTGGCGTGTGCGCTGTCGAGGTTGCCGCTGGGCTCATCCGCGAGCACCACGCTGGGGCTATTGAAGAGCGCACGCGCCACGGCCACGCGCTGCTGCTCGCCGCCGCTCAGTTGGTTCGGCTTGTGCTCCTTGCGGGCGATCACGTTCAAGCGGGTGAGCAGTTCTTCCGCGCGCGGCCGGCATTCGCTCTGGCTCTTGCCGGCGATCAAGCCCGGCATCATCACGTTCTCCAGCGCGGTGAACTCCGGCAGCAAATGGTGGAACTGGAAGACGAAACCGATGTGCTTGTTCCGGAAGGCGGAAAGCGCATTGGTGCCGAGCTGCGCGATGTCCGTACCGCCGATGTTCAGTTGGCCTTGATCCGCATGTTCCAAGGTGCCCAGGATCTGCAGCAACGTGGTTTTCCCCGCGCCGCTGGCCCCGACGATGCTCACCATCTCGCCCTTGGCCACGTGCAAGTCCACGCCCTTCAGCACGTCCAGGTCGCCAAAACGCTTGCGGATGCCGGTGGCCTGGATCATGGGGCAAAGAAAGGGAAGAGTTGCGCCGCAGATGCCAAAGGGCTTCCGCAGCCACTGGACCGGGCAGCTACATTCGCACCGTGATCCAATGATCCTCCCAGAATGAACCTCCACGAGTACCAAGGCAAGAGCATCCTCCAGAAATTCGGCGTTACCATCCAGCGCGGCATCGTGGCCTACAACGCCGATGAGGCGGTGGACCAAGCCAAGCGCCTGAGCCAGGAGACCGGCACCAAGTGGTGGGTGGTCAAAGCCCAGATCCACGCCGGCGGCCGTGGCAAAGGCGGTGGGGTGAAGCTCGCCAAGAACTACGACGAGGTGCGCGAGCGGAGCGAGGCCATCATCGGCATGATGCTCAAAAGCCCGCAGACACCGCCGCAAGGGAAGAAGGTGCACAAAGTCCTCATCGCCGAGGACGTGTACTACCCCGGTGCCAGCGAAACGAAGGAGTATTACATGAGCGTGCTGCTCGATCGCGCCACCGGCAAGAACGTGATCGTCTACAGCACCGAAGGCGGCATGGACATCGAAGAAGTGGCCGAGCACCACCCCGACAAGATCCAGAAGGAGTTCGTGGATCCGCGCGTCGGCTTGCGTCCGTTCCAGTGCAACAAGATCGCGACCGCGCTCGGCGTTACCGGTGCCGCCAAGAAGAGCATGGTGAAGTTCATCGCCGACCTCTACCAGGCCTACGAAGGCTGCGATGCGGCCATGTTCGAGATCAACCCCGTGCTGAAGACCAGCGACGACAAGGTGATCGCCGTGGACGCCAAGGTGCGCCTCGATGGCAACGCGCTCTACCGCCACCCGGACTACGCCGAGATGCGCGACAAGACCGAAGAGGATCCCATCGAAGTGGAAGCCGGTGAAGCGGGCCTCAACTACGTGAAGCTCGACGGCAACGTGGGCTGCATGGTGAACGGTGCGGGCCTCGCCATGGCCACCATGGACATCATCCAGCTAAGCGGTGGGCAGCCGGCGAACTTCCTCGACGTCGGCGGCACCGCCGATGCGGCGCGCGTCGAGAAAGGCTTCCGCATCATCCTGAAGGACCCGAGCGTGAAGGCGATCCTGGTGAACATCTTCGGCGGCATCGTGCGCTGCGACCGCGTGGCCCAAGGCGTCATCGACGCCTACCAGAGCATCGGCGACATCAAGGTGCCGATCATCGTGCGCCTGCAAGGCACCAACGCCGTGGAGGCGAAGGAACTGATCGACAAGAGCGGATTGAAGGTGCTGAGCGCGGTGGCGTTGCAGGAAGCGGCGGATCGGGTGAAGGAGGTGTTGGCCTAGGGCTAACGTCTTCACAAGTCAGAGTCCCCGCGCCATGGCCGTGGCCATGCACACCATCAGGATCAGCAGCGGCAGTTCCGCGAGGGTGAGACGGGCAAGAAGCGGTGCGCTGCCAACGTCGATCGCAGTGCCCTTCTTCAGGGCAGTACGCCAGCGGATCAGCATCACCATCGGGTAGATCTCCAGCAGGAACACGATCACGAAGAGCCCCATCTTACCGAGGAACCAGTGGCTGCCCAAGTAATATTCCGTGCCCTTCTCCAACCCGGCGAACGCGCGGACGAGGCCCGTGACCAGCCAGATGATGGTGGCCACGCCATACCAATTGTCCGCATGGAACACGGCGGCCATGTCTGCGTTCCCTTTCACCTTCCGCAGCGCGCGCCAGCGGCCGTAGACGGCGGCAATGCCGATGGCAAGAGCCAGCAAGTGCAGTACGGCGAAGGAGTATCGGAGCATCATGGCGGTAGGTGAACGTCGCTAAACTACTCCCGTCAGGTGCACTGGAGCGCCCCTGGCCCGATCAACACCTGCTGCGTTCTGGCCGTATGTTCACGGCCGCAAACAACGATGAACATCCTTCTCCTCCACGGTGCCCTCGGCACCAAACGCCAAATGGCCAACTTGGCAGATAGCCTGGACCACGCCACCTGCCGCAGCATCACCTTCACCGGGCACGGCGAGAGCGAGATCCCCCCGCATGGCTTGAACTTCGAGCTCTTCCTGCGCGACGTGGACCTCGCCTTGGAAAAGGTGAACGGACCCGTCCACCTTGTGGGCTACAGCATGGGCGGCTATGTGGCCTTGTTGTGGGCCGCGGCCCATCCGCCGAGTGGCGAGCGTGTGCGCGATCGGGAGCACACTGATCTGGAGCCCGGAGGGTTTGCAGCAGGAGTTGAAGAAGATGGATCCCGCTGCGATGGAGGAGAAGGTGCCGGAGTTCGCCATGGGTTTGGCCGCCACCCACGGTATTGACCGTTGGAAACAGCTCGTGACGGCCACCGCCGCTGAGATGACGCGTATCGCGGGAATGCCCCTGCTCACCGACGAAGTGCTCGCAAAGATCGAGTGCCCCGTGCTGCTCGCGGTGGGCGATCAGGATACCACTGCGATCCCCGAGGACATGCTGGCGGTGTCGCGTAAACTGAAGGACGCCGGCGTATTGGTGATCCCCCGCACCCGTCATCCCTTCGAGGACATCGACCTTGATCTGCTGATCACGCAGCTCACCCGGTTCTGGGAAAGTACCGGGGAAGAGGAATGATCCTGCCGGTCCTTGGTAATTGGCCGAAGAACCCGACAACCCTTCGCATCTTCGCGATCCGCGCAGCGGAGCCCATAGCATGACGAAGACCCGATCCATCAAGAAGCTGCTGATCGCCAATCGTGGCGAGATCGCCTTGCGCGTGATGCGCTCCGCCCGAGAGATGGGCATCCGCACCGTGGCGGTGTATTCCGAAGCGGACCGAAATGCGCCTTTCGTGCGCTTCGCCGATGAAGCCGTCTGCATTGGCCCGGCACCCAGCAAAGAGAGCTACCTGGTGATCGATAAGATCGTCGGCGTGTGCAAAGACCTGAAAGTGGATGCGGTACACCCGGGCTATGGCTTCTTGAGCGAGAACGGTGAGTTCGCCCAGGCGCTCGAAAAGGCCGGAGTGATCTTCGTAGGCCCCACGCCGCATGCCATGAAGGTGATGGGCGACAAGCTCGCCGCCAAGGAAGCGGTGAAAGGCCACGGCGTTCCCTTGGTACCGGGCACCGAGGGCGCGGTGAGCGGTCTGGATGAGGCCATCCGCGTAGCGAAGACCATCACCTTTCCCATCCTGATCAAAGCGGCGGCCGGTGGTGGCGGCAAGGGAATGCGGATCGTGGAGGAGGAAGGCGGGCTGAAAGAGGGATTGGAGCGCGCCATCAGCGAGGCGAAGAACGCCTTCGGCGATGGCAGCGTGTTCATTGAGAAGTACGTGGCCGGTCCACGGCATATCGAGGTGCAGGTGATGGCAGATACCCATGGCAACACCTGCTACCTCTTCGAACGCGAATGCAGCATCCAGCGCCGCCATCAGAAGGTGGTGGAAGAGGCGCCCAGCGCAGTGCTCACCCCGGCGCTGCGCAAGCGCATGGGCGAAGCGGCGGTGAACGTGGCGAAGAGCGTGGAATACGTCGGAGCGGGAACGGTGGAATTCCTTCTGGACGAACGCGGTGCGTTCTATTTCATGGAGATGAACACGCGCCTTCAGGTCGAGCATCCTGTTACGGAGATGATTACCGGGCTCGATCTGGTGAAACTGCAGATCCGCGTAGCGCAAGGGGAGAAGTTGCCCTTTACCCAGGAGGATCTGCGGATCGACGGGCATGCCATCGAGGTGCGCGTGTACGCCGAGGACCCTGCGAACAACTTCCTGCCGGATATCGGCACGCTCACGACCTACCGGCCACCGCAAGGCCCGGGAGTGCGGGTGGACGACGGCTTCGAGGAGGGCATGACCATCCCGATCCACTACGACCCCATGATCGCCAAGTTGATCGTGCATGGCGCCACGCGCGATGAGGCGATCGCGCGCATGCAGCGGGCCATCGAGGACTACGCGATAAGCGGCGTGGAGACCACCCTGCCTTTCTGCCATTATGTGATGGGCCACGAGAGCTTCCGCAGCGGCAAGTACGACACGCATTTCGTGCGGGACCATTGGAACCCCGAGGTGCTGCTGGGCCAGGATCCCACAGAGGCCTTGGCCGCCGCGCTGGTCGCGGCCAGCATGCAAGAGGAAAGGTCCGGGGATCTGGTCCCTCAAGGGGCGGCGCAAGGAGGGCTATCCCCCTGGAAACTAAAGCGGCGCTAGGCGGGTATAACGACCCCGATGGCCCGACCTTTGTGTGGTGCCACCGTCCGGTCTCCGGGGCGACATATGTTCCAACGCAGCCTGATAGCCTCTCTGCTCTTCGCCGTCGCGGCCACTGGTTCCGCGCAGCAGGAAAGTCCGTACCCCTTCATTACCGTTCGCGTCGAGGAAGGGGACACGATGCCTACCATCCTGATGCCCGAGAAGCGCATCGAAGGCTACATGAGCGCCAAAGCCAGGCGCCAGGCGCAACGCTATGACAAGCTGATGCGCAACGTGATCAAGGTGTACCCGTATGCCCGCGTTAGTGCCCAACTCCTTGACCAGTATTCCGTGGAACTCGCCTCGATTCAGAAGGAGCGCGACCGGGATATCTACTTCAAGATCGCCGAGGCCGAACTGCGCGCGGAGTTCGAAGGCGATATCACTGATATGACCATCAGCCAGGGTCGGGTCCTGATCAAGTTGATCGACAGGCAGACCGGCCGCACGAGTTACGATCTGGTAGCCCAGTTGCGCGGTGGTTTCGAGGCGTTGATCTGGCAAGGCGTGGCCAAGTTGTTCGGCAATGACCTGAAGGACGACTACGACGCACAAGGCGAGGACGCGATGATCGAATCCATCATCCAGCGCATAGAGAACGGCGAGTTGGTCGTCGCCGATCGCGGCGTGCGCACCGCAAAAGCCCAGGCCAGGTTGGAGAAGCGCAAAGCGAAGTTGTACAAGCGCAGCGGCCTGCCGCTCCCCAGCACCTCGATGAACTGAGCGCTCTGGCGCTCACCGCGATCGTTCGCCCGCTAGACTTTCTCGCTTGCCATTCCCGCATACAAGGCGCGCACCTTGTCCATTTCCTTGCGGCTATCCGCGCGTTCCATCACGGTTTGGTACGCGCTCTCCAAGTCGGGTCGAAGGGTTCCGCGAAGCACCGCTTCGATGGCTTCAGCCAAGGATGCGGCCGTCCACTCCTTGAACTGCACGACGCCTGCACCGAATAGATCCGCATCGTAGAGCAAGGGTGGAAGGATCACCGGGACTTTACAGAGCATCGCCTCCAATGCCGAAACCGGTGAACCATCCGAGATCGGGGTCATCGCGACCAACGCCGCCCGCTTGTACAACTGGAACATCGTGGGTTGATCCACATGGTCCAGCCACAGGAACCGGCCTTTCGAGCGATCGATGAGGCGCTGCACTCCTTGCACATAGTCCCTGTAGGATGAGCTTCGGTCCACGAAGACGAAAAGATGGCCCCGCGAGAGGTCCTCGGGCAGCAGGTCGATCGCCGCGATGGCCAACTCGTGTTGATAGATCGGGCGCATGGATCGCGGGAACAGCACATAGCGCTCCGCGACGAGTTCCGGGATCTGGTGCGCGGTGGTGTCCGCGAGGATCCATTCCACGGGCACGCCCGTCCGAACCAGCTCGATCGCCTTGTGGGGATCGCCGCTCAATTCCTGCACCGCGGTGCGCTGTCGGGTGGAGGTGCATGTTACCTGGTCCACGCGGAGCAGAGCTCTCCGGTAGCAATACGTTACAAGTCGGTCCAGCAAGCTCTTCCGCTGGTAGAATGCGGGAATGGTTTTCAGTACATCGGTCCCACGGGTGGTGAGCAGGATGGGTACGCCGAGCATGCTCCGGAAGAAAGCCCAGAGCGCGTTGGGTTCCGCGTACATCATGTGGAACACCTCGATCCGGTTGGCTCGAATGATGCGCGCCAGTTCCTGCGCGGTCTTCCATGTACGCCCGAACCTCCGGATCGAGAAGTCCTCCACTTGGGCAACGACCTGGATCCCATGCATCTGTTCGAATTGAAGGAGCTTCTCCTTTCCCATTTGGTCCGCATGGTGCTTCCGCACGATGAGATAACAGGTGTGGCCCACCGCGAGGTAGGACATCCATTTCACGTCGTGAACGGAACTTGGGTCGGCCAGGAAAAATGATGTTCATCGCTCCTCCGTTCAGTTGGCTCGGGAACGGGCCCATAGGTGGAAGACGTACAGCGCCCAAAGCCGGTTCGCATGATCCTCGCCCGCGCAATGACGCTCGAACAGTTTGGCGATGAAGTCATAGTTCAGCGGCACCAGGTCTTGACGTTGTGCCAGAACCACGTCAAGAAAGCGATCCTTGAGTTCCTTGCGGAACCAACTTCCGATGGGTACGGCGAAGCCCATCTTGTTGCGATGGATAAGCCCCTCCGGGAGGTATTTCACGGCGACCGCTTTGAGGACCGACTTCGTGCCGAAGGGCTTGAACAGTTGCGTGTCGTTGAGCGAGCAGGCGAATTCGGCCAAGTGCCGGTCCAGGAACGGAGAGCGCATCTCGAGCGAGGCATACATCGTGGCGCGATCCACTTTCACGATGTAGTCGTTCACCAGCCGTGTATCCATCGAGGCGCGGAGTAAGTGCTTCAGTGTGGATGACGAAGTGGCCTCGTGGGCGGCCCACACGCGCGCGTGGTGCGTCTGCACAGCGTTCATTGCTTCCCCATTCCCTTGGAAGAGGTATCCAAGATCCGCCGTGCTGAAACCCATGTGGCGGTCCAGCAGGGCATGCGCTGGTCCGCGAGCGGCTCGCAGCAGTTCGGCAAGGAACTTCACCTGGTAGATCGGTGCGATGCGCTGCAGCACCTCCACCAACGGTGCTGACCAGGCCAAGCCACGCACTTGGTCCATCTTGCTGGCGAAGTAGTGGCCGTAATATCCTGCGAAAAGTTCATCACCGCCATCACCGCCGCAGACCACCTTCTCTGTCGTCGAGATCTTCTTCGCGATCAAGTAGGAGGGGATCATGGAGACATCCGCGAAGGGCTCTCCGTACTCCAGGATCAGCGCATCGGCGTTCTCCATGTCCTTCGCTTTCAGAAGGATCTCTTGGTGGTCGGTGTCGTAGCGTTCGGCCACTTGTCGGGCGAATGGTAGCTCGTTGAACCGCGGATCCTCGAAGCCTACCGAGTAAGTGGCGATGGGCTTGGAACCGAGCATCGCCATCTTGGCGGTTACGAGGGAGGAATCAAGGCCACCGCTCAGTTGTGCGGCCACGTTCACATCCGCCACCAGGCGCTTGGCCACAGCAGCGGTGAGCAGTTCATCGGCGCGTTCCACGATCTCCGCTGGACCCAGCTTGCAGGTGTTCGCTGCGGAGAGATGCCAGTAACGGGATAACCGCACCTCTCCGTGGTTCGAGAGGCGCAGGCAGGTCGCTGGTGGCACCTTGCGGATATCCTGCCAGATGGTGTGCGGATCGGGCGTGGTGAGTTCCCCAAAGAAATACCCGAGGCTGAAAAGGTCGATCCGTTTCGGGATCTCCGGAACCACATCGAACGAACGGATGTCCGAACTGAACCAAAGGCGCGGCCCGCGATGCGCGTAGTAGAGCGGCTTCTTCCCGAAACGGTCCCGGGCCAGCACCAGCTCGCGCGCATCGCGATCGTAAAGCGCGAAGGCGAACATGCCATCGATCCTCTCCAGCAGCGTGTCCATGCCCCAGATCTCCGCACCGATCAGCAGAACCTCCGTGTCGGAGTTCGTGCGGAACCGCGCGCCTTGCGCTTGTAGTTCTTGTTTCAGTGCGCGGTAGTTGTAGATCTCGCCGTTGAAGACGATCACCGACCGCTGGCCCGGACCGTACATCGGCTGGTTCCCCAACGGGGATAGATCGATGATGCTGAGGCGGCGATGCGCCATTTGTACCGCTACACCATCGAACTGCTCGGAACATTCACCGGAAGCGTCAGGACCTCGAAAACGGAGCGGATCGGCGAAACGCTGGAGAAGGTCGCCGGTGAACGCGAGGGCTCCCTGTAGATCAATGGCTCCGGCGATCCCGCACATGGGTGAGAAGGAGAGGGGCTGTGGAAGAAGGTCGGCTATTCAGACGTTGAACTGCCTTAGTAGATGCCGGCCGTGAAGGTATTCCTTCACCATCGCGATGAGAATGGACCGCTCCCGTCACAGGGCCAGTTCCATCACATGGTCATCCATCACGTAGCCCTGGCCGATGTCGATCACTTCATCGCGCTTGATGCGGAAGCCACGGTGCTGGTAGAAGGCGACCGCTGGGTTGCGTTTGTTCACGTTCAATTCAATGGATCTTGTGCCCAGATCACGTGCCTCGGCGATCACACGGTCCAACAGCGCGATACCCGCCCCAGTGCCTTGTGCGCTCGGCAACACGTAGAGCTTGTTCAAATGTGTGATGTGCGCCGATCTGTAGTTCGGTGTGTAGCTGGCGAAGCCGGTTGGTCCGGCAGTTGTTTCCAAGAGCAAAAACCGCTGGTCCTTTTCCGTCATGGCTGTGTGAAGCGCCCCCGTGCTGTAAAGCAGATCGAGCATATAGGCGAGTTGCTCCGTGCCGAGGATGTGCGGATAGTAGGCCACGGGCCAGGTGGCTTGGGCGATGGTTTGGATCGCGGGGATATCATCGGTCGTACAGGACCGGATCTGCGGGGGGCTAGTGGAAGCGGACATGGCCTCGATCAGAGCCGGTAGCGCGTGCCACACTGAAATCCCACGGTCCATTGGTGCCCGGTGATCGGAGCATCGATCAACTCGGTGATCTGGTAGAGGCCCGCCAACCCGGCGTTGAGTTCGAAGCGTTCGGCGATGCGATAGGCCCCACCGAGTTCAGTGCGGACCGATAGGGATATCGGGTTGTAGCCCACCTGCGCCGCACTTCTCGTTTCACTCGTCTCCCGGCCATCCTTCCACTTGGAATGCGTGGTTTCGGTCGGTTCCAAGAGAATGTCCCCGGCTAAGCCAATGGCAGGGGTGAAACGCAAACGTCCTTTCCCCATGCGGAATTGGACGAGCAAAGGCACGCTCAGATAGTGGAAGTGGTAGACATATTGGATCCCACCGATGGGAATGGCAGGATCACCCTCGGGCGCATCGACCGAAGCAAACTCGTTGAATTCTTCAGTGCGGTAGCCTTGATCGGAATAGCGTAAGCCGGAGATCAAGGCCCAGCGCTCGTCCAAATGAAAGAGCAGATCGGCATTGATCGAATAACTGAGCTTCGGTATCTCGGAGCGGTTCCGAAGGTCGATGACCCGGTCGGTGTTCTCATCCCCTCTGTTATTGGCCAGGATCCTGAAGCAGTGATCCATGGAACCGGTGATGCCGATACTGAAGCGGGACACTGCCGCACCCTCTAGCTGCGCGCTAGCAGGCAGCGTTATAAGCAATAGCCCGAGCGCGAAAGTGTTGCGCAATCGCTTCTATTTTTTGAAAGCGGAAGACACCACCAGTTCCTTGCTGCCTGCGGTGTATGTGTAGAAACCTTCGCCGCTCTTCAAGCCCAGCTTGCCAGCGGTCACCATTTGCACAAGCAACGGGCACGGGGTGTACTTCGGGTTTCCGAAGCCTTCATGCAGCACGCGCAGGATGGCCAGGCAAGTATCCAAACCGATGAAGTCCGCTAGTTGCAACGGGCCCATCGGGTGCGCCATGCCGAGTTTCATCACCGTGTCGATCTCGGCCACGCCGCCCACGCCTTGGAACAGCGTTTCGATCGCTTCGTTGATCATCGGCATCAGGATGCGGTTGCTCACAAAGCCTGCGTAGTCATGTACTTCCACGGGCACTTTGCCGATGGCCGTGCTGAGGTCCATGATGGACTTCGTCACGGCATCACTGGTGTTGTAGCCGCGGATCACCTCCACCAGTTTCATCACCGGTACTGGGTTCATGAAGTGCATGCCGATCACTTGCGCCGGTCGCGTTTCGTTATCGCGGCGATGCGGGTGATGCTGATGCTGCTGGTGTTGGTGGCCAGGATACAGCCTTGCGGGGCATGCGCGTCGATATCCTTGAAGATCCGCAGTTTGAGATCCACGTTCTCCGTGGCGGCTTCCACCACCAGGTCAGCGTTCTTGACGCCAGCAGCCGTGTCGGATGTTGTGCCGATACGGCCAAGTGTGGCGGTCTTCGCCTCCTCGGTCAAAGTACCTTTTGCGACCTGGCGATCCAGGTTCTTGGCGATGGTGGTGAGGGCTTGGGCGAGGTTGGTCGGTTGCAGATCGATCAGCGTGACCGGATGGCCGTTCTGCGCGAAGACGTGTGCGATGCCATTGCCCATCTGGCCGGCACCGATGACGGAAATGTTCATGTGTGTTACGAAAAGGACGGCAAGGTAGGGTCGTGGAATTCCACGAACCTACTTGCCGTCGCCTTTCAGTATGATGATGATCGTGTACGCCAGGATCTTCAGGTCCACGGCCATGCTCATGTTCTCGATGTACAGGATGTCGTACTTGAGCCGACGCACCATTTGGTCCACGTTCTCCGCGTACCCGAACTTCACCTGTCCCCAGCTGGTGATGCCCGGCCGCACCTTGTGCAAGTGCCGGTAGTGGGGTGCCATTTCAGTGATCCTATCGATGAAGAACTGCCGCTCCGGACGCGGTCCGACAAGGCTCATGTCGCCTTTCAGTACGTTCCAGAACTGCGGTAGTTCGTCCATTCGTGTGCGGCGAAGGAAGCGACCGATGGGGGTTATGCGTGGATCGGTGGTGCTGCTCAATTGGGGACCGCTCTCTTCGGCCCGTTCCATCATGCTCCTGAACTTGATGATGCGGAACGGTTGCCCGTAACGCCCCACACGTTCCTGCCGAAAGAACACCGGCCCCTTGCTGGATGACCTCACCAACAAGGCGATCAGCAGCATGATCGGGAAGAGCACCAGCAGCGCGAGTCCGCTGAACACGATATCCATCAACCGCTTGAGGGCGAATTGCCAAGATGGCATGATCTGCGGGTTCACCTCGATGAGCGGCGCCCCGAATATGCTGGTCATCTTCACGGAGCCTGAAAGGATGTCGTACATATCCGGGATGATCTTGATCCGAAGGTTCGAACCCTCCAGTTCGTTGATGATCCGGCTGATGTGCTCATGCTCGCTGCTTTCCACCGCGATGATCGCCTCTTCCACAGCGTGCTGCTCGATCACTGCGCGCAGGTCATGCCATTTGCCCAAGCGAGGTAGCCCGGAGGCTGCCAATTGTTGATCGCCACCGTTCACGTTCACGAAGCCGACGAAGCGGTTCCCCGGGCTCTTCTTCATACCCGCGATCTCCTGATGGATGGCTACCGCCCGTTCGTTCCCACCTACCAGCAGCGTGTTGAAGCCGATCCTCCGGTCGTGTACCATCCGCACCGTGCGGCTGGTGAGCAGGAACCGGGCGAGGAAGGTGAACCCGAAGTGAAGGATGAAAAGTGCCGAGAAGGAGCGGTAGTAGTACTTGGGCTCGGCTACCTCATCATCCAGCAGAAGCACGAAGAAGATCACCACCACCCCGATCAAGCTGATGAGCAAGGTCTGGCCCAATTCCTTGGTCCGGTAACGCCGGAAGATGTCCGTGTAACCGCCGATGACGGTATACAGACCGAGCCAGAAAAGCGGAATGAGCACAAGGCCGATGGCGAAGTTCCGGTCGAGTTCCACCGGCACCTTGTACCCGAACGTGACCGGTTCCAAGTACGCTTTGCGGTAGAGATAGAAAAGGGTCCACGCCAGGGCCGCAGAGCACAGATCGGCCATTACATAGTAGAAGACTTGCCTGCGGCGGTCCATGCGCTACGATCAACGATGCACCAGTTTCAGATCGTCCAAATACACCCGTCCGCTGCTGGCACCGTCGTTCAGGTCCAATTGAAGGTAAAACCGCTTATTGGAAGCGCCGGGAACGCTCATCAGTTCGCTGAGGTCCACGTAGACCTTGTTCCAAGGCATGCCTCCATCCGTCCGCAAGGTGGGGCTCAGGTAGAGGTATGGAACATCCGTCGTGGTCGTGCTACCGGCGGGGGTGTAGAGCACACCGATCAACAGCCGGTGATCGCTCCGGTAGTCAAGTTCCAGGAATGCCAGAGCGCCTATGTCGAAGGGATCTGTCGTGAACATGCGCACGAAGGGCCGGTCCGTGGTGACGAAAAGTTCGCCGCTGGCGGTCCCGCCGAGAACAGTGTCCTGCCCCTGCACCAGGTTCAGGGTGGTATCGCTGTCATCGCTGCGTGAGAACTTGAAACCTGATCCCTCGAAATCCTCGATCCAGTAGATGCTGTTGTCGAAGTAGCTGAAGGTTGGCGCAATGATCGCGGTGTTCAATTCGATCAAATCCACCGCGCCGCTCCAGGTGGCGTAGAACGGGTACTGGACCCTATCATCCCGGAAGCCGTTCCGCCTTACCCCCGCTATCAGCTTCACCTCCACTGCACCGCTGCCCAGCACGGGTACTCTGGAGCCCGCTTCCCAAACTCCGGCGGGCTTGTCGTTCACGAACACCCATAGATCGGTAATGCTCGCCGAGTTGGTGCCTTCCAGGTTCGGGTCCGTTTGAACTGTGATCGCCCCCAGTTGCAAATAAGCGGGCACCGCATCGCCCTTCTTGCATGACGCGAAAAGGGCGATCCATACCGGCGCGTACTTGAAGGCGCGGAGCATCTGGTTAACGGTGCGAACGTTGCTTGTTCCCCTCATAGTATGTTAGGATCCCCTTGCCCGGCCCTAGCTACCCGACCGGCCATACTGGCGAGGATGGCGTGGGCCAGTTCCAAGGTGGCATATCCCTCCTGCGCGGTCACTTCGGGCACAAGGTCGTTGATCACGCACCGCGCAAAGGCCCGAAGTTCCTCGCGGATGGCGTTCATGGCCGGTACTTCCGGCTTCTCGAAGCTGATGGCCCGTTTGCCTCGGTCTTTCCCAAGGTCCAAAGTGACGGCGAACGGGTCTGGTTCCCCTGTTACCGGCTCCATGCGCACGATCTCGGCTTCTTTGGTGAGCATATCCACCGCGATGTAGGCATCGCGTTGGAAGAAGCGCATCTTGCGCATGTTCTTCATGCTGATCCGGCTTGCGGTGAGGTTGGCCACACATCCGTTGGCGAAAAGAATGCGGGCATTGGCGATATCCGGCGAATCGCTCACCACCGCAACCCCGCTCGCATGAACACTCTCCACGGGGCTTTTTACCACGCGGAGCACCAGGTCTATGTCATGCACCATCAGATCGAGGATCACAGGTACGTCTGTTCCACGCGGATTGAACTGTGCCAATCGATGGGCTTCGATGAACATCGGGTTATGGAGGCTCGGCAGTGCCGCCTGAAAGGCCGGATTGAACCGTTCCACATAGCCTACCTGTACCTTAAGTCCGCTCCGCTCCGCGCGTTCCACCAGGTCACGTCCCTCTTCCAGTGTATTGGTAAGGGGCTTTTCAATGAAAACATGCCTGCCCGCTTCCAACGCCTGCATCGCCAATGCATGGTGGGACAGGGTAGGGGTCACGATATCGACAAGCTCGCAGCGCTCGATCAATGCATGAACCGTCGGCCAGGCAGGTACCCCGTATTCCAGCGCTGCTTGGCTCGCCTTATCAGGGTCGGGGTCGTGGAATCCGATCAATTCCAGTTCGGGTAGTTGCAGTGCTTGCTGCATGTGGATGCGACCAAGATGCCCCGCACCCAACACCCCGATCCGTTTCCGTTGTTCCGCCATTCGGGATCCCTGTTCCGGTAGAAAGGGCGGCCAAAAATAGACGGATAGGGCCGCGGTCTACCTTTACACCCGATGTCCGATACCGGTGATGACTACCGCAGCAAAGGGCGCGTCGCCAATTGGTGAGCGTTCTGGAAGGCAAGGGCATAACCGCACCGGAGGTCTTGCGCGCCTTGATGGCCGTGCCCCGCCATTTGTTCATCGACGATAGCGCCCTCCACCAGCACGCCTACGAGGACAAGGCCTTCCCGATAGGTTGCGGCCAGACCATATCGCAACCTTATACAGTGGCCTTTCAGACCCAGCTTTTGGAGGTGCGGAAGGGGGACAAGGTGCTTGAGATCGGCACGGGTAGCGGTTACCAGACAGCCGTTCTGAGCGTTCTTGGAACGAGGGTGCGGAGCATTGAGCGCCATAAACCCCTGTACCTACAGACCAAGGATCGGCTCCAGCGCTTGGGCTACAAAGCGGAGCTCACCTACGGGGATGGCTTCGCCGGTGCGCCAACGTTCGCACCTTTCGATCGGGTCCTGGTCACATGCGGTGCGCCTTTTATCCCGCCGGCGTTGATCGAACAGCTACGCCCAGGAGGTATCCTCGTTATCCCTGTGGGAGAGGGGGATGTACAACGTATGTTCCGCATGATCAAGGGGTTGGACGGAAGGATCCATCATGAGGACCATGGCGATTTCCGCTTTGTGCCCATGCTTGCGGCCAAGCAATGATAACGGTCGGGTTGGCGGTTTGGACCGGCCGACTATCTTCGCCCCGGTTTTTACAGGTCGGGTAGTCACTAGCGACGATGAAGGTCCCAAGCCAATCGATGGATCAACAAATTGTTGTTGAGATCGTAGCCAGATGTTCATAGATTTGCCGCGCTCGGAATCTACTTTTGTCCGGTAAGAGCCTTTGCAAACCAGAGAAGCACTCGTAAAACCAAAACGAACGTCATGAGAAAGACTGTACTGTTCGCCGTAGCCATCTCCGCTGCTACGGCCGTGACCGCCCAAACGGGTGAGATCACGTCCAACCGCGGTGAGAACTGGTTGTCGCAGGATGGTGATTGGGGATTGATCTTCGATGCGACCCCACTCATCAACTATGCTGGCAACTTGTTCAATGGTACCACCGGCAACGGTGGGGCTGCGCTGAACAACTACTTCGGCAGCAATAACAGCAAGGGCTCCAATGTGGTTATCGGAGCCAAGAAGCTGGTGAACGCCAACACCGCCTATCGCGGTATGCTGCGCATCGGTTTCGGAAGCGATAAGAGCACGGAGTATGTTCAAAACGTTACAGCGGCAGCCACGGATACTTTGGCTTTCGTGGAGGACGTGACCAAGGCAAGTTTCTTGGCCATCGATCTAGGTTTCGGTCTTGAGAAGCGCGTAGGCAGCACCCGTGTGGTGGGTGTCTATGGTGCTATGTTCAACGTGGGCTTCGGTAACAGCAAGCGCAAGTTCGAGTACGGCAATGCGCTCACTTTCGACGACCCAGGCACGCAAGTGACCGAGTCGAAGGATGGCAGCACCCTGAAGATCGGTTTGGCCGCATTCGGTGGTGTGGAGTGGTTCTGCGCTCCCAAGGTCTCCCTCAGCGGCGAATACACTTGGGGTTTTGCTTTCAGCAGCACCGGCGCTGGCGAGAGCACCAAGGACACCTTCGTTGTTGATGCGAACGGTACCAGCGGAAGTGTGGTTAGCACGACCAACGAAGGTACCCGCGATGATGGTATCGCTGATAAGAGCAGCTCCTTCGGTATCGACACCGGAGTTACCGGCGCCCGTATCGGCCTGAACTTCTACTTCCAGTAGAGTTTTATTTCTCTGGACGGAAAGCCCCGGCAACGGGGGCTTTCTGTTTTCACCCTGACCCTATCTTGCCCTCATGCTGCCATTGCTTAACGCGGAACAACTTCGCGAGGCTGACGCTTGGACCATCGCGCACGAGCCTATCGCCTCGATCGACCTTATGGAAAGGGCGGCGATCCGATGTGTGGAATGGCTCGGTGCCCATCGTGGTCGGTTGTTCGAGGGCACCGCGATAGCAGACCAGCCCTACCTCGTGCTATGTGGGCCTGGGAACAATGGTGGAGATGGCCTAGCGATGGCGCGGATCCTGAGCGCATCGGGGCATCCCGTGCGGGTGTGTTCGCCTTTTGGATCGCTTCGATCGTCCAGTGACAATGCACTGAACCGCAGAAGACTCGAAGATTCTGGTGCGACTTCGGTCGGATCCTCCCAAGAGGGCGGCCCTCCACAAACCCTACCTGGAGAGGTGGTCATCGACGCGCTGTTCGGCACAGGGCTTTCAAGGCCATTGCAAGGAGATCAGCGGCAATTCGTTCAGCGCTTGAACGCACAGGAAAGCACCATCGTCTCGGTCGATCTGCCCTCGGGTATGTTCCCGGAGGACAACGCGCAGAACGATTTTGAGGCGGTTGTTCGGGCTTCCTGGACGTTGACTTTCCAAGTGCCGAAACTCGCTTTCCTGCTGCCGGACAGCATGCCCTTCGTTGGATCCTGGGATGTCTTGCACATAGGGTTGGATGCAGCGTTCATCGCACAACAGAACAGTCCTTACCTCGTCCCTGGACTCGGGGACCTCCGGTACTTTCTGCCACTTCGACCATCCCATGCCCACAAAGGGTATTTCGGGCATGCTCTATTGATGGCAGGTGGACATGGCATGCTCGGTGCCGCAGTGATGGCTGCCCGGGCAGGGGTTCGGAGTGGTGTGGGGCGTTTCAGCGTTCATATCCCTCAGGGTGGTCGTGAGGTTCTTCAGGCGGTTGTACCGGAAGCGATGGTCCTGGCGGATCGTGACCCCGATGAACTCACTGAACTTCCTGATCTCGAGCGTTTCAGTGCAGTGGGCATCGGCCCCGGTATCGGAACTGCCCCCAATGCGGCGAAATGCTTGAAGAACTTGATCCAGACCGCGCGGGTGCCGCTTGTGGTCGATGCGGACGCACTCAATATTCTCGCAGAGCAACCCACATGGGCCGCCTTCCTTCCTGAAGGGAGCGTTCTGACCCCGCATCCGGGCGAGTCCGACCGCCTTTTCGGCCCGTCGCGCTCGCCTTTCGAGCGGTTGCAGAAAGCAAGGAAATTCGCACAGCGTCAGAGGGTTGTGGTGGTCCTTAAGGGCGCCCGGACCGCGACTTGTGCGCCAGATGGCCGCGTGTTCTTCAATCTAACGGGCAATGCGGGGATGGCAAAAGGGGGTAGTGGGGACGTTCTGACCGGTTTGCTTACCGGTTTGCTGGCCCAGGGGATGTCGGCTTTGACCGCAGCGATGGTGGGCGTTCATCTGCATGGTTCGGCAGGAGATTTTGCCGCCGCTGATCGTGGACAGTATGCCATGACCGCGAACGATCTGCCGAACTATTTCCCGAACGCGTTCCGCGCTTTGCGCGGTCAGTGAAGTATGGCGGGATCTCCGGCGCCCTCGCGCAGCAGGACCGGCGCTCCGCCGCTCACATCGATCACGGTGCTGGCCTTGAGGCCACCGATGCCGCCATCGATCACCAGATCGACTTGTTTACCTAGGTGTTCCGCGATGCGCTCGGGATCGGTGGTATAGTCCACAACGCGGTCCGGATCATGGACCGACGCAGCGACCAGCGGGTGGCCCATCGCGGCTACCAGGGCGATCGGGATCGGATGGTCCGGAATACGGATCCCCACGCTTTTTCGATTCGTCTGGAACAGCTTGGGCACTTCGCCGTTCGCGGCTACAATGAAGGTATAGGCTCCTGGCAGGGCCCGCTTCAACAGGCGGAATACGGAGGTGTCCAACGGCTTCGCATAGCGCGTGGCCTGCGCGATGTCCATACAGATCAGGGAAAGTTCGGCCTTGTGTGGCTTTGCACCTTTCAAGCGGGCGATCGCCTCCATGGCGCGCGCATGGTGTGGGCTGCAGACGAACGCGTAGACCGTATCGGTTGGACAAACCACAACGGCACCGCGGCCCAGCTGCTCCGCGATCATCGCGATCTTCCGCGGCTCAGGGTCCACCGGGTGTACCGAGAGCAGCATGTCTAGCCCGCCTTTACCGTGGCTTTTGCCGCCTTTTGGTGGTCCGCAAGGAACTTCTCGAGGCCAGCGGTGGTGAGCGGATGGTCGAACAAGGCCAGGATCGCGCTCAACGGGCACGTGGCTACATCCGCGCCCACTTCGGCGCATTGGATGATGTGCATGGGATGCCGGATGCTGGCAGCCAGGATCTCGGTGTCCATGCCGTAGTTGTCGTAGATGGTCCGGATCTGTTCGATCAGGCCTACACCATCGGTGCTCACATCATCCAAACGACCGATGAAAGGGGATACGTAGGTGGCTCCGGCTTTGGCCGCCAGCAGGGCCTGCCCAGCGCTGAACACCAATGTGCAGTTGGTCTTGATGCCTTTTCCGGTGAAGTACTTTATGGCTTTCACCCCGTCTCGGATCATCGGCACTTTCACCACGATGTTGGGGTGCAGCGCGGCGAGTTGTTCACCCTCCCGCAAGATGCCCGCGTAATCCGTCGCGATCACCTCGGCGCTCACATCACCGTCCACGATGGCGCAGATGTCCAGGTAGTGCTGGATCACCCGGTCGTCGCCGCTGATGCCCTCTTTGGCCATGAGGGATGGATTGGTGGTCACGCCGTCCAGAACGCCCAAATCCTGCGCTTCGCGTATCTGGCTGAGGCTCGCGGTGTCGATGAAGAATTTCATGCGGCGAAGGTATCAATGTGGCGTTCCAAGGCAGCGCCGGGAACGACAAGGTTCCGGAGCGATCCGGTTCCGCCGAGGCCTACTCGTAGTGTTTGGCCACCATCCGTTCGAAGGCGTGACCAGGCAGTAGTTTCTTGGCCAGCACCGAGAGTTTCTGCACTCCCTGGGCCACGCGGTAGATGGTTCTCGGGCGCGGGTCGCGGATGATGCGGGCGATCACCGCTGAAAGCTCGGCCGGGTCGCGGCTGTAGTGCAAGCTGCCATTAAGCACAGCCATGGCCTTCTCGTAACGCTCCAGGTATGCTTCGCCTATCCGCTGCGGGCGCAGTCGCGAATCCGCGATGCGGGTGCGGAACTCGCCTGGTTGCACGGTCACCACGCGTATTCCGAAAGGCTTCAATTCTACACGCATCGCCTCGGTCCAACGATCCAGAGCGGCTTTGCTCGCGCTGTAGAAGCCCCGGTACGGCAGGCCGAAATTCGCCGCGATACTGCTGATCTGCACGATGGTGCCCTGCTTTCGCGTCCGCATTCCGGGAAGCACGGCGCGGCACACGCGATGCGCCCCGAGCACATTCACATCGAACAAGCGCAGGGCAAGCTCAGGGTCCACATCCTCCACCGCCCCTTGGATCCCCAGCCCGGCGTTGTTCACCACCACATCGATACGGCCTTCGCGCTGTAGGATCTCGCCCACGGCTTTCTCCACGCTCGCACTATCGCTTATATCCATGGCGAGCAGGTGGTATCCGGAAGGATCTTGTTCGGGTTTCCGGCCCGTGCCGTAGACACGATGGCCCAAGGCGGAGAGCCGCTCGCACATCGCCTTGCCCAGGCCACTGGAGCCACCTGTCACGAGCACCACATTCACGTATCCGCCCTGCGCCATGTCCATAAAACCTCCACGCTACGGCCCTTACGCCGCTGTGGCAGGTGTAAAAAGTTGGGGCAAGCTGATCCCATCGCACCGCTACAACCGCTTACCCTTGCTTCCTTCCGGACCTGGGGGATTCAGCGGGAGCTGGTCGTAGGAGACTTGCCCCGCGTCAAAGGTAGCCCTTGAAGGCATGTTGCGCGTGTGCCCATCGGCGATGCGCGGGTCCGGCGCGATCGGCGTGCGATCAATGCGCACTTTTGCACCCCATGGACCTGTCCATCGTCGTCCCCCTTCTCAACGAATCCGGATCGTTGCCGCATCTCGCGGCCAAATTGCATGCGGTGCTGGGTGCCATGGGGGTGAGGTACGAAGTGATCCTGGTAGACGATGGAAGCCATGACGGTTCATGGGAGGCTATCCGCGAGGAGGCTAATGCCGACGGACGCGTGAAGGGTATCCGTTTGGGCCGGAACTATGGGAAGAGCCCCGCGCTCAATGAGGGATTCAAGGCGGCCCAGGGCAAGGTCGTGATCACCATGGACGCGGACCTGCAGGACGATCCTGACGAGATACCGGAACTCTACCGGATGATCATCCAGGACGGGTTCGATCTGGTAAGCGGCTGGAAGAAGGAGCGGCATGATCCGCTCAGTAAAACGATCCCGACCAAGTTCTTCAATTGGACCACACGGCGGGTGAGCGGTGTGATGTTGCATGATTTCAACTGTGGCCTCAAGGCGTATCGCGGGGAGGTGGTGAAGGCGATCGAGGTGTACGGCGAGATGCACCGCTACATACCTTACATGGCCTACAAGGAAGGTTTCCGACGGATCGGCGAGAAGGTCGTGAAGCACCATCCGCGTCGCTTCGGAAAGACCAAGTTCGGTTTGGACCGCTTCATCAACGGGTTTCTGGACCTACTGACCATTTGGTTCGTGTTCCGCTTCGGGCGCAAGCCGATGCACTTTTTCGGTGCCTTGGGTACGCTCATGTTCCTGCTCGGCTTCGGCGCAACGGCTTGGCTCGTGGGCGAGAAATTGTACCATGTGTTGAACCATCATGCCGCGCCTTTGGTAGCGGATAGAGCGCTGTTCTATGTAGCGTTGGTCGCTATGGTGATCGGTGTGCAACTCTTCACGGTCGGCTTCGTGGCCGAACTGGTCTCGCGGAACCATCCCGATCGCAGTGCTTACCGGATCAGCGAGCGGCTCGGACTTTGATCACGCGCGTGTTGGTCATGCGGCCATCAACGCATCGATCTCGGATCCTGTTCTTCGTTGCATTGGTGTTCCTACTGCCTTATGTGTACCTGGCTTTCCAGGTGCATCCGTTCGGGGATGATTGGAGCTATGCGGTGTTGGGCAGGCGCTATGCGCTATGGCCCCGCCTGCTCCAGGAGTACCGGGACATCAATGGCCGTTTGTCATCGAACGTGCTCTTGCTTTGCCACCCGATGGTCCTCGGCGTGCGGCCCGGCCTTCTGCTCTATCGCGCCGCACCGGTCCTGCTCCTGCTTCTCTTGCTGGCTGGTAGCTATGCCTCGCTTCGCCTCGGCTTTCGAGGTGCGGTACGGGGATCGGAAGCTTTGTTGGCATCGGTCGTGCTGGTGTTGCTGTTCGTTCACGGCCTACCGGATCTGAGCGAAGGGCTCTATTGGTACACCGGGTCCGTTACGTATCTGTTGCCCTGCGTTGCCGCGTTGTTCGTGTGTGCCGCTTTAACGCTCCTCCAAAGGGCTGATGGTGCGCGTTGGCGTTACGTCTTGTTCGCGTTCATCGCAGTGCTTGTGATGTTCATCGCTTTAAGTAGCGAACTGCACATGGTCCTGGCCATCCTCCTCACGGCCGCTTACCTGACCGTTCGCTCCATTCACGCGCGAAGGCTTGCGCTCGGGCCGCTCATCCTGCTCCTTATCGCTGGGGGTTGTGGTGTTTTGATGTTCCTTGCCCCAGGCAATCTTATGCGCGAGCTGAACTATCCGCAGCGCGGTGAAGTGCTTCGCACAGCAGGGTTTGGAGCGCTCCAATCCTGCCGCTTCATTGCGACTGGGTAGCCTCCCCCGTTGGTGTTGTCCGCATCTGTTCTCCTGGGTGGAAGTGGACCGCCGATACGATGTACTCGCCCGGTTGGTGCCCTACGGCGGAAAATTGCTCGCCTGATCGGCGGCAGTTGTGTTCGTCTCCATGGCGCTGCCGTATTGGACCACCGGAATGCTCGGGCAGCATCGCACAGTGAACGTGGTCTGGTTCTACTTCCTCCCGGCCTATGCGGTGCTCATCGCGCTCGGCTACCGGAATGCTTTCGGCAAAGCCGGCTGGGCATGGCTTCAAAGTCCTTTGCTAATACGGGCGGCTTTCATCACCGCGGTTGTCGCCGTTCTTCTTACTGGTAACACGGGACGTGTGCTGCGCGATCTGGTTTCAGGCAGGGCCCGTGCCTACGACGACGCGATGCAAGAACGGTATGCGATGGTCACCTTTGCCATACGTTCCGGGCGGGACACCCTCGTGCTCCCTCCACCGGCCGCGATGCCGGCGAGTTTGCGCATCCTCGATGCCGGTCCGGATCCAGACCATTGGGCCAATCGCTATCTGGTCCGGTACTTCGGTGGGGAAGCGATGCGGCTTATCGTCCGCGATCCGGAACGAACCGTCTCGCCTTGATCGCGGATCAATCCTCCGGTGCCGTCATGGACGCCCCCATCCTTCGGAGCGGCAATCGCTTCGGGTCGCCGATGAGCAGGGGTACTTGCTCCACCACCGTGTCTGTGTGATCGAGTCCGAACGCGGTCTGATCGCTCAACGCGAAGCGCTTCACCAGGAAGTAGGTGTCCAACAGCCACTCATCCTGGAAGTTCAGTTCGTTCTCCACGCTCAGAAAGCGCTCTAGGATCACATAGCGGATGTCCGCGTCGAAGTCGTGCCGTTTCAGGCTCTCGTACTTGCTGCTGAAGTCGAGTTCGCGGCATTCCGCCAATTCCTGCACGATGCGCTTGAAGATCATATTGATCCTCGGTTGCACCCGGAATCCCAGGTCCAGGTCCACGCGGATGATCTTGTCATCGACCAATTCGTTCACCCTGAGTCCATCGTGTACGGCTCATCGGTCCAGTTCACATGCACGAACCAATAGATGTCCGCGCGCTTCGGCCTTCTGCGCATGATCGAATCGAGCACCTTGCGTTCCACATGGCGCGGATCGTTCGCCTTGGTCAGGTAAACCAGGTGGGTGGCGAACTTCGGCACGTCGCGGTCGCGGCTCAGATCGATAATGGCCTGGGCACTATCCGCCAAAGGCCTGAAGTCAAGGAAGCGGTTGGTGAGTTTGCGGGCCCTGTACCACATCAGCATCATGTTCACCAGCGCGATCACCACCAGGAAGAAGGACAGCCGGTGTAGGATCTTCACACTGTTGGCCGTGAAATAGGCCAGTTCCACCGTCGCGAAAAGTGCGAGCACCAGCAAGACGAGGCCCAGGGGCCAGCGGCGCACGTAGCGCAACCATAGTCCCATGAGCACAGTGGTCATCGCCATCGCCAGGGAGATGAAGAAGCCGTAGATCGCTTCCATTTCACCGCTTTCGCGGAAGCTCAACATGATCCCGACACAGCCCGCCCATAGCAACCAGTTCACACTGGGGATATAGATCTGCCCGCGCACGTCGCTCGGGAACTTGATGGCCACCCGCGGCCAGAAATTCATGGAAATGGCCTCGCTGATCAGTGTGAACGACCCGGTGATCAATGCCTGGCTTGCGATGATCGCCGCGAACGTCGCGATGATCACCCCGGGTACCAGGAACCATCCCGGCATCAGCGCATAGAACGGATTGACGCCTTCCAACATACTCGTGCCATTGTGCAGCAGCCAAGCACCTTGGCCCATGTAGTTGATCACCAGCGCCGTCTTCACGAAGATCCAACTCGTTTGGATGTTCTTCCGGCCACAATGCCCAAGATCACTGTACAACGCCTCCGCCCCGGTGGTGCATAGGAACACAGCCCCCAAAAGCCAGAAGCCCTGCGGGTAGTTCACCAAGAGATCGATGGCGTAGTGCGGGCTCAGGGCACGAAGCACATCGGGGTAGTGCCCTACCTGCACGATGCCGAGCACGAACAGCATCGCGAACCAGACCAGCATGATCGGTCCGAACGTACTGCCTACCACCTTGGTCCCGAAGCGCTGGAAGAAGAAAATGAGCGAGAGGATCGCGATAACGATACCGACCGTCAGATCCCCACCCGGGGTGAACAGATCCTCCAACCCCGGCACACCGGCCAGACCTTCGATCGCTGAACTTACCGAGATGGGGGGTGTGATGATGCCATCGGCCAGCAAGGTGGCTGCGCCGATGGTGGCGGGAACGAACACCCAGGGCGCATAACGACGCACCAACGCGTACAGCGAAAAGATCCCTCCTTCGCCTTTGTTATCCGCACGGAGCGTGAGCAGGATATACTTGAACGTGGTCTGTATCGTCAGCGTCCAGATCACGCAGCTGATCCCGCCCAAGACCAGTTGTTCGTCGATCGCCCGATCGCCGATGATGGCTTTCATCACATAAAGCGGCGATGTGCCTATGTCGCCATAGATGATCCCAAGGGCGATCAAAAGACCGGCGGAACTGAGCCGGTGGTTGCGATGTGAAGAGCCCATGGCGGTAAGAGGGCGCCAAAAGTATCGCCTTCACAGGCACTTGCCCCTCATTCTGACGATGACCGTGTTCTATGGAGGCCCTGGTGTTCGTGACGTGCTGTCCGCCACCACCTTCTCGAAAAGTTCACTGGCCAGTTTCGCATCGTGGCCGTAGATGTCATCCCGGAAATGGAGCCGTCCGTGTCCATCCAGCCAGGCGGTGAAGTAGCCTATCACCACCGGCAGTTTCGGACGGATGGGAACACTCTGCTCTGTGCCGCGATGCATCGCTTTGTCGATCTTTTCGGATGTCCAGGTGGTGTCGGTGCGCAGCAGGTATTCGGCCAAGCGCTTCGGATCGCTCAACCGGATGCAGCCGTGGCTCAGCGCCCTTTTCTCCCGCGCGAAGCCGCCTTGGCTCGGGGTGTCATGGAAGTAGATGCTGAACGTGTTGGGGAACAGGAATTTCACCAGACCAAGCGCATTGCCAGGACCGGGCTGTTGCACGATCCTAGGCAGGGTCGCGCTACCGCCGGTGATGGTCATGTTCTTGGAACTGAGATAGCCCGGGTCCTTTCGGATGGCCGGTAGGATCTCGTTCCGAACGATGCTCGCCGGAACGGACCAGGTCGGGCTGAACACGATCCGCGAGAGCGAATCGCTGAAGATCAAGGTGCTCGTGGCTTGGGCACCCACCACCACGTCCATGGCCCAGACCTCGGTATCCGCCTCCACCACATGGAGCCGGAACTCCGGGATATTCACCAGGAGCATGTTCGGCGAAGGCCGCTCCGGCAGCCAGCGCAGGCGTTCCATGTTCACCAGCAGTGTGCGGATGCGCTGGGCGATCGGAACGTTGATCTGTTCCATGAAGCCTTTGCCGATCACTCCATCAGGAAGCAAGCCGTGACGGAGCTGGAAACGGCGCACTGCTTCCACCACTGCACTATCCAATACGAAGGGAGGAACTCCTGGAGCCAGGTCGCACCATGCCAGATCGCCCAACAGCGCGAGCCGGGTCCGCAACGGAAGTACAAGGCTGTCCGCATCACCGGGCTCCAATTTGCGCCGTTTACCCAGATCGAGCCGTGGTAAGCTATCCATACACAGGAGGTGGTGAAGGCCGGAGAGCTGTGCTTTCAACCGTGCGTATTGTGGGTGCAATGGTTCAATGGGGGAGAGGTCCATGCGACCGGCTACCAACGAGTCGATCAGCTGGTCCAGGTCCTTCTTTCTTCTAGGGATGAACCACTCCAATTCACGAAGGTCCCGTTGTACCAGACCACTGTACTTCCGATCGCCGAACCGGAAGAACTGGGCGGTGAGCGATAATTCGATGTGACGGATGAAGGTCTCGGTTAGGGGGACGGTGTCCAGAGGGTCCGATATGCGTTCTATCAGTTGGTGCAGGGCATCGTGGCCAAAGGCTTTGCCGAGCATACTGTCGTTCGCGTTCACCAGGTTCATGAAGGTCCCCGCACCAGAGGAGAGCGAGTCGTTCACGAACCAGGCGTATTGACCGCCGCGACGCTTATAGAACTTGATGATCGCCAGGGAATCGTCGCGGTACTCGGGATGCTCTACGAGGAACTGGAACAGATCCAGCGTATCCAGCGTGCGCACCGTGTACTTCTCCCCTGATTCGAAGATCGCGTTGACGGTCCGTGCCTCTTGTGCTTCCGTGGGTCGGGGCGGTGATGGTCGTGAGCACGCCGTGAACGCGCAGACAATGGACAGGAGCGCGGTCCTCAGTTGCGAGCGGACCTTCATGGTCTTCGCGGATCCGCGGAGTTCAACGATAGTGGACGTACAGGAGGCCGCCATCCCCCAACAGCTTCGTCAGCTTCGCCATTTCCGCCTGCGGAACCGCAGGACACCCCCAGCTCCGTCCCAGTCTACCATGCACGGCGATGAATTCCTCGCTGACGTAGTCCGCACCATGCATGATGATCTGGCGCGAAAGGGTCGATCGTTCACCCCGCGATCCAACCCGTGGAGCAGCAAGGCCTGCCCGTGTTTTGGGCTGACGAATCTCCGCGCCAACGCGATAGAGCCCTAAGCTCGTTTGATGCGAGCCTTCGGTATTGCTGAAATATTCGGCCATCAGTTCGCCGGTGCCCTGGCCATGTGCGACCAAGGTGCGCATCACCACCACCCGCGCGTCCAGATCGATCACGGTAAGGCGCGGCTCGGTGCTTGGTCGCGTCATGTCCGCGATGGCCAGCATATGCGCGCCGGTGGTGCGGTCCTGCACGGCGGCGTAAACCGCGCTGAATTCCTCTGCTGCCATGTCGTTGGCCAGGTCGAGATCCGCATAGAGCAGATCCGCTTCACTACGTACCGTGGTCGAACTGGGTGGTGCCGAGGCGGCTACCGCTGCCGCATCCACTATCGAGGTGGACATGAACAGGGCCAGAAGTGTGGGAGAATTACCATCGGCTGATCTACGGGCGTGAATCTAACGATCGCCCCATACCGATCCGTTCAACGATCGAGCCGCTGGCCGGTTACGATGAGCGGCCGGTCGCGGGGTACGATCGATGAGGCGCTCAAAGACCTCGGCGAACGTGCTTTTTTGGGGGGGCGTTGGAGCTTCGCGAAGCCCCGGTCGAATGTCCACATGTTCTTCCTGGAACCAGTTCCGCACTGGAAGCGGCAGCAGCTCTAGCGTGGAATGAGCATCCGTGGTGCCGGCCAAGGGCAAGGCCGCCCTCAAAGCGTGCCGATGAAGTCGGTCAAATGTTCGGCGAAATGCGCCCAGGATAACCGCGTGCGCAAATGCTCGATGTTCCCCGCGAAACGTGAGGCCCCATCGGACCCGAAGAAGTGGCGGATGCCGTTCGCGATCGATGCGGCATCCGGCTGAACGACGATGCCGGTACGATCATCTTCGACCATCTCTCTTAATCCGCCAACGTCCGTGGCCAGCACTGGCTTGCCGAAGTGATAGGCGATCGCCGTGATGCCGCTTTGTGTGGCACTCCGGTATGGAAGTACCACCAGATCGGCCGCACTGAAGAACAACGGCACCTCGTTGTCCGCGATGTACCGGATATGGTCCACGATCCTGTCCCGCACGCCGGCCCGGTCGATGGCGTCATGGTATTTCGTCATATCGCCGTAAGGCTCGCCCGCGATGATGAGCACATGGTCCGGCGGAAGCTGTGCCAGAGCCTCGATCAACAGGTCCAGACCCTTGTAGTCGCGTATGAAGCCAAAGAACAACAAGACCTTGCGATCCAATGCGATCCCCGCTCTTGCGCGCGCTTCGGCCATCGGAAGGGACACGCCGAAATGATCGTACAGCGGATGGGGTGCGAGCGACACGGGCGCATCCGGGCGCAGCGAGAGCAGGTCGGTCCTCACCTTCTCGCTCATCGCGATGAAACCATCGTTCCGCGCCAAGAAGTAACGCGTGAAAGCCGTATCGAAGAAGCGCTTCTCATGCGAGATCACATTGTCCAAGATGGTGACCACCTTGGAGCCGTGCCGTTGCACCACACCGGCCGCGGTGCCGAGCGAAGGGCCCATGAAGCTGATCCAGTACTTCATCAGCAACACGTCCGGCTTCGTGGATGCGATAGCCCTTCCGGCCTTCCACCAGCTCAGAGGCTGTGTGGTGCTGATCACCCGTGGAGCGTGGATGGGATCGGTCGCATCCCCCGCGGCCACCATCTGGGTCTTTCCAGGGAACAGCACGGACGGATATTGTGTAGTGAACGTGTAGGGCCGCACTTCATGCCCGTGAGCCTCCAATTCGCGCAGCAGACGCGCGTTGAATTGAGCGATCCCTCCACGAAAAGGATGGAACGTGCTGAGGTACGCGATCCTCACGTCCGTGTGTCCCGTTGTGCTCGGATGTGCTCCATAACTGAGGACACCTCGATGTCCAGCATGCAGCTACGTTGCCGTGTGCATGTATTGCCGTAGTAGCAATCGCATCCGCTCGTCGGCTGCACGACCACCCCGCGTCCGTACAGGTGGAATTCGTGCGCATTGAAGATGTTGTTGAACAGGACCAAGCGCTTCCGCAACGCAATGGCGATGTGCATCATCATGCTCACCTGTGTCACCACGATGTCCGTGTTCGACACGAGCGCGAAGAATTCGCGGAGTGAAAAATGGCCAGGGTAGTAACAACCGGTCACAGCGGCATACCGAAGGTTCACTTCATCCTCCTGCTTACCGCCCACGACGATCGGGAAGAAACCCTCCGCCTGCAGGGAACCGATCAAAAGCGGTCCAACGCTCTTCGGGCCATAGCCGTGTGGTCCACCGGTCGCCACAACCCGTGTTTAGGGCTACGACCTTATCGCCTTGTGCTTTGTCGCGAATATGCTTCCACTTGGCTGCGGATGGGATCGATGTCCAGTTGGTATTCCTCGCCTTGGAAATCCAGGTGACAGATCTGGAAGATCTCCTCCAGGTAGTTCTGTGTGTTCGCCTGGCTGCGATCGTCGAACAAACCCGTCACGAGTTTATGCACAGCCGCAGGGGTCGCTGCATCGATATGTCCATCCTTCAGAACGAAGCCGTACTTCACAGGGCTTTCCACATCACGCAGCAACGCGCAGGCTTCCACCTCCTTGTCCAGGTTGATGGCGATGTCATAGGCGCGGTTGCGCGCTCGTTCAACGCCGGTGACATCGAACCGCAGCACCTCGTCCACCATCCGACTCGGGACGACTTCAGGGCTTTGCGTGATCCAGGTGATGTGCGCGCTGGGCCACATGGCCCGGAACCGCACCAGTATTGGCGACGTGCGGATCACATCACCTAGGGCGCCGAGCTTGATGATCAGCAGGCGCTTCTCCGCACGTTCATAGGCCGGGCAAGCCCCACATTCATAGCCATGGATCTTGTTCGGTCGGCAAGGGATATGCCCCCGGAAATGTCGGCAATCGAAATGAATGGTCGGGCGGTCCTGCATATGGGGCGGCAAAGATGGCGACACATCCGATCCCGGCCATGGCTTGGCATGCGGATCGCTTTCCTCTTCCCGTTCCAATAGGGCCCTTGGGGGCTGGTTATCTTCGCGCCTCTCATGAGTATCCGTCTTCTCGCATTGATCCTGCTCCTCTTGGCCGCAGCCTCTTCTGTCGCTCAAGTCAACCAGAACGATGCTCAGGGGCGCAAACAAGGGCTTTGGCGGAAGAACTGGGCGGAAAGTGAACAAGTGCGTTATAACGGGACTTTCAAGGATGACAAGCCCGTGGGCCGGTTCACCTACTACAGCACGGAAGGGCTCGTGGAGAGCATCGTGGACCACTATGCCGACGGTTCAGGCGCCCATGGCCGCCATTTCCACCCGAACGGTAAAGTGATGGCGGAGGGTCGTTATGTCGGGCAGGCCAAGGACAGCACTTGGGTGTACCTCGATGCGAACGGTCTGCGCCGCAGCCAGGAGCAATGGAAGAACGGACGCAAGCAAGGCGAAGAACTCTCCTTTTTCGATGATGGCACCATCTCCGAGCGGATCACCTTCGTCAATGGGTTACAGGAAGGTCTTCATGAGCAGTTCTTTCCTGGCGGACAAGTGAAATACCGAGGAAGTTACGTGCGTGGGGAGGGCGAAGGCGTCATGACCTGGTACCAGCCCGATGGAAAGAAGGAAGTGGAAGGCCACATGGTGAGCGGCCAACGCGATGGTATCTGGTACTACTTCAATACCGATGGAAGTGTGCAGATCCAAATGGTCTACGAGCAGGGCAACTTCATCAAGGACAAGAAAGAGAACGGCGTGTTCAAGGAGTACTGCGACGACGAGCAATTGCGCAGCGAACACACTTGGAAGCAGGGGAAGCTCAATGGCCCTTTCACCGAATACTACTGCAACGGGACCTGGGTGACCGAACCGCTTCCCGTGGACCAATTCGGCGCTGGGCAAGGGGAGACCCAACGCGTGTTGAAAGGCCAGTTGAAGAAGCGCGAAGGTGCCTACCGCAATGGCGTGCTGCACGGCATGGTGATCGATTATGGCGAAACAGGCAGCGCAAAGAGCCGGGTGGAGTACGTGGACGGAACACCCAAGGTCGCATCGCCATGAGCAAGCACGGACGCGTTCTAGTGGCCATGAGCGGCGGAGTGGACAGTTCCGTGACCGCCTTGATGATGCACGAACAGGGCTACGAGGTGATCGGTGTCACCATGAAAACCTGGGATTATGCAGCTGCCGGTGGCGGCAAACGCCTCACCGGTTGCTGCGACCTGGACAGCATCCACGATGCCCGCAACTTGGCGGTCACGCTCGGTTTCAACCACATCATCCTCGATATCCGGGACGAGTTCGGAGATGCTATCATCGGGAACTTCGTTGGCGAGTACATGGCCGGACGCACGCCGAACCCGTGCGTGCTCTGCAATACGTTCATCAAGTGGGAGGCCTTGCTCAAGCGGGCGGATATGCTCGATTGCGAACTGATCGCAACAGGGCACTATGCCAACGTGCGCGAAGAGGCCGGACGGTGGGTGGTTTCCAAAGGCCTCGACCTTGGGAAGGACCAGAGCTACGTGCTCTGGGGGTTGACCCAGGAAAGCCTTGCCCGTACTCGTTTTCCCATCGGGGGCTTTCACAAGCGGGACATCCGCCAGCGCGCGGTGGATAGCGGATTCCCGGAGTTGGCCCAGAAAAGCGAGAGCTACGAGATCTGCTTCATACCGGACAACGACTACCGCGGCTTTCTGAAGCGCAAAGAGCCGGAGGCCACCGCCAAACTGGCCCAAGGACGATTGGTGAGCGCCCAAGGAGAGGTACTCGGCGAGCACGATGGCTATACCTTCTTCACCATCGGACAACGCAAGGGTCTGGGCATTGCCGTGGGCGAGCCGCTCTACGTGACGGAGATCGTGCCCGAGACCAATACCGTGGTCTTAGGTGGCAAGGAGGACCTGGTGCGCACCACCATGCGGGTGCGCCGCCCGAACTTCCAGAAGATCCCTGCGTTGCAAGGCGAGATCCACGCCGTGACCAAGATCCGCTATAAGGACAAAGGCACCCCCAGCACCATCACCATGGACGGCGATCATGTGCTGGTTGAATTCCTTGCCCCCGTGGCAGGCATCGCACCCGGGCAGAGCGCCGTCTTCTATATCGGCGATGATGTGATCGGAGGTGGGTTCATCGACCGCGGATGATGCGCAACGATAAATACATACGCCTGGGGCTCTTTGCCACCTTGTGCTTGGCGATCCTCGCCGGATGCAAGAAGGACGACCCGGTCGCGGTCGATCTGGGCTATGGCTATTTCCCCACGGATGTAGGTCGTTGGATCGAGTACCAAGTGGATTCCTCTTGGATCGATGAGGAAAGCAATGTATCGGGGTTGGTCAGCTACCGCATGCGCGAGGTGATCGATTCGGCCTATCTGGATCCTGGAGGACGCCAAGCCCAGCGCATTGAGCGCTTCGTGTGGGACAGTTTGCTCGGGCAATGGCGCATCCGCGATGTTTGGACCCAGACCCGGGGCAATACCGCAGCGGAACGCACTGAGGAAGACCGTCGTTTCCTGAAGCTGACCTTCCCGGTGAAAGCGGGCGAAGAGTGGAACCTGAACGCCTACAATAGCCAAGAGGACCTCGAGGTCGGGTTCGATGAAGTGCATACGACCTGGTCGGCGAACGGACTTTCGTTCGATAGCACCGCAGTGGTAGTGAGCGACTACCCGAACAATCAAGTCGATACATTGATCTACCAGGAGCGCTATGCCAAGCGAATTGGTTTGGTCGAACGTTCGGTGGACAGTTCTGAAACCCAGAATAGCATGACGCGTGGGTTCTACTTTCGCCAAGTGATCCTCGCTTATGGACCATGATCGCGCATCGCTATTCCTGCGCTTCGCACTGATCTTTCTTGGCGCACCGGCTGGCTTGTTGCAGGCTCAAACCGCCCCGGCCACCTACTTGATCGAGTTCACGGACAAGACCGGAACACCGTATTCCCTCAACCAGCCGGAAGCCTACCTCAGCTCGCGCGCCCTGGACCGTCGTGTACGACAAGGTATCGCCGTGGATCCTTCGGACCTTCCTGTTGATCCGGCCTATGTCAATGCACTTCTGGCCGCCGGGAGCATGCAACTCGTGGGCACTAGCCGCTGGCAGAACAGCGTCACCATCCGCACCACCGATACGCTGGCGCTGGACACCCTGGATCAACTGCCATTCGTTCAGTACTTGCGTTGTCTGCAGGATGGAACGGTGCGGCCCGATCGTGTGCCTTCGAAATTGCCGGAGATGCTCCGCAACAGCGTGGATGCTCCATACGAGCAGCACTATGGCCGGGGCTTCCGGCAGCTAGCCATGATCAACGGCCACCTGTTGCACGAGGTGGGTGCGCGTGGCGAGGGGATCGTGCTGGGCATTCTGGACAGTGGCTTCGAGAACGCCGATATACTTCCCGCCTTCGCACCCTTGCGCGCCAGGAACGGTATCGTCCTTACGGCGAATCTCGTGACCGGGGACGGGAACGTGTACCAGGACCATTGGCATGGGCGATCCGTGCTGTCCATTATCGCTGCCCAGCTACCGGGTACACTTGTCGGTGCCGCCCCGAACGTGCAGGTCGCTCTGGTGCGCACGGAGGACGCGGCTACGGAATACCTCGTTGAGGAGGACAACTGGGTGCGTGGTGCCGAGCTTCTGGACAGTCTTGGCTGCGATATCCTGAACACCTCGCTCGGCTATACCCGATTCGACGATAGCACGCAGGACCATTTGGTATCCGATCTCGATGGTCTCACCACCCGCATCAGCATCGCTGCGGGCATGGCGGCGCAGAAGGGGATGATCGTGGTGAACAGCGCGGGCAACAGCGGGCAGAACGATTGGTACCGCATCAGCGCTCCTGCCGATGCCATCGGCATTCTCGCGGTGGGCGCGGTGGGCAGCTTTCGCGAAAGTGCTCCGTTCAGTGGCCATGGCCCCAGTGCGGATGGCCGTGTTAAGCCCGATGTATGCGCAATGGGGTGGGGTACCGCCGGTTTGGACATCGATGGCGTACATATCGCCACGATCAATGGCACTTCGTTCAGCGGACCTTTGGTGGCGGGAGGGGTGGCTTGTCTCTGGCAATTGCATCCGGACCGGAGCGCATCTGAAGTGATGGACGCCGTGCGCAGGAGCGCTTCACATCATGCGCATCCAGACCAGGACTTCGGCTATGGCATCCCCGACCTGTGGCGCGCGCACCTCTTGCTCAAGGGGATCGACCTCACCGGACTTTCCGAAGGTCAGTTCTTCAACGTGATGCCGGTGCCGTTCGCGGATCACATCGAAGTGGAGTTGTTCGCAGGGAAGGATGGACTCTTGCTGGTCGATCTGTTCGACATCACTGGCCGTCCCGTTTGGTCGGTGCAGGAGCGCTTGGAGCATCGGACCTACCAACGACTTTGGCTCGCCGATGCCGATCTGGCATCATTGCCCGCAGCGCCCTATCTGTTGCGGCTCCGTATGGGGGATCGGGCCTTGCAGCGTTCCGTGATCAAGTCGTTGCATTGACCAGTGCCTACCGCACGCGTTCTCCTTACGGCCGACCTGCTGCTATCCACCTACCGACGTGGCATTTTCCCTATGGCCGAGCCTGCCGGGTCTACTGCTTGGCACGACCCCGATCCCCGGGCCATTTTCGATCTGGGGCGCCTCACGATGCCCTCCCGTCTCGCCCGCTTTGTGCGGACGAACGGCTATGTGTTTTCGATCGATCGGGCTTTTGACGAGGTGATCCATGCGTGTGCCGATCGTACACCGCGATGGCTCAGTGCGGACATGATCCACGCTTATTCTGCGCTCCATCGCATCGGCCATGCCCACGCGTTGGAAACATGGAAGGATGGTGAATTGATCGGCGGGATCTATGGCGTGGCGATCAACGGCGCGTTCTTCGGCGAGAGCATGTTCAGCCGCGAACCCAACGCCAGCAAAGCGGCCTTCTACCATCTTGCCGAGCACCTGCGAACGCGCGGCTTCAAGTTGTTCGATACGCAATACATCAATGACCACACCGCCTCGCTCGGAGCCTTCTTGATCCCCCGCGAGCGATTCCGGACCCAGCTGAAGGAAGCACTGGACCTTGCTGTGGAGTTCTGACCCGTCCGGAAGTGACCGATCCCGGGAATGGCTGTGCATCCGTCACCTTTGTACGGTTCTTGCCACATGTTCCTCAACCGTTCGCCATGCGCTCTATCCTGGTCATCGCTCTTTTGATCCGCTCCGCACCTATTTGGGCGCAAGCCGATGTGCTGACCGAAGTCGCGTTGCCCGCCAAGACCACTAAGGGAACGCTCATGATCGCTCTTTGCTCGGATGTTGCCAGCTTCGTAGAGGAGCTTGGCGGCACCTTGCGAAAGGTGGAGGCCACTGGTCCGGTGGTACAGGTACGTTTCGAGGACCTCGCACCAGGGACCTACGCGATCAAGGTCTTCCTCGACCAGAACGGCAACGGCAAGTTGGATCTTTCGCCGAAGGGTTTCCCCCAGGAGCCCTTCGGCTTCAGCAACAACGCGTTCGGCCGTCCGGGGCCGGCATTGTTCAATAAGGCGGCTTTTCTGGTAGGGAAGGAGCGGGCCGTGACCAAGATCCGGCTGAAGGGCTGAGCCTTCAGCGGTGCTCGCTGCGGATAACAGCCGAGCCCACCGCTTTTCGTTCCGCGAGGTATTTCTGGTAGCCCTCGCTGAACTGCACGCGCTGGTCGACCACATCGTTCCAGCGGCCCATCAGGGAGATCAGCACCTCGCAGGCTTCGCGTAACCCGTGCTCGCCTCCACTGAACCGTGTCAGCAGATCCGCATCACCCTTCTTGGTGATGTAGTTCTCCAACATCGGTGCGGCCAGGCGCCGGAGTTGGATCCGAACGCCACATTGGCGCGCCACGGCCAGGTCCAACACGTCATCGAAAAAGAACGCCACCTGTTTGCCTTCCAACCCATGCGCGGCGAGGAACTGGTTGAAAGCGTCGGGCTTGTTGTTGAAGCCCATGTAGATCTGGTCCAGATGCTCGCGCGTGGCGAAGTTCTCTGCCAAGGGATTGTGCTGGCCGCTGATGATCGCCGTTGGGGGTATTTGTTTGTTGGCGGTCCATAGCGCGAAACGAAGAAGGTTCACCCCCATGCTGTCCACTTCGCTGAATGGGCTTCCGCCCTGGGCGTCCTTCCATCCGTCGTTGAACACACCATCCCAATCGAACACCAGCGCACGGATGCCGTGCATTTGTCGGGCCAGCATATCCGGCGGTCGAAGGAACCGCGTTCCCAGCATGCCGAAGATCTTCAGGTGGTCCATGTGTTGATCGGTTGGGCGCGTCGGTTATCGTGTCATGGTGCGGCGTACAACCCTTCACTGTTCGATCGCGCGGCCCGCAACGCGAAGGACCGATCGCGATCGGGATGCCTCAACCCGCTATGGCCTTCAATAGGTCTTGAATGTCCAGCATGCCCACCTGCTTGCCGTTCTCGCTCACGCTGATGGTGTCCACCTGCTTGGCCTTGAACAGCTTCTGCGCTTCGTCCAACAGCGCTTCCGGACCTACGGTGATCGGTTCGCTGAAACTGAGGGCGCTGAGTTTCTTCGCGAGGAACTTGTTGCCTTCTTTTTCGATGCCTCGGCGCAGTCCGCCATCGGTGAATACGCCTTTGTTCTTTCCCTTCGCATCCACGACCATCACCGCGCCGAAGCCGTGCTTGGTCATTTCCACCAGCGCTTCGCTCACGGTCGCGCCGTCCTTCACCACCGGGTTGCTGCGGCCGAGGATGTCCTTCACCTTCATGGTGATCAGGCGCGTATGCTCATAGAACTGCTGCGTGCCCAGTTGGGTCATGTGGTTGTCCGTGAGCTGCTTCATCAGCTTCCAAGGCACGGTGATCGTGTGCACACCGATGGTGACCGCATTGCGGACATGCTCCACCGTGCGCACGCTGCTGAACATGATCTTGCTGTCGTAGCCGTAGTAGTTCACCGCTTCCACGCATTGCTGCACGAAGCTGAGCGCATCATGCCCTTGGTCCTGCAAGCGGCCCACGAGCGGACACACGTAAGTGGCGCCGGCCTGCATGGCCATGTAAGCTTGTTGCAGCGTGTACACCAAGTGTACGTTCACCATGATGCCTTCATTGCGCAACATGCGGCAGGCGCGCAGGCCTTCCAACGAAACGGGGATCTTGAAGACGGTGGTCTCCTTCTTCAGGCCCATCTTCAACTGGCGCTTGGCCTCCTTCACCACTTCCTCGGCGGTCTCGCCCAGCGCTTCCACCTGTAGGATGGGCACCTTCTTGGCGAGGTCCAGGATCATCTTGTCGATGTTCGTGACACCACCGCGGTGCATGAACGTCGGTGTGGTGGTGAGACCGGTGAGGAAGCCCAGCTTGAAGGCTTCGTCGATCTCGGTGATATCGGCGCTGTCGAGGTAGAGTTCCATGGGGAGAAGTACCGCAAAGGGCGCAAAGGGCGCGAAGAATGCGGAGGTTTAGGCGTTAACGGGTTGATGACGGTGCTTCACCTCGACCGCATGCAGGTCGAGGAGGGGCTTGAGGAATTCTTCAAGGTCGTACACACAGAGCTGGCTGGCCGCATCGCACTTGGCCGTGCTCGGATCCGGATGCGTTTCGATGAACACCCCGTCCACGCCAGCGGCCACGCCGGCACGTGCGATCGTGGGCATCACTTCCCGGTTCCCACCTTTCGGATCGGCACTGGGGATCCCGTATTTGCGGATACTGTGCGTGATGTCGAAGACCACCGGGTAGCCGGTCTTGCGCATGTGGTAGAAGGCGCGGGGGTCCACCACGAGATCGTTGTATCCGAAAACGAAACCGCGCTCGGTGAGGATGATCTTCGAGTTGCCCACGCTCTCGCACTTCTTCGCGGGGTTGATCATGTTCTCCGGCGCGAGGAATTGCCCGTGCTTGATGTTCACCACCGCGCCGGTCTTGGCGGTCGTGGTCACCAGGGTGGTCTGCATGCAGAGGTAGGCCGGGATCTGGATCACATCGCACACTTCGGCGATCGCTTTCGCCTGGTCGGGGTAGTGGATGTCCGTAAGGATCGGGAAGCCGAAGTCCTTCTTGATCCGCTCGAGCATCTTCAAGCCTTCATCCAGGCCCGGGCCTTGGTAGAAGTCAACGCTGCTTCGGTTGTCCTTGGTGAAACTGCTCTTGTAGATCACGGGCACCTTCAGCCGATCGCTCACTTCCCGGAGCTTCTCGGCCGTGCGTAGCATCACGCTTCCTCTTCGATCACGCAGGGACCGGAGATGAGGAAGAGCGGATCGGCTCCGCACTCAATGTTCCCTACTCGGACGATCTTGGTCATGGCTTAGGTTGGGGTCGCCAACGAAGGCGCGAAGTTAGCCCCCCTTGCGGAAGGTCCGCGTTCAAAGCACCTGCACCTGCAACATCCGCTTCCCGTCCAGGAAACCCTCGAATTTGTCACCGCTCGCCATCGGGCCCACCCCTGCGGGTGTTCCTGTGAAAAGCAGATCACCCGGTTCGAAGGTGATGAAGCGGGATACATGCGCGATCAGCTCATGCACGGGAAACAGCATGTCGTGGGTGCGCCCGCGCTGCACCAGCGTGCCGTTGCGCAAGAGCTCCATTTGGAACCCTTGCAAATTGGTCGCACTGGTCATGGGTAGATGCACGTCGCCGAGCACCGCTGAATCATCGAACGCCTTGGCCTTCTCCCAGGGCAGGCCTTTCGCCTTCAGGTCGTTCTGCACTTCACGCGCTGTGAGGTCGAGCCCGAGCGTGTAAGAGCTGATCAGTCCCGGTGCCATGGCGGCGGGAATGTCCTTCGCGTAACCGTCGATCACGCAAACGAGTTCCAATTCGTGGTGGATCGTGCCGAGGTTCTGCGGCAATTTCAAGGGGCGCCCGGGATGTGCGATCGCCGTGAATGGTTTCAGGAAAAAGACGGGTTCGTCCGGCATGGCGTTGCCGAGCTCCTTGGCGTGCTCCCCGTAGTTGCGGCCGATGCAAATGCACTTCATCCGTTTCCTTGTAGGTCGGGATCAAACGTCGGTGTGCTCCAAGCTGGTGCGCATCACATGAATGGTGCTCGCGGGCAGTTCGGCCTTTGTCATCAGCCATTGCAGGTAACCGGGGTCGTTCTTGCCGATGGCTTCCAGTGTCCAGCCTTTGTATTTGCCGAAAGAGAGGCAGATATGCCCGTTGGTGTCGAAGGCCAATTTGCCACCCGCGTCCGGACTACGTTGCCGATCACCGCTCATCTCCCCGAGCGCGTCCACATCAGTGGGCAGTGCGGCGTAGCGATCCAGCTGGGCCAGGAGCACATCAGCGGTGGCCTCCACATCGGCGAGAGCATCGTGCGCACCCGCGTGTTCCCGATCGCAATAGAATTTGAGCGCGGCGGAGAGGTTGCGCGGTTCCATGCGGTGGTAGATGCGCTGCACGTCCACGATCCGCAATGCGGCGGTGTCCCATGCGTGGCCCACACGGAAAAGCTCCTCGGCGAGGAACGGCACATCGAAGCGGATGCAGTTGAAACCGGCCAGGTCGCAGTCTAGCAATCGTTCACGTAGCACACTGGCCACCTGTTCAAGGTCGGGCGCATCGGCCACGTCCGCATCGGTAATGCCGTGGATCTCGGTGGCTTCCGGCGGAATTGGAATACCCGGATTCACCAGGGTTTGGTAGGAACTCCGGCTACCGTCCGTGCCGAGGCGCACCACGCCGATCTGCACAATACGGTCTTTGCCGATCTTGATGCCCGTGGTCTCCAGATCGAAAAAGGCGAGGGGGCGTTGAAGTTGCAGGCGCATGCGCTATGGATCGGTTGGAACGATCCTTGGTTCAAAGATGTCCACGAAAAAGCCCCCCGGCACGCCGGGGGGCTTTCAAGTTCTTCACAGCCCAGTACCTCAGCGCGTCTTCAATTTTACGTACTGGAACTTGCCGTACTTCTCGGTGTTGATGAAATCACCGCGATAGGCGGGGCCTTGCACTAGGGAATTCACCGCTTCGAGGAATACGAGGTCCGGGTTCTTGCCGCGTTCTTTGATCGCTTCGATCAGACGCGTGCGGGCGTCCTCCATGCGCTTGCTGCTCAGGTTCTCATTGGTGCCGAAGGTCTTGGTCGGCACGTTCGACGCGCTGGCCTCGATCACCACGTTGGCCTTGCCGTTCTTATCGATCAGGCCGATCACGGTATCGATGAAGTCTTTCCAGTCCTTCTCGGCCTGGTCGATGTCCTTCATATTGTACGCGTAGTATTTGGCGTACTCATCGGCGTAGGAGGCATCGGGCATAACGTGGGTCTTGCCTTTCTCCTTCAACTGCGCGTCGGTCAGGTATTCCTCCTTCTTGGTGGGTTCGCCTTTCTCCTTCGAGCCAGGAGGCGAGCCTTTCGGGAGGTCCACGATGCTTGCCGGACCGGTGATGCTCACCGGGTTGAGGTAGATCTCCTTGTTGATCTCCTGGTAGGCGGTTTCGCACTCCACATAGATATCCTCGGTGTGGATGGTCTTGTCGTCCACGCGGTAGTCCAGGTTGTACTCTTTGCACGGGGGCAGGATCACACGTACACACCATCACGCTGGCGGGGCTTGTAAGCCTTCACTTCGCCCGTGCTCTTATCCGTTACGTAACGGATGGTGCTTGGGGGTAGCGTGGTGCCTGGTGGGGGAATGATGAAGCCTTTCAACACGGTGAGGCCCTCGGCTTCCATGTCTTCAGGAAGGTCCACGAAGTAGATGTCCTTCTCTCCGTAGCCGCCGATCTGGTCGCTGCTGAAATAGCCGCGCCGACCGTCCGCGGTGGTAACGAAGAACGCATCGTCATCCACCGTGTTCAGCGGATAGCCCATGTTCTCTGGCGCGCTCCATGTGCCATCTTCTTGCAGTTCGGTGGTGAAGATGTCGAAGCCCCCCATGCTGTTGTGCCCTTTGGAGGCGAAGAACATGGTGCGTGCGTTCGGGTGGATGAAGACGGCGTCCTCGTCATATACCGTGTTCACCGGCCCACCGATGCTCTGGGCCTTGCTCCATTCGCCGTTCGGCAGCTTCACCACGCGGTAGATATCACGTCCGCCAGCGCCGCCGCTGCGGTCGCTCACGAAGTAAAGTGTGTTCCCGTCCGCGGTGATGGCCGCGTGGGTCTCCCAACTCTTGGTGTTCACGTCGCTCCCGATCAGCACCGGGTCGCTCCACAATTCACCAACAAGGCGGCTTTCATACAGGTTGCCATCGCCTCCATCATCGCGGTAGATGAAAAGGGTCTGACCATCGGCGGATACGTTCACTGAGGCCAGGTGTCCACCCTCCGCTGGGTTGATGTTAATGAGTTCCGGCGCCTGCCAGTTGCCTTCCCGGTCCTTGTAGGTCACGTAGATGTTCTCGTAGGGCAGGCCCGCTACAATATCGATGATCCCCGAGTTCGAGCTGTCCGGGCGGATCCGTCGGCTTGTGAAGAAGAGCGCATTACCATCCACCGACAGCACCGGGCTGAAGTCGGGGTGGTCGTTGTTCACCACTTGCCCCACGTTGCTTACCTGGTAGGGCTTGGGTGCGCTGATGAGCGCGCGCGCGTTCGTAGTTTGCTCGATACCGCGCGCGGCTGCCGCGCTCAGATCGTGCTTGTCGCCGGCCTCGGCCAGGAACTTGCGATAGAGGTCATCCGCCTTGTTGAAGTCCCCGTTCAGATGGTAGGCGCGGCCCAGGTAGTAGTCCACCTCAGCGGGCGCGTTGGTCTCTTTGGGATCGAACGGGTCGTAGCCAGCGGTGTTGAAGCCACCGTAGCCCGCACTGCGTTGCTCGGAAGCCTTGGACAGGTAGGGCAGGGCCTTCTGCTTCTGGTTGTAGGAGTGGAAGAAGCAATAACCCGTCTTGTAGTTCAGGTTGGCGTTGTCAGGCTGATCATTCACCAACTGACCCCAGATCTCGGCGCTCTGGTTGAACAGCTTTTCCTCCATCAGCTTGTTGGCCTCTTCGAACCGCCAGAGGAACGAAGTATTGTCCCCTTGCGGCCGAGCCGATAGAGAACAGCCGATCAGGCCTGCGGTGAAAAGAGCAGCGTAGCCGTTTGTCATTGCTTGACGAGTTCGATGGTTCCGGGTCGAGAGCGGCGAAATGTAGCCAATTTCCTACCCGTGCTCCGGTTGGTTCAATACTCCGCGTCCAGCGGCCAGTTCTCGAGGATATCGGCCACGCGCCGAACGAACTTGCCGCCCAAGGCACCGTCCACCACGCGGTGGTCGTAGCTGTGGCTCAAGAACATCATGTGGCGGATGGCGATCACATCGCCCGTGGGTGTCTCGATCACCGCGGGTTTCTTGCGAATGGCGCCCGTGGCCATGATCGCCACCTGGGGCTGGTTGATGATGGGGGTTCCCAGCACATTGCCGAAGGTGCCCACGTTGGTCACTGTGTAGGTGCCACCGCTTATCTCGTCCGGGCTCAACTTGCCTTGACGCGCCCGATTGGCCAGATCGTTCACGGCCTTGGCCAAACCGACCAGGTTGAGCCGGTCCGCATTGCGGATCACAGGCACGATCAGGTTGCCCGAAGGCAGTGCCGCCGCCATGCCGATGTTGATGTCCTTTTTCTTGATGATCGTATTCCCGTCCACCTGCACATTGATCATCGGCATCTCTTTGATCGCCTGGGCCACAGCCATCAGGAAGATCGGGGTGAAGGTGATCTTCTCGCCCTCGCGCTTCTCGAACGCGTTCTTCACCTTCTCCCGCCAGAGCCAGAGGTTGGTGACATCCGCTTCCACGAAACTGGTGACGTGCGGGCTCACATGCTTGCTCATCACCATGTGGTCGGCGATCAGCTTGCGCATACGGTCCATCTCGATCAGTTCATCGCCCTGCGAAGGCGTGACCTTGGGAGCTTGGGGCTCCGGTCTCGCCTCTGGCCTCGGGCTGCTGGCCGTTGGCTGCGCGGCAGAGGTCGGAACCGGTGTGCTGTGGACCGGACCTGGTGAGGTACTTCGGTTGGGCAGATAAGCGAGCAGGTCCCTCTTGGTCACACGGCCACCTTCGCCGGAACCGGCAAGGGCTTCCAACTCGGCCATGCTCACCCCTTCGCTGTGGGCGATGTTGCGGACGAGCGGGCTGTAGAATTTTCCGGTCGGGCCGTTCTTGCCCAGCACTGCGACCGGTGCCGAAGAAGTCGCCATGACCGGCGCTGCTTTTGTTGCGCCATTGCTGGAGGACGTCGCAGGGGCTGGTGCAGCAGCGACCTGGGAAGAACCCGCTTCTGTGCCGATGATCGCGATAGGTTGGCCCACCTTCACCACGTCCCCTTCATTCACCGAGCGCTTCAACAGGATGCCATCGTGCGGGGCCGGTACTTCGCTATCCACCTTGTCGGTGGCGATCTCCACGATGGGTTCATCGGCTTTCACCGGGTCGCCCTCGTTCTTGAGCCACTTGATGATAGTGGCCTCAGCCACGCTTTCGCCCATCTTGGGCAGGAGGATCTCTTTCTGGGCCATGCGATCGGTGGTCAAAAGTAACCACGCGCCCCACCTATCGGTCAGCCCGTCGCGATCAGGTGCCCGATCCCAACAGGGGCAGTCCCCGGCCGATCAGCCCAAGATCCTCCAGTGCCCGGTAATCCTTGGCGTAGGTGAGGTTGATGCGCTCCACCACAAGTGGGTCGGGCCGGAGCCCGCGCGCGGTGACCGGGTCCAACACGCCGGGGCGGAGGGTCGGCAGTTTCATGCTGCGCGCCCCCTCGTGGTGGAACGCCACCCAAGTACGCCGGCCCAGAAGAACGTCGAACAGGTTGCGGACGTAAGGTCCACGCCGTTCCACGAACCAGATGTTCACCGGGAGTGTGATCAAGAGGACCGCCGAGCTGATCAGGTCCACGAGGCGCTTGTTGCGCCGTGCGCTCGGGCTGTTCACCGCATGGGCTTCGAGCACCATCAGATCGTTCAGGCTCTCAATGCTGCTCGGGCCGATGATGAACTCACGGCCTGGTTGGGCGATCTTGAACATGGTGCCCGTGCGGCTCAGCAAGGCCATCAGCTCCACCATGCGGCCCCAGCCCAGATCCTTCGCGCAGAAAACCACTTCGTCGATGCCCTGCTTGCGGATCTCCTTCCGCAATCGAGCTGGCCCTTCGTTCCCTTCCACCTCCTGCGGATGGAAATGGATCTGCCGACCCAACCCGAAATGGGTCTGCCACAAAAGTGCCATCGCATGTTCGGCTTCCTCCAGGCTGCCTATGGTGAGGATCCTCCTTCTGTCCAACGAACGCCAGCCATAGCTGCGTACGCCGAGCAGGTGCAGGCCCAACCGACCGACCAAGGATACCAAGGCTGCCGCGCCGGTGAAGAGGAGCAGGTGCCCCAGGGTGACGGCGTTCATTTGGGCGCGGGTAAGGAGCACGGTGGCCAGAAGCCCGAAGAAAAGCGCTCCGCTGAAGGCCTTGCTGGGCCGCACCGGCCGGTCGTAAGCGCCTATGATCCCGTTGCAAAAAACCAGCAGGAGCGGCAGAACGATCATCGCGGTGCGCAGCGGCACGGTGAGGCCCGGATCGACCTGACCTCGGGACAACCACAGGCAGGCGACCAGACCAGCGACATCGAGCAGTGGTAGTAGTGCCCGGCGCAGAAAGCGCATCACAATGGCCCCGGCCGCGCTCAGATAGATGGCGCCGCGGATCAGCCAAGCGAACAGGTCCGGCCCTTTGCGTGTGAAGTGCTTCTGGGCGAAGATGGCCATGGCATTGTAGAACACGAACACGTAGTTCACGCTGCTCTTCTTCGTGCTTTCGCCCTTGTAGTGGAGGATGCGCGCCTCGGGGAAGTAGTAGTTGTCGTACCCACCGAGCGTGATCCTGTAGCTCAGGTCGATGTCCTCCCCGTACATGAAGAAGCTCTCGTCGAGCAGTCCCACTTCGTCCAGGGTTTTCTTCCGCAGGAACATGCATGCGCCGGAAAGGATCTCGATCCGGGCGGTGTCGTTCTCTGCCAGGTGGCCCAGGTGGTAGCGCCCGAAAACGCGGCTGCGCGGGAACATGCGCGCCAGGCCGATGATCTTGTAGAACGCCACGGATGGCGTGGGCAAACCGCGCTTGCTTTCGGGCAGGAAACGACCCGTGCCGTCCACCATTTTCACACCGAGGCCACCGGCCTTCTGGTGTGTGTCCATGAAGGCGATCACTTTGTGGAAGACGTCTTCGCCAACGACGGTATCCGGATTGAGCAGGAGCACATATTCCCCCTGCGCCAAGCGGATCGCCTGGTTGTTCGCACGGCTGAAACCGACGTTCTCGGCATTGGCGATGAGCTTCACCCCGGGGTAGCTGTCGCGCACCAGTTCCACGCTGCCATCGGTGCTGAGGTTGTCCACCACGAAGACCTCACCGCTGATGTCCTTCATCGCCTCCAGCACCGCGCGCAAGCACTGGTCCAGGTAAGCCCGAACGTTGTAGTTGACGATGATGACGGAGAGCTTCACGGGGGGCAGTTCTCAGTTCTCAGTTCTCAGTTGTCGGTTGACAGTTGATGGTTGTCTGTGCGTTTTGGGGTGAGCTACGGACAACTAGCAACCGTCAACTATCTCCTCACGCTCTGCTCATAGGGTTTCCGATCGGCGATGCTGCGGCCCAATGTAAGCTCGTCCACATGTTCCAGATCCCCGCCCACACTGATGCCACGCGCGATCATGCTCACGGCTACGCCGCGTTCGTGCAAACGTTTGTTCAGGTAGAAGCATGTCGTATCGCCCTCCAATGTCGCGCCCAATGCCAGCACGGCCTCGCGCACTTCGCCGCTGTCCGTGCGTTCCAACAGGCGGCCAATGCGCAGATCCTCGGGCCCGATGCCGTCCATGGGGCTGATCACCCCACCGAGCACATGGTAAAGGCCCTTGAACTGCCGGGTGTTCTCGATCGCGATCACGTCGCGGATGTCCTCCACCACGCAGATCAGCCCGCGGTCGCGCGCTTTGTCGCTACAGATGCCGCAGACCGGCTGGTCGCTGATGTTGCAACAGTCCTGGCAGTAGCGCACTTCCTCGCGCAGCTTGCGCACGGCTTCCGCGAAACGCTGCACCGCTGTGGTATCGCGGCGCAAAAGGTCCAACGCCATGCGCATGGCCGTGCGCCGACCAATGCCAGGCAAGGTGGCCAATTGGTCCACGGCGTTCTCCAGGAGAGTGGAAGAGAGGGCCATGCGGCAAAGGAACGGCAGCCCGTGACTTGTGCCGCTGAAGGCCTCGCAAGGCCGGGATCGTCTAGCGCACGAAACGCACGGTGATCGGTTCCCCGTTCAGCCAGAGGCGTACACTGTACGCACCGCGATCGGGTAGTGCGGGCAACGCCAGGCGTTGTTCGCCCTGCGCCATGTGTTGTGCGGTACCGACCAGAAGTTGACGCCCGCTGGCATCATGGATCTCCGCGCGCACTTCACCTTCTGAAACCAAGCTGAAGTGGAGGACGGTCACCGCATCATCCGCAAAGACGTATACCCCGGTAGCCCATTGCACCTCGGGCACGCCGACAGCGTCCACGATCTCCACATCATAGTCCTCGATCTCGCCGTGGTAGCCGAACGGATCCGGGGGCAGGTCGCAGGGCGTGGGCAGGGTGTGGAAGCCGTGGCTGCACATTTTGGCGGTCACGCGCATGCGTGTGGACCCGGTCAGTGCATTGTTGGGAATGGTGATCTGGCCATTGTACACAGGTCCGGAAAGGTGATCCACCGAGAGCAATGTTTCGCCCACGTCGTCCAACTGGCCGTCGTGGTTGAAGTCCACCCAGATCCGCAGGTTCATGTGCGGGCTGATCTGTTCGTCGATGGTGAAGGCGATCGTGACCGGATAGGTGTTTCCTTTCTGCAACACCGTGCTCATTCCTGTGTTCACGTAGCTGTTGCTGAAGTCCTCGATGTCCACGCTGGTGCGATCGATGGTGTTGCAGACCACCTGCGTGATGCCCGGCATGGTGGGCGCATAGGGCACCGCAGTGGTTGGCACGCACCATTGCGCGTGGAGGGAAGGAGCAAGAAGCAGAAGGGGTAGGAGGTGTAATTGGTTGGCCATGGCCGTTGGGTTTGCTCCAACGACTTGCCCCTGCGCACCGGTGGTTGTACCTGCTGGGATGGCCGGTGCGGTACACAGGGAACGGTGGGCGGACGCGCGAACGGTGGGATG
>JADJRW010000016.1 GCA_016712025.1 Flavobacteriales bacterium
TTTCAATAGCCTTCCGGTATTCGGTGCTATCCTCTTGGCCTTCATGAATGACAATCATGTTGGCAGCCATCGTTCTTACCAGAATCCGTGTTACTAGGCAGCCCGTCGTAGGGGACGCCCTCCCCTTCATCATTCCAACGCAAAGCGCCAAAGAGATACATGAAGGTGAAGACAACGGGAATTGCTGTCAACATCTGAGACCATTCAGCATGGGATTTGTTATGCCTAGTGCTCAATGCATGCGACCAAATAGGCCTCAAGAGAACGGTCATAGTTGTAAGTGACGATCGATAATTCGTTTAATGCGATCTCTTCAAATGGCGCGTCAATCGCATCCAGCAAAAACTGATACCAATGGTTGCGTTGGCGAAAGAGAGCTTGCTTTGCCTCGAATGCACGGATCTGCATAGCCATAGCCGCCTTCCCAAGAGAAATGTACTCCTGACGTCGCTCTAAGAAGGCATCAATGGATCTCGTTTGAGCTTGGTCAAGATCTTCTCTAAACTGAGAGAGCTGCTCCATGCTGTTCCCCAACTCCCTCAGTATTCCCAACTTGGTACCTGGGCGACCCAGGCTATGATTCGCTAAATGCTTTGCATGAGGAAGTATAGTCTTGACAGCGTCTACGAGTTCGTCACCTGAAGGAAATCAAACGGCATGCTGGCACCAGCGCCAAGCACGACAACGGTCTTCTTAATAATCACGATATCCCTCAGATCAGCCCCACTTTAGCATCAACGCCGGTTCCTCCATCAACCCTTTGAAGGTGTTGAGGAAAGCGGCTCCGGTGGCGCCGTCCACTACGCGGTGGTCACAGCTCAGGGTCACCTTCATGGTATGGCCGGGCACGATGGCGCCGTTGCGCACCACGGGCTTCTCCATGATGCCGCCGATGGCCAGGATGCAGGCGTCCGGCGGGTTGATGATGGCGGTGAACTCCTCGATGCCGAACATGCCGAGGTTGGAGATGGTGAAGGTGTTGCCTTCCCAGTCCGGCGGGCTGCAAATTTCTTCTCCTTGGCCTTCTTCGCGTAGCTCGCGCACCTCGGCACCGATGGTGCGCAGGACTTGCCATCCGCGAAACCACCACCGGGACCAGCAAGCCTTCTTCCACCGCCACGGCCACGCCGATGTGTACGTGGTCGTTGTAGCGGATGCGGTCGCCGAGCCAGCTGCTGTTCACCTTCGGGTTCGACTTCAGCGAAACGGCCACGGCCTTGATCACCATATCGTTGAAGCTGACCTTGTCCGGGGCGATACAGGCGTTGATAGCCTCGCGGACCTGCATCGCACGCGACATGTCGAGTTCGATGGTGAGGTAGAAATGCGGTGCGGTGAACTTGCTTTCGGCCAGGCGCTTGGCGATGGTCTTGCGCATCTGGCTTACGGCCACTTCGGTGAAGCGCTCCTCCTGCACGGGGGAATAGCCACCACCGGTGAAGCCTTCGATGTCGCGCTTGGTGATACGGCCTTCGGGACCGCTGCCCTTCACGCGACCGATGTCGATGCCCTTCTCTTCGGCCAGGCGCTTGGCGAGCGGGCTGGCGTGCTTGCGACCGTTACCGTTCGTGGCAGACGCGGGGGTCGACGCGGTCTTGGGAGCAGGCGCGGATGCAGGGGCAGGCGCTGTGACGGGGGCAGGGGCGGGCGCAGGGGAAGCGGAACGGGCAGCCGGGGTCTTGCCTCCTGCAGCCTGCGCCTCGCTCTTCGCCGCTGCCTGCTTCCCTCGGCCAATAAGCGCGCTGATGTCCTCACCGCCCTTCCTGGACACGGCGAGCAAACTTCCACCGCAGCGGCCTTGCCCTCAGGCACGCCGATGTGCAACAGCACCCCGTCATGGAAGCTCTCGAACTCCAGTGTGGCCTTGTCGGTCTCGATCTCGGCGAGGATCTCACCGTTCTTCACCGTGTCACCCACCTTCTTGTGCCACTTCGCCACCACACCCTCGGTCATGGTGTCGCTCAGCTTCGGCATGCGTACGATCTCGGCCATGTTAAGAGCGCTGTTTCAATCCAAGTATCCGTCGAATTCGACCTCCTCAGTCATATGTCCCCATGCCTCGGTGTATCGCAAGGTCATCCGATCACCGTTCCCATCATTGAAGATCGAGCATCCGCTTAGCCCCAGAATCCACATCAGTTGAAACGCTGGCCATCCACTATGACGGTCTCGGGGTAATCGGCGTCGGCGCTCACCGAAAGTGTGCGCTCGTAGGTGGTATCCAACGAATAACGTTCACTGTATCCGCAAGATGAGCATCTCATAGTGGTAGGTCCCGGTGTATTGCGCGAGCATTCTCGTTCCCCCGCCGGAAGCCTTGGGGCCATCTTCCTTTTTACAGGCAGCCATTCCACACAACATCACCAGGCCTAGAAGAACTGTTCGTAGATGTGGCATGGTGGCTACGGTTCAGTCCTTGATGAACGGATAGTCCTTCTGTTTGTACACGTCGAGGTAGAGCTCATCCACCGGCGGCAGCGGGCTTTCCTCCGCGAATTTCACGGCCTCCTCCACTTCCTTCTTGATCGCCACGTCCATCGCTTCCAGCTCTGCCTCGGTGGCCCACTTGTTCGAGGAGCAATTTGGCGCGCACATCCTCGATGGGGTCCTGCGCCTTGCACTCCTCCACCTCCTCCTTGGTGCGATACTTCTGTGGGTCGCTCATGCTGTGACCGCGGTACCGGTAGGTCTTGATCTCCAGCAGGTAGGGGCCCTTGCCTTCGCGGCAATGGGCGCAAGCTTTGGCGATGGCCTCGTGCACGGCCTCGCACTTCATGCCATCCACGGGCTCACCGGGCATGTCGTAGCTCTCACCCAAGGTGTACAGGTCGCGCACGTTGCTGGTGCGTTCCACGCTGGTGCCCATGGCGTACTGGTTGTTCTCGATGATGAAGATCACCGGGAGCTTCCATGTCATCGCCATCTTGAACACTTCGTGGAGCATGCCCTGGCGCACGGCACCATCGCCCATGCTGCAAAGCGTAACACTGTCGTTGCCCTTGTACTTGTCCGCGAAGGCGATGCCGGCGCCCAGACCGATCTGCCCGCCCACAATACCGTGGCCGCCGAAGAGGTTGCGCTCCTTGTCGAAGTAGTGCATGCTGCCACCCTTGCCCTTGCTGGTGCCGGTGGTGCGCCCGTAGAGCTCAGCCATCACGTTCTTCGCAGGGGTGCCCAACACCAACGGGTGCGCGTGGTCGCGGTAGCCGGTGATGACCTTGCGGTCACCTTTGCGGATGGCGGTGATCATGCCTGCGAGGATGGCCTCCTGTCCGATGTAGAGGTGGCAGAACCCACCGAACTTCTGCATGGTATAGAGCTGCCCGGTCTTCTCCTCGAAGCGCCGCATGAGCAGCATATCCTTGAACCAGCGCAGGTAGGTCTCTTTGCCGAAGCTGGTGCCTGGAGCGGTCTTCTTGATGGCCGTTCGGGTGGTCATGGGGATGCGGGAGGGCCCGCTATTGGCGGGACCGCCCAAAGATAGCCAGCCCACCTTGGCGGGTCCGAAGCGCCCTACGTCGCAGGAAGGTGGTGTCGAAAGGACGAAGGGCAGAAGCTCGCAGGCTGCGACAGTTCCCAGACCACGCCATCGGGCACGTTGCCATGAGCAAACGCACGGGGCTCCCTGGCGATGTCTGCTCCAACAAGGCCTGGCGGCAGATACCGCAGGGGCGGGTCCCGGCCTTTCGTGGAGGGCACCACGATCGCCATGGTGTCCACCTTGCGCTCGGGGGATCACGGTCATGCGCGGCGTGCAAGGCGGTGCGTTCGCGCGCAGATCCCAGCGGGAAAGCTGGCGTTCTCCCTGGTTGTTGCCTGCCAGGACGGTGCCATCGTCGGTCATGCGGAGCGCGGCTCCGACATGGAACTGGAGTATGGTGCGTAGGCCCTGCGGCCGCGCCTGGGCCGCGTGGCCGAGCAGCGCTGGTCATCTTCAGCGGTGGCCGCCCAAGAGGAGTGCTCGACCAGTTGTATCGCTATGCGCTTCTCAATACCCATATCCACCGCAAGGGTTGCCAATGTACACCGCACGGCTGTTGCGCGATAGCTAGATTTGGCCTCCTTCGCCGAACGATGCCTGCCGTCCAAACCCTGCTCCAACGTTTCGATCCCATTTCCTTGGGGGAAATGGACGGAGTGAAACTGCAGGACCGCATGGACACCAAGTTCGTTTTCTCCGACCGTTCGCTGGGGCAGGTATTGGAAGCGCTGCTCCCTCACTACCGCCTGCTGGAAGTGAACGGTGTGCGTGGCGCGGAGTACCGCTCGCTCTATTTCGATTCCCCGGCGCCTCAGCACTTCCTCGACCACCACAACGGCCGCACGTTGCGCAGCAAGGTGCGCTTTCGCGAATATGTCGGCAGTGGGCTGTGCTTCCTGGAGGTGAAGCGGAAAACCGGAACAGGCCGCACCGACAAAGCACGTCGGCGCGAGGACGCGATCCCGGTGGCTTTGACCCCGGACCAGGCTACTTTCATCGCGAACGCGAAGGGCGGTGATGAAAAACTGGTTCCTGTGCTCTGGAACAGCTTCACCCGCTTAACGCTGGTGAGCCGAACGAGCCCGGAGCGGCTTACAATCGATATCGGACTTCGCTACACCGACGGGTCTGGCACCAACGCGCATGCAACACAACTTTCCGGCGTCTGCGTGGCGGAGCTCAAGCAGGAGCGCGCGGACCGCACCTCCCCTTTCGCCCGCGTTATGCGGCAATTGGGCATACGTCCCTCCGGAATGAGCAAGTATTGCATCGGCATGCTTCTGTTGCATGCGGACCTCAAGCATAACATGTTCAAGGATGTGCTCCGGAAACTGGACCGGATCCGCGCAGCGGCCTGAACGAAACGATGATGACCATGAAGCTCTTCGGTATGCGGGTGTTCCACGAGGATATGTGGGAGCTGTTGTTCAAGTTCGGGCTGAACGCCCTGGTGCTGTTCATCCTCATCCGGGTGATCTACTACCCCATCCACCGGAAGAAGGACTACCTCTTCACCTACTTCCTCTTCAACATCCTCATCTTCTTCCTGTGCGTGCTGCTGAACAGCGTGAAGCTGAGCATCGGCTTCGCCTTCGGCCTGTTCGCCATTTTCGGCGTGCTGCGCTACCGCACCGAGCAGATCAGCATCAAGGACATGACCTACTTGTTCGCGGTGATCAGCCTGGCGGTGATCAACGCGTTGGTGAGCAAGAAGATCAGTCTGGCCGAGCTGTTGTTCACCGATGGCATGATCCTGCTGGTGACCTATGCGCTGGAACACGTCTGGCTCACCCGCCACGAGGCCATGCGCATGTTGATCTACGATCGCATCGACCTGATGCGGCCGGGACAGCGGGAAGCCTTGTACGCGGATCTGCACGCACGCCTCGGGATCAAGGTGAGCCGGGTGGAAGTGGGGCGCATCGATCTATTGCGCGATACGGCCCAGTTGCGCGTGTTCTACTACGAGGATGAGCAGGGCCTGGGCTCGTTCACCGAGATCGCGGGGGACGACGGGGACGATTAGTCCTTGCCGAGGAGCGCGACCGCGTAGGCGCACACCCCTTCTTCGCGGCCCACGTAACCGAGCTTCTCATTGGTGGTGGCCTTGATGCCCACGGCATCCTCTTCAACGTCCAGGATGCGGTGCGATCGCCTCGCTTCATGGCGGGGATGTGCGCTCGATCTTCCGGGCGCTCCATCACCAGGCTACAGTCCACGTTGCCCACGCGCCAACCGCGTTCCCCGATCAAGCGGACCACTTCGCGCAGCAGCCCTTTGCTGTCGGCGCCCTTCCAGCGCGCATCGGTATCGGGGAAGTGATGACCGATATCCGGCAGCCCGGCGGCACCGAGCAGCGCATCGCATAGCGCATGCAAGAGCACATCCGCATCGCTATGGCCAAGGATGCCAACGGAGTGTTCGATGCGAACGCCGCCGAGCCAGAGCGCACGGCCCTCCGCCAGGCGGTGAACATCGAAGCCGAAGCCTACACGGAAGTTCATTCCTCCGTGCTCTTCTTCTTCTTGCTCTTGTCGAAGTTGAACCCGAGCGTGAAACGCAGGGTGTTCGCCAGCGGGCTGCGCTGCGTGTTCGCGATCAAGTAGCTCAGGTCGATGGAAAAGATGCTGTAGCGCACGCCTGCACCCAGCGTGAAATACTTGCGGTTGCCCTTGGTGTAGTGCTCCCAAAAATAACCGGCGCGTACCGCGAACTGCTTGGCGTACCAATACTCCAGGCCCCCGGCCAAATTGATCTCGCGGAACTCCTCCTTTGTGTTACTACCCTTGATGAGTTCACCATCTCCTCCATAGAAGCCCGGCGCATCGCTGAACGACTGGAACAACCCCTGCGCCACGCCCACATCGGGGTTCTTGCCCGATGCGATCTGGAACTCACCCGTAGCCGGGTCCACGATGTTGTTCCCGCTGGAGTCAACCGCATATATCGGTGGGGTGGGCACCAACAATTTGTTCGCGTCGAAGTGTATGGAGATGGAGTTATAGTCGTCCAGGTTGTAGGTGAACCGGGGTCCAAGACGCAAGTTCATCGGAATGAAGTCCCGCTTGGCGGTTTCCGAGTAGGACATCTTGGCGCCGATGTTCGAGATGTTGAGACCGAAGGCGAAAGTGCCGGTCTTATCGCCCAACTGCAGGTCAGGTTTCTGGTAGTAGACGGAGACGTCCGCAGCCACCGTTTGGCCCGCCTTGGTGTTGGCATTGTTCACGTTGAGACCACCCGTGAGATTGCTGTTCACGTACCGCACCGCGATGCCGCCGCTGAAGAAGTCGCTGAACTGTTGGGCGAAGGCGATGTCCACCGCGAATTCAGCTGGCTTGAACTCCCTGATCGGCTGGCCATTGATATCGGTGAACTGGATACTGCCCAGATCGAAATAACGCAGCGAACCGCCGATCGTGCTGCGCTTGTTACCCAAACGGCCATAACCTGCCAGGTAAGCGAGGCTCATGTCAGGCACCAAATTGCGCAGCCAGGGACTGAAGGAGATGGCGAACTCGCCATCGTTGGGAGCGAAGGCCAGTTTGGCGGGGTTCCAGTGGATCGCGTTCACATCCGGGGAGATGGCCACGCCGGCATCGCCCATACCACCCGCCCTGGAATCCACCGAGATCATAAGAAAAGGGACCGCTGTAGTGATCGTGTTCAGGTCCTTTCCGCAGGGTTGCCCGGTGATCTCGTTGACGCAATCAGAACTTACCTGAGCATGCGCTGTCGGTATGACAGTGAAAGCCATGAACGTGATGACGAAGAAGTACAGTGGACGTAGCACGTGCATCAGGGTAGGTTCAGGAAAAAGGACGGCAAATATACGGGGCTCTAGTGTGGTTTATTGTCCGCGGTGGTTCAACGCAGGATCACCAGTTTCTCGTATTTCTCGGCCTTGTCCCCTTCTTCGGTCACCACGTTGAGGCGGTAGACATAGACCCCCCGGCCCAACTTGTCGCCTTGATCGTCCAGACCATCCCATGCCATGGGCTCGGATCGGAAGCCCTCGCAGGCCAGCTGGCGGTTCAAGGTCTTCACCAGGCGACCGGCCACGGTGAAGACTTGGACCTGCACATCGAGCGTGGAGCACGGGCGGTTGTGTTCGAAGAAGAACTGGGTGTTGGTGGTGAAGGGATTGGGGTAGTTGAGCACGTGCTCCAGGGCCAGTTCGGCGCTTGGCGCCACTACGAACTCGGTACCGGCCTCGGTGGAATTGTTGAACACGTCCCAAGCCTTCACCCGAAGGGTATGGTTGCCTTCCGCCAGATCGCTGAATCGGTACCTGACCTTCCCGCTCTTGTAGGAATCGAGGTCGGCATCATACTGATCGTTCAGCACGATGGTCTGGTTGGTGTTCTCGTCCAGAATGGCCACCAGGTCATGCCCGATGCTGCTGCCCAGCGTGTTGATGCCGTTCTGGTCAAAAAAGCTTCACAAGGAGCATCGGGGTTTCATTGGTGATCCCGCCACGCACGAACCGCTCATCATTCATATACACCCGGACACTTGGGCCCTTGCTCGTCCAAGGCCACATCGGTCGCGGTGCCGCCCACGAGCACGGCGTCGTCCCCGCCGCACGCTTGGTCTCGAAATTTTCCGCGTAGCAGCTGATCCTTCCCGGACCCACCTGGTAGGAGATATCCTTGGGCACCACGAACGTGAAGCTGAAGACCCCGCTAGCGACCGTGGCCTTGCCGCGATAGATGATGCCTTTACGAATGCTGAAGGGGAACGAGGAGCCTCCGTCATTGGCCAACGTGGACTGTTGCATCCGTTTGTCGAATACTGTTGGTATCACCAGTCCGTTGAGGTCGGAGAGCAATGTTCCATTGCCGTCCACCACCTCGCCGGTAATGCGTATGGTGGCGAGTGCTTCCAAAGTATCCACGGCCGTGCCGAGCGTATCGGTGATGGCCGTGATGCGCACATCATTGCGCGGCACGGCAAGACGGAGGCTCGGGTCGCCCAGAAGGGCGAAATTCCGATGGTTGGTCTGCGTGGGTTGAGCGGAGGTGATATCGCGCTTGGTGCGGCGATAGGTATCGCCCAGCGTGGCGGCACGTCCCAGTTCGTCCTGCTTCTCGAACACATGGTCATAAAAGTACTGGGAGAGCTGGAAGTTCTGTGTGCTGTAGGCGATCCTGGTGGTGGTCATCAGGCCGATGCCTCCTCCAGCAGGATTGAGCACCACATACTCGCCGGCCGAGGTGCGCCCCGGATCGTCCCAGCGTGAGAACTCACACGTCGCCGTCATGAAGAGCGGCATTCGCTCACTATTGGTCCAGCCCAATATGGTGGAGTTGTCGAGGAAGCGTTCGTGCGCCCAGCCCACTTCGCCCCCGTGGCCCACGTAGTTCACGACCAACGCGCCACGCTGCACCTGGTCCCGCAAAGCATCCTGCGCTTCGAAGTAGCGCTCCCCTCCGGCCGTGCTGGACTGTTGATAGGCGTCCAGATAGATCTTCGAAACGTTGAAGCAGGGGTAGTCCGCCTCCGCTCCGGTGGCGAGTTGGTCGCTTTGGCTCATATGGATGGCTCCTTCGAACCCGTCCCCTTCCTGATCATCGCTTGCGAACACCAACAAGCTGCGCCAATCGTTCGCGCCACCATCCGCACCCACTGCGCATTGTGCCTCAGAACTACCCTGAAGGGTCAGGCGATCGTACCGCAGGATCTTGTCGGCCATTTCCGCGGCTTGGTCCGAATTTGAGATCGGCAACCTCCCTACCCCGATGTCCACGAGATCACCTTGATACTCACCCTCGCTGTCATCCAAGAGGCCGAAGTAATCGTCCGAGCAATAACTCAACGAGGCATGCCAGGAGTTGGAGGTCTGATAACTGGGGATCCAGTTCTGGTTGCTGTTGGAGCGCGAAAGGTTGTTGTACGAACCATCGCCGAACAAGAGCAGATAGCGGGGCATCAGCGCCAGGTCGGTGCCGGCGCGATCGTAAAGCAGTTTCATGTACCGCTTGATGGCCGTGGCGTCGCGCATGCCGGACGAGAACTCATTGAAGATCTCCTGGGGGGTCACCATTTTCACCGTGAGCCCTTCGGACACGCGTCGTTGAGCGATGCGCATGGCGCTGCTGGCGAACTCAGGCGGGGTAACAATCACCAGGTCGGTGGGCAGGGTGGTCGCATGCAAGTTCTGATTGGCCACCCGCCCGGCCGGGTAGGGAACGCGCAGTGAATTCGGACGGAATGCCGCGAAATGCCTCAAGGAATCCGTCCGGAGGCGGAAGACCTTCTGCATGTTGTTATCCGTGAAGTCCACACTGGCGGCCAGCGTGGGTCCGTCACGTCCCACAGGCCGAGCGTGCCTTGCGCCAGGTCCAATGTGAACTCCGTGATCTCCCCGGGACCTACGCTGGTGAGGTCGCGGAATAGAACGCTGATCACCCGCCATCTTCGGGTCCCGGCGCAAATTCACTTCCAGGAAGTTCATCCAACCGATGGACGATACCGGGTTGTGCTTGATGAAGCTCACCGTAACGGGCAGGTTGTTCCCGTTCGCGTTGAAGCAAAAGGTCTGTTGGGTCGGCTTGGCCTGCTCGCCGGTGTAGCCCGTGCCCACACCGGCCACGCTGAAGGTGGACTCCAATAGACCCGATACGATCCGCCACTGGCTGGCATTGGAGGTCCCAATTGTTCGACTCAACACACTCACCCGCAAACACACCTCATCCTGAAGCCGGATCCAAGATGTCTCGAAATTGTAGTTGTAGGTGGTAACGATGTCGTACGTCTCAGCGAAGAGGTTCCGGCCGGACTTCAGCAATGTGGTATAGTCCTTCTCGATGAATTGGCGATCATCGAAGGAATCGCTGGAGCGGGTGGCGGGGTCGGTCACTTGCGGGAGCGATGTGATACGCAGCGGCAGTTCGTCCGCTACACCGATGCCAATGAAGTAGGAGGCCGTGTCGGTGAACACATGCTTCGTGTGCGCGAACCAGTTGGTGCCGTTCTCCGGGTCCCAGCGCTGGGCGCCTGTGGCATAGAACACGAGCCGATCGCCGGGCCCGAATTGGCCATCCCCGCCATCCTCCATAAGAATGGCGTTCTGCAGCAGATCTGACGGCCGGTCCACGGAGTTCTCGAAAGGCAGCATGCCGAAGTGGTTCCCATAGACGTTCACCTGATCCGATGGCACTTCGCCATTGAGCCCCATGTCCGTGAGCATGGAATGCGTAACCTCGTACACACCGTCCTCCAGCACTAGGACGCGGTACCAATCCCCGGTGGCCAACTTGCTCGTTGTCGGCCCCGATTTGGGCATACCGACGCCTCCGGTCCCATGCGTTTCCACGAATTCCACCTTATAGTTGAGCAGGCGCTCCCATGCTCCTGTTCCAGGGTTGTGGCGATAGGGATAGATATCCACCAGGGCAAAGGGTTGCTTGCGTTCCCATCCAAGCCGTGAACGCACCTCCGGAGCGGACATTTCTCCGGTGAGCCCAGGAAGAGCCGCTACCTCACTCGCCGTCATGGGAACAAAAACCTGTTCCGTCAAATGAGCGGTGAAGCCTACCGTGCCAGCAGAAAGTTGGCGGGTCTCATGGAAGTACGGCAGATCCGCGCGTTCAGCGTCGTAGAAAAGACGTCGATCCGAAGCGGGCTTAGTGGCGGGGACGGAACGTTCACGGTTGTCCTCGATCCCGGCCCCGGTTCTGCCCGAGGATACTTCGGTGGAAGGAGCTACCGGCTGGGCAACGGTCGGGAGCGTGCGTTGCGTCTGCGGTGGGTTGATTGGCCGCGACTGCGGTGCATCGACCTTCGTAGGCTTAAGGTTGGATCGATCCTGCTGAGCATGGAGTCCTGTCGGGAGGATCAGAATGGTCGCTAGACCGAGGAGAAGTGGGCGCGTCATGAACACTGATGAACAGGTTTTCAACAAGAATGACCGAAAGTACTACCTTTCGACCCTTGCCTTTCCGAACATGGGCTGTAACGAAGCTTGGTCCAGATCATTGTGGACCGGGGGTGGGAACCGCAAAGCAATGAGGTGCGTATACTTGGCGTTCGCAGCAGAGCTACGGATGATGGGAAGCGTGATCAGGGGAAAAGCACTTCGTGCAGCCATAGTGTTGGCAGGATGTATAGGACTAGTGGGTACAACACGGGCGCAAGACCCGCAGTTCACCCAGTTCTATGCGAACCCGCTCTATTTGAACCCGGCGTTCGCAGGAACGGCACGCTGCCCGCGCGTTGCATTGAACTACCGCAATCAGTGGCCAGCCCTCACAGGCACCTTTGTGACCACAAGCGCGAGCTTCGATCAGCATGTGGATGCGATCCTTGGTGGTCTAGGGATTTTGGTGACCCACGACCAGGCTGGAAAAGGCACGCTGAACACCACCACAGTGAGTGGCATCTACTCCTACCAACTGGCGATCTCCCGAAAATTCTCCATGAAATTCGGCGTCCAGGCGACCTACTTCCAGAAGTCGCTGGATTGGAGCAAGTTGACCTTCGGCGATCAAATCGACCCGCGCCGAGGTTTCATCTACACCACGAATGATGTCCCCCGGGGCGGAACCGTAGGTAACGCTGATTTTTCAGCCGGTGTACTGGGGTATACCGACATCTTCTTTGTGGGAGCGGCCGTGCATCATCTCACCCAACCGAACGAGAGCCTGATCGTAGGCACCTCGCGTCTGCCGATGAAGATCACAGGCCATGCAGGGGCTTCGATCCCATTGGGCATGAAGGGGAAGTACGGTGAAGCGAAGACAAGGATCGCTCCGAACATCATTTTCCAACAGCAAGCGCAATTCCGCCAACTCAATCTCGGCCTCTACATCGACCACGGCCCGATCACGGCCGGAGTCTGGTACCGCACACGTGATGCCTTCATCGCGATGGTCGGGTTCCATACCGAAAAGTTGAAGTTCGGATACAGCTACGACGTCACCACCTCCAAGCTGACCACCGCTACAGCCGGGTCGCACGAGGTGAGCGTGCAACTACAGTTCAACTGCAAGCCCAAGAAAAGAAGGTTCCGCGTAGTAGCGTGCCCAACGTTCTAGGCCCCTTTCCTGCAAACGCAAAAATACCAGACCATGGACAGCGTAAGGAAGATCGCATTCCTGGCCGCAAGCACCGCCCTCTTCAGCTCCTGCCAGTTCGAGAAGAGCGGTGCCACCGGTTGGAACTACAATGACTCAAAGAACGGCGGCTTCGAAAAGGCGCCCTTCGAGGAGCAGGAGAACGGCCCCGGTTTGATCCTCGTCGAAGGTGGCCAGTTCACCATGGGTCGGCAAACTGACGACCTGACCCACGAGTGGAACAACATCCCGCGAACGGTGACGGTGAGTTCCTTTTATATGGACGAGGTGGAAGTGACCAACTTCTACTGGCTCGAATACCTCTACTGGTTGGAGCGTGTCTTCGTAGCCGACTATCCGGAAATTTACAAGAAGGCCCTTCCGGACACACTGGTCTGGCGCACCAAATTGGCGTTCAATGAGCCCTACACCGAGTACTACTTGCGCCATCCGGCATACCGTGACTATCCAGTGGTGGGTATCAACTGGCTGCAAGCCAACGATTATTGCGCGTGGCGCACGGACCGGGTGAACGAGGTGATCCTGATCCGCGAAGGTCTCTTCGAGCACTACCCCAACCAGATCAACGAAGACCACTTCACCACCGACGCTTATGCCGCCGGGCAATACGAGAGCGGTAAGAAGGTGGACGGCGTGCAGGACTTCAATCCGAACAAGGACACAAGGAACATCAAGATGGAGGATGGCATCCTACTGCCCAGGTACCGCTTGCCGACAGAAGCGGAATGGGAGTACGCGGCTTTCGGCTTGGTGGGCAATACCGTGGACGAACGCATCATCGAGCGCCGGATCATCCTTGGAACGGACACTGGGTGCGCTACGATAGTCGCAAGAAGGGAGGTGCTTTCTATGGTGACTTCCGCGGCAACTTCATGCGGGGACGAGGCGACTACATGGGTGTTGCCGGTAGTCTGAACGACAATGCGGACATCACAGCTCCGGTATTCAGCTATTGGCCCAACGACTATGGCCTTTATAACATGGCCGGCAACGTGAGCGAGTGGGTGATGGACGTATATCGCCCGTTGAGCCCCGAGGACAAGGATGACTTCCGCGCTTTCCGCGGAAGTGTGTTCAAGACCAAAGTGCTGAACAGCGATGGTGCCGTGCAGGACAAACACGATCTAGTGGTGTACGACGTGGAAGGCATCAAGTATTTCCTTGTGGAGTTCCAAAAGGAAATGCAGCGCAAGGCCACCCCGGAAGAGGCCAAACTCATCGACGACCTTCTAGTAGCTATCGATCAGTCCATCGAGTTCAAGAATACCCGGAAGGAGGACGCGGCCTACCAGCGGGTACAGGACATGGTGGACATGATCAAGGGCCAGGATCTGGACATCAGTCCAAAGCTCCTGAGCGGCATCAGCGACTACCAGAGCGACCAGCCCGGGGACGTGCGGATGCGCAATGTGACCGTGGAAGAGAACATCGACCGCCGCAACTATCGCGATGCCGACAATATCGACTACCGCGATGGCGATATCGAGAGCAGCATCTTCTACGAGAATCCCGACTTCGAGGGCAATCCGATGTATGATTGGGGCAAAACCACCTTGGTGAACGACCACGCCCGTGTTTTCAAGGGCGCTAGCTGGGGTGATCGCGTGTACTGGGCGAACCCGGGCACCCGCCGCTTCCTGGACGAACGTCAAAGCACTTCCATGATCGGCTTCCGTTGCGCGATGACGCGTGTTGGCAGCCCGGTCGGTATGGGGGATGACAGACGCCGGGGCAAGCTGAAACGATAGATAAGCGTACCTAGTTTTGGACCCCGGCCTCTAGCCGGGGTCTTCTTTTTCATGCAAGAGATCGCATCACTCCATTCCCGGCTCAATAGCTGTTCCGGGGTATGCACGGATACGCGTCACCTTCTGGCCAACGGGATGTTCTTCGCTTTCCGCGGGCCGAATTACAACGCCAACACTTTCGCGGGCGAGGCATTGGGACAAGGCTGTGCCTATGCGGTAGTGGACGATCCGTCCGTAGTGCGGGATGACCGCTTCGTATTGGTTCCGGACGTGTTACGGAGCCTACAGGAATTGGCTAGGTATCATCGTCGCCAGTTCGACATACCAGTGCTCGCGATCACAGGAACGAATGGAAAGACCACTACGAAAGAACTGGTGCATGAGGTGCTCCGCGCGGACCGCCCCACCTTGGCCACCGTGGGCAATTTCAACAACCACATCGGTGTTCCGCTCACCCTGCTCGGACTTTCCCGAGAGCACGAGATCGCAATTGTCGAGATGGGTGCCAACCATGTGGGCGATATCGCGGAGCTGGTCGCTATCGCCGAACCCACCCATGGGCTTATCACCAATATCGGCCGCGCTCATTTGGAAGGTTTTGGCGGTTATGAAGGTGTGGTTCGTGCAAAAACGGAGCTTTACCACTACTTGTTCGAACATGCTGGCACCGCGTTCCTGAACGCCGATGACGATCTCCTGGTCGAGAAGAGCGCGGGCCTTCGGACCAGCACCTATGGCACGCGCGAGACCTCTTCTACAAAAGGTTCGTTGCACGGAGCGGGAGCTTTCCTATCCTTCACCTTCCGAAGTGAACTCGGCATCGAGCGACAGGTGCACACGCGTTTGATCGGAGCGTACAACCTACAGAACGCATTGGCGGCCGCGCACATCGGCGCGTACTTCCGGGTTCCGGAAGAAACGATCGTGAGCGCTCTGGAGGGTTACGTGCCGGGCAACAACCGATCACAATACGTTGACACCGGACGCAACCGATTGATCCTGGACGCTTACAATGCGAACCCCTCCAGTATGCGCGCAGCTCTCGAGAATTTCGCCGCGATGAGTTCCGACCTTCCCAAGCTGGCCGTGATGGGCGGCATGAAGGAACTCGGTGCGGAAAGCCGCGATGAGCACATGGCGGTCATCAAGCTCGCAACGGACCTGGGCGTGAAAGCGATCTACGTCGGGCCGGAGTTCGAAGCGGTGCGGAACAGCTTATCCGGCTCTGTCCATCCCGACGCCGATGCTGCGCTCCGAGCGTTCTCAGCAGACCCGATCACCGGGCACCTTGTGCTGCTGAAAGGCTCTCGTGGGACCCGGTTGGAGACCCTTATCCCCGCATTCTAGCCGATCACACTGCGTCCGATCACGATGCGTTGCACCTCGCTAGTACCCTCGTAGATCTGCGTGATCTTGGCATCGCGCATCAGGCGCTCGACATGGTACTCCTTTACATACCCGTATCCACCGTGGACCTGAACAGCCTCGATCGTTGTGCGCATGGCCACTTCGCTGGAGAACAATTTCGCCATGCTTCCCGCGATATCGTAGTTGCCATGGGTATCCTTGAGCCAGGCCGCTTTCAGGCAAAGAAGACGGGCCGCTTCGATCTCCGTGGCCATATCCGCCAATTTGAAGGCGATCGCTTGGTGCTCATGGATCGGCTTGCCGAAGGCCTTGCGCTCCTTGCTGTAGGCGAGCGCAAGCTCGTAGGCCCCACTGGCTATGCCGAGTGCCTGTGAAGCGATCCCGATCCGCCCGCCCGACAGCGTCTTCATGGCGAACTTGAAACCGAAGCCATCCTCCCCGATCCGGTTCTCCTTTGGGACTTTGACGTCTTGGAACATCAAAGTGTGCGTATCGCTGCCACGAATGCCGAGCTTGTCCTCCTTCGCGCCTACCACGAAACCGGGCATGCCCTTTTCCACGATGAGGCAATTGATCCCCTTGTGCTTCTTGGCGGCATCGGTCTGGGCCATGACGAGATAGGTACTAGCCGTGCTCCCGTTCGTGATCCAATTTTTGGTGCCGTTCAGCAGGTAGTGGTCGCCCATGTCGATCGCCGTGGTGCGCTGGCTGGTGGCATCGCTGCCCGCTTCCGGTTCGCTCAGGCAGAACGCCCCGATCTTCTCCCCTTTCGCAAGAGGCACCAGGTATTTCACCTTTTGCTCCTCATTACCAAAGGTCTCCAGACCCCAGCAGACCAGGCTGTTGTTCACACTCATCACCACGCTGGTGCTGGCGTCAACCTTGCTGATCTCCTCCATCGCGAGCACGTAGCTCACGGTATCCATGCCGCGGCCGCCATACTTGGGGTCGACCATCATACCCAAAAAACCCAGTTCACCGAGCTGCTTGATCTCCGCCGCCGGGAAACGTTGCTCCTTATCGCGATCTATCACCCCTGGCTTCAGCACGTTCTGGGCGAAGTCACGGGCCGCATCGCGCACCGCCAATTGTTCCTCGGTCAGTTCGAAATTCATTGTGGCACCGGAGAGCACATCCATGGCGTAAGGGGATAGATGTCAAAGGTAGAAGGACACATCAACGTGTCGGATAGTTTTGGCGTATGGGAAAGGATATTGGGCGCACCTACCGGGTACTCGGGGTCATGTCTGGAAGTTCCATGGATGGGATCGACCTTGCGGTATGCGCCTTCCGGGAGGAGGCTGAAATCTGGAAACATGAGGTGATCCTGGCCCGGACCGCGCAGTTCAGCAGCGAGATGGAACAACAGCTGGAAGCGGCCATGGATGGAACCGCCATTGACCTTGCCCGATTGCATACGCATCTGGGCCGTGCGATCGGTAGCGCGTGCGCGGACGTATTGCGCGAGCAGCCAGCCGAGTTGATCGCCTCGCATGGGCACACCATTTTTCACAGGCCGGCCGAAGGCCTGACCTTTCAAGCGGGTAGCGGCTCGCACATCGCCGCTCTTGCCGGTGTTCCGGTGGTGTGCGACTTCAGAACGCTTGACATGGCGCACGGCGGGCAGGGGGCGCCTCTCGTTCCGCTGGGCGAAAAGGCTCTGTTCCCCGGTCACATTGCATTTCTCAACCTTGGGGGCATCGCGAACCTCTCTGTGCATGGGACGGAACGGGTCACAGGGTTCGATATCTGCCCCTGCAACCAATTGCTCGACGGTTTGGCACGTGAATCAGGAGAGCGGTATGATGCCGAAGGGCGCATTGCCCGGGCTGGTGCGGTGAACGGCGCGTTGCTCGCTCGTCTCAATGGGCTTGCTTTCTACGCGCAGGCCCCTCCCCGCTCGCTAGGCCGAGAATGGTACACAGAAACAATGCGACCGCTCATGCAGAACTCTGCACTGGCGCTTCCGGATCGGATGGCGACCGCAGTGGCGCATATCGCTGAACAGATCCTCCGATCGGCCAAGGAGAACGATGCGAACCGGATCCTTGCCACTGGCGGCGGCGTGCACAACACATCGCTCATGGACCAGTTGCGAAGCAACCCTACGGTGCGGATCGAAGTACCGTCGAAAGAACTGGTGGATATGAAGGAGGCGGTGATCTTCGCTTTCTTGGGCCTGATGCGTTTCCTAGGTCGCGTCAATACGTTAGCCAGTGTAACGGGGGCGGGAAGAGACACCTCCGGCGGGGCGATCTACTGGCCCTATTAACAACGGGGGCTGAAAGAACGCCGGACACGCTCCAAAGGAGGGCATACCCACCAGCTACCTTTGACCACTACGGCACCGCGCTGCGGCCGATCGCAACCATGAAGGAGTCCCTTCGCCGCTTCGAACAGCGCCCCCCGGAGATCGTGTTCGAGTGGAACGACGCCCCCTCGGGGGCCAAGGGTTGGGTGGTGATAAATAGCCTACGAGGCGGTGCGGCAGGGGGCGGCACGCGCATGCGGAAGGGTTTGGATCGTCGCGAAGTGGAGAGCCTCGCCAAGACGATGGAGGTGAAGTTCACGGTGAGCGGTCCTGCCATTGGCGGCGCCAAGAGCGGTATCGATTTCGACCCAGCCGATCCGCGCAAAGTCGAGGTGCTGGAGCGCTGGTACAAGGCCGTTCTACCCCTGCTCAAGAGCTACTACGGTACGGGAGGCGATCTGAACGTGGACGAACTCCACGAAGTGATACCCATCACCGAGCGCTACGGTCTGTTGCATCCCCAAGAGGGAGTCGTGAACGGACATATCGGCAACGCGCCCGGGGCCAAAGTTCGGGCGATCGGGCAGTTGCGCACGGGCGTATCCAAGTTGGTGGAAGACCCCTCCTTCGCGCCCATCATTGGCCGTTATGCGGTAGCGGATATGATCACCGGTTGGGGTGTTGCGGAAAGCGTACGTCACTTCTATCGTTTGTATGGAGGACAGCTGGACGGCAAGCGCGTCATTGTGCAGGGCTGGGGAAATGTGGCGTCGGCAGCGGCCTACTACCTTTCTTGCGAAGGCGCGAAGATCGTGGGCATACTCGATCGCAATGGCGGCCTGATCGCCAGGGATGGGCTTTCCTCAGAGCGGGTGAAGGACCTTTTCCTGAACAAGGAGGGGAATACACTGAAAGCTGCTGATGTGGTCTCCGCTGCGGAAGCGAACGCCCTGATATGGGACATTCCCGCCGAGGTTTTTCTTCCTTGCGCCGCGAGCAGGTTGGTGACCCATGAGCAGGTGGATCGCTTGGTGGCAGGGGGATTGGAAGTGATCGCCTGTGGAGCCAATGTGCCCTTCGCCGACCCCCAGATATTCTATGGGCCGATCGCCGAACATGCGGATGGCCGCGTGAGCGTCATCCCGGACTTCATCGCCAACTGCGGCATGGCACGGGTGTTCGCTTATTGCATGCAGGAAGGTGCCTTGCTCACCGACCAAGGCATCTTCATGGACGTCAGCGATAGGATCGCACAGGCCTTGCAACGCACTTGGGAGCGGAATCCCGCCCGCACCAACCTTACCCGCACCGGCTTCGCGATCGCGCTCGAGCAGCTCACTTGATACTTGATCACACACACCTCGCGTTCCTTCTAAACACCAGCAACCAGCATGCACCTCGACCTATTCTCCCAGATCGCCACTGACTCGGTCCAAGAGGCGCTCAACAAGATCTCCACCGCCACAGTGACCGAGAAGAGCCTTTCGATCTTCGAACTGGTGGCCTACGGAGGCTGGGCGATCATGGGCCCTCTTGCGCTCATGTCGTTGATCACCATCTACATCCTGATCGAACGCGTTATCTCCCTTCGCAGTGCGGTCAGCCTCGACAAGGATTTTCTAAGCAAGGTTCGGGACTATGTGCATGAAGGGAAACTGGATTCTGCCAAGAACCTCTGCGCCAGCACCCGCTCACCGGCTGCGAGAATGGTGGAGAAGGGCATCAATCGGTTCGGCTACCCAGTGCGTGAGATCGAAGCGGCCATGGAAGGTGTGGGGCGCACTGAGATCGGTCGCTTGGAGCGCGGTGTGGGGCTCCTGAGCCTCTTCTCCAAGTTGGCCCCCATGTTCGGGTTCATCGGCACCATCATCGGGGTGATCAAGATCTTCTACGAGATCGCTTTGGCGGACAACATCAGCATCGGCCTCATTGCTGGGGGCCTCTACCAGAAGATGATCACATCGGCCGGCGGGCTCATTGTGGGCATGATGGCCTTCACCGCCTACTTCATCATCAACAACCTGGTGGACCGGGCCGAAGCGCTGATGGACGATACGGGCCAGCAGTTCCTCGATATCATCCAGGAACCCCAGAAAGCCTGAGCCATGAAGCTGCGTCGCCGCAAGCGCGAACATGCCGAAGTGAGCACCGAGTCGCTCAACGACATCATGTTCTTCCTGCTCCTGTTCTTCCTGATCGTGAGCACGCTGGTCAACCCGAACGTGATCAAACTGCTGTTGCCGAACAGCAAACAAAGCAAGACGATCGACAAGGTGCAGATCCTGCTTCAGGTCACTGAGAACCACGAGTACTTCGTGAACAAGACACCGGTTGCTGAAGAGGATCTGAAGGGAGCCCTCGTTGAAGCGACAAGACAGCTCGACCAGCCCACAATAGTGCTCCGACTCGACCGGGCGCTCAGTGTACAGGACCTCGTGAACGTACTACAGATCGGTACGGAAATACGGGTCAAGATGATCTTGGCCACCCAGAACGAGAGCTCATGACCACCACAACGGAGATCCCCACCAGCAGAAGGGTGTCCGCGATGATGATGTCGATAGCCCTTCACTTGTTGCTGCTGCTCTTTCTGGTCCTGATGAAGATCGTGACCCCCATGCCTCCTTTCCCCGAAGGGGGGGCCAGGCATGGAACTCGGTATCGCGGACCTTGGTTATAGTGACGAAGGCATGGGGGACAACGAGTCCATGGATGCCGGTGGTGGCTCTTCGGCCGGGGCGGTAAGCGAAAGCGTGGCGACCAGCGAAGAACTGATCGCTGAAGAAGATGGCGAAGACATGGCACGGCCAGCGCCAAAGCCCACCGAAAAGCCCAAGACCGATCCCACCGCCAAACCGGTCACCAAACCGAAGGAGCCCAAGATCAATTCCCCCACGGTGAGCAACGCGCTAAAGGAAGCCCTTGGCGGCGCATGGAGCGGAACCGGCGGAACCGGGCCCGGCTCGGGACAAGGTGGCGATGGATCCTCGAACAAACCAGGGAATGAAGGAGTACCGGGTGGCAGTCCGAACGGGTACGGGACTTTTGGTGGTGGCAGCTTCAATTTGGCGGGGCGTGGCATTGGCCGGGCGCCCAGGATCAGCGAAAAGCCGGAGAAAAACGGAAAGGTGGTACTCACCATCTTCGTGGATAGGGAAGGCAAAGTGAAGAAGGCGGATGTGAACTTTGACAAGAGCACCACGACCGACCAGACCTTGATCCAAATGGCTAGAAAGGCCGCCCTCGAAAGCACCTTCACGCCGAAGTCCGATGCGGCAGCCGAGCAGCGGGGCGAGATGACCTTCGTGTTCATCCTCGAGTAACGTGACCTATTCGGAAACGCTCGCGTACCTCTACGCGCAGCTACCGATGTTCCAGCGCATCGGGAAAGCGGCCTACAAAGCGGACCTGCGTAACACCCACGCGCTCATGGAGATCCTGGATCATCCGGAGCAAGGTCTGCGCTGCGTTCATGTAGCGGGCACCAACGGCAAGGGAAGCACCAGTCACTTGGTCTCGAGTGTGCTGCAGGAGGCGGGCTACAAGGTGGGACTGCATACATCGCCGCACCTCAAGGATCTTCGGGAGCGATTCCGCATTAACGGAGCGATGATCCCGGAACCAGAGCTCGTCCGGTTCGTAGAGGATCATAGATCGGGGTTCGAACCGATACAGGCTTCCTTCTTCGAGTGGGGCGTGGCGCTGGCCTTTTGGTGGTTCCGGGAAGAACAGGTGGACATCGCGGTGATCGAGACCGGCATGGGTGGGCGACTGGACAGCACCAACGTGGTAACACCCGAGGTGAGCGTGATCACCAACATCGGATGGGATCATATGGACTTTCTCGGACAAACCCTAGAGGCCATCGCAAGAGAGAAAGCGGGGATCATGAAGGCAGGAATTCCGACGGTGATCGGCGAAGCATTTGGAGATGTCGCCGATGCCTTCCGGCAGAAAGCCGAAGACCTTTCCGTTCCCATCACGTTCGTGGACCAGACCGTGCCATTGGTCTATCCCAGCGCCCTGGCTGGCGCCCATCAAGAGCGGAACGCACGAACGGCCCTGGCCACGATCGAAGTGCTGCGCGGAAAGGGATGGCTGATCGGAGAAGAGCACATCCGTCTGGGCTTCTCCAAGGTCGTCTCCAACACAAGTCTTCAAGGGCGATGGCAGATCCTGGCCGAACCGCCGTTGACCATCGCGGACGTTGCGCACAACGTGGATGGCATCCGGGCAGTGAAGGGCATGCTCGAACGACTTCCCTTCGAGGCGCTCCACATCGTCTTCGGCGCGGTACACGACAAGGACTTGAGAACGGTGCTGAGCGAACTGCCCGCAGGGGCCACGTACTACTTCTGCAAAGCCAACATTCCACGCGGCCTGGACGCAGAAGCCCTGCGCGCACAAGCTTTGGGGCTTGGACTGCGTGGCTTGGCCTATCCTTCCGTGCAGGCCGCCTACCGCGCTGCGTTCTCCGCTGCGGCGCTGAACGATCTCGTGCTCATCACCGGTAGCGTGTTCGTGGTGGCGGAGGTGCTTTGAATGCAAAAGCCCCGGAAGACCGGGGCTTTGTGGGACGTACTGGATTCGAACCAGTGACCTCATGCGTGTGAAGCATGCGCTCTGAACCAGCTGAGCTAACATCCCGAGGGTGGAGGCAGCCGGATTCGAACCAGCGACCCTCTGCTTGTAAGGCAGATGCTCTGAACCAGCTGAGCTATGCCTCCGATGTAAAGAACCTCGACAACCGGTGGGCTGAAAGAGCCCCGAAAAAGGGCTGCGAATATAGCCCTTCGAGTGCATGGCCGATCCAGAGGCTTCCAGATGGGAATGTGGGGTCCCTGTCAGGCCGTTGACCTACGAACCTGAGTTGGCGGTGGCGCTCGCGAGCCTTTCGATCATCCAGAACGACCGAGTGACATCAGATCCGGCACTACAGCCCCGGGCGTTCTGGTGCGTCCGAACCCCTCTAACAGAGACGAAGGGGGAAGTTGAAGAAGAGTCTATTGTTTAACTTTTAACAATTATTCTTCAACATTATGGTGTCCGGATCAGCTCGGCACACTACGTTTGTCGAGTCATTGGACGAAACTCTTAAACAAAACAACATGTCGACCATCGAATTCCAGCAACACCTCATCGGCCTTCGGCAGCAGCTGTATTACTTCGCGCTGAGCTTGACCAAGGACCGCGACGACGCGCAGGACCTGCTCCAAGAGAGTACGTTGCGGGCGCTTACATACCGGGACCGGTTCCAGGACAACACGAACTTTCGGGCGTGGCTTTACACCATTATGAAGAACACCTTCATTAACAACCACCGCCGCACCAAGCGCACCAAGTCGCTCATGGACAGTGTGGAGCGTGAACGAAGCACCGTGCGGCGTGTGCAGACCTCCGCTACCTCGGAGAGTAGCATGTTACGGTCCGAGCTCGATAAAAGCCTCGGTCGGCTGGAGGTCAGCTTTAGAAAGCCATTCCTCATGCACCACGAAGGGTTCAAGTACCACGAGATCTCCGATCACCTGGGGATCCCGATCGGCACCGTGAAGAGCAGGATCCACCAAGCCCGTCAGCGGTTGATGGGTATGCTGTCCGAGAAGCCCCTGGCCGCGTGAACCAGCGTGCATTGGTCATAGGTTCGGGCTTTGCAGGCCTCTCCGCGGCGGCCTCCCTGGCCGCTAAGGGGTATACCGTGACCGTGCTAGAGAAGAACGCAACGCCGGGAGGAAGAGCGCGCGTGCTGCATGCGGGCGGATTCACCTTCGACATGGGCCCGAGTTGGTATTGGATGCCTGACGTTTTCGAGGCATGGTTCGCTCGTTTTGGGGACCGTGTTCAAGACCACTATGAACTGGTCCGACTGGATCCAAGCTATCAGGTGATCTTCTCACCAACGGACCATTGGCGCCTCCCAGCCGGCATGCCGGAACTCACTGCTCTTTTCGAAACTGTGGAACCAGGCGCTGGCAAGGCGCTGGGCCGATTCCTTGAAGAAGCCGGCACGAAGTACGATCTGGGCATGAAGAAGTTGGTACACCGCCCTTCCTTGTCATGGCTGGAGTACATGCATCCACGCCTGCTCACAGGTATGCTACGCACAAGTGTATTCTCCTCACTGCGCAAGCATGTCGGGCGGCATTTCAAAGATCCCCGCCTGCGCCAGCTCATGGAGTTCCCGGTGCTTTTCCTGGGTGCAACGGCGGAACGCACACCGGCCTTGTACAGCCTGATGAATTTCGCCGACATGGCACTGGGTACCTGGTACCCCATGGGTGGCATGGGGCGTATTGTGGAAGGCATGGTGCGTGTGGCGACAAAACAGGGGGTCGACTTTAATTATGATACGCCTGCAACCAGGATCTTGGTGCAGGGCGGAAAAGCGGTGGGCGTGAGCACCCCAAAGGGAGAGTTCTTGGCCGACGTGGTGGTCGCTACGGCGGACTATCACCATGTGGATCAACAACTGCTTGAGCCCGCGCACCGCAGTTACACCGAGCGCTATTGGAGCGAACGGGTCATGGCGCCCTCATCGCTGCTCTTCTATTTGGGCTTCAACACACGCTTACCGAAATTAGAGCACCACAACCTTTTTTTCGACCGCTCGCTTGATGTGCATGCCCATGAGATCTATGTGGATCCGAGCTGGCCGTCAAAGCCGCTCATGTACATCTCGGCCCCGTCGAAGACCGACCCAACTGTCGCTCCTGTTGGCCATGAGAACGTGTTCGCCTTGATACCCATCGCTCCCGGCCTGGCGGACAGTGCGGAGGTGCGCGCCAAGTACCTCGCGCAGGTGTTGGAGCGGATGGCTGCGCACACCGGTGTGAAGGTCGAGGACCATCTTATGTACCAGCACAGCTACTGCATCGCCGATTTCGAGCGCGACTACAACGCGTTCCGGGGCAATGCCTACGGGTTGGCGAACACACTGGCACAAACCGCAGTGCTGAAACCCCGCATGAAGAGCCAACAAGTGCGCGGGCTTTACTTTGCGGGGCAGCTCACCGTTCCTGGTCCGGGGGTACCTCCAGCCCTTATCAGCGGCCAGGTGGTGGCCGACCTGATCAGTAGCACGGCCCAAAGGCAACGCGCATGAACAGTCTCGCGCAATATGAAAGAGTATGCTTACTGGCCAGCAAACACACCACGCGCAGCTACAGCACCTCCTTCTCCCTAGGCATTCGCTCGCTGGAGCGCCGCTTCCATGACCCCATCCACGCCATCTATGGCTTTGTGCGGTTCGCGGACGAGATCGTGGACACGTTCCATGACTTTGATAAACCTGAACTTCTGAGACGCTTCCGGGAAGACACCTACCGCGCGATCAACGAAGGGATCAGCCTCAATCCCATCCTGCACAGCTTCCAGAGCGTGGTGAACAAATATGGCGTGGAACCCGAACTCTACGACACCTTTCTGAACAGCATGGCGATGGACCTTCAGGATTCCATCCATGACCAACGCAGCTATGAGACGTACATCCTCGGCAGTGCCGAAGTCGTTGGCCTCATGTGCCTGCGTGTTTTCTGTAACGGGGACGATGCCTATTACCAGCGCCTGAAGGGCCCGGCCATGCGTTTAGGTGCAGCCTTCCAGAAGGTGAATTTCCTGCGCGACCTGCGCGACGACCACCACAATTTGGGCCGCACCTACTTCCCCGGCGTTGATGTGAAACGATTGACCGCTGAGGACAAGAGCAGCATAGAGGCGGACATCCAGGCGGACTTCGATGCGGCACTCGTGGGTATCCGCCAGCTACCCAAGGGCGCACGTTTCGGGGTTTATATGGCCTACATGTACTTCCTCAGCCTCTTCCGAAAGATCAAAGCCTTGCCTACGGAGCGCATCCTTTTGGAGCGGGTGCGTGTGCGCAATCGGCGCAAACTGGCGCTTCTTACCACCAGCTACCTGCGTCATAGTTTCGGACTGCTATGAGCAGCGCTGCCGGTCCGGAGGAGGAACTCGTTGTCTTGGTCAATGAGCGTGACGAAGCGCTGGGCACGATGGGCAAAATGGAGGCCCATCGAGGGAGGGCACTTGCACCGGGCGTTCGCGGTGTTCGTATTCGATAGCCAAGGGCGACTTCTCTTGCAGAAGAGGGCATCGACCAAGTACCACAGTGGAGGCCTTTGGAGCAACACCTGTTGCGGGCACCCGCGCCCCGGTGAAACGCTGGAGCAGGCCGCACATCGCCGGTTGAAAGAAGAGATGGGCATCGTTGGCCATCCGAGCCCGGCGTTCTGGTTCATCTATCGCGCAACCCTACCCAACGACCTGTTCGAGCACGAATTGGATCATGTGCTCCTTGCGGAATTCGATGGACCTGTTGACCCTGCGCCGCACGAGGTTGAGCAGTGGCGCTATGTCGATGCCAACGAGCTTGCTTCGGAACTCGCTGCTGAACCGGAGCGCTTCACGGTATGGTTGCACCTCTGCTGGCAGGACGCCCTTGCACGCTGGGTCGCGCGCACTTCCAGCGCTGCTTGACCGAGAGGGTCGAAGCTTCACCACACTGCATGGAACGCCCGTCGATCGCCATTCATTGGTTCAGGCGCGACCTGCGTCTGCGTGACAACCACGGATTGTACCGGGCACTGGCCGATCACGGGAACGTCCTGCCGCTGTTCATCTTCGACACGACGATCCTGGACAAATTGGAGGATCGGCGAGATCGACGTGTTGACTTCATACATCGCGCGGTGCAGACTATGAAGACAGAACTGGAGCGCCGAGGTGCTTCGATGTTGGTCGCGCATGGGAATCCGCTGCGGATCTGGCAGGAACTTCTGGAACGGTTCGATGTGCGCGCCGTCACATTCAACCATGATCATGAACCGTACGCGATCGGCCGCGACAAAGCCGTATCGGAGCTTCTACGCGCTCGGAGCATACCGATCCACAGCTACAAGGACATCAGCATCTTCGAACGCGACGAAGTGGTCAAGGACGACGGTGATCCCTATACGGTTTTCACCCCTTATTCCCGGAAGTGGAAAGCGCACTTCAAGCCGGACATGCTCGATCCGTTCCCCAGTGAGAAACTCGCGGACCGCTACTGGCCAACCCCCTCCCTACCTTGCCCTTCGCTAGCGGACCTCGGATTCGAGGACACTGATCTGGTCACCCCATCGACAACCGTTCAGGACGACCTGTTGCGGAGTTATCACCTCACACGGGACTTGCCTGCCGTGGAAGGCACGAGCCGAATGAGCACGCATCTCCGGTTCGGTACCGTGAGCGTTCGTGGACTCATGCGCAAGGCCATGGCGACCAGCTCGAAATACGCGGACGAGCTGATCTGGCGTGAGTTCTACATGCAAGTGCTCTGGCACTGCCCTCACGCAGCGGTGCGTGCGATCAAACCGGCCTACGATAGTATCGCCTGGCGGAACAACGAAGATGAATTCGGGGCGTGGTGCGAAGGCCGCACGGGCTATCCCCTAGTAGACGCCGGCATGCGTGAACTGCTCGCCACCGGGTTGATGCATAACCGGGTGCGGATGGTGGTGGCGAGTTTCCTCACGAAACACCTCCTGATCGACTGGCGGTGGGGAGAGGCATGGTTCGCTGCCAAACTCCTGGACTTCGAACTGAGCAGCAACAACGGCGGCTGGCAGTGGGCCTCTGGTTCCGGGTGCGATGCCGCACCCTACTTCCGGATCTTCAACCCCCACCTGCAGCTCCAGCGTTTCGATCCGCAGTTAAAATATGTGAAGCGATGGGTACCGGAACACGGTTCGGCAAACTATGTGCAGCAGGTGGTCGTTCATGAAGTAGCCCGCGAACGCGCTCTTGAGGCCTACAAACTGGCCCTCAAGGGAGACGTCGGGCGAACCGAACGACAACCTAATTTGTTCTCCTAGCACATGCCACGTAGAAAAAAGCTGATCCTCACCCAACCGGTGAAGGAAGGCCTCAAACAGATAAAGGTCCGATTGGATGCACGTACCGTGATCACCCTGGCCAGCCTGAAAGCCTTGGAGTTCTGGAAACAGCGCTACCCGAAAGCCGAAGTCATTGGATAGGCCTATGGGTGTCCACCTCTTGGAACGCGAGCAAGTCTTGGAAGTGGACATCGCGGAGGCATGGGCCTTCTTCAGCTCACCGCGCAACCTTGGCTTGATCACTCCCAGCTATATGCGCTTCTGTATTCGTGCGCCGTTCGATGACCGACCAGCGCACAGCGGGCAATTGATCACCTATACAGTGCAGCCCCTCATGGGCATACCGCTCACTTGGATCACGCGCATCGAAGAAGTGGTTCCGGGTCAGCAATTCGTGGATACGCAACGCAAAGGCCCTTTCAAGCGCTGGAGGCATCTGCACCGATTCGAGGCGGTGACAGGAGGTACTTTGATGCACGACCATGTCGCATACGAGCTGCCGCTCGGTGCTATAGGGGAACTGGCCCACAAACTCGCTGTCCGCGCCAGGATCGAGGGCATCTTCGCGTATCGCGAACGCGTTCTTCCGGGATTGGTGCAGCGGATAAAGACCAAAGGCCTGCCAAACTAGAAGCAACGCAGACTAACTGCGGATCGAACAGCGTACTGTTAGTGCCCATCGGTCCCACAGATGTGCGCTGGGCACACGCGGCTAGATTTGCGCTCCGATCCCGCATGGGCCTTTCGATGAGCGACCACTTGCAGCGCGTTGGCAGCTACCTGAACCACTTGGTGAAGGCGCGAACAGCGCATGGGGTCCATTCACCGTTCGTGTATGAACTGGTTACCCAAGTTATCCGCGAGCGGGCGGCACTTCCTGAGTTCGCGGCGATCGAGCGATTGCGCGAAGACCTTTGGGAGAGCGACCAGACCATTCGTGTCAATGATCTGGGCGCTGGATCCCGGGTGCTGGACCTACCTGTGCGCGGTGTTGCTGACATGGCCCGATCGGCAATGAAACCAGCGCGCCAAGGCCAGTTGTTGTTCCGTCTCGCGCGGTATTTCCGGCCGCGGACCGTGTTGGAACTTGGCACCTCGTTCGGCATCTCCACGCTCTACTTGGCCATGGGCGCCGACGAGGGCGAGGTGACCACCATCGAGGGATGTCCGCAGACCTATCGCATCGCCCAACATCATTTCGACCAGATGCGCTGCGGCACCATACATCCCCACTTGGGAAGCTTCAAAACCCAGTTACCGGAGGTCCTCAAGCGACTTGATCATGTCGACCTGGTCTTCTTCGATGGCCACCACTTGAAAGAGCCGACCCTGGACTATTTCATGATGTGCATGGAACACACATCCAGCGGCAGCGTGCTCGTCTTCGATGATATCCATTGGAGCCGGGGTATGGAGGAGGCTTGGGAAGTTGTGAAAGCCCACCCCCGCGTTACTGTGACCATCGATCTGTACGACATGGGACTTGTGTTCCTTCGCACAGAGCAGGCAACGCAGCACTTCCGGATCCGTTACTAGCCGGACGGACGCGCACTAGGCGACCGTCCAGTACCTTCGAGCATGTCGAGACCGAATATCCGCTTCAAAGACGGGGAGAACACGTGGCGGCTACATTCGCCGCCAGGGTCACTGACCGATCCATTATGAAGATCTACACACGCACCGGAGATAAGGGCACCACGGGGCTCCTCGGCGGCACGCGCGTATCGAAGGACCATGTGCGCATTGAAGCATATGGTACCGTGGATGAATTGAACAGCCATCTCGGGATGTTGCGCGATCTGGCAGGCGCGGGCCGAAAAGAGCTTCTTACCCGCATCCAGGAAACGCTCTTCGCATTGGGGTCTCGTCTGGCATCGGGCTCTGACACGGAAGCGGACCTTTTCAAAGTTCCGCCCATCACAGATGCCGATGTGGAGGCGCTCGAAGAGGCAATGGATGCAATGGACAAGGACCTACCCGCAATGCGGAACTTCATCCTTCCCGGCGGGCATCCAGTCGTATCGCAGGCACACATCTGCCGGACGGTATGCCGACGAGCGGAACGACGGATGGTGCAACTGGCCGAACAAGAGCCGGTTCCCGAGGTGCTGGTGCGTTATGTGAACCGGCTGAGCGATCTCCTGTTCATGCTGGCACGCCACCTGGGGCATGAACTCGGTGTGCCCGAGACCCCCTGGAAGCCGCAGGGATGAGGCAACAGCTGGGGATCGAACGGGCCGTTCGGGCACCGGTGGATAACTCGCCGCAGCCCGCATCACGATCCGGTTATATTTGCGCCCGTTTTACCGAAACCTGCAACCCGCGCCGCGATGTATTGGACCCTTGAACTGGCCTCGTATTTAGAGGATGCCCCCTGGCCCGCCACCAAGGACGAGCTGATCGATTTCGCTATGCGCACGGGTGCTCCGCTGGAAGTGGTGGAGAACCTCCAAGCCATCGAGGATGATGAGGAAGTGTTCGAAAGCATCGAGGATATCTGGCCGGACTACCCCAGCAAGGAGGACTTCTTCTTCAACGAGGACGAGTACTGACCCAAGGGACAAAGCTGCTTCGAAGAGCCTCCTGCCGGGAGGCTTTTTCGTTCACCTGACAGGCTGTCCGGCGGGTCCACCCGGCATGGTCCGTGCTCCTCGCGGGACCGCTAACTTCGCACCCCTTCGCGATGGGCCCACTGTGAGCGGCCCTCCCCCCAACGCCCCCTCCCACCATGCTCGGTGTATTCAACAAAGCGATCAAGTCCATTTTCGGAGACAAAGCCACACGTGACCTGAAGGAAGTGACCCCACTGATCGAGCAGGTCAAGGTGCAATACGCCAAGCTCGCCGCGCTGGACCATGACGGCCTGCGTGCCCGCAGCAATGCCCTGCGTGGGCTGATCCGGGAGCGCGTTCGCACGGAAGAAGACCGTCAACAAGCGATACGGGCCGAGATCGATGCCGATCCGCATATGGACATCCACGCCCGAGAGGCGCGGTACGAGGAGATCGACACGCTGGAGAGCGCCATTATTAAGCGCATGGAGGAAGTGTTACTTGAGATCCTGCCCGAAGCCTTCGCCATCATCAAGGATACAGCCCGACGCTTCAAAGAGGACAAAGAACTCCGCGTAACAGCCACTGACCATGATCGGAACCTCGCCACCACACGGGATAGTGTTGTCGTGGAGGGCGACAAGGCCATTTGGAAGAGCACCTGGATGGCCGCAGGTAACCCGACGACCTGGGATATGGTCCACTACGACGTCCAGCTGATCGGAGGCGTCGCACTGCATAGTGGCAAGATCGCCGAGATGGGAACCGGTGAGGGCAAGACCCTTGTAGCCACGCTTCCGGTATTCCTGAACGCGCTCGCTGGCCGAGGTGTGCATGTGGTCACGGTGAACGACTATCTGAGCAAGCGGGACAGTGAGTGGATGGGCCCGATCTATGAGTTCCACGGCCTCACGGTGGATTGCATCGACAAGCACCAGCCCAACAGCACGGAGCGCAGACAGGCCTACCTGGCCGACATCACGTTCGGCACCAACAACGAGTTCGGCTTCGACTACCTGCGCGATAACATGGCGCATGCACCATCGGCACAAGTGCAACGCAAACACCACTTCGCGATCGTGGATGAAGTGGACAGTGTATTGATCGACGACGCCCGCACCCCGCTCATCATCAGCGGCCCAACCCCGAAGGGTGAAATACACCAGTTCGATGAGTACAAGCCCAGGGTTGAAAGGCTCTACGCGGCACAACGCCAACTGGTGACGAAGCTCCTGGCCGAAGCCAAGGAAGCCCTAAAAGGTCTTGGGGATGGTGTCCCGTCCAAGGAACAATTGGAGAAGGGCGGTATCGCGCTGCTGCGCGCGCACCGTGGGCTGCCCAAGAACAATGCGCTCATCAAGTTCCTCAGCGAATCCGGTGTGCGTGCCCACCTGCAGAAGACAGAGAACTTCTACATGCAGGACCAGAGCAAGGATATGCCGAAGGTGGACCTGGAGCTCTTCTTCGTGATCGAGGAGAAACAGAACCAGATCGAACTCACCGAGAAAGGCGTGGACCTTATCAGCGGCGATGTGCAGGACACGCACTTCTTCATCATGCCCGATGTGGGAGCCACAATAGCGGAGATCGAAAAAAGCGGCGCGTCCGTGGAGGAGAAAGCCAGGCGGAAGGACGAACTGCTGCGCGACTTCGCCATCAAGAGCGAACGCATCCACACGGTGAACCAGCTTATCCGTGCCTACACACTCTTCGAGAAGGACGTGGAGTACGTGGTGATGGACGGCAAGGTGAAGATCGTGGACGAGCAGACAGGCCGCATCATGGAGGGCCGTCGGTACAGCGACGGGCTGCATCAGGCCATTGAGAGCAAGGAAAGCGTGAAGGTGGAAGCCGCGACGCAGACCTATGCGACCATCACCCTGCAGAACTACTTCCGCATGTACCACAAGCTGGCGGGTATGACCGGAACGGCGGAAACCGAGGCACAGGAGCTGTGGGATATCTACAAATTGGATGTGATGTCCATCCCCACCAACCGCCCCGTGGTGCGGACCGACAATGAGGATATGGTCTTCAAGACGAAGCGGGAGAAATACACCGCGGTGATCGACGAGATCGCGAAACTGCAGGAAGCCAACCGGCCGGTGCTGGTGGGCACCACCAGCGTGGAAGTGAGCGAGTTGATGAGCAAGATGCTCACCATGCGCAACATCAAACACAATGTGTTGAACGCGAAGCAGCACGCTCGCGAGGCCGAGATCGTGGCCCAAGCTGGACTTCCCGGCACCGTGACCATCGCCACCAACATGGCCGGTCGAGGTACGGACATCAAGTTGGGACCTGGGGTGAAAGAAGCCGGCGGCCTCGCCATCATAGGCACCGAGAAACACGAAAGCCGTCGTGTGGACCGGCAGCTAAGGGGCCGCAGCGGACGGCAGGGCGACCCGGGGTCCTCGCAATTCTACATCAGCCTGGAGGACGACCTGATGCGCCTGTTCGGCAGCGAACGCATCGCCAAGCTCATGGACACGCTCGGCCTGAAGGAGGGAGAAGTGATCCAGCACGCGATGGTGACGCGCAGTATCGAACGCGCCCAGAAGAAGGTGGAGGAGAACAACTTCGGCACCCGCAAACGCCTGCTTGAATATGATGATGTAATGAACAGCCAGCGCACGGTGATCTACAACCGGCGCAACCACGCGCTTTTCGGCGAACGGCTGAAGCTGGACATCTTGAACATGTTCAATGATGTGGGACAGGCCACGGTGACCCAGCACCACGACACCGGCGATTTTGAAGGCTACCAGCTGGAACTGTACCGTCGTCTGCACTGCGAAAGTCCGGTGGGCGCCGAAGAGTTCAGCAAGATCGACCCTGACAAGTTGGTGGAGCAAGTATTCGAAGCGGCCATGAGCACCTACGAAAGGCGCGGGGCCAAACTGGCGCAGCAGGCGTTGCCCGTGATCAGCGATGTCTACCTCAACCAAGGGGCACAATACGAGAACATCGTAGTACCGATCACCGACGGTATCCGCACCATGCAGGTGGTTACCAATTTGGAGAAGTGCTACCGAAGCGAAGGACGCGAGTTGATCGGCAGCATAGAGAAGTACATCACCCTGGCGATCATCGACAACGAATGGAAGGAGCACTTGCGCGAAATGGACGAATTGCGCCGGAACGTGCAGAACGCCAGCATCGAGCAGAAAGATCCCCTGTTGATCTATAAGTTGGAGAGCTTCAACCTCTTTAAAGCCATGATGGAGAAGTTGAACGGCGATGTGGTGGGCTTTCTGGCCGGTGCAGGATTGCCTTCGGCCCAACCCAACGTGCAACAGGCCCAGGCCCCACGCGCACCGCAGCAAAAACTACAGACCAGCCGCACGGACGTTCCGCAGTACGCAGGCACCAGCAGTAGCGGAGCCCCTGCTCCTCGACCCGCAGGTCCGGCGCATCGCCAACCGTCTTCACACTCCGGGCCGGTGCCGCGCCAAGTGCAGCCGGTACGCGTGGAGAAGAAAGCGGGCCGCAACGATCCCTGCCCATGTGGAAGCGGGAAAAAATTCAAACAGTGCCACGGTAAAGAAGCCTGAGGGACCACTTGCCGGAACAAAGCGACCCTTGTCCATGCCCGGCGCCCACGGTGAGCTGCCCTTCAAGGCATCCACCACACGTTGGTCCAAGCTCTCGTTCTCGCCCTCCAGCACCTTCACTTCGGAGAGATTCCCATCCCGCTCCACCGTTACGGTCGCGAGCACTTCACCTTTCGCTCGGGTGTCGTCCGTGGTCACCTTGGAGCGGATGTACTTGACCAGTGCCTTTTCACCGCCGGGATAGCGGGGCATCGTCTCCGCGCGGGTATACAGGATATTGGCCAGCGCATCGGGTTCGTAGACCTTTTCAGCCAATTCGCGGCCCCATTGATCGTAGCGTTGCCAGACACCGCTCTTCAATCCCTCCGTGAAATCACCTGTGCTCTCCACCTTCCCGTTGGGATGGTAGAATACGAAGTGACCATGCGGCACACCGAGTTGGGGGTCCGCATATCGGCCCTCGGAGAGCAGCTTCTTCTTGACAGAATAGGTACGGCCCAGGTAATACGCCCCTTCCATGCCTTCCAACACGCGGTAGTAAGATGCCTTGCCCTTGGTGGTCACCTCCAGTTGGCCGTTCAGGTATACCGGCTCCGGGGTCTGTCCGGCCGCAGTGGGCTCGGCCACCAGCGCGGTGAATACGATGGCGATAAAAGCGTGTGGCAAGTGGCGTTTCACAGTGATGTAGGGTTCCGGGAAGACCGGACCGACACCTGATACGGGGCACGGCAAGCAGAGTTACACAACCACTATCCGGCCCATCCCTCGCGGTCCAGGCTTCGGTACTGGATGGCTTCGGCGAGGTGTTCGGTGCGGATATCAGGGCTTCCCGCGAGATCCGCAATGGTCCGCGCCACCTTGAGGATCCGATCGTAGGCCCGTGCGCTCAGACCTAGTCGTTCCATCGCCTTCTCTAAAAGCGCCTTTCCCGTCGCATCGATCCGGCAGATCTCGCGCAATTGCCGACTACCTATTTGCGCATTGCAATGCAGCCCCTTGCCCTCATAACGCTTCTCCTGAACGCGACGCGCTCGAATGACGCGCTCGCGCATTGTGGAGCTATGCTCCGAAGTGCGCTCCGTGCTGAGCTCACTGAAAGGCACGGGTGTTACTTCGATGTGGATATCGATGCGGTCCAGCAGTGGTCCACTGATCTTGTTGAGGTACTTCTGCACGACACCCGGGGCGCAAACGCATTCCTTCTCCGGATGGTTATAGAAACCGCAAGGGCAAGGGTTCATCGCGGCTACGAGCATGAAGCTCGCAGGATACTCCACAGTGAATTTGGCCCGGCTGATCGTGACCATGCGGTCCTCCAACGGTTGGCGCAAAACTTCCAATACACTACGCTTGAACTCGGGCAGTTCGTCCAGAAAAAGCACTCCGTTGTGTGCGAGGCTGATCTCGCCGGGCTGCGGGTAAGAACCTCCACCGACGAGCGCTACATCGCTGATGGTATGATGCGGCGAGCGATAGGGACGCACACTGAGCAGGCTATCCTCCTTGCGCAATTTGCCCGCCCACGCTGTGGATCTTCGTGGTCTCCAGCGCTTCTTCCAGATTAAGCGGAGGCAGGATGGTGGGGAGCCGTTTGGCCAGCATGGTTTTGCCCGCACCCGGCGGGCCGATCATGATGATGTTGTGCCCTCCTGCCGCAGCGATCTCGAATGCGCGCTTGATGTTCTCCTGCCCTTTCACATCCGAAATGTCCACCAAGTAGGAGCTGCTGCTCGCCGCGAACTCCGCTTCGATATCCACCTGCTCCGGGACTACGGTGGGGCAATCGTTCAGAATATCGATCACCTCGCGCAAATGCTGAACGCCATAGACCCTAAGCCCGTTCACGATCGCGGCCTCACGCGCGTTCTCGCGCGGCAGTATGATGCCTTTGAAGCCCAGGCGTTTGGCCTCGATCGCGATCGGGAGCGCACCCTTGATGGGCCGAACACCGCCATCCATGGACAGTTCCCCCATCACCAAATGGTCGGCGAAACGATCAATGGGGATCTGGCCGGTGCTCCCTAGTATACCCACCGCCATGGGCAAGTCGTAGGCACTGCCCTCCTTATGCACATCCGCAGGCGCGAGATTGATCACGGTCCGTTTGCCCCGCGGGAAGTAGAGTCCGCAGCTACGAATGGCATTGTCCATGCGGTGGTAGCTTTCCTTCACCGCGTTGTCCGGGAGGCCTACGAGAATGAACTTCACGCCCTTGGACACGTCCACTTCGGCCGTGACGCTGGTGGCGTTGATGCCGAACACGGCGCTCCCGAAGACCTTGACGAGCATGGGCGGCTACGCTAACTCCTGTTCGATGTGATCGATCAAAGCATGGATCACCTTGATGTGGACCTCTTGTATGCGGTCCGCGAAACCGCCATGGGGAACACGTATCTCCACGGTACATAGCGGGGCCAACGCGCCGCCTTCCTTGCCGGTAAGGCCGATCACATGCATCTGTTTGCTGCGCGCCACTTCCGCGGCGCGCAGCACGTTCGGGCTGTTGCCGCTGGTACTGATGGCAAGTAGAACATCGCCTTCCCGGCCGTGGGCCTCCACAAAACGGGAGAATACTTGGTCGAACCCATGGTCGTTACCCACGCAGGTGATGTGGCTGGGATCGCTGATGGAGATGGCGGCGATCGGTGCGCGATCATCGCGGAAGCGCCCCGTGAGCTCCTCAGCGAAATGCATGGCATCACACATACTTCCGCCGTTCCCACAACTGATCACCTTGGCGCCCTGCTTCAAACAATAACTGATGAAGGCCGCTGCCCGCTCGACGTTGGCGATGTTCTCCGGGTCGGCGACGAACCGTTGAAGAACGTCGGCAGCTTCTGTGAAATGGGTTCGGATGCGATCAGTGCTCATTCCCCCAAAGATGCATCACACAGCCTGAAAGCCCGGCCGATCTTGCAAAAGGAAAGACGATTCAGCCAGTGCGCCGAGCGTTCCAGCAGGAAGGGATCCGCCTTGTTCAGCGGCTGGCCTGCTGTTCAAGCACTTGCATGCCCTCCAGTCCCCTCACCAAAAAAGCCTGGTAATCGACGGCATCCGGAGTATAGGCGATGGGGTCGGTAAGCAGTTCACCGTTCGGGCTGAGCAACGCATAGAACGGTTGTGAGCTGATCACGAAGGTCTCCGCCTGCATCGTACTCCACTTATTGCCTTTCGTGATGATCTGCTTTCTCTTGCCCGAGCTGGTGGTGTAGACATGTTGTTGTTCCTTGGGCAGTTCTTCCTTGTCGTCCACATAGAGGGAGACCAGCACGTATTTGTCCTTGATCAGCTCATACACCCCGGCTTCGGGCCATACGTGCTCCTCCATCTTTCGGCAGTTCACGCAGGCATACCCGGTGAAATCCAAGAGCAGTGGTTTGTTCTCCGCCTTGGCCCGCGCCATGGCCGCGTCCAGGTCGTGGAAGCAGTCCAGGTTCTGCGGGCAATGCTTCGGAAAGATCCAGCTATAGCCCACGGGTGGAGCCAGGCCGCTCATCAGCTTGAGCGTATGGAACGTTCTCGTGTCGTCATTGTATCGGGAGCCCATGACCAGATACCCGGTGGCCAAAGCGAAGATCGCCGTGAAAGCCCAACGCACGCCGGAGAGTTTGTTCACCGGACTGTCATGCGGGAAACGGATCCGACCAAGCAGGTAGAGGACGATACCCAATGCACAAAGCACCCAAACCGCCATGAAAAGTTCGTAGGGCACGATGCCCCAATGCTTCACTAGATCGGCATTGCTCAGGAACTTGAAGGCAAGGGCGACCTCTGCGAAACCGAGCACGACCTTCACGCTGTTGAGCCAACTACCACTGCGGGGCAGGCTGTTGAGCCATTGCGGGAACAGTGCGAAAAGTGCGAAGGGCAGCGCGAGCGCCATACCGAACCCGCTCATGCCAGCGGTTAGCTGCCAGGCCCCACCATCGGCAGTGAGTGCCCCGGCCAGCAGAGAACCCAGGATCGGCCCGGTGCAACTGAAGGAGACCAACGCCAGTGTCAAAGCCATAAAGAAGATGCCGATCAACCCGCCGAACTTGGACGCGTTCTGGTCCATCTTGTTCACCCAACTGCTGGGCAGGGTGATCTCGAAGTATCCGAAGAACGAGACCGCGAACACCAGGAAGATGACGAAGAAGAAGATGTTCAGCCAGGGGTTGGTGCTGATCTCGTTGAAGATCTCCGGGTTCACCGAACCCAATAAATGGAACGGCAGGCTGAAGAGCAGGTAAATGAGCAGAATGAACCCGCCATATGTAAGCGCGTTCTTCAGACCCTTCGCCTTGTCCTCACTGCCCTTGGTGAAGAAGCTCACGGTAAGCGGGATCATGGGGAACACACATGGTGTGAGCAGCGCGAGCAGACCACCGATGAAGCCCAAGAAGAAGATCTGCCATAGTGAAGTCGTACCTCGCAGCTCGGAGACCTCGCCTGCACCTGCCTTCACCACGGGCGCAGACAGGTCGACGTTCGGGAGCTTGTAGTTGATGCCTTCAGCGTCGGCCAGGCTGTCGCTCACGGGCGAGCCTCCCAGCACTACCGCACCGGTCGCCGGTACGAAAGAGAAGCGAACAGGATCGGGGAATATGCAAGCCTCGTCATTACAGCTCATGTAATTGATCGATCCAGTGACCGCTAAAAGCGGATCGTTGACACTTACTGTCCGTTCGAACGTGACCACATGCTTGTACTTCCTCACGATCACGCCGAACATGTCGTCCATGCCCTCCACCTTATCGGCACCCGCCTCGGAACCTGCACCCTGTGCGATGAAGTGGGCCAGGGTATCGAAACCTATGCTGGTGGGAATAGGCCCCTCCTCCCCGAACACCTCCTGCGAATACACATACCAGCCCTCTTGAACGGTCGCGGTGAACGCGAGCGACCAACTACCCGCGCCCAGGTCCTTGGCAGCTATGGTCCAAGCTACCGGTCCAGCGTGCGCAGCCTCTTGCGCATCGGCCATGGTGAAGGGGAGACTGTTGAGTTCCGCCCGATCCTGCGAAGGTGTGATCCTGAAATAGACCAACTCCGGAGGCATGCAGCTTTGATCATTGCAGGTCACATACTCCAACGAGCCGGTAATGGGCAATTTGGGGTCCGAGATCCTAACGCGTTGGGTGAAGAGCACATGGCCTTTGAACTTCTTGACCTCCAGATCGAACAGTGGGTCATGGCCCTGCAACACTTTGGCACCATCCTCGGAGGGAGTTCCTACCAATGCGACGTGCGGCAGTTTGTCGAAGCCGATGCGTGTGGGCAGCGGGCGCATGTCCCCGAAGTTCTGCTGGGAATAGATGTACCAGCCGTCTTGGATATCACCCCGGAACAGCAGGTCCCAACTCCCCTTCTCCACCTCCACCATGGAAATGCTCCATTTCACCGGTTCCGGTTCAGCGACCGCACCCGGCAGTTGCGCCAGGGCCGATAGCTGGAACAACAGGAGTGACAGGGAACTCAGAATACGGCGCATACGCTCACTTCGATGAGGCGGGAATATTCAACTTGAAGGGCACCGCCACAGGCGGAAGACAGGTCTTGTCATTGCACATCATGTACTCTACCTCACCATGCAGGTCGAATGCCTCCACCGTGCGTCGCACAATGGTCACACCGAACCGTGGAGCCCCGGAATGATGCCTTACCAGCATGCCGAAATTGGGGTCCATCTCTTCCACGGGCTGGGGTTCTTGCACGGCACCTCGCACGTCATGGTCCATTCCGGGGGCAATGCGCACAACCGTAGGCAAGGGTCCATCATCACGCGGCAGTTCGAGGGCATAGATATGCCAGCCAGGCTCGATACGCGCATCCAAATGCACCTCCACCAGATCTCCGTCTGAAGTGGAGGCAGAGAACGACCACTGGATAGGCAGGGTGGCGGGAGAGTCCACCGGCAATATCGAGCTGAGCAGCAAGGTGGTCAAGAGGATGGTCATAGGAAGTGGCAGGTGCAAAAATATCCGTCGTCAAGGGCCCATCACCAAGGCAACTTGCCCAATGCTTGCGATCCCAGAGTGAATGATAGAGCGGCATCTCCACATCGATCACCCGCAACATAGGGATCTCATGACCGTACTTGAGCACAATGGCCTTTTCATCGACGGACCAGATGGTCGTTTCCACCGCCTTCAGACCTTCGTTGTCGCGGAACAGGATACGGCATTTGCCATGTTCCCAATTGCCCAAGTGAAGGGCGCGATCCACTTTGCGGAGCAGCTGCGCGCGGTGTTCCACGGAAAGCTGAACTGGTTCGGACGGGAAGGTTAGGGTACCCACATTCTCTTTCGCGACAACGATGGCAGCGGTCGGTATCATTGGGATCGTTCCTAGGATGCGGAAGATAGCATATCCTCCGATGAGGAAGTAAGCACGTCGCCTCTCACCACAGCCATTTGGCCAGAGGGTGCGACAAAACCCTGCGCTGCGCGATGGCCGACCACCCACACGATGGTCCCCTTCGAACAGAGCACATAGGTTCGCTCCTTCAGGTGGCGTGGCACCTTGGCATCGATCAGCAGGTCGCTGACGGAGCGGCTACCTGACATCCCATGGGGTCGGAAACGATCACCGTGTTGCCAAGGTCTCAAGAGCAAGGGATAATCGAGCCGCTCGGGCGCGAGGCGAACGCTGCCTTGTCGAAGATGCACATCATCCAGATCAGAGGAGCAGCGGGTAAAACGCACCGGCGCATCAGCAGGAAGTGCCAGGTCCGGACCGATCTTGTAGCTGGGAATGACCTCTGGCCGCACAGCCATGATCAGGATAGCCTCGCGCTCCACGAGTAGACGATGGTGAGCCGCAAGGAACTCGGCCCCGGTATGTCGTTCCAAGGCTGCGCGCAATAGGTCCTCCAGTTGCTCCGGATGGAACCCCAGATGCCGTAGGCGATGGTGCAACAGAAGGCGGGGTGCGCTAGAACTGGCCAATACACTGAATGGGATCCGATCCTCCGGTAAGGCATCTAAAAGCGGCGCCGACCGAGCGGTCCATTCCTGGACCAGGTCTCCGAATAGATCCAACGAGCGGGCCATCGTGCGGCGCGCGCCCGGACGGATGCGCTCCATCAGCGGCAGCAACTCATGGCGCACGCGGTTCCGCAGGTAGGACGGATCACTGTTGCTGCTATCATCCCTAAAAGGGACGCGATGGGTGGAAGCGTACTCCAGGATCTCGTCCCGGCTAACGGTCAATAGCGGACGCATCACTTTTCCAGAGCGGCGTGGGATACCCGCCCAACCCGAAATGCCAGTACCCCGAAGCAGGTGCAGGAGCAGGGTTTCCACAGCATCATCGCGGTGATGGGCCATGGCGATGGAATTCAGCCCGGTCAGGGTAGCTGTCTGGTTAAGCCATTCATAGCGCAGGTCCCTAGCCACCATTTCCACCGATCGGCCGGACCCGACCCGGTGCTCCAAAACCGGGAGGGCACAGCTTACGAAAGGAATGTTCCAATGGCGGCAATAAGCACTCACATGGTCGCGGTCCACAACGCTCTCCGTGCCGCGCAATCCATGGTCCGCGTGAGCGGCTGTTACAGGATAGCCCTCGGCCCGGAGCGCATGGAGCAAAACCATGCTGTCAACTCCTCCACTAACCGCCACCAGCACTGCCTGGCCTGGTTCCAACAACCTGTGCGAACGTAGCGCACGACGAAGTTCAGGCACCAACATGACCAATGGCTTCGAGCACTGAGCGGGCTTTGAGCGCGCATTCCTCCCATTCCAAGGCGGGGTCGCACGCGGCGGTGAGAGCGCTACCGCACAGTAAGCGGGTTGATCCCGTAACGGCATCGTGCTCGATGGTGCGGATCACCACGTTCAAGTCACCGGTACCCTCCGGGCCGAACCAACCGAGGCTTCCGCTGAAAAGTCCCCGGCCCTGTTCCTCGTGCTCATCGATCAACTCCATGGCACGCACCTTCGGGGCACCGGTCATGCTGGCCATTGGGAAGGCAGCTTGGACCGCATCCAATGGTTGGCAGTCGTGACGCAGGGTAGCAGATACAGTGGATACCATTTGATGGACTTGGCGGTGACTTCGAACGGTACAAAGTTCTTCCACCCGCACACTTCCAGAGGCTCCGATGCGGCTCAGGTCGTTGCGTACCACATCCGTGGCCATGATATTCTCCGATCGCTCCTTGGGGTCCGAGGCCAATTGTCCGGCGTCTGTGCTGTCCAGAGCGGCATCGCTCCGTCTTGATCGCGTGCCCTTCATTGGTTCCGACCATACTTGACCTTGGGAGAACCGCAGAAATCGTTCAGGGCTTGCGCACAGGGCGAATTGATCGTCCCACCGGTAGAAGGAAGCTGAAGGCGCGTCCGTATTACGTAACAGCATGTCAGCCGCAACGAACGGATCCCATCCAGGGAGCTCGGCTACCCGTTGGATGCAGTAGTTCACCTCGTAGATATCGCCGCGACGCAAGTGTTCCATCAAGGTCTTGGCGTGCTGCAAGTAGTCCCTCCGCTCAGTGGTGCAGCGCCATGGCACGGTGGCTCTAACCGACCGTTCTGGCTGGCGCTCCGAAACCAACGCGTGGAACACTTCGAGCGCGAAACCCTCGCTACCCGCAGCGCAATGCAAGGTCCACTGTTCACGGACCCTTTCGGCGAGGACCATTGGCGTGAACCAGCGCACGAGAGGCCGATGGAAAGGATCCTCATACCGCGTGGTCAGAGGCTCGAGCCCATCCTTGAGCCCATAGGCCACATGACCCATGGAATGACCTGGCTCTTGCTCCAGAAAATCCCTCCAGCGCGCCATCGCGACCTCGGGCCGGTACTCCTCCATAACGGCTTTGCCCCCTACCCCGATCAATTCGCGATCCTGATCGGCCATGCGGTAATGCAGGAACCTCCGAAAGGGGCGGAAGGAGCGTGGGTCGAACGGCCCGGAAGCTGGGAAGGTTTTGAACAAGAGCATGCCAAGGACCACGAAGTTATCCGCAGGCAAGCAACCCTCCGGGAATGATCGCGTCAACCCACTGATGCTCAATGGACCAGGATGACTCCAAAAATCGACCAAAAATACCCAGAGCGCAAGCTGGGCGGGCATTACAAAGCATCCGACACCCTCAGGAAACCCATCTTCACGAAACCTTTTCAACCCACTGGGTTGTTATCCAGACCTGAACCCTTTAGTTTTGAGGTTGCCATGATGAAAACGCTACTCGCCCTCCCCCTCGCGTTCGTCGCTTCCGCCATGTTCGGTCAAGCACGGTTGGTCATCAATGATGACGCCTATCTGGTCTTCGATCCGAGCACACCCGCAGGTCAAGAAACTTGGCTGGTGATAGACAATCCGAACGCCAACGCGCTCACGGTGGCGGGCACCGGTGGCAACATCCGTTCCGAGCGTGAAGAGAATATGATCCGTTGGGCCATTGGGGCCTCTACGGGGTCTTACGTCATCCCATACAACAGCCCGAACAACGTGGACATGGAGTTGACCTACGTGAAAGCTTCAGCGGGTGCTGGAGCAGGATCCATGGTCTTCTCGACATACAACCACAAAGGCATCGCCCCAATATGGGACAACACGGGCTACATGCCTTCGGACGTGAACCACATGAACGACGACCTCACCGGTGCCGTTAACAATTCGGATTGGGTGGTGGATCGTTTCTGGATCGTCGATCCCACCGCTCCGGGTTTCAACTATACCACAAAGCCCGATGCCAGCATGGTCATTCGGTATGATGCTGCGGACGTGACGGTGCAGTCGATCAATGGCACAAGCCAGTTGAACGCCCAGCGCTACAACAGTGGCCTGGACAAATGGGGCGACTTCAAACCCTCGAGCGCATGGGCGAATTTGGGCGGAGCACGTCGCTCGGTGACAGTGCCGAATGGTGCCGGTGTGATCCCTGGAGCCCAGTTCTTCCGCTCTTGGACCTTGTCGGAGATCAACAATCCACTTCCCATCGAACTCACCGACTTCCGGGCGCAATGTCAGGGGGATCGGGTGGAGTTGACTTGGGCCACTGCGACAGAAGCGGGGAACGACTTTTTCTCCGTGGAAAAGAGCGGGAACAACGTGGACTGGACCGTTATCGGCGAAGTTGACGGTGCGGGCAGCAGCCAGAGCACCACGGTGTACACGTTCACGGACCCACAGGCAACCGGCTTGGCGTACTACCGTTTGGTGCAATCGGACTTCGATCGTAGCACGACCACCAGCGATGTGATCGCAGCAGGTTGCGGGGTGACAGGTGGGATAGAGATCGTGAGCGCTTGGGATGCCGGTGAGGTCCTAACCATTGTGGTTAGCAGCAGCGATGAAGCGATCTACGATGTGACACTCATGGACGCACAGGGTAAGATCATGGCTACAAGCCCGCGCGAGGCTATTGCCAACGGGATCACCCAGTTGACCATTCCGACCAATTCGATCGCGACCGGCATCTATATGCTCCAACTCCAGAACGAGACCAACGCAATGGCACGTCGTGTTCTGCTCCAGTGACCTTAGTGACCTAGACCTGTTGAAGAGGCACCGATCGGTGCCTCTTCTTTTTTACTCCGGTCCCGCAAGCCGCGATGGCACGCGATCAGATCCGCTTGCTGCGGGTTCGCCAGGTTATCGCCACAGCGGCGATGAGCGAACCTGCCCCAGCGAGCAGCGCGAGGAACGCAAGCAATTCGCCCCGGCGGACAAAGAAGGTCGACTCCCGGTTCAAATGCACGTTGCCACGGATCGCCGCTGGGGTCCACCATGCGGTGTTCTGCGACACGTCCCCGCGCTGGTTGATGAAACAACTAACGCCGGTGTTGGCCGAGCGCGCTACCGCCCGTCTGGTTTCGATGGCACGGAGACGCGCATAGGCCAAGTGCTGGTGATAGCCGGAGGAGTTCCCCCACCACGCATCATTGGTGAGGATCGCGATCAGATCGGCACCCTGGCGCACGTAATCCGCCACGAAGTCCCCGAAAACCGATTCATAGCAGATCACCGGAGCCGCGCTGAAGGCACTATCCGCCGGGCTGAAGAACTCGCGGTCAACTTGTTGGGCCAGGCTACCCGTAGTGCCACCCATATCGATGGAGAGGGCATCCAGGCTGCCTAGGAGTTGTTCGAAAGGAAGCAGCTCCACGCCCGCCACAAGCTTGCTCTTATGGTACACCCCAGCCGGTGTTAGGGGGCTGACGAACAACGCTGAATTCGCCGCATCGAACCAACTATCACTGTTGCGCACAGGGCGTGCGGTCGCCGATGGGGTCTCCCCTGCCCGGTACAATCGGGAGGAGGACATTCCTGTCAGTACCGAGGCGTTCGGATACTTCCCCAGCCAAGTGCGAATGCGCTGCACGCTGCCGGATGCATCCAGATCATTCTCCCAGAGACCCTTTAAGAGCAAGGAACCATCATCTTCGATATAGAGCCCTGACGCTTCTTGCAAGGCGGTTTCCGGCATCAAGATCAAGCGCGTGCTGTCGGTGATAACCGCATCGGCCTGAGCAAGCATACCATCCAGTTGCGCAAGGGGGTCAACCCCGCCGAATTTCTCCGAATAGGGATCGATGTTCGGTTGGACCACCACGACTTCAATGGCAGGTCCTTGCTCTTCCCAAGTGATGTAACGCACCCATGAGGTCGCAATCGGAACCATGATCAACACCACCGCTGCCAATGCCCTGTAACGGGCGACCAACGGTGCCTCACCACGCTGCCAAGCAAGGAGTACCCGAAGGATCAACAGATTGGACAGAAGTACCCAAAGCGAACCACCCAAATGACCGGTGACCTCATACCACTGCACCCATTCGGGGCGTGATGCGAACCCATTCCCTAGCGTGAGCCAAGGCCACTGAAGATCCCAGCGCATGTGCGCCCATTCGCCCGAAAGCCAGAGCGCAACGAATGCGGCCCAAGCCCACCCCGGACCTACAGTGCGGCGAATGCGCATGCTGATCCCGAACGGCAGTAACATCAATCCGGCGTTGGCAAGCATCACCCCTACCCCGAGCAGCAGGCGTGTCTCCCAGCCTTCCTGCACCTCACCCAACCATGAGGTGGTGATGAGATTCCAGATACCGAGGCCAAGAAATAGTATCCAAAGCGTGCCTTTCCGCCAGGTGGAATAATGCCCTTGGGTTCGCTGTTCCACTATCCAGAGGAAGGGCGCCAAGCCGAACAACAACAAAGGGGCAAGACTCCCCGTGGCTGGCCAAGCCAGCGTGAGCAGCACGGCGCCCAACAGGGACAGAAGAACGTGGGATCGCGTGGTCAAAGCGACGCCGAAGGTAGCCGGTGCGATCAGCGCAAGAGGTACATCTTGCCGAAGCCTTTGTGGAAGTAGGTCGACGCCCCGGTCTCGCGCAACTCCATGTCCGAACCGTTCAATTGCGCGATCACGCGGTAGAGGTAGACACCGCGCGCGAGGCGATCACCGAACTCATCGGTGCCGTCCCACGCGAACTCCGTGATGTTGCGACCCACATGCAAAAAACCCAATTCGGCCGTGCTGACCTCACGCACCACACGCCCGGTGATGGTCATGATCTGCACCTTCAAATAGCTCGGTGCCTCACTCCCCGTTACGGTGAAGACGAAACGCGTGCTGGTGGTGAAGGGGTTCGGGTAGTTGAGTACCTCGGTAATGGTAGGCCGGTTGATCACCTCGAACCGGATCTCGTAGTCCCTGTCGCCGCTTTCGTTCCCGCTCACGTCCTCGGCCTGCACTGTCAGTTTGTAAATGCCATCCACGCCCAGGATCGGTCGGTACTCGATGTGAGCGATGTTCTCCGCGCCGCTGGTAGGCACGAACCGCATCACCTCAGCTCCGCTCCCATCCACAAAGTAGATGCGGCGGAACGACCCGGAGGGATCGGTGAGATACACTTTGAAATAGGCCGTATCCGCAGGACTGTCCAACAGTAAGGTGGTGTTCTCGTCATCCAAGGTCACTTGGATCTCCGGCTTGGCGCTCACGATATCACCATCCAGGATGTGGATTCCGTCGAAGGTGACATCAAGTAACGGGTTCTCTTCATCCTCGTCGATAGTGAAGCGCAGGATGGCGATGTTGTTGAAGTGGTACTGCTCGAACTGATGGTAGATACCGGTGGTGCTGTCCAGCGGATTGGCTTCGATGATCAATGAGTTCAGGCCGCCCAGACCCGGAGTGGCGAAGCGGATCGTGTCCAACACGAAGGTCCCGGCGGGTAAGGGTGCGTTCAACCTATGATGCACGGTGATCCGCTGCCCTCCGGCGTTCACCACCCAGGCATCGATAAGCAGGCTGTCCATATCGAACTCGCTGATGTTGTGGACCGCCACGGCCACTTCGGCTTGTTGGCCCTCGTAGAGTCCTTGCACGTTGCTGAGGAAGCCCAGTGGCGGATCGATCGCGCACTCGGGTTCCGGGGTCATCAACAACTGCCATCGTTTCAATTGCGTGGGAAGGACATCGGGTGTGGAGTCGTTGAACAGTTCGGCATTGAGCCGCACATACGGGTACTGGAGCGCGCTCAATCCTGCGGTGAAGTCGATCTGCGAGATCGAATCGACCGGTCCGAATCGCTCGAACTTGATCTCCTCCACGCCGAACGAGTCCACCCCGAAGACTTGGATACGGATGCTATCCAAGGGATCCAGCGGTTTCTCGTCCCAATACATCCCCAACCATTCGGAAGCTGGCCCGGCCAGCGGTGCCGAGAAACTACCCGATCGCCCAGAGGATTGCACGTCAACTGATAGTTCGATCAAGGCATTGATGCTGTCGCCATGCAACTGCTGGACGCTTCCAGGATCGCCCATAGTGCCGAAGAAGATGTAGGGCACCGAATCCTGTCCTTGCGCGATGTCCGTGGCCCCGATCGCATCGAAAGCGTCGAAGAGCGCCTGGCCACCGATGTTGAACATGCCGTCCAAGTCCAGGTAGATATAGGTCCAGAGAAGCACATGGTGGCCGTTTGGGATATGGTTGTTCAGCATGTCCGTCAGGCCGGGGAGATCGTCGGCAAAGAAGCTGCCCTCTACCACGAAGCTGAAGAACTTCTGCACCTGGCCGTTCTGGCAATAGTCGTCGTCATCATTCGCGTTGTTGAAGTCGTTATCGGGGTTAATAGTACCCTGATTCGTACCCCAGGGCGTGAAATCGAACGGGTCGATCACCGCGACGTGAATGGCCGGGACGCCGCCACAGCCTTGCCCCCCTTGGTAGGCCAGATCAATGGAATACGAATTGATCAGGCCGCTCTGTCCCTTCACCTCACAGCTAATGTTCCGCAGCCCTTCATCGAAGCGGAAGGTGCGTGAAGGACGGTCATGCTTCACTTGGTTGAACTCATCCTCCTTGAACTGGAAGAAGTGCGCCTGCCCCCAGCCGCGGCGGTCGGTGATGTACTGGAAGGAGCTCTCCTGCCACTTGAAGCCACCATCCGCGGAACTGTCCGGGCTGCACCGCCAGAAGAACACGGTGCTGTCCTCGAAGTTGTTGATGGAGAAGATCTGCTGCGGATCCCAAGTCACCACCCCACCCGGTGCGTTGATCAATGTGCTCTCCAGGATCGGGCTATTGTAAAGGTCCGTGGTGTCGATCTGGAACTTGTAGGCACGCACCGGCGCGAAGGGGTCGCCCGTGCTGGCTTTGAGGGTCGGCGTTCCCTCGGGGATGATCGCGTACTCATACGGGTACACCGGGAAGATCTCGCCCGAAGCGATGAGAAGATCCGTGGTCACGCGGTTGTTGCCCAGATCATCGAACTCAGCGATCGAATCGGGATCCAGGTCCACGCGCACCTCGAAGCTGTTCAAGCCCGCGCCGCCTGCATCCGCTAGGGAAGGGATCTCGAACACCACGGTATCCTTGAAGGTCCCGGCATAGATCGGCAGCCCGATCGGTGGGAGGTCCTGTTGTTCTTCCACCAGCCTGCGCTTCAGCACCACGTTGGCGTTCACGTCGAGGCCCTTGCCCAAATTGCTCACCACCACTTGCACTTGGAAGGTGTCCAGATCGGCGGTGATCGGTTCCGGCAGGAAGCGAACGTCCGGCTGGGTGATGGAAAAATCCGGCTCGGGGAAAGAATGCAGAATGATCGTGGGATCCCCGTGCAAGGTGAAGGTCTGCGCATTGTTCAAGTAGAGCACGCTGGAGTTCTGCGACAACTGCTGTCCGATCGCATAGCGCATGTGCTCCCCGATGCTTTTGCCGTAGTTCGCCGCGCTGAAGCTCGTGTACCAATCCCGGGTATAGAAGTACAGCGGGGTGGAATACCCCAGATCGGTGGAGGCCAGGAAGGCGATCGCACCGTGGTCACCGATGTTCACATAGCGCTCGCTCACGCTCTCGCTCTCGAAGAGATGGACATTTCCCGCGTAGCAGGAGTTCGCGATGATCATCGGATATTTCCCGTTCCACTCGAAGTTCGTGGGGTAGTCGATGTTGATGTCGAAGTTGCCGGCGCTCGCATGGGCGAAGAAGGTCATGAGGGTCACACCTTCATCCTCAATGAAGTGGCGCACGGAATCCGCCGCTCCAGGATTCAGCCCATTGCCCGTGTTCTTCCGGAACAAATAGGCGGACCCCACGAAGTTGGTGTCTTCCGCGATCTGCGCGTAGCTGTTGAGATACGATTCGAAGGTCTGCGTTTCAGCGGGGTTGAACCCGCCCCGGAACAGCAGAATGTTCTTCATCCATGCCTCGGGGGTATCGAAGCTCTCGAGGGACTCCACCTTTAAGCGGTATGCTTCCACCTCTGAAGGCGTGTTGGCCGCCAAGCGTCCCACAGGGATCGCGAGATCGGTGTTGTTCCCGTTCAAGCCGAGGGTGAAAGCGGGATCGCTCGGCGGATATCCGAAGGTGGGCACCAAGCACTTGGCATAGGCCGCCGGGTTCGTGCGGTGGCCGATGATCCCATCGACGCCCGGGCACAGCACCGACTTGCCGATCAAGAAAAGCGCGCGCGGGTCGGAATTCCATTGGTCCAGCGTGAACTCCGCGAAGCGGCGGATGCTGAGCGGGTGCTTCGGGATACCACCGCCGAACTGATCGTAGAGCTCATCCACGTCGACCACGACGGCGTTGTACCGGTTGTGCAAATTCGTTTCACGATAGAAGGCGTAGTTGTCAGCCTCCGCTCGCAATGAGGAATGGGCGATGATCAACATGGCCGAATCCTCCTGCGCAGCGAGGAGGTCGGTGAAATAGCCCGAGGCCGTCACTGGCATCAAAGCGGTGATCGGTGTAACGTTCGCTTCCTGGTTGATGAAGACCTCGGTCTTCTCGGCACCAGCTAGCAGCGGGATGAGGGACTTGTAACCGTTGCCATCGAGCGTAACGGCTACGCGCCGAACGGTATCGCCATAGGCATAGATCACCGGATCGGTAGTGCCGGTGAAGCGCACGTACTTGATGGTGTCCTGCGGCGTGGTGCGCGGCACGAACACCGTGGACTTCGGCAGTGAGAGCAAGTTGGTGTACCGCGGGTATTCGAAATAGATGTGCGAAGCCATCTGGCGGTCCACATAGTCCGCGCCCACGCAACCATTGCCCAGATCGCGCACCACGCGCAGCTTCACAGTGGAATTGCCTTGGCCGATGGTGGCGTTGGCGTATGGGAATTCGAAACGGTTCAATTGGTAGCCTCGGAATATCGTATCGGCCACCTGCACCAGGTTGGGGCCATAGAACACGCGGAGGTGGTGATTGTCGCATTGGCCATCGTCCGGGTTGTTCGCACTGGCCGTAACCACTTTGAACGTGGCATCCGGGGCACCTGCCTCTTGGAACGGAACCGGGGTATCGACGACCAGGTTGTGGTCCTCGTCCTGGCTCTCCGCGGTTATCGTGTAGTAATGAAAGAACCCTTCCGCCTCGACCATGCGCGCGTTGGTCGCATCCAAGGCATCCCGATCGCCCCGGTAGTAATTGTCCGGCCATTGGAACACCGAATGGCTCCACGCCCAGGTCTGCTGGGGGTAGGGCGTCACATCCGTATTCAGGTAGGGCACCACACGCAGCTTCTGCGGCGCGGCGTCATAGGTGAGATAGTAGAAAATGGTGTCGTTGAAGAGGCTATGGAACGGGTTGCTCTGCCGGGAGGGGTCGTCCCAAAGCTGCGCATCCAACCAGCCATCGTTCTTCAAACCACGGAACTCGATGAAATCGCCGGTATTGAAGACCGAGTCCGCTTCGCCCTGGATGAAGATAGGCACCTGCTGCGTGCGCGCGAAGAGTTGTATCGACAACGGGTTCACCGTGGTCACCGGGAAACCGGCATTGGCCAACGCCGTGCTATCGATGCGGTAAAGCCCCTCTTTGGCGATCTTGAACTTCCAGTAGGGGCGGGTCGGGTTGATCCATTCGTTGCCGTAGGGTTGAGCAAGGGCGGTTAGCGCACATGCCCAGGCGAGGATCAACAGCCGACCACGCATCATGACGAGCTTCGCTTGAAGATATCGAACCGCAGGGAGAAGACGTTCGAGTAGAGCGCGATGGAGCTGTTCCCGATGTCGGTCAAGGCATAGTCCACAGAAACGCTCTTGGATCTTGAGACCCGCGCCGATGTTCGGTTGGAAATTGAGCTTCTTGGCATCGTTGATGTCGGTGACGTACTGGAAATTGTTGACGCCAGCGCGCACGAAGACCACGCCAGCATAACCCACTTCCAGGCCGAATCGCGGGTCGGCGCTCCAGGTGCTGGTCGCGATCAAGGTGTTCCGCTTCCCGTCGAAGGTGTTCTCCAAATTGAGTTCGGTGAGCAGCGAGACCTTGCTGCCGAACTGGAACTGGTGGGCGGCGCCTAGAACGAGTCGGGGCAATGTGAGCTCGGTGCTGTTCACCGGCAGTTCGTTGCCGGTCGCCTGGAAGGTTTCGATGGTCTGTTCGTCCAGCGAGTAGCTCCACGCGTTGATGGTGCTGGTGATATCGCGCGCCACCGCAGCGAAGCGCCAGCGGCCCCGGTCGTATTGCGCACCTGCATCCAGGCCGAAGCCCCATGCATTGGCGAACTCGCCGACGCGGCGGTAGATGATCTTCACGTTCCCGCCTATGCTCAAGCCGGGGATCTTCATGCGGCGGGCATAGCTGATCAGCAGGGCATGGTCGGCGGCTTGGCGATCCCTGCGAAGTATTCGCTGTGCATGGCGCCGATCTGGATATCGCCCCGCACCCGAAGGAGGCCCGCCGGGTTCCAATAGCCTGCGGTGACATCGCTGGCCGCGCTGATGTAGCTATAGCCCATGCCCAACGCTCTGGCCCCCACGCCGATGGCGAGGAACTCATTGCTGTACTTGGGCGCGTCCTGGGCTTGGAGGCCGAGGCTACCACCCATTACCATGCATGCTGCGGCTGCGTTCCGCAAGCTCTTCCTGACCGTGATCCTCATCCGTTGGGGTATTGACGCAGCTTCTAACTGAAGGTAGCCTGGTTTATTGCCCCGAAATTATCCCAAATTCGGCCCTTCGGCGTTGGCTCTCTCGAGCGGCGCACCTCTGCTTTGGCACGCTTTCCACGCCTCCCGGACCTTCTGACCACGGCGAACCTAGCCTGCGGGGTGGCTTCGATCCTGTTGGCTTCACAAGGACAGCTAACGATGGCGTGTGGACTGGTGTTCGTTGCGGCCCTGTTGGATGTGCTCGATGGTTTGGCGGCACGTGCCACCGGCGGGGAAGTGAACTGGGCAAGCAACTCGATAGCTTGGCGGATATGGTGAGCTTCGGGGTGGCGCCCGCCCTGGTGCTCTGGTTCCAACTGCGCACCGCAAGTTTGAGCACGGCCATGGGCGCCCTGTCCTATCCCGGCCCCAAAGTGATCGACCTCCTCAGCGACCCGATCCTGTTCGCTGCACTGCTCCTTATCCCGATCGGTTCCGCATGGCGACTGGCGAAATTCAATGTGGACACACGGCAAACCCCGGGGTTTCTGGGCTTGCCCACACCGGCCAACGGCTTGTTCTGGATAAGTGTGGTGCTCATAGCACAAGGCGCTGCCATCCATCCTGGGCCAGGGCATGAAGGCATTAGCGCATCCTTGTTCAAAGTCACTTCCCACACCGCTTCTCTGTTCGCCCTCAGTGTCGCGCTATTCGTGCTGATGCTCTCCTCCCTTCCCTTGCCAGGTTTGAAATTGCGCAGCGCAGCTTGGAAGGGCAACGAGGTGATCTACTGCCTGCTGGCCGCAGGAGCTTGTCTGGTGTTGCTCTACGGGATCCTCGCTGTTCCGCTGATCCTACTTTTGTACCTGCTCAGCCCCCTTTGGGGCAGGCTCTTCCCGAAGAACGCAAGCCCACATGGAGACACGGAGACACGGAGGAACACCTGAACGAACTGTACCGACCAGCCTACCACACGCCTTCGGATCCCAAGTGCCACTGCGGTGCCGTGTGAAATCAAACCCACAATGAAGACCTACAAAGCCTCCATCGACGTGATGCCGCACGACAACCTGCTCGATCCACAGGGCAAGGCCGTGAGCGGCGCCATGCCCAACCTGGGGTTGAACGAGATCACCGGCGTACGCATCGGCAAGCACATCACCCTGAAAGTGGAAGCTGCGGACAAGAAGGCCGCCGAGGCCAAGGTGGACGAAGCCTGCAAGAAATTGCTGGCGAACCAGATCATGGAGAAATACGCGTTCACGCTGGAAGAAGCCTGAAGTCGCCTCCGGCGAAAGAGACAAGGCTGAAGGTCAAAGGCGAAAGGGTAAAGAAGGAGGACCATCAGGTTTTACCCTTTCCCCATCAACCTTTTCCCGTTAACCTTCCCAGCTACTTCTCCGGTCTAGGCACGTTCCTCTTCAGCTCGAAATTCTGCCCGAGATAGACTTTGCGCACGGTCTCGTCCGCCGCGAGCTCCTCGGCGGTGCCCTGTTTCAGGATCTTGCCTTCGAATAGCAGGTAAGCGCGATCGGTGATGCTCAACGTTTCCTGTACGTTGTGATCGGTGATGAGCACACCGATGTTCTTGCGTTTCAACTGGCTCACGATCGCCTGGATGTCCTCCACAGCGATGGGGTCGACGCCCGCGAACGGTTCGTCGAGCAGAATGAACTTCGGTTCCGTGGCCAGCGCCCGTGCGATCTCCGTCCGGCGGCGTTCTCCTCCGCTCAACACATCGCCGAGGTTCTTCCGGACGTGTTGTAGGCTGAACTCGTTCAACAATTCCTCCAGCCGGTGCCTCTGTTCTTCCTTGCTCTTCTTGGTCATCTCCAGGATCGCCCGGATATTGTCCTCCACGCTGAGCTTGCGGAACACACTGGCTTCCTGCGGCAAGTAGCCGATGCCGCGCTGCGCCCGTTTATACATTGCCAGGTCGGTGATCTCCTCATCATCCAGCATGATGCGCCCTTCGTTGGGTTTCACCAACCCGACGATCATGTAGAACGTGGTCGTCTTGCCCGCGCCGTTCGGCCCCAGCAGGCCCACGATCTCGCCTTGCGCCACATGCACGCTCACATCGCCCACCACCGTGCGGCGTTTGTATCGTTTCACCAGGTTCTCGGCGCGGAGCATCAGAAGTCGAAGCGGAATTTCAAACGTAGGGCGAAGAGCGAGATGTTCGGGTGGTCCTGGTATGTAAGTCGCCAGACACCATCGATGCGAAGTACGTTCAGGATGTTCTCGATCCCGGCGCTGGCCTCCACGAAAGGGCCGTCGTACAACCGGTACATGCCGGGCAGGAAAAGCACCTCCTCCGAGTGCTTGGGGTCCAGGTCGCCGATCACCGCCTTCGCCCCGATCACTTCGCGCAACTTCAACTTCCGCAAAAGCGGCACCCGATTGAAGAAGAGCCCATCGAAATGGTGGTCCACGCGGATACTGGCATAGCGATCACTGATGAACTCGAAGAAGTTCATGGTGTTGAAGGCATCGTCGTAGTAATAGAAGGTCTCATTGCCCGAGTGCAGGATGAGCAATGGATAAGGCAAGGTTCCCCAGATGCGGCCGGCTTCCACGCGGTAGCGTAAATAACCGAGCGCGCCCATCTGCACGCGTTGGTCCACCCGTCCGATCAGCTTATAGTACTCGTAATCGCTTCCCAGCAATGTTGGTATTCCCACAGCACCGTAGACCTCGAGGACCGGCTTGAACGTACCCAAATTGAATCGCCGGAATTCTCCGGAGATGTACTTCTCCCCCCAGGCAAAGCGCGTGTTCAACGACACTTCCAAGGAGGTGATGTCGGGTACTTCCACGGTCGAAAATCCATCGGCGAAGGAAGGCCGCAGGTAGACCAGATCGCCTCGTGGCTGGAGGTTGCGGCAGCGGATGGTGAGCTGGTTGTTCAGACCGGTGAAGGGTTCGAGTTCATAGAAGTACCTCACCTCATCCACCAACGTCAGCTTGTTCGCCGGGTTCCTGCGGAAGGCGCTGGACAACACATTGTCCGATCGGAAGGCGCTCTGGCTCTGACCAAGTTGCTCGATCTCGTGCCGCACATACAGGCCCGTAAGTTGCCGCGGCTTCTTGGTAATGAAGGTCTGCCCACCGATCATTCCTTTCAGTTCGTGGTCCAGCAATCCGTAGGCGGTATACCCTTCCAACTCAGTACGTCGGCTCCAATCGTTGCTGGTGCGCAGCCCGAAACGGAGCCTTGTGCCCTCCACCTGATTGAAACTATAGATGGTGGAGTAGGGACCATACTCCAAAGGACCTATGGGCAAGTAGCCCGTGGCCAGCATGTTCACAATGTCCACGAACGTGCGGAACCGGGGCACTTCTGCACCGAATCGATCATTTCGTAGATGTTCGCCTCCTGTTGGTTCAGGGGTTCATGCCGACCGAAGTCCCAATAATCGTCGGTAGTGCTGGCACTGTCCCGTTCGATCCGCACCACTTCGGCACCTTCGAACATGGCACTATCGATCGGGGTATTGATATTGAACTCTTTGTAGAGTGCGGTCCGTCGGCCATAGAAACCCTGGAGTTTGCGCCGGAAGACCCCCAGGTCCACCACCAGATGGTCGCGCACCAGCATCCATACCTCGGGCTGCACGGCTTCATACTCCTGGTCAACCCAAAAGCCCTGGACGAAGTTCAAGTTGATCGCTTCGGGGAAGCCGGCTTGGATCCGCTTCACCGCGTAGGCGGTATCCGCGATCCACATTTCGCCATCGAAGGCCAGCTCGTTCTTGCGTTTGGGATGGAATTCCAAATGGTAACACCAATTGGAGCCCACCCATGTGCTATCGGTGAGGTAGTAGTCATAGAACATGCGGCCACCATCCGCGATGGGGCTGATGAAGTTCTTACCGAACAGCACTAAAAAGTTGTCATAGACATTCACGTTCTGGTACATGTCGCCCAGAAGTTGCGATATGCTCTGGTTCTGGATGCCGCTCTGGCGGGTGCCCCGGATCACCTCGCGCTTCGATCGGGGCTGCTGCCGGTAGTGTATCTCGCTGAGCGACTCGCTGATGAAGATGGGTAGGTAGGGTTTCACGTCCGTGCTGTCCATATTGTCGAATACGAAACGGAAAGGCTTCCAAAGCTTGTTATTGACGAACTTGCGCGAAAGGTTGTTGATGTCGAACTCGATCTTGTTGTACGCGTCGAACGAGTAGGTGCTCAGTTTTTCGCGGTTGTTGGTGGGCTTGTTGGCCACCACCCGGTCCAGGATCTCGAACGCTGGGTTCCGGTCCTGGCGGCGAATAACGACTTCTTGGAAGGACGCCACGATCGGTTCCAGAGCGAGGTCGATGCGTTGATCGCGATCCTTACGTACCACTTTTGTAACAGCCTCGAAACCCAGCGAGGAGGCCCGGATGGAATCCGTGGCGTAATAGGTGTCCAGTGCGAACCGGCCCTCCGCATCACTCGTCGTTCCGACGCGGCTGTTCACGAAGCCGACCGTGACGAAGGGTAGTGGTTCCTTGGTGCGCGCATCGATCGTGGTGCCGGTCACCCGGGTCGTTTGGGCACTTGCGTGCCCGACCAACAGGGAACCGATCAGCACCACACACAGATGAAGGCCAGTAAGACGAATGGGGACCATGCGCATACCCTATCGGCGTGCGGCCGCAGTGATGGCTTCGGCGCGTTCTGCCCTCAACTGCTGTCTTTCGACACCGGCAGCGAGCAATATGCTGACCTCATAGAGCACCAGGAGCGGCAAGCTCACGAGGATCTGGCTGGTGACATCCGGCGGGGTGATGATCGCGGCCAGAACCAGGATCCCCACGAAAGCATGGCGCCGGTACGCGCGTAGCACCTTGGCCCCGACCAGGCCAAGGCGTGCCAGCACCAGCATCACTAGCGGGAGCTGGAACATAACCCCGGTCCACAGCGGGATGGAGGTCATCGTACTGACATAACTATCCAAGGCGATCGTATTGCTCACGGCGGCGCTCACCCGATAGCCTCCCAAGAACTGGATGCTCATTGGCGCGATCACGAAATAGCCGAAGAGGTTCCCAAGAAGGAACAGGCCCGAAGCGAAGAACGCCGCGTACCGCGAAGTACCTCTTTCCTTGGCCGATAGGCCCGGTGCGATGAAGCGCCAGAACTGCCAGAGTACAAAGGGCGATGCTACAACGAGCCCGGCCATGAACGACACGGTCAAGTGGGTCATGAACTGCCCGCTCATACTGATGTTCTGCAGGGTGAAACCCAGGTCGCGGATGCACAACGAATCGCCCATCCCGAATTGGACGGAGAACCAACAAAGGGCGCGGTAGGTGATGAAGGTGGGTTGCTGTGGCGCCAATACCACCGCATCGAACACCACCTCTTTCCAATAGAACGCCGCGATCATCGCTACCAGAACGACGGCTGCGGAACGCACAAGCACCCATCGGAGCTCTTCCAAGTGCTCCATAAAGGTCATCTCCTTGCCGGGTTCCGCCATTGCTCCCTGCCTGGGCGGTTCCATCGTGGAACCAATGCCCTTCGCGCGCAGCGCCCAAAGATAGCCGTGCCCCCCGCGCAGGCAGGGGGACCGAGCAAGGGGCCAAGGGCATCAAACGATATGCGGTGCGATCTGCTGTTCTTTACGATCAACAACTTCGCGGTCCGCTCCACGAAGAACCCTTACCTTTAAGAGCACATACGCACGTTACCCGAACCGCTCCGCCAACTTCGATGATCAAAGTAGACCAATCGCCTCGTGAGGCGCTCGAACAATTCTTCGGCTTCAGCACCTTCAAAGGCAGCCAAGAGGCTGTCATTCAAAGCGTCCTTAGCGGACAGGACACATTCGTGATCATGCCCACTGGGGGTGGCAAGAGCCTCTGCTACCAGCTACCCGCATTGATGACCGCAGGCACCGCGATCGTGGTGAGTCCGTTGATCGCTTTGATGAAAAACCAGGTGGACGCCATCCGGAGCTTCAGCTCAGAGGAGGGTGTGGCGCACTTCCTGAACAGTTCCTTGACACGGAACGAAGCCATCCGGGTGAAAAAGGACATCCGCGATGGGCGTACCAAGCTCCTCTACGTCGCGCCGGAGAGCCTCACCAAGAAAGAAAACGTGGAGTTCCTCTCGGACATCCCCATCAGCTTCTTCGCCATCGATGAGGCGCACTGCATCAGCGAGTGGGGCCACGACTTCCGGCCGGAATACCGCCGCCTGCGTACCATATTCGACGAGATCCAGCGTGTGCCCATGATCGCGCTCACCGCCACAGCGACGGAGAAGGTGCAAGAGGATATCCTGAAGAACCTGGACATCCCCAATGCGAACGTGTTCAAGGCGAGCTTCAACCGCCCTAACCTGTACTACGAGGTCCGTCCCAAACAGATGGTGGCCCGGGAGATCATCCGCTTCGTAAAGCAGTATGAAGGGAAGAGCGGCATCATCTACTGTCTTAGCCGGAAAAAGGTGGAAGAGATCGCGCAAACCCTGGTGGTGAACGGGATCAAAGCCCTACCCTACCATGCTGGCATGGACGCCGTGCAGCGCGCCGATCACCAGGACCAGTTCCTGATGGAAAAGGCCGATGTGATCGTGGCCACCATCGCCTTCGGGATGGGCATCGACAAACCCGATGTGCGCTTCGTGATCCACCACGATATCCCGAAGAGCCTGGAGAGCTACTACCAAGAGACCGGGCGTGGTGGACGGGATGATGGCGAAGGGCGCTGCGTCGCGTTCTATAGCTACAAGGACATCGAGAAACTGGAGAAATTCCTGCAAGGAAAACCCGTCGCCGAGCAAGAGATCGGCAAACAACTGCTGCAAGACACGGTGAGCTACGCCGAGACGAGCATGTGCCGGCGCAGATTCCTGCTGTACTATTTCGGCGAAACACTGGCGGGGGACAATTGCGGCAGTTGCGACAACTGCATGAACCCGCGCGAGAGCTTCGATGCCACCGATGATCTCGAACTGCTGCTGGAAGCCGTGGTGGAAAGCAAAGAGCGCCACCGGGCCAAGTTCATCTGCGACCTGCTCACCGGCACGGAGAGTTCCGAGATGAAAACCTACAAGGGTGGAAGTCTGGAGAGCTACGGCAAAGGGCGCGATAAGGACACGCACTTCTGGCTGGCCATCGGGCGGCAGGCGGTGGTGGGCGCTTTCCTGCACAAGGACATCGAGACCTACGGCATCCTCACTCTTACCGATCAGGCTAGGAAGTTCTTGAAGAAGCCGTGGAAGGTCGAGTTCTATAAAGAGCGCGACTTCAGCGACTTCGACGAAGGCGATGAGCCCGGTGGAAAGAGCGGTGCTGTGGCGGACGAGAAGCTGATGAAGATGCTGAAGGACCTGCGTCAGCAAGTATCCGGCAAGCACAAGCTCCCGCCGTACGTGATCTTCCAAGACCCGAGCTTGGAGGAGATGACGATCCGGTACCCGATCACGATCGACGAACTCACCCAAGTGAGCGGCGTAGGTCCCGGAAAAGCGCAGAAATATGGCAAGCCCTTCGTGGATCTCATCTCCCGCTACGTGGAGGAGAACGACATCGAACGTGCGGAGGAAGTCGTGGTGCGCTCGGTGGTGAACAAGAGCGGCAACAAGGTCCACATCATTCAGAACATCGATAAGCGGTTGCCACTGGAAAGCATCGCGAAGTCGAAGAACCTTACGCTGAAGAGCCTGCTGGACGAGTTGGAGAGCATCGTGCAAAGCGGCACCCGTCTGGACATCAGCTACCACTTGGACGATTCGATGGACGCAGATCTCCAGGACGAGATCATGGGCTACTTCCGCGAAGCGGAGACCGATAGCATCGAAGGCGCGCTGGAAGAATTCGGCAGCGATGTCAGCGAGGAGGACCTTCGCCTGGTGCGCCTGCGCTTCATGAGCGAGGTGGCGAACTAGCGAAGAACGAGGGAGTCCAATGACCCGCTATCTGACCGGTATTGTCTTGATGGGACTCTACTTGGGATGGGTGCTTTACCGCTTGATCATCAAGAAGGACCTGTTGCAGCACAAGGAAGAATTCTACACTGCCACCTTCTTCCTTGTCATCATGGTGTGCACATACTGGTTGATCTCAAGATAACAGGTGATCAATGGGCCCGAACGAGTTGAGCTTGGTCGCGAAACATGTGATGAAGCTCCTCGTGGAGCAACGATTCAATGAGTTGGAAGCCGCCACCGGGGGCAGGCGCCTTAGCGCGGATGACATGGCGGCGGCCGTCGAGGACGTGGGCAGTGCGTTGGTGATGCCGCCTGAGAACGTCTGGCGCGACCTTCGGATAGCACCTGTGCGCAACTGGCCCGGCGCCTACAACGTGAAGTTGGATCTTTGGACCGCTCGAGGGCGTACGTCGAGTAGTGTAGAGCTCACCATACACGACAAGAACGGTCGGCCGGTGATCGAAGTGGACGACATCATCGTGGGCTAGGGCCTCAACGCCCGAGTTCGGTGACGGCGCCCCACGCCATCATACCGGCACCGATGGCGAGCGCATCCTCGTCGATATCGAACTCAGCGCGGTGCAGGCCGGACGTGGTTCCAGGCTTGGCCGGATTTCCGGTGCCGAGGCGGAAGAAGCAGGCGGGCATCACCTGGGAGTAGGTCCCGAAGTCCTCCGCGCCCATGCGGATATCCATGTCGATCACATTGTCGGCGCCGACGTAGTCGACCGCTGCTTCGCGCATGCGCGCTGTCAACGCGGGTTCGTTCACCACGACACCGGAACCGGTGAGGATCTCGAAGTCCACGTCGCCGCCCATGCTGCGCGCGAGGTTGCGGGCCATCTCCGGCAAGAGCGAATGAAGCTGCGTGCGCCAAGCCTCGTCGAAAGTGCGGAGCGTGCCCTCGATGCGCACGCTATCGGGGATCACGTTGGTGGCGCCATCGGCGATCACTCTACCGAACGAAAGCACCATCGGTTGACCGGGTTTGTTGCGGCGGCTCGAAACCTGCTGCAACGCGGTAAGTAGATGTGCTGCGATGATCACTGGATCGATGAGCAAGTGCGGCGATGCGGCATGACCTCCTTTGCCTTTCACGGTGATGTAGATCTCATCCGCAGCGGCCATGAAAGCACCTGAACGGAAACCGAGTTTGCCGATCGGAAGCTCCGGCGTGACGTGTTGCCCCAGGATCCCGGATGGTGCGGGATCGCGGAGGACCCTCCTTCACGAGCAGCGATGCACCACCGGGTTCCTTCTCCTCGCCCGGCTGGAACACGAGCATCACGGTGCCCGACCATTCCTTCCGCATACGATGCAAAAGGAGTCCGGCGCCAAGTACCATCGCGGTATGCGCATCATGTCCGCATGCGTGCATCACACCCGTGTTGGTGGAGCGGTACGTGTCCTTCCCCACTTCCGTGATCGGCAGTGCATCGAGATCGGCGCGCAGCGCGAAACAACGGTCCGACGGAGCCGCTTCACCACGCACCACCGCAATGAGTCCGGTGCCCTTCGCTTCGGGTGTCAACCGGCCCACACCTTCGCGGACTTCGATCCCTTCCGCTTTGAGCACATCGGCCACGAAGGCCACGGTGCCATGCTCCTGGAACGATAGTTCCGGATGCATGTGCAGATGCCTGCGCCAGCGCACCAGATCGTGCAGCGATGCTGCGGCTGCGGAACGAACGCGATCGATCACTTGCCGAAAATGAGCTTGAGGGCGGCCACGATCATCAATACACCGAAGACCTTGCGCACCGCATCGGCCGGTAGGGCGAGGGACATCTTACTCCCCATGTAGCCACCGAGCACAAAGGCCCCGGCGATGATGCCCACGGCCTTCAGGTCGAGCGGATGTTCCTTGTGGTAGTTCCATGCGGCAAGGAACACGACGGGAAGCACCAATACAGCGAGGCTGGTACCCTGTGCCTGATGTTGTGAGTAGCCCAACAACCACACAAGTGCGGGCACCATGATGATGCCCCCACCCACGCCCACGAAGCCGCTCAAGATCCCAGCGGCCAAGCCGATCAGTAGGAGCAACGCGATGGTGGCGACCGGCATGGCTCAGATATCCAAGCTCAGGGAAAGATGGAACACCGGCTTCAGGATAACACCATCATCCACGCCCCAGGCCCAATCCGCGCGTACGAAGTAGCCGAGCAACCGGGCACGCGCACCGAACCCGTAGCTCCCGACGATGGGCTCGCGCTGGTTCTTGATGGTGATGAGCAAAGGGTTGTTGTCGATGACCTGTGTATTGAACGTGTTGTCTTCGGAATACGGATCCGGGCCTGTCCAAGCCGCACCGATGTCGCCGAAAGCGACCAACTGGAAATTCTGCAGGAAGTCCGAACGGATCGGGCGATCGAGCAGATAGCGGAACAACGGCAGGCGCAGTTCCGTGTTGAACACACCGAATGACGTTCCGTTGCGCGCATTGTAGTAGAATCCACGCATCGGCGTGGCGTTGGTCTGGTACACGTAGTTCTGCGTGAAGTCGATGGGGATGCTCTCGTCCACCCGTGGGAAAAGCCAGTTGTCCACGCCGCCGAGAAAGAAGATCACCCGCCGACTGCCTAACGAAGTGCTGCCCGCCAAGCGGTTCACCAGGACCATATCGCGGTGGATACGCTGCGAGTGGCGCAGGTCCAGACCGAACACCTGCATGTTGCTCCGCTGCTGATCCGGTTGCATGTAGTACTCCCCGAAGACCTTCGCCTTCCAACCGGTGTAGAGGTTCAACCCGCGAGGGACCGAGCTGTCGTACACGTACTCCAGTTTGCCACCCACGAGCTGGTCGTAGGCGTTCTCGGTGCTCAGCGTGAAAAGGTCCGTGCTCTGCAACACGTAACGATCATGGCGGTACATCACCGATCCGCGCACGCTTGCCAGTTCGCTGAACGGCCAACTCAACTGATAACTGGCAAGGTGGGTCTGCACTTTCACCACGCCGAAATTCGAAAGTCCTTGCAGCGACTGACGCTGCACAATGGCCTTGCGATCCAGACGACGCTTCAGGTCGATGTAGGTGAGCGCGTAGTCGTTGTTCTTCAGATCGAGCGCCAACCGGAAGCCTCCGATGATCTTATGATCCTCGAACAGATCGCTGATGCCCATCTGGATCATGCCGCTGAGCCCAGGGTTCAAATTGCCCGCCCCGGTGAAGGGTTGGTAGAAGCTGCTGTTGTAGCTGTTGTCCACCTGCGTCAGCACCGCATCGGTGGCGAAGTTGACATGATAGTTGCGCTGCTCCGGGAATAGAACAGCCTGCGGGACGGGGTCGGTCCGGCTCGCCTCAGGGCGCGCGTCCGGCTCCCCGATCACCACGGGTGCTCCCGCAGGATCACCGACGAGGGGTGGTGCCGCAGGGTCATCACTGAACCGGTAGTTCCGGATATCCACTTCATCCTCGGTCCCGGCAGCCGTTGCGCGCGGCTCCACCTTCACCACGGGGGTTTCTCCACTCGCGAAAGCGCTTCCTGCGGGTTCGGTGTGCTCGGGAGCCTCATCAATAGCAGGAGTGCCAGCGTCCCCAAGCGGGGCAATGGCGGTGGACCCCATGAGAAAACGATACCGGCCATTCTCGAAAAGAAGTTGCGCGTAGCGGCCGCGTTCGGCATGCACATCCTGCTCGAGAATGGACCGGCGTAACCGGCTTATCCGCTCCGTGCTTGTGAAATAGCGGTAGTGTACGGTGGTGTCCACCTGGCTCACCACGCTATCGTAGCGCACGCGATACCGATCGCTGAGACCTGCGGCATCACTTAGGTAAGTGTAGGTGAGACTATCGTACGCAGCGGGGGCCGTCTCATCCAGTGCGGGTGTTCTCGTAAGGCGTTGCAGGTAGGGGGAACGCGCTGCGAGATCGAATCGGAACACGTCCTTTCGTCCGTTGATCAAAGCCACTTCCGCGTTCGCGGGTTGCATGCGCAATGTATCGTCCGTGCGGTCGCTGCAGAAGAGGATCCCAGTTCCATCGTGCGTGAACGTGGGCTCCAGATCGTCGAACTGGTCGTTGGTCAACTGCTCCTGCCGGTTGCCGATCAAGTAGTACAAATAGAGATCGGTTCGCCCCTCCAACACGCCGCTGAAAACCATGTTCTGGCCGTCCGGGGAGTAATCCATGGAGAGCAACTTCTCGAGCATGAAGACCGGACGCGTGGTGGTCTTCCGGTCGTCCAAGGTGTAGGTCTTCAAGTAGAGTTCACCCTTGCGTTCCACAGCGAAGCTCAACGCTTTGCTGCCGGGATGCCATGCGAGGGTGGGGAAACTCCGGTCCACGATCCGGTTCAGCTTCTTCTCGCCTTTGGCGATGCGCCATGTGCGGTTCTCGCTCAGGTCGCGCAACCACACTTTATATTGTCCAAGCTCATTGCTCACCCACGCGGCATAGCGACCGTTGGGGCTCAGCTTGAACTGCGAATAGGTCCAACGCTTGCGGTACTTCACCTTGAGTTCCTCCAGTGCGCTCGATTCCCGAAGGTTCTCGTCCTTCTGGAACTTGTCCTTGTAGTAGGCGAGGCATTCCCTCGAAAGGCTCTTCAGCGGAACACCGAGCACGAACAGGAAACCGCTCTCGGCGTTCCTGCTCACACGGGTCATGTAGAGGATGTTCGGTATCACGCTCGCTCCATAGACATCCGCCACGTAGGTCCATATCGCTTGTCCCACCAATACGGCATCATCACCTTCCAACCGGTTGAAGCGGTTGAAGCGGTCACCCAGGATCCCATCGCGCAAGCGACTGGCCTGCATGGCGTCCATGGGTCCGGACACGTAGGCCACCAGCCCTTTGGTGAACCACGGCGGAAGGTTCATCAGTGTGGAGTTCTTCAGCACTTCACGCCAGTTGCCACCGTACATCATCTGGTCCAACATCACCTGTGCCACGCCCGATCGCACTTGCTGGTCGAGCTTCATGTGATCGCCCTCGTAGTAAACGAAGACCTTGGTGCCCACGATGCGCGTTACCCCACCGATATTGTACTGCTCATCGCCGGTGATACCGATATTGCTCTGGCGGAAATCGGAGAGCGAGTTGTACACCACGAACTGGATGCGGTCATCGATAGCGATGTCCAGTTCCTTCTCCAGTTCCTTGAGGTGCTTATGGCCACTGAGCGCCACAAAACGGGCCAGGTCGCGGCCACCTTTGTAGAAGTAGGTCTCCAGACGATCGAACCGGTAATACTGCCAGAGGAACTCCTCGTACTGTATCCGGTTCTTGCCGAAATCCTGCTGCGCACCGTTGTAGAACTGGGCCTGCCCGACAGTGGACACCCCGAAAAGGATCATCGAGACGAATACGAGGCGGAGCAGGGCAGGGAACAATGGCACGAGATGAAGCTAACTACTTTTCGGCCGGACCTGTTCGGTCCGCCCCGCGAATTTCAAGCTTTTCCTTCCATGCTGCACGTTATCGGCCTTCCGTTCAACCCGTTCCAGGAGAACACCTGGTTGTTGCACAATGGTAAAGAGGCCATCGTGATCGACCCGGGATGTTGGAACAAGGAGGAGGAACATGGGCTCGAAGAGGAACTAACGCGCAACAACCTGCGTTTGGTGCGTTGCCTGCTCACACACGCGCATATCGACCATGTGCTCGGCCTGGCGTGGGTTCACCGTCGCTTCAACCTGGCCCCGGAACTGCACCGCGCCGACCTTCCCCTGCTCGAAGCCGCACCACGGCAGGGGCAGATGTACGGCATCCCATGCGAAGCTTCTCCACCCCCTGCGGCCTTCCTTCAGGAAGGGGACCTCATCACGTTGGGCGAGGATGAATTGAGCGTGGTGCATGTCCCAGGACATTCACCGGGCCATGTGGCCTTCGTTTGCGAGGCGCAAGCCTTTGTGGTTTCGGGCGATGTGCTGTTCAAGGGCAGCATAGGCCGCACCGATCTGCCCGGAGGTGAGCACGACCAGCTCATTAAAAGCATCCGCACCAAGTTGCTTCCGCTGCCGGATGGCGTAGTGGTGCATTGCGGGCACGGGCCGGATACCACCATCGGTGAGGAAAGAAGGAACAATCCCTTTCTCTAAGAGCCTGTCCACGAGTGGAGCGGGTATCGCATTCCTCCTATCTTCCAGCGCCTTAACACCCTACGCCATGGGCATTTTAGCGCCTCGTTATGCGGTTGTGCCTCGAACCGCCTGGTTCCTTCCCGTCGCTTTGCTCATAAGCGGCTGCGGCTCATCCACGATGGAGAGCGCTCCAGAGGCCGGCATTGCGGACACCACGGTCTCCAAAGGCCCCTTGGTGAAGATGCATAGCGGCGAGTCGATCGGCATGCCGTTCCGCAATGCGGTGATCGAGACCGACGACATGAACTACTACCGCTACCGGTACCTCTACGCCTCGGGCGGCGTGGCCACTGGTGATGTCGATGGCGACAGCCTGCCGGATGTGTTCCTCGTTTCGGCCTTGGATGGTTGTCGGCTCTATCACAACAATGGGGGCTTGCGGTTCACGGACATCACCGAAAAGGCCGGGGTGGTTCCCGGGAATATCTGGGCGACCGGTACCACCATGGCCGATATCAATGGCGATGGCCACCTGGACCTCTACATCTGTTGTTCCGGCCCGGTGGATCGCTATCGGTTGCGTGACCGTGTGTATATCAACGACGGCAAAGGGACCTTTACAGAGCGCGGCGAGGAGTTGGGCATCACGGAATCAGGGTACAATACGATGGCCTATTTCTATGACCTGGACCAGGACAACGATCTGGATCTGTTCCTTCTGGGGCATCGGATCGATTTCAAGGAGTTCGCCCAGGTGAACACCATCATCGCGAACGAGAAGTCCCAAAGCACCGATCGGTTGTACGTGAACGATGGTACCGGGCACTTCACGGAACGTACTGCGGCCATGGGGCTGCTCACCCATAACTGGGGATTGAGCGCCTGCATCGGCGATCTTACCGGCGATGGGCGCCCGGATATTTTCGCAGCGAACGACTTCGTGCAGCCGGACAATTTGTTCGTGCAGGAGGCTGGAGGGAAGTTCCGCGATCAGGTGAAGGACCGGCTCGGGCACATCAGTTATTTCAGCATGGGGTCCGATCTCGCGGACTTCAACAACGATGGGAGGAACGACCTCTACGTGGTGGATATGACACCACCGGACCACCTGCGCAGCAAGCAGAACATGGCGAGCATGCGCCCGAAGGATTTCGACCTGATGGCCTCCCAGGGTTGGCACGCCCAATACATGACCAACCAATTGCACATGGCCAACGGCAACGGCACGTTCAGTGAGATCGCGCACATCGCGGGCGTGGACCGCACGGATTGGAGCTGGGCCGCACTGTTCGTGGACCTGGACAACGACGGCTGGAAAGACCTGCTCGTGACCAATGGTCTATGGCAGGACATCTCCAACAACGATTTCGAAACGACCGTGAAGGGCTTGGAGAAACAACATCCGGGACAGCGCGTCACCTACGAGGAGATCCAGCCCTTGATGCCGCAGACGCCCCTACCCAATTATTTGTTCCGCAACCAGGGCGACCTCACCTTCAGCAAGGCGATGGAGGAATGGGGCTACGACCACAAGAGCGCGAGCACCGGTGCGAGCTACGCTGACCTGGACCGCGACGGGGATATGGACCTTGTTGTGGTGGATGTCAACAGCCCGGTGAAGGTGGTCGAGAACCTGAGCCGACAGCGCGATGGTTCGCACTACCTACAGATCGAATTGGAAGGCGAGGGTGCGAACACGGCGGCGATCGGCGCTACGGCCACGCTGTATACCGATGCGGGCATGCAATACGCGGAACTCGCCCTGGGCCGGGGATTCCAGAGCAGCGTGGAACCCATGATGCACTTCGGTCTTGGCGGTTCCCGGATCGATTCATTGGTGCTGCGTTGGCCCGATGGAACGTGGACCCGCATGACCGATGTGGCGCCCGATCAACGGTTGCGCATCCGGTCCACCGCGGTGGCCCAAGCGCGACGAGGCGCCCACCATGCACCGGTATGGTTCGCTGAAAGTGCGAGCACCCTCGGTCTGGGCTTCACGCACAAGGAAAGCGTGTACGAGGATCTTCGTGTGGAGACCCTTCTGCCCCATCGCCAATCGCAACACGGGCCCGCACTGGCGGTGGCCGATGTGAACGGCGATGGGCGCGACGATCTCTTCGTGAGCGCCGCCGCAGGTGTATCACCCGTGCTTTGGCTACAGAGCGCTGGTGAGCGGTTCACGAAGTCGTCGGCGCAACCGTGGTCCACGCATCGCGACCAGGAATTCATCGGCGCGTGCTTCTTCGATGCGGATGGTGACAAGGACCTCGATCTGTACACCGCTGCCGGAAGCACGGAGTTCGGCCCCACTTCACCACGCTACCAGGACAGGCTCTATTTCAACGATGGTCAGGGCCGCTTCACCGAGGCGAAAGATCGTCTACCCGTCATGTCCACACCCAAGCAAGTAGTGACCGCACATGATGTGGACGGTGACGGCGATCAGGATCTCTTCGTTGGCGGCCGCAACGTGCCCGACGCGTATCCACAGGCACCGAAAAGCTATCTGTTGATCAACGACAAAGGCTACTTCACCGATGCCATCGCGCAATGGTGCCCGACCGCGGAACACACCGGCATGGTGACCAGCGCGGTGTTCGCTGACCTGAACGCCGACGAGCGTGCTGACCTTCTTCTCGCAGGTGAATGGATGCCCCTACGTGCCTTCGTGAACAGTGGCCAAGCCTTCACCCCGGCACCGCAAATGTTCGATAGCACGCTGGTCGGCTGGTGGTTCGGTCTCGAAGCAGCGGACCTTGACGGCGACGGCGACCAGGACGTAGTGGCCGGGAACCTCGGGCTCAACAACAAGTTCCATCCTTCCAAAGAGAAGCCTCTGGAGGTCTACATGGCCGACATGGACCGCAGCGGGACGAACGATATCGTGCTGGCCAAACACAGCAAAGACGATGTATGCGTACCGGTGCGCGGACGGGAGTGCTCCTCTGGACAAATGCCTTTCCTAGCGCAAAAGTTCCCCACGTTCAAGTCCTTCGCGGAAGCGGATCTCAAACGCCTCTATGGACCGGTTCTGGATCAGGCGTTGCACTACAGCGCCACGGAATTCCGCAGCATGGTCTTCCGCAATGAGGGGGGCACTTTCACCCCATCCCCCTTGCCGATGCTAGCCCAGTTCTCGTTGGTGCGAGGCATCGAAGTGGCGGATCTTAACGGCGATGGCCACTTGGACTTGGTGACCGTGGGCAACCTGTTCGGCACCGAAGTGGAAACCACCCGCTACGACGCCAGCACGGGCGCGGTTCTCCTGGGTGATGGCAAACTCGGCTTCACAGCGATCCCTTCATCCACCACCGGTTTCATGGCGCGCGGCGATGCGCGGGATGTCGCTTTGCTCCGCACCGGGGGAGCACCGCGTTTCGTGGTGGCGAACAACAGCGGCCCGTTGCAGGTGTTCACCCTTACAAGGCCGCCCGGAAGGAACGCTTTGGCGGCGCGCTGATCACGGGTGGTAGGTATCGGGCTTGTACTCCTTGTGCTTCTTCCCCTCGAACGCGTTGTGCTTGATCACAGGCGGGCACTCGAACCCTTTCGGGTAACGCAGGAAGAGGAAGCGTACGCTCAGGATCAGCGGCCGGTAGCGGCTGTTGAACCAGTGCAACTGTCCGAACCCTTGATCCGATGGCAACGCACTGAACACAGGTGTTTCCACTGCCGGGATGACAAGCAGGCGCTTGCTCACCTTGAAGCCATAGCCCACCTTCACATGGGCTTGCGCCAGGAACGTGGGCGGTAGCTCCTGATCTGCGATCACGAACGGATCCGCAGTATAGGTGCGCGCCTGGCTGAAGCCCCAATCCGCGTTCAAACCAAGGCTCAATTGCACGAACTGGTAGTTGCCGGTCTGGATGAACTTGTTGGCGTTCGCATGCACCGTGAGATATTGGTCGTTGAAAACACCATCACCGGCGGTGAGCACCACAGTGTCGTTCTCGTTCAGTCCGCGTTGTAGAATGCCGGTGTGGGATTGTTTGCCGTTCAACGCCTTGTAGGCGATGCCGAAGTCCCAATAGTCCAGGATCACCGCATCGCGCGTGGCGTGGAACCAGCCCACTTCCAAATAAGGCCCGAAGCCGCCTTTGGGATCGAAGGTGGCGGTGTAAACCGTATCGCCTTCGCGGAAGAGCTCGCGTTCCTGGTCCTTGAACTTCGCCAGCGTGTAGGTAACGCCCGGCGCGAAGTAGAAACCGCCACGGCGCATCTTCCCATCAGTGGGAATGATCTCCGGACGCTTGCGTTCCATAAGCCGCTGGCCGAAGGTGGCAAGACCGAAGCAAGTGACAATGAGGAGGAACAGGCCGCGCTTCATAGGCGAAAGTTCGTTCTGGTTGGAAAGGAGAACGTGGTGGGGCTGGGGAAAAGTGTCAACCCCATTGTGTGGGTTTAGCCAAAGTTCCGCTCAACCTCTCATGTGCCGTGGATCCTGGCGGCTGTCGAAGAATTCTGTCACCAGCAGGATCGGGCCGACCGATCAATCGATCGATGATCTTGACCTCTTGAACGACCCAGCGACGATGACCAAGGCCGAAGTGTAGAAAGTCAGAGTTAGGGAACACCCCCCGCACATCGTCGTCGTTGAATTTCCAAGTGCTCGTCCGGATGCGTTCTTCGGAAATATGGCAGGCTTTGAACACGAGCACAACGAGAAGAGTACCAATGCTAACGACCGTCACGACGCAGCGGCGCATTTCAGCGTGCTGCGTTCACCAACTCCATCACCCTCCTCTCCACCTCCTCGCTCTCCCACTTCTCCTCGATCCCCGGCATGGCCAGTACCTCTTCCATGATGCGATCATGCCGAAGTCCTTCGCGCCAGGCGTCCTTGTACTGGATGTCGCTGAACTTCACCTGGCTGTAGAGCGGCAGCCATTGGTCCGGGTGCTTCGCTTGCAGGCGGCCTTCGATCTTCTTGCGGAGCAGGAACTTGAGGTCGGCCACGAGGTCGCGCATCTCCAAGAAGTTGCGCAGCGATAGATCAGCGATGGCATCGCCGTTCGGTTTGCGGGCCTTGCCATAAGCGGCGAGCACAACGGGCCAGTTGTCGTCGCCGTGTTCGTTCAGCAGGTCGTTCAGCACCTTGCAATCCTCATATCCTGCGTTCATGCCCTCGCCATAGAAGGGCACGATGGCGTGCGCGGCATCACCGATCAGCGCCACTTTGCCGTTCACTGTCCATGGGTTGCAGCGAATGATGACGAGCGAACTCTGCGGGTTGCGCAGGTATTGCTGCACGAGGTCCGGCACGATCGGCATCGCATCGGCGAAGTGCTCCCTGAAGTAGCTGCTCACTTGCTCCTCGGTCCGCACCGTATCGAAGCCGGGTGCGTTCTCCGTGGCCGTGTTCGGCATGAAGAGTGTGCCCGTGAAACCACCGTCCTGATTGGCGAGGCCCATCATCATGAAATACCTGCGGGGCCAGATGTGCAGGCATTGCGGATCCAACTTCGGCGTGCCGTCGGGGTTCGCGGGAAAGGCCACCTCCTTGTAGTCGTGCTCGATGTACTCCTGGCTGTAGGTGAAGCGGCCTTGCATCATCTTGGCACGCACCGCGCTGAACGCTCCGTCGCTGCCGAACACGACATCGGCTTTCACTTCCTTGATCTCCCCTCCTTCCCGCTGAAAACGGCAGGTGGCTGTCTCAAGATCGAGGTCCACACACTTCTGGTTGAAGCGCAGTTCCACATTGGGCAGAGCCTCCGCTTCAGTGAGCAAGCGTCGGTTCAATTCCCCGCGTGAAACGGAGTGGATCGCCTTGTTGTCGATGCTGTACGGCACGCGATTGAGCTTGCCGTCGCGGTCGTGCGTCATGCGCGCATAGACCGGCACTGTAATCGCTTTCACTGCGGCCTCCACTCCCGCTGCGCGCAAAGCGGTCCATCCCCGGTGGCTCACCACCAGGTTGATGCTCCGGCCCGCGTACACATCCGTCTTTCGCGGGTCGCCTCGCCGCTCGTACACACTGACCGCGTGCCCCCGCCTGGCGAGGAAGATGGAGAGCAAGCTGCCGACCAATCCGCCGCCGACAATGGTGATCTTGCTCATGGGCGCGGTAATAGGGTGAAAGTGTGAAAGGGTGAGAGGGCTGCTGAGGATCTCATTTGGATTGCTCTTTCACTCGCTCACCTTTTCACGCATTCCGCGAGGATCTCCCCGAAACGGAACACATCCTCGAAACTGTTGTACATCGGAGCCGGGGCCATGCGCATCACGTTTGGTTCGCGCCAATCGCAGAACACCCCGCGTTGTGTGAGTTGCTTGAAGATGCCGCGTCCATCCCCGTTCACGAGGATGGAGAGTTGGGCACCGCTCTGAGCGGGATCATCCGGCGTAATGATATTGAAGATGTTCCCGTTCGCCGCCGAAATGTCCTCGATGGTGCGGCGCAAGAAGCCGGTGAGGGCGATGCTCTTCGCCCGCAAAATTCCCATACCAGCGCGATCGAACTGTTCCAACGCAACGCGATGCACCGCCATGCTGAAGACAGGCGCGTTGCTCACCTGCCAAGCCTCGGCAGTTGGCATCGGCTTGAAGTCGCGCTCCATTTTGAAGCGTTCCTTTTTATCGTGGCCCCACCAACCGGCGAAGCGCGGCAGGTCAGTGCCCAAGTGGCGTTCGTGAATGAAGGCACCGCCCACGCTGCCTGGCCCACTGTTCAAATACTTGTAGGTACACCAGCAGGCGAAATCGGGGCCATCGTCGTGCAAGCGCAAATGCAGGTTACCGGCCGCGTGGGCCAGATCGAAGCCCGCCTTCGCTCCCGCCTTGTGCGCGGCTTCGGTGATCGCCTTGATGTCGAAAGCTTGTCCGGTCAGGAAGTTCACCGCACCGAAACAGACGAGCGCGAGTTCATCGCCGAGCTCGACGATCCGCGCGGTGATGTCCTCCTGGCGCAGCGTAAGCTCGCCGTTGCGAGGTCGCATTTCCACCAAGCATTCTTCCGGATCCAGGCCGTGGAACTGGATCTGCGAAGCGAAGGCGTAGGTATCGCTGGGAAAGGGCCGTTGTTCGCATAGGATCTTCACGCGCCGCCCCTGCGGTCGGTAGAAGCTGACCAACAAAAAGTGGAGGTTGCTGGTGAGCTGGTTCATCACCACCACCTCCTCTGGAAGCGCGCCGACCAAGCGCGCCGCGCTCGCCGTCAGTTCCTCATGGTAGCTGTACCACGGATGCTTGGCAAGGAAATGTCCTTCCACCCCGAAAGTGGCCCAATCATCCAGCTCTTGCGTGAGGGCAGAGGCAGCGGCCTTGGGTTGAAGGCCGAGGGAGTTCCCGGTGAAGTAGATGACCGGTCCACCTTGGTGCTCCGGAAAAATGAACTCGTTGCGGAAAGCACGCAAGGGATCGGCCGCATCGATCGTCCGGGCTTCTTCGCGTGTGGATGGATGGCCGCTCACGGAAACGGGTCTATTGAGGATCGGGCAGGTTCGGATTGATGATCAGCTGCCGCACAGCGAGCCCCACCGCCACACCGGCGAAGGTGGCGTAGAGCGATCGAAGCACGCGTTTGGTGCGACCAACGCTGGCATAACCGGTGGCATAGTAGGGATCGCCTTCCATCAACGGATCCGTGATGGACCCCTTGGTGACATGCACCCGGGGCATTGCCATGAGACCGGCATAGATGGGAGGAAGAAGAAATGACATCACCTCCAGGTCCAATGCGATCACCGCACCGGCGCCTACCGCGAAGCCGCCAAGCATGGGCCACAGCGGCCGATAGCCTTGTCGCGCGTCCTGTTCTCCTTTGATCAGCCAGCGCATCTGATCGACGGAGTAGTCATTGCCGAACACGGTATCCATGAAGTACCATACGCGCTCTTTGCCCAGACTGTCCGTAACGCTGAATACGCTCTCGGTGGGCTCATTACGTTCGATCAAGCGAGCGCCTTTGGGCACTTGGTAGCGTACCTCCAAGCTGCTCTGACCGAGGACCCGCGCCTGTATGGTTTGTCCGTTCATCAACAAGATGTGGTCTTGCCCATATGCAACGCTGGCGAGCAGCAGTAGGAACAACAGGAAGGTTCGCATGCGGGCGGCCAAAGATAGCCCTTGCCGAACAGCCTGGAAGGCCCGGTGTTACTAGGAGGAGCCGGTTCGGGCGCGGCAGCGACGGTCCGTATATTCGGCCGCATTTTCCACCTACGCACCATGCCCACAGTCACCTACCAAGAGCGCCACATCGGACCGAACGAAGCGGATACCCGCGCCATGCTGAAGGCGATCGGCGTCGCCTCGCTCGATGAACTGATCGCGCGCACAGTGCCGCAAGGCATCCGCTCCCCGAAGGCATTGGACGTTGGGCCCGCACTCACCGAGCGCGAGCACCTGGACAACATGCGTGCGCTCGGCGCGAAGAACAAGGTGTTCCGCAGCTACATCGGCCTGGGCTTCAGTGGCACCATCCTGCCGCCGCCCATCCAGCGCAATGTGTTCGAGAACCCCGGATGGTACACGGCCTACACGCCTTACCAGGCGGAGATCTCGCAAGGCCGCTTGGAAGCGCTCCTGAATTTCCAGACGATGTGCAGCGACCTCACCGGCCTGCCCATCGCGAACGCATCCCTGTTGGATGAAGCCACCGCGATCGCCGAGGCGATGCACATGCTTTACGCCGCACGCCCGAAAGAACTGACCAACGCCCACAAGTTCTTCGCGGACAAAGGGCTCTATCCTCAGAACATCGATGTGCTGAGGACACGCTGCGAGCCGATCGGCGTGGAACTGGTGATCGGTGATGCAAAGGACTTCGATCCGAACGGCGGCTACTTCGGCCTTGCTTTGCAATACCCCGCGGCCGATGGCAGTGCGAACGACTATCGTTCGGTCGTGGCAAAAGCGAAAGCCGCCGGTGTTCGCACCGCTGTTTGTGCCGACCTGCTTTCACTGGTGCTATTGACGCCTCCCGGCGAATGGGGTGCCGATGTATGCGTGGGCAACAGTCAGCGCTTTGGGGTGCCGATGGGGTACGGTGGTCCGCACGCGGCGTTCTTCTGTACCACCGAGGATTTCAAGCGCTTGCTCCCCGGCCGCATCATCGGCGTAAGTCAAGACCGTCGCGGTCGCCAAGGTTTGCGCATGGCATTGCAAACGCGCGAGCAGCACATCCGCCGCGACAAGGCGACGAGCAACATCTGCACGGCGCAAGCACTGCTCGCGGTGATGGCCAGCAGCTACTCGGTGTACCACGGACCGGACGGGTTGAAGCGCATCGCGAACAACGTGCATGGCTTCACCCATCGCGCTGCTGAAGGCGCGAAGGCTCTTGGATACACGTTTGCGAGCGGATCGTACTTCGACACGATCACCCTTACCGGAGTGAAGGACGCTTCGAAGTTGAAAGCGGCGACGGAGAAACGCGGCATCAATCTGCGCCACGATGGTGATCGCGTGAGCATCGCGTTCGATGAGACAGTTCGCGCACAGGATGTGGATGATGTGCTCGCGGCTTTGGCGGAGGCGATCGGTGGGAACGCGAACGCGGCATCGAACAATGGAACGTCGGTTTCGGTTCCCCCTGAACTGAAACGCAACAGCGACTTCCTCACGCACCCGGTCTTCAACACGCACCATACGGAGCTCGAACTGCAGCGCTACATCAAACGGCTCGAGAACAAGGATTTCAGTTTGATGCACGGCATGATCCCGCTGGGTTCATGCACCATGAAGTTGAACGCGGCGAGCACCTTGCTGCCGTTGACTTGGCCGGAGTGGGCCAATATCCACCCGTTCGCACCGGTGGATCAGACCGGAGGTTATCAAGAGGTGTTCAACCAATTGAGCGATGCGCTCGCCAAAACGACCGGGTTCACTGCGGTGAGCCTTCAGCCCAACAGCGGTGCGCAGGGCGAATACGCGGGCCTGCTCGTGATCCGAGCTTACCACGAGGCACGCGGCGACCACAAGCGCACGGTTTCATTGATCCCTTCATCGGCGCACGGCACCAATCCGGCCAGCGCGGTGATGGCGGGCATGCAAGTGGTGGTGGTGAAGGCCGATGAAGAGGGTCATGTGGATGTGGCCGACCTGAAGGCGAAGGCCGAGCAATACAAGGACACGCTGAGCTGCTTGATGATCACCTACCCGAGCACGCACGGCGTGTACGAGGAGACGATCAAGGAGATCACGACCACCATTCACGCGAATGGCGGCCTGGTCTACATGGACGGCGCGAACATGAACGCACAGGTCGGCCTTACCAGCCCCGGCGACATCGGTGCCGACGTGTGCCATCTGAACTTGCACAAGACATTCGCGATCCCGCACGGCGGTGGCGGTCCTGGCATGGGCCCCATCTGCGTGAACGACAAGTTGAAGCCCTTCCTTCCGGGCCACCCGTTGATCAAGACCGGTGGTGAAAAGGCGGTGCCCGCTGTGAGCAGCGCACCATGGGGCAGTTCGCTGATCCTGCTCATCAGCTATGGCTACATCAAGATGCTCGGCGGTGTTGGACTGACCGACAGCACGCGCTACGCGATCCTCAACGCCAACTACATCAAGGCGAAACTGGAGAAGCACTACCCCATCCTCTATGTGGGCAGCGAAGGCATGGTGGCGCATGAGATGATCCTGGATTGCCGCGAGTTCAAACGCACCGCAGGGATCGACGTGAGCGACATCGCGAAGCGTTTGATGGACTATGGTTTCCACGCTCCCACCGTTTCCTTCCCTGTTGCGGAAACACTGATGGTGGAGCCTACGGAGAGCGAAGCGAAGCCCGAGCTTGATCGCTTCATCGAGGCGATGATCAGCATCCGTCACGAGATCGCGGAGATCGAGAACGGCAAGGCCGACAAGGCCGACAACGTGCTGAAGATGGCGCCGCACACCAGCGATGAAGTTTGCGGAGATACGTGGACCCATCCGTATGGCCGCGAGAAAGCCGCCTTTCCTGTTAGCGTGAACCGCGAGTGGAAGTACTGGCCGACAGTGAACCGTGTGGACAGCGCCTATGGCGACCGGAACCTGGTGTGTATTTGCCCACCGATCGAGGAGTACATGACCGTGGAAGCTTAGCTGACTCCGGACTCCTGGCCCTTTGGCACACCGTCCATCAGGAAGCGCGGTGCAAAGACAGCAGCCAGAAGTCGAGGATCATCACTCGATCCACCGCTCCTCCCTTTTCACATTCCTTCACAGAAGAAGGGCGGAGCTTTGGCGTCGATGTGCTTGCGCGAACCGTTCGCGCGCTTCATCCCAAGCGGTCACTTTCCGCTACCGGCCGGCATTCCCACTCGGATAGTTTCGTTGGCGCCTCCGGTTCCCGCACCCCAGGGCAACGGCCGGAAGCGAACCAACCATGCGCAACGTACTCGCTCTTCAAACTTTGCTGCTCACCTTTTCGCTTTTCGCACAGGCGGATCCCCACCGTGTTACCAAGCGGATCTTCGTCCCGGACGGACGGCCCGTGGTCCCTACCATCCAGGACCTGCAACGCGCTTCCGCCACTGTGCTTTGGAGCGAGGATTTCGAGAACGGCCTGAACGGCTGGACGGTGAACACCGCCACCGGACCCGTGGATTGGGTCGCCACCAGCACAGGTAACAACGGCGGCTATACACCCGGCCCCTTGCAATCCACGACGGGCTATCCGAGTGGTAGTTGGGTCGCGGCGGATAGTGATCTGATGGGTGCGGCGGGCGTATCGGAGAACACCACGATCACCTCTCCACCGATCACCACGCTCGGACTGGAAGCGTACATGCTGCTCCGGTTCGAGCAAAGTTTCAGGCAACTCAACGACGATCAGACCATTGTGGAAGTGAGCGCGAACGGCGGCACGAACTGGACCCTTTACCCGATCAACACGGAGATCCCGGGCAACCAAAGCTCTCCCGGCGCACCCCAAGCCGAGATCATCTACCTGAACATCACGGGGGCGTTGAACGGCGGATCCAATGACATCCGCATCCGCTTCCATTGGCTAAGCGATGAGGGCTACACCTATTCCTGGCAAGTGGACGACGTGGCCTTGCTCGCCGTGGAGGAGAACGACCTGCGGCTGTTGAGCGCCACCTACGCGGATTGGAACACGAGCGAAGAAGATTTCGCCGGCTTGCCCTACAGCATCTATCCGATCGATGAACTCCGCGAGCTGAAGTTCAAAGCCATGGTGATCAACAACGGATCTCAAACACAGACCAATGTGCGCTTGAAGGTGGATGTGGACGGACCGGGCAGCAATGACGTGACGTTGTACAGCACGGGGATCACCCTCGCCCCGGGCGAAGTGGACAGTCTCTTCATCCTGGGCTATACGCCGATCGCGCAACTGGGCACCTTCCTTCTGAACATGGAACTTGTCCAAGATCAAGTGGAGGACCTATCCGACGACAACAGCATGCTACAGCGGTTCGAAGTGCAACCGGACCGCTTCTCACGCGACCTGGGCATGATGGACGGCGATCTGGACAACCAGGGCACAGCCTATGAAGCGGGCAATTGGTTGCATGTGCTGAGCTTCGATCAAACGCTCTATGCGATAGAGATCGCCCTGAGCGCACGGACCGATCCGGGGGTGCTCGTCAAGGGCGTGCTGTACGACAAGGACCGGAACTTCGTGATGGAGACCGAGGCTTACGAAGTACAAGCCAGTGACCTTAACACCCTGGGTGGATCGAACTACATCTGCCTGCCATTGATCAGCCCGGTGGATCTGTTGGAGGAGCAGGACTATCTGGTGACCATGGCTCATTTCGGCGGCCCGCAGGAAGTGTGGGTAGCCACCAGCGGCACCAGCTCGCCCGGCACTTCGCTCCTCCTCGACGGGGCGCAGAACGCGTGGTTCTATGTGGAGCGGCCCCCAATGGTCCGCATGAACTTGGACCCCACTGCGAATGTGGTCGATCTCATGGTATCCCACCATGCGCTCCAAGCCACACCAACCATTTTCGACGAAGTCACCACCATCCGCTTCGATCTTCCTTCCGCTGCCCACATCAGTTGGCAGCTCACGGACGCATCCGGGCGGATCGTGGCCCGCGCGGATCCCAGCAACCGTGCTGCTGGCCCAAATACAGTAGAGATCAACGGCAGGGATCTAGCTCCAGCGACCTACCTCTTCACGCTCTTGGACCAGGGTACACGTTCCACGCTACGCATCGTGCGCAACGGGGTGCGCTAGCGCGCGTGCTATCCTTCCTGGCGCGAAGCCTCCGCGATCGCGGAGGCTTCGTTGTTCCGCTCCCAGGGCGCTCGAAGAATAGGGCCGAACACCTCGGGCCCACTGCCTCCAGGGCCGTGTACGAACCTGCGTGCGGCCCAACCGTCCGCAGGAATGAGGCCGGGCCCTTGGCCTCACGGATGCTGCCGCGATCGCACGCGTGCCGTGGCATAAGTCCGCTCCGGGTCCGGCTATCTTTGGCGCCCATGTTCTTATTCGCCCAAGTTTCCCGTAAGCTTCCTCTTGTGGTCGCCGTCGTTCTCGGCTCCGGCCCAACGGCGTTCGCGCAGACCTGCGTCTTACAAGAATCCTTTGCTGATGAGGGATTGCCTGTTGGCTGGGACGGAGGCGCACTTGTGGAACAACAAGACGCGAACGGCAATGGCTTGGGCACGTTCACCGCACCTTGGGTGGTCGGCAATAGCAGCGAAGCGAACGCGGGTGCGTACTTCCCCGTGCCGGACGGGCCAGCGGACAATCGCTTCGCAATGGTGAACGACGACGCGCCCCCGTGCAATTGCGCCATGGCCTCCGTAACGCTTACAACACCGCCGGTCGATCTCTCCGCGGTGACCAATAGCCTCCTGGACCTGCGCTACTTCCTGGATGGTGCTTTCGGAGCGGACAGCGCTTGGGTGGAAGCCTCCAACAACAATGTGGATTGGACGTGGTTGGCGGTATTGCCCGTAAGCGGTTCCAACTGGGCATGGGGCAGCGTCGATCTCAGCTCCTACGATGGACAGAGCGCCGTACGCGTGCGGTTCCGTTGGAGCGACAATGGCGGGTGGGCCTCCGGGTTCGCATTGGACGATGTATGTGTGCGCGGCGCGGTGGACCACGATCTGGCGCTGGAACAAGCCTTCATCGGTGATCCACGGATATCCGCTTTCAACCCGGCGATCCGAGCGTTGGGGTACGATCAAATACCCTTGCAACAAGCCCCTATGTTGGTGGTGGCGGGTGAGGTGAGGAACTTGGGGCATGTGGCCCTCTTCAATGTGACGCTCAACACGGATGTGACGTTGGGGGGTGTTCCGCAGGGGACCTGGACCAGCGACACGATCGCCGTTCTGGAACCCGGTGCCCGCGACACACTTACCATCCAAACCGATTGGGCGCCCTCTTCGATCGGGAATGTGGAGATAGCCTACCTCGCGGAGAGCGGCGGTAGCGAGGACTTCCCCGGGAACGAGGACGCGCAGCGACAGTTCCAAGTTACCGGCCCGGGCTGGGCGGCTGGGGATGGAGCCATGGCCTTGCGCAACGCACCCACCGAAGGAGGGATCCATCATGGGGGCTGGCCTTACATGGCCGGCTGCCGCTTCGAACTCGGTGCCGCCGACCAAGTGTATGGTCTCACAGTGCGGCTCGGCGACGGAACCTACCCGGGCGCGCGGATCCTTGGGCTGCTTTTGGACAGCGACCTGCAACCGATCTCGAGCACGGATACGCTCATCGTAACCTCGACGGAGATCGACGAAGGGCTTGCCGGAGGATGGACGTTCCTCGGATTCGACACGCCCGTGCAAGTGACCAGTGCGGATGTATGGGCGGTGATGGAACAACTTCCCGACAGCGGGCAAGCCGTGCTGGCCGCCACCGGCGAGGTTCCAATAGGTAGCGCGATCATGTGGAACGAGGTGGATCAGCTGTGGAGCTATCCCCTTCGCGCCCCGTTGGTGCGGATCCACCTTGCTCCTGTTGCGGTTGGGATAGGCGGAGGATCGAACCCGGATGCGGCCCTGCGGATCTCACCGAACCCTGCTTCCGGGATCATCACGATCACCGCCCCTTGGCCCATGGTCCGCGTGGATGTGCGGGGAGCCGACGGGCGCCTTTTGAACAGCCGACCGGGCAATGGCAATACGCAGCGGGTCGATGTCTCCGCTTGGCCACAAGGGCTCTATCTCGTTGAATGCACCGGCAGCGGCTCGAGATCCACCGCACGTGTACTCGTGACCCGCTGAAAGCCGGCTGGGATGGGCGGTTGCCCGCCCTTTGAGGAACGGTAGTGGGCAGAACAACGTGCTTCCTATCTTGTGCGTCCTAAAAAGAAAACCCTCTAACCATGGTCTCTCGATACACCCTGACACTTCCCTTGATGGGCTTGGCTTTGTTGGCCAACTCGCAATGGGTACGAACACGTCCTTCGAATACGAAACTTCAACCCGCCCACGCCCAGGAGGTGAAGAACCCCCATGTGCAAGGCACCGCCAAGGCGGGCGGCGATATTGTTTGGTCGGAAGATTTCGCCAACGGCCTGGCTGGCAACAACGGCACCGGTGGTGCTTGGTTGTTCAACGGACAAGATGCCAACCTTTGGAAATACAGCACCACGGGTCCTTCGGGTGCATATTCCGATGCGGCTGCGGAGTTGATCGACTCGGACACCGATGAGAACGGCTTTATGATCTTCCTGGCAGATTCCGGAAACACCGATTGGAGCGTTGTTCCTCCGGTCGCCTTCCCGGTGGCGCAGTTCCTGAACTGGAACGCCAGCTTGGAAAGCCCTACCCTCGACCTGAGCGCAACCCCTTACGTGCGCATCGAATTCATCCATGCCTTCCGTTTCTGCTGTGGCAGCAGCCCCTTCTTTGTGGAGGTGAGCACGGATGGAGGTAACAACTGGCCCGCGTCCTTCGAAGTGTCGAACGGCGCTGCCGTCAATGCAGGTACCAACATCACCTCTTCCGTGAACATCGCTGACGCCATTTCCGGGAACCCGGCGAACGTGAAATTCCGTTTCCGCTTCGCGGGTGAGGATGTAGGCACCTCGCACTACTACTGGCAGGTGGATGACGTCCGCATCGTGGAACTGTATGAGTACGATCTGTCCATGACCTCGGCAGCGCAAACGGCTTGGGACCCCGCCACTGCGGTGACCTACGATTCGTTGCGCTACTCGATCTACCCGTATGGCCAATTGCGTCCAGTGGGCCTCAATATGACGGTGCTCAACAATGGTTCACTTGACCAGGCACCAGTAACCGCCAACTTCCTCGTGGAGCAAGGCGGGAACACCGTGCTGGACCAGGACCAGACCATTGCCAACTTCCCCGCTGGCGAGACCCAGACCATTTTCGTGAGCCCGGATTTCGTACCCCCGGCAACCACAGGAACCTACGATGTGACCTATTCCATCAGCTCCGGTCAGGTGGACAATACGCCGGATGACAACGATGGGTCGGCAAGCTTCAAAGTGGATGATTTCACTTACGCCCGGGACCTTGGTACCGTGGCCGGCTATGAAGAAGGAACAGGGCTCGAACCCGACCAATATGAACTATGCAACGGCTTCCACATCGCGAACGCGACCGAACTGATCGGTATCGACGTGGCGCTGCGTTCCGGCGGATCGAACATGGTCGGGTTGCTCATCACGGGCACACTGCGTGCAGGTGACCTCACCACACTGATCGATCAGACCATTGAGCACGAGATCGTTACCGCGGACCTGAACGGAGCCAATGGTTCCAAGTTCATCACCCTCATGTTCGCCGCACCGCAGCCTTTGGATGCCGGGTCCGACTATGTGGTCTGCATCCAGCATTTCGGTGGTGCGGTGCTGCGCACGGGCACCAATGGGGTGAGCGAGGAGCAATCATCGTTCATCTACTACAACGGATCGGCGGGCTTGGATTGGTACTACACCACCACCACACCGATGGTCCGCATGAACTTCGATCCGGCGGCAGGCATCGCCGAGAGCGAGCGTGCGAACGGTGTTGGTCTCGGTCAGAACATGCCGAACCCGGCGGACCAAAACACCGCAGTGGTGTTCGATCTGGACAATAGCGCCCAGGCCTCCCTGGAACTCCATGACCTGAGCGGATCGCTGGTGCGTTCCATCAACTTGGGGAACCGGAGCGCGGGCGTGCATCGGATCACGGTCGATACTTCCGACTTGACCGATGGCGTGTACTTCTACACCCTGCAGGCTGGCAACGAGCGCCAGAGCAAGCGGATGGTGGTGATGCATTGACCCCTCCATCGTAACCTCTTTCGGAGAACCCGGTCCATTCTGGACCGGGTTCTCTGTTTTACGCAGTGTATTCCGGCCGACACCATTCCTGCGATCCATCACACAATGGGCATGCCCAGGGCACATGCGGTCGCAACTTTCTGCGACACAAACCCCTTGTCATGAACAGACCATACACCCTTGCCCTTTTGCTCCTGGCATTGCCAGCGGCAGGCCAGTTCGAGCGCGCGCATACGGTCGCGCGCAACGCCGTAGGGCGCCTGCAACAACCCGCCGCTATGGCGGTGAACCCGTCCGCCCAACAAGCGCGAGGTTCCACCTACTTTACCGAGTCCTTCGATGCCGGCCTGAACGGATGGACGGAAAGCACACCCGTGGGTTCGGTGGAATGGAAATGGACCGATGCGGGTCCGGGCACCACCACCAGCCTCTACCCGGTGCCGCCTTTGGCAACCAGCACACCGGTCGGTTGGGTGATCGTGGACGACGATTTCGACGGCAATAGCGGTCAACCCACAGAGACCTCACTGGTATCGCCGATCATCGACCTGAGCGCCGCACCCACCACATTGAAGCTGGAGTTCGACCAGTACTTCCAAGAGTTCAACAACGACACGACCTACGTGGGCGTGAGCACGGATGGTGGCGCGAACTGGAACGAAGTGCGGATCAACGATGGAGTAGGGCGCGTGGGCCGTCCCAACCCCGAAGTGATCGAGTTGAACATCACACCGCTCATCAACGGAGGGAACCAGGCCAATGTGCAACTGCGGTTCCGCTACACCAGCGTTTGGGACTACGGTTGGCAAGTGGACAACATCCGGATCATCGATCTACCGGACAACGATCTGGCGTTGCAAGAGAGCTTCCTCTCACAGGCCGATCTGACATACGACGACCTGGATGGACGTAACCTGGAGTACAGCTTTCTACCCCTTGCGCAGGCCGATGATCTCGTAGTGGGTGCCCGGGTCCGCAACATCGGCGCGGCCACCCAAACGAACATCACGTTGCACGCCGAAGTATTCGTTGACGGGGTGAGCGCAGGCACTTTCACGAGCGGCAGCATCGGCCTCCTGAACACCAATGCGGTCGATTCCTTTTTCTTCAACACGGGTTGGAGCCCCGCTGCTGCAGCACGCGTGCGTGTAGCGATCAGCGTTTCCGCCGATGCAGCGGATGACGACCCTACGGACAACAGCGCCGAGCGCCGCATGCGCGTGACCGATACCAACAACGCGTTCAACGTTTGGGGACAAGATGGCAACAGCGCGAGCAACACCTTCTATCCCATTGGAAGTAACCAGACCAGCAAAGGGATCGGCCACAAATTCGAGCCCCTGGCCATCGGCAACGAAGCCTTCGGAGTGGGTGTAGGGCTCCTTGAGGGTACCACGGTTGGCAGTTTGATCAACGTGGAACTATGGCGCGACGATGGCACCAACCTGGAGCAGATCGCCATCAGCGAACTGTTCGAGGTACTGAGCCACCATGTGAACGGCGATGGTGACAGCACCATCGTGAACATCCCGTTCGATGCGGACCTGAGCCTGGAGCCAATCCCCGCAGCGATCGACCCCGCCTTCGACTACATCGCTTTCGTGACCAACCCGGCGACCGATACGGTACGCCTGGCCACCAGCGGGTCGATCGGCCGGGGCGGGCTCTGGGGCATCGATGCGAGCGATGATGGATTGGTCCAGTACATCGGCGAAGGCAACGCAGCGGCCATGATCCGGCTGTACCTCGCGAGCATGCCGGTGGGCATCAGCGAAGCGGCCGTGGGCGGCATTGTGTTGGGGGCTCCCGCGCCGAACCCCGCAGCGGACCGCACCAGGATCACCTATACCCTGCCCACCAGCGAACGCATCACGTTGGTTGTGACCGATGCGATGGGCAAGTTGGCGTTCACCCAAGATCTGGGCGTTGCACGGATCGGTTCGAACAGCGTTGAATTGGACGTGGAGCGCTGGGCTCCGGGGTCATACACGTTCACCCTCTCCGGGGCGCGCACATTGCGCAGCGGACAACTGATCATAGCCCGCTGACCTAGGGGTGCATCGAACAGAGAACCCCCGGCAGTTGCCGGGGGTTCCTCTTTCCGGGTCCTCCGATCCTGACGAAGGGTGGCTGCGCGTTCATCCCGGCGTGTGTTTACGGGCCTGTCGCATCAGGTCGCTCGCGAAGATGAAATCGTTCAATTCCTGGTTGTCCGATGTGAGCAGTTCTTCGCGGGTCCCGTGCCACCAATTGCGACCGTTGTGGAGGAAGAGGATGTTCTGCCCGGTACCCATCACCGAGTTCATATCGTGGGTGATCACGATCGTAGTGGTGTTGAACTCCTGGGTCAGTTCCAGGATCAATTCATCGATCAGGATCGAGGTCTGCGGATCGAGGCCGCTGTTGGGTTCATCGCAGAACAGGTATTTGGGGTTCATGGCGATCGCCCTCGCGATACCCACCCTTTTTTGCATGCCACCGCTCAACTCGGAAGGAAAGTATCACATTGTCCAGCACGCTCATGGAATCGAACAACGCACTGCTCTGGAACAGCATGCCGATCTCCTGTCGGATCACGCGTTTCTCCTCCAGTTCCAGTTCGTGGAAGGAGCGACCGTCATACAGCACGCGACCCTCATCGGGTTTGTACAGGCCTACGATGCATTTGGCCAACACGCTTTTGCCGCTGCCGCTCTTGCCGATCACCTGGTTCACCAGGCCCTTTTCGAACGTGGCCGTGATGTCCGTGAGCACTTGCACATCCCCGAAACGCTTGCTGATACCCTGCACCTCGATCATATGAGGAGGAGCTGGGTGAGCATGTAATTGGCGATAAGGATCACGATGCTGCTGAACACCACGGCGGTGGTGCTGCTGCGACCAACCTCCAACGCCCCGCCTTGGGTGAAGTACCCGTGGTAGGCTGCGACGCTGGTTATGGCGAAGGCGAACACCACGGTTTTGATCAGGGCATAGGTAACGGTGAAGGGATCGAAATCCCATTGCAGACCGGAAATGAACTCATTGGGAGAAACCACCCCGGTAGCCGTGCAAACCACCCATCCGCCGAAAATGCTCAGGAACATGCTGATCACGATAAGGAACGGGTTGATGAGCATGGCCGCGATGATCTTAGGCAGGATCAAGTAACCAGCGCTGTTCACGCCCATGATGTCCAACGCATCGATCTGCTCCTTCACGCGCATGGTCCCGATCTCCGCAGCGATGCTGGACCCCACCTTACCCGCTAGGATCAAGGAGATGATGGTAGGACTGAACTCGAGGATAACGCTCTGGCGCGCGGTGAAGCCTACGACATAACGTGGGATCCAAGCCGCGTCGATGTTACTCGCCGTTTGGAGCGTAATGACCGCCCCCATGAACACCGAAAGCAGGGCGACGATACCTAAGCTCTTGACCCCCAGCAGGTCGATCTCCTCCACCGTGCGCTTGGTGTAGAGCGAAAGTCTTTCTGGGCGGCTGAAGACCTGGCCTAACAGCTGGAAATAACGCCCGATATGAAAGAGGATGTCCATGCGACCCGATCGGGGTAAAAATAGGTCCGCTGCCGTGAACAGGCATCTGTTGACAACCTGATCGAAAGACCCGTTCCGCTACATTTGTCCGCCATGGAATTCCAGCCCCTCGCGCGATCTATGCCCTTGGTGCTGGGGCTCCTTTTGGCCTTGCTCCCGCTGCTTGAGGGTTGCGCTACCCAACCCCAGCATGTGACCAAACACAAACGGGGTAAGAAGTGCGATTGTCCGAAGTGGAACCACATTCCACGCCAGATGGCACCGTCCTGGAGCGAGCATGCGGATCTCGGAGCGAAGGAACCTGTGAAGTGACCCCGATGCGCTTTTCGACCGACCTCGACCGGCTACGTCAACATCTTCCCGCAGCGGCCTACCCGGCCGTGCTGTCGTGGCTTCGGCGCAATCCGGTGCTGGTCCGGGTGAGCACCCCGAGGGCGACCAAACTTGGCGATTTCCGAAGTGCCACACGCACTCTGCCCCATCGCGTAAGCGTGAACGCGGATCTGAACAAGTACGCCTTCCTGGTCACGCTGGTGCATGAGTTCGCCCACTACAGCACACATACCAAGACGCGCCGCTGGACCCGGCCCCACGGCACCATTTGGAAAGAGGAGTACTACCGGTTGATGCGCCCATTCATGAGCCGCGAGGTGTTCCCGGCGGATGTATTGCGCGCCTTGGAACACCATCTCCACGACGCACCGGCGAGCAGTTGCACCGACCACGACCTGATGCGCATGCTGCGCCGGTATGACCGCGATCCACGGCCCTACCTGGAAGAACTCGCCGAACAGACCGTTTTCCGTTTCAACCACCGTCTCTTTGTGAAAGGCCCGCAGCTTCGCAAGCGGTACAAGTGCCGGTGCCTCAACGACCGCCGGACCTATTTCATCGACCCACTGGCCGAAGTGCATGTGGAACAACCCCTTCCCACACGCCGCGCCTCCTAAGGTGGGCGACCTTTTCTTTGCCGGATGATCGACCAGAAGACCTATTGCGTTATCATGGCTGGCGGCATCGGCAGCCGGTTCTGGCCCATGAGCCGCACCGCCAAGCCCAAGCAATTCCTCGACTTCCTGGGCCTCGGTCGCACACTTCTACAGCAGACCTACGACCGTTTCCTGGCCATTTGTCCACCGGAGAACATCCTTGTGGTCACCAATGCCAACTACGCGGATCTGGTGCGCGAGCAGCTACCCGCCCTCGGGCCAGGCCAAGTGCTGCTGGAGCCGAGCCGACGCAATACCGCCCCCTGCGTGGCCTACGCCACTGAAGTGATCGGAAAGCGGGACCCCGAAGCCCTGATGGTGGTGGCTCCGAGCGACCATTTGGTCATGAAAGAGGGTGCCTTCCACGAAACCCTGGGGTTGGCCTTTCAACAGGCGCGGGCAACGGGCAACTTGCTCACCTTGGGCATCATGCCATCGCGGCCGGATACCGGCTACGGCTACATACAGTTCGTGGAGGATGCGGGGGCTGTTCATCCGCGCGTGAAACGGGTCAAGACGTTCACCGAGAAGCCGGACCATGCCACCGCACTTCGTTTCATGGAAAGCGGTGACTTCCTATGGAACGCAGGCATCTTCATTTGGTCCGTGAAGAGCATCCGGCAAGCGTTCCAGGAGCAACTCCCGGATATGTACCACCTGTTCGCGAGCGGCGCTTCCGCTTATGGCACCACTGCGGAGAGCAGCTTCATCGCCGATGCGTACGAGGCCTGTGCGAACATCAGCATCGACTACGGCATCATGGAAAAGGCCCGGAACGTGAACGTCATCACCAGCGATTTCGGGTGGAGCGATCTGGGCACCTGGGGAAGCTTGGCGACCCATTTGGCACCGGACGATCGGGGGAACACCGCAGTAGGCAGTGCATTGAAGCTGTATGATTGCGAGCGCAACATGGTACACGCGAACGATGGACGCCTCGTGGTGCTGCAAGGCCTGGAGGACTACATCGTAGTGAGCACGCCCGATGCTTTGCTCGTATGCCGCAAGCGGGACGAACAAATGATCCGGCAGATCGTGAACGACGTGGCTTCGGGCACGGGCGATCGCTACGTGTGATCGGCGCGCCAGGATCACAAGCGGCGGGACAAGGTGAGCGGCACAGAACTTTCCATGGAAAGTAATTTGGCGACATGCAACGCCGTGAGTTCCTCACATTGATGGGCCTTGGTGGCGGGGCGATCACCATGGGCAGCAACGAAATATTCCAGAACCTCCGTAACGGCCCCTCGAGCGACCGGACACCAGCCATCTTCATCGGGCACGGATCGCCCATGAACGCCATCGCGGACAACCCCTTCACCCAAGCACTGACCAGCCTGGGCGCGAAGCTTGAACGTCCGGCGGCGGCGTTGGTGGTGAGCGCCCATTGGTTGACACCGGGCACCACCCGCGTAAGCACCAACCCCTCCCCGCCCACCATCCATGATTTCGGCGGATTCCCGGAGGAGCTTTTTCAGCAGCGGTATCCAGTCCCCGGCGCTCCGGAACTGGCGCGCCTGGCGACCGCAGCTGTGGCCAGCGTGCGGGTGCACGAGGATCATGAGATGGGTTTGGACCATGGGGCCTGGTCCGTTCTAAAACACATCTGGCCGAACGCGGATGTGCCCGTATTCCAATTGAGCATCAACTGGGGGCGGCCGCCCAGTTATCACTATGCGCTGGCCCGCGAGCTGCGCGGCTTACGAGAGAAGGGCGTGTTGATCCTTGGCAGCGGGAATGTGGTGCACAACCTGGGTCGGTTGAACTGGCAGGCAGGTGCAGCCCCAGTTTACGACTGGGCGTTGGAATTCGACCGGTTCGTGCGGGATCGGGTGGCACAAGGCGACCACCAAGCCTTGGTGGACTATGAGCGGTTGGGTGCTACAGCACTTGCGGCGCACCCCACCAACGACCACTATCTGCCTTTGCTCTACACCCTCGGGGTCGCGCACCCCGGGGAAGTGGTCAGCGAGATCTACAGCGGCATTGAGATGGGCAGCGTGAGCATGCGCAGCTTCAGCCTGGCCCAAGCCTGATCGCCCCGAGGACGGGCAAGCCGCATCCCGCTACCTTCGGCCCAGCAAGGAACCGGCCTGGCCGGTGCGTGGAGAGCTATGGCGCAGGAGGTATACCGCACGATCGAAGACGCCAACATGTTGGCCCAGGCCACAAAGGACCTGGCAGACGCCCCGGTGATCGCCTTGGATACGGAGGCCAGCAGTTTCCATCGCTTCCGGGTGCGCGTTTGCTTGGTCCAGCTCAGCACACGCGACCGCACCTGGCTCGTCGATCCGTTGGCATTGCCGGACCTGAAGCCGCTAGGCGACCTGCTGGGGCAAAAGAGCATTGAGGTGGTGATCCACGATGCCGACTATGACCTGCGCATCCTCGCGCAGGAGTATGGGATCCGCGTCGAGAACGTGTTCGATACGCTTGTGGCCGCCGAACTACTGAACGAACCGGAGATCGGGCTCGCGGCCTTGTTGGGCAAGTACATGGGCATTGCCGTCGACAAGAAATTCCAAAGGCCGATTGGAGCAAACGCCCCTTGCCTCAGCCCATGCTGGAATACGCGGCTGGCGATACATCCCACTTGATCGCCCTGCGCGATATCCTGAAGGAAAAGCTGAAAGAGAAGAAGCGCTGGGACTGGGCCGAGGAAGAGTTCGACCTGCTCACCGACGCGCCATTCAACCTCCCGGTGAACGAAGAACCAGGCTTTCTTCGCCTGAAAGGAGCCAAATTGCTCAAGCCGCACCAGTTGGCCGTGCTGCGCTCTGTCCACGCCTGGCGCGAAGGTGTGGCCGAAAAGATCGACCGCGCAGCGTTCATGGTCCTAGGTAACGATGTGTTGCTGGACCTGGCCGTAGAACCACCGACCACCACGGAAGAACTGACGCGAAAAAGAGGTGTGACCGAGCGGGTGATCGAACGTTACGGGCGTGCCATCATGAGCGCGGTGAAACATGGTGCCGACCTTCCCAAGGAGGAATGGCCCCGACTCGAAAAACCGAAGCGTTGGGCCCGCGACCCGGACTATGAGGAGCGTTTCAAGCGCCTTCGAGAGGTGCGCGACCGGCTGACGGGATCGTATGACCTGAGGGCCGGCATCGTAGCCAGCAATCATCAACTCACCGAGATGGCCCGGACACTTCCGGGTGATCTGGTCGCATTGGCGGCACTGCCAGGTATGCGCAAATACCAAGTGAAGCACTTCGGCGAAGAACTGCTCGGCGCCCTCTGATCCCGGCCCGGCCGGCACGCCCTCTCCTCACTGGGTACCCTGTGTGATGCATCTCACATAGTAATATAGCCGCATAGCTATACATTTGTCCCGTCAACGAACTGGACATGTCCTTCATCACCCTCGACGAACGCATCGGAACGGAGAAACTGGTACGCGCCAGCGAACTCTTGAAGGTGGCTGCGCATCCACAGCGCCTCGCCATCCTCGATCTGCTTGGCGGCAAAAAGCGCATGTGCGTGAGCGATCTGGTGGAGGTGCTCGGTATCGAACAAGCCATCCTCAGCCAGCACCTCACGCTCATGCGCGACAAGGGTTTGCTTGGTGTGGAGAAGGAAGGCAAGTACAGTTTCTATTACCTGGAACAACCGGGCTTCCTGAAGATCATCAAGGATCTGGAGAACTGCTGCGAGCACCTGTGAACATGGAGATCCTCGGCTACATCGGAGCGGTGCTCATGGGTTTGTCGCTCGGCCTCATCGGTGGCGGCGGAAGCATCCTTACCGTACCCATCCTCGTGTACCTCTTCAGTGTCGATGCGGTGCTGGCAACGGCCTACTCGCTCTTCATCGTGGGGCTCACCAGCTTGGTCGGTTCATTCAGCCACATGCGCATGGGCAACATCCATTGGAAGACGGCTCTTGTGTTCGGCGTGCCGAGCATTCTGGCCGTATTCCTCACGCGGGCTTACCTCGTACCAGCACTGCCTGATCCGTTGTTCAGCATCGGCGCCATCGCCGTGAGCAAGTCCTTGGGCATGCTCATCTTCTTCGCGCTGCTGATGGTTGCGGCCGCCTACAGCATGATCCGAAAACCCAAGGCACCCCTGGTCCGGACGAACGCACGGAGCAAGCCATCGCTTTCAACTATCCGTTGATCCTTGGCGAAGGTGCTGTAGTGGGCACCATCACGGGACTTGTCGGGGCCGGCGGCGGCTTTCTCATCATTCCTGCGCTGGTGCTCTTGGCAAAGCTGCCGATGAAACAGGCGGTGGGAACTTCCCTTGTCATCATCGCCGCGAAGTCGCTCATCGGCTTCACCGGCGACCTGAAAGGCGATGAAGTGATCGACTGGAAGTTCCTGATGATCTTCTCCGCCATTGCCATCGGAGGCATCATTGCGGGCAGCATCCTCAGCAAACGCATCCCCAACGAAAAACTCAAACCCGCCTTCGGATGGTTCGTGCTCGTCATGGGCATCTATATCATTGGAAGGGAACTCTCCAACCTCAGCTAATTAGGGCGGGAAAATTCCCGCCCCGACAAATCCCCAACGAACCATGAAGATCGAACAGATATACACCGGCTGCCTGGCGCAGGGCGCATACTACATCGAGAGCAACGGCGAAGCCGCCATCATCGACCCGTTGCGCGAAACGAGCCCCTACATAGAAAGAGCCCAGGCGCGCGATGCGAAGATCAAATACGTGTTGGAGACGCATTTCCATGCGGACTTCGTGAGCGGTCACCTGGATCTGAGCAAGAAGACCGGCGCGCCGATCGTCTACGGGCCCAACGCGAACCCATCGTTCGACGCGCACATCGCCAAGGACGGCGAAGAGTTGAAGCTCGGAAACGTCACCATCAAGGTGCTGCACACGCCCGGCCATACCATGGAGAGCACGTGCTACTTGCTGATCGACGAGAACGGCAAGCCGCACAGTATCTATACGGGCGACACGCTCTTCATTGGCGATGTGGGCCGTCCCGACCTGGCGCAGAAGATGGGCTCCATCACCCAGGAAGACCTCGCAGGTTTCCTCTATGACAGCCTGCACAACAAGGTGATGCCCCTGCCCGATGACGTGATCGTGTATCCGGCCCACGGCGCGGGTAGTGCCTGCGGCAAGAACATGAGCAAGGAGACCTTCGACACACTTGGCCACCAGAAGGAGGTGAACTACGCGCTGCGTGCCGCAAGCAAGGAGCAGTTCATCAAGGAAGTTACCGATGGCCTGCTGCCCCCGCCTGCCTACTTCCCGCAGAACGTGGCGATGAACAAAGGCGTGATCGCGAGCGTGGACAGCGTAAAGGAGAAAGGCATGCGCGCGCTCACGCCCGACCAGTTCGAGCTCGTCGCGGAAACGGAAGGGGCGCTCGTGCTCGATACGCGGGGTGCACAGACCTTCAAGGACGGCTTCGTACCGCGCAGCATCAACATCGGCATCAAGGGCGATTTCGCTCCCTGGGTGGGCAGCATGATCCCCGATGTGAAACACCCGCTGTTGCTCGTGACCGATGCCGGTGCCGAGGATGAGGTCGTCACCCGTCTTGCCCGTGTTGGCTACGACAACGTGTTCGGCTACCTCAAAGGCGGGATCGATGCATGGAAGACCTCCGGAAAGGAGGTGGACACCATCGAGAGCATCAGCGCCGAGGAGTTCGCCAAGCGCTTCGCAGCAAGCAAGCTGCGGGTAGTTGACGTGCGCAAGGATGGCGAATACGCCGCCGAGCACGTAGATGGTGCTTGGCACGCCTCACTTCAGTTCATTAACCAGAACCTCGCAGCCTTCAGTAAGAATGAGCCGAACTACATCCACTGCGCGGGCGGTTACCGGAGCATGGTGGCGGCAAGCCTGCTGAAAGCGCGCGGGTACCACAATGTGATCGACGTGGCCGGTGGCTTCAACGCGATCAAGAAAACGGATGTGAAGGCAACGGACTACGTCTGCCCTTCCACGCTGAAGAAATAACGAACCACCTCGAACGTCCGGGCCACGATCGGTCCGGGCTGTTTCGGGCCTCAACCAACCAACCTGACGGAAGTCATGCTCGAAGCGATCAAACAACCCTGGCCTTGGTACGTGGCGGGCGCCCTCATTGGCCTCACCGTGCCCTATCTGTTGCTCGTGGGCAACAAGAGCTTTGGCATCAGTAGTTCGTTGCGGCACCTGTGCGCCGCATGCCTGCCCGCCAACATCAAGTTCTTCAAGTACGACTGGAAGAAGGAAGCGTGGAACCTGTTCTTCGTGGGTGGCATCGCACTGGGAGCGTTCATTGCTGCGCAGTTCCTGAGCAACCCGGATCCCTTGGTGCTTGCTGAACCTACCGCTGAATACCTCGCTTCCAAGGGCATCACTGACACCGCAGCATTGCTGCCATCGGAGATCTTTTCCTGGGATCAGCTCTTCACCCTGCGCGGTCTCATCTTCTTCGTGGTCGGTGGCTTCATGGTGGGCTTCGGCACACGCTACGCCGGTGGTTGCACCAGCGGACATGCGATCATGGGCCTCAGCAGCTTGCAATGGCCGAGCCTGGTGGCCACTTGTTGTTTCATGGTCGGCGGTATTGTGATGACGTGGTTCATTCTTCCCTTCCTCCTTACTCTTTGAGATCATGGAACAGGCCTTCCAACACACCCCCACTCCCCAAGAACTGGCCGACCTGAAGGCCCGGGAGCTTGATGCGATCTGCGTCAACGAAAGCGAGTTGGTCCATCCGTGGTGGCACAACTTGAAGTACGCCGTTTGGGGCATCCTCTTCGGCATCGTCTTCGTGAAAGCCGAGATCGTGAGCTGGTTCCGCATCCAGGAGATGTTCCGCTTCGAGAGCTTCCACATGTACGGGGTGATCGGCACCGCCGTGGTGGTGGGCCTCATCAGCGTGCTCATCCTCAAGCGCGCTAAAGCAAGGACGATCTATGGCGAGGCGATCCACATTCCGACCAAGACCTTCAACAAAGGACAGATATACGGGGGCCTGCTGTTCGGCCTCGGCTGGGCGATCACCGGCGCATGTCCCGGACCGCTGTTCGCACAAATGGGCGCGGGATTCAGCGTGATCATCGTCACCTTCGTCAGTGCAGTGGCCGGCACGTGGGTGTACGGTCTGCTGCGAGACAAACTCCCGCACTAAGTCCCTCGACCGGTCATGCACGTGGCGATCGTTCTACTCATCATCGCGCTGCTCATACTGCTTTGGCAGAACGTGACGGAGCAGGCCATGCGTTTGCTGAAGGAGCGGGCCGGATCGCCGTACGATGAACGCGGGCCGCGCATCGCGAAGAGCGCCACCGTGACCATCATCGTGGTGATCGTCGCGTTCATGGCTTCACCACGCAAGTGGTTCGAAACACCGCCGCCAATGATCGCGAGCTATGCCACCGACAGTCTGTGGATGGGCATGGACAGTATACTGATCGGACATATAGGCGGTGAGCGCGAAGAACTGGTGCGGTACGGTCGTGAGTTGATCCGCAACACGGCGTTCTATCTCGGTCCTGAAGGGATCGTCGCGAAGGAGACCAACGGCATGAATTGCCAGAACTGCCACCTCGATGCGGGCACGCGGCCGTGGGGTAACAACTACAGCGCGGTGTGGAGCACTTATCCAAAATTCCGGGAGCGCAGCGGGGCCACTGAAACGGTGGTGAAGCGCATCAACGATTGTTTCGAGCGCAGCTTGAACGGCACAGCACTCGACAGCACGAGCCGAGAGATGCAGGCGCTGCTGGCATACATGGAATGGCTCGGCACCGGTATCGACAAGGGCAAGAAGCCGAAGGGCTCCGGGCTTGCCGAATTGAAATACATGGACCGCGCTGCTGATCCCGTGTTGGGCGAAGCGATCTACATGGCCAAATGCGCGAGCTGCCACAAGGAGGATGGCGCAGGTGTGAAAGCCGCGAGCGGGCTCACGTACCAATACCCGCCCTTGTGGGGAGAGCACAGCTACAACATCGGTGCGGGCCTCTACCGTTTGAGCCGTTTCGCCGGATACGTGAAGAACAACATGCCGCAAGGCGTGACGTGGGAGAACCAACAACTCATCGATGAAGAAGCCTGGGATGTGGCGGCATACGTGAACTCGCAACAGCGTCCGGATCGCGACCTGTCAGCGGACTGGCCGAACATCGCGGGCAAGCCTGTGGATCATCCTTTCGGCCCGTTCGCCGACAGTATCCCTGAAGTGCAACACAAGTTCGGACCGTTCGGACCCATCGCCGAAGCGAAGGCCAAAAAGAAGAAGCAAACATGAGCGAGATCGTACACCCTGAAGGCTGCTCGTGCGGCGCGCACGACGAAGAGAAGAACGGGATCTCGCGACGCAGCATGCTACGCTCCCTCGGGGCCTTGGGCGCTGGGCTGACGCTCGGCCCCACCCTGGCGATGGGTGCACTGAACGATCGTCGCGATGAACTCGTTAAGAGCACAGCCGTTCTGCAAGGCAAGGCGCAGAAGTTCACCATCCTGCACACGAGCGACATCCATGCGCAGCTGAACACGCATGATGAGTTCTTTCTGGAAGGTGGCAAACCCGTGTACAAGAAACGCGGCGGCTTCGGTGTGTTGAAGACCATGATCGACACGCTGCGGAACGAGGATCCGGAGAACACCATCGTGATCGATGGCGGCGATTGCTTCCAAGGCGGCGGCGTGGCAGCCATGAGCGAAGGACGTGCCCTTGTGCCACTGATGGACCGCATCGGCTACGACCTGGTGCTGCCCGGCAACTGGGAAGTGATCTACGGCAAGGAGATGATGCTGAAGGACCTCGGCGCGTACAAGGCCGACAAGATCTGCGCGAACATGTTCCATGCGGCGTACCCCGAAGGATCGATCTCGACGCCCGACAAGAACGCCGAGTTCAAGGGCGAACTCATCTTCCCGCCCTACTGGACCAAACGCGTCGCAGGTGTCAAGATCGGTTTCATCGGCTACAACGATCCGCTCACGCCCAAGCGGCAATCACCGGCGTACAGCTACGGCATCCAGTTCACCAAGCCGGAGCTGAACGTAGCGAAGTACATCCGCATCCTGCGCGATTACGAGCAATGCGCGATGGTCTTCCTGGTCACACACATGGGCCTGGCCCAGCAGGTGGACCTTGCCAACAAACCCGAGGTGGAAGGCGCGGACCTGATCCTCGGTGCCGATACGCATGAACGCGTGCGCAAACCCATCGACGGCAAATACAGCAAGGTGACGGAGCCGGGTGCCTTCGGATCCTTCGTTGCGCGCCTGGATGTGGTGGTGGAGGATGGAAAGGTGAAGGACAGCCACTACGAGCTGCTCGATGTCGACCCGGAGAAATACCCGGCGGACCAAGGCATGCTGCAACTCGTTGATGAAGTAAGCGCACCGTACAAGGAGCAACTCACCAAGGTGGTGGGCAGCACGAAGAACACGCTGGTGCGCTACTACGTGATCGAGAATCCGATGGACAACCTGATCACAGATGCCATCATGTGGAAGTTGAAACCGGAGATCGCCATCAGCAACGGCTTCCGCTTTTGCCCGCCGATCGTGGCCGATGGCAAGACGACAACACCGATCACGAACGACAACATCTGGAGCATGATCCCGGTGGACAGCGAAGCGAAATACGGCGACGCGACCGGACAGCAGATCTGGGACTGGCTGGAGAAAGAGTTGCACAACGTGTTCGCGAAAGACCCGGCGAAACGCTTCGGCGGCTGGGTGGTGCGGTTCAAGGGCATGACGGCCAACTTCACCATGAACAACGACCTGGGGAAGCGCGTGAACTGGATCAAGATCGGCAAGAAGCCCATCGACCTGAAGCGCACCTACCTCATCGCCGCATGCGAGCGTGAAGGCGACCCGAACGACACGCTCTGCCGACTGGAGAAAGTGAGCAACCCACGCCGCGCGAATGCCACCATGCACAACATTTTACGTGAGTACTTCGGGAAGTTCTCCCCTGTGGCACCGAAAATAGAAGGGCGTATTACCGCCACGGATGCACCGCAAACCTTGCTGAGCCAGCTGGAAGGCTACGACTACGAGTTCCGGTGATCACTGGCCAGGGCCTCTGGAACTCCAGCATACAAAACGCCCTCCAGTTGGGTCCCTGAATCACGCAGTGCCCGCTCCACCTCCGGCACCACATCGGTGAGCGCCACCCGGACGTTGCGCCGCTCCATGGTGTGCATGATGTCCTTCAACCGATGCAGGCCTGTGGCATCGATGAACGGCACATGCCGCATACGGAGGATCAACATGCGGTGCTTGTCGCCTACCGTCTTCATCGTGTCCGTGAAGGTCTGCGCGGCTCCGAAGAACAGCGGCCCGTTGATCTCGTAGATCAATACATGCTTCGGAACGTTCTTGAACTCAGCGTCAAAGAGCGAGTCACCTTCGTCCGCCGTCTCGCTCAACGACTTCAACTGCGTGGAGTCGCTCATCCGTTTCATGAAGAGGAAGGCGGCCAGCACCAAACCGATCTCGATGGCGATGACCAGGTCGAAGATCACCGTGAGCAGGAAGGTGGCGAGCAACACGGCCATGTCGTAGCGGCTCGTCTTGAACACAGCCCGGAAGCTGTGCAGTTCGGCCATGTTCCACGCCACCACCATCAGGATCCCTGCCAGGCAGGACATGGGTATCAATGCTGCCCATTTCCCGGCGATGAGCATGATGAGCAGCAACACCACCGCATGCACCATGCCTGCCATGGGTGTCCGGCCTCCGTTCTTCACGTTGGTGGCAGTGCGTGCGATCGCTCCTGTGGCGGGGATCCCCCCGAACAAGGCGGACAGGATGTTGGCCCCGCCCTGAGCAACCAGTTCCATATTGCTACGATGTCTGCCACCTATGGAACCATCGGCCACCACCGCGCTCAGCAGGGATTCGATACCACCCAGCAGAGCGATCGCGAGCGCGGGCCGCAGCAGCTCTTTGAGGGTCGCGAGATCCACCATATGGAATCGCGGCATGGGAAACGTGTTCGGTATAGCACCGAACCGGGATCCGATGGTCTCCACGGGTAGCTGCCACCATTCCACCACCGCCGTGGCCAGCACGATGGCGACGATCGAACCAGGCACCACCTTGGTCAACCTCGGCATCAAGGCCGTGATGAGGATCGTACCCGCACCGATGGCCATCGTAGTGAGGTCCATCGACCGGAGCGAGCTGGCGTAGAGCGCCCACTTCTCCAGGAAATCCGCAGGCACCTTCTCGAGCCCCAACCCGAAGAGGTCATTGATCTGCGCCGAAAAGATGATCACCGCGATACCGGTCGTGAAGCCCACGATGAGCGTGTGCGGGAAATACTTGAGCAACACGCCGAAGCGCAGGAAGCCCATAAGCATGAGCATGAATCCGGCCATGAAGGTGGCCACCGTGAGACCTTCGATCCCGTAGGTCTGCACGATGCCGTAAACGATCACGATGAACGCGCCGGTGGGCCCACCGATCTGCACGCGACTTCCTCCGAACGCGCTGATGAAGAACCCCGCTACGACCGCCGTGATGAGGCCTTTCTCCGGAGAAACACCTGAGGCGATCGCGAACGCGATGGCGAGCGGCAACGCGACGATGCCGACGATGACCCCGCAAGAACGTCCCTGACGAACTGGGCTTCGCATAGCCCTTGCCAAGGACCGTGAACGCTTTGGGGATGAACTCTGAGGCATGGCGCCTGGGATCGTCGGCGAAAGTCCGCACCTCGGGGCCACCAACTGCGCACCACGCCTGCTCATCCGCACCAACGCGCCGAGCGCCACGCATTCGCCCCTCCCCAAACCCTTACGGCTGCCTCAATGTGAGTTCGGTCACAATGCGGAGCGCCTCGTCCCTCGAACTTTGCGCACGATGAAAAAGCTCCTGTTCCTGTTCACCCTCCTGTTCGCATCTACCGGTGCCTTCCCGCAGGATGCACAGCGCCAGCATCGCATCATCATGCAGCTCACCAGTGGCGACACCCTGGTCCACAAGAACCTGATGAAACAGTTCAAGAACATGAAGGAAGCCGCTCCCAATATGCGGATCGAAGTGGTGTGCCACGGCCCCGGCATGGACATGCTCATGAGTGACCGCAGCATTGTGCAAGCGAAGGTGAAGGAGTTCGCCGGGCAGGGCATCGTGTTCCTCGCCTGCGACAACACCATCCGTGAGCGCAACCTCGATCCAGCCAAGGTGCTGCCCGAAGCGGGTCATGTGAAGGCCGGCATCATCCACATCGTGGAGCGGCAGGAGGACGGCTGGAGCTACATCAAAGCGGGTTTCTGATCCATGCAGAACGCAGTGATGACCCGATCGCACGGCGGTCGGTGGGGCTTGGCCCTTGTCCTATCGGTCGCATGGCCATTGATCGTCTCCGCCCAGCACAGCGAGCAGGACATCCCCAGCAACGACAGCTTGCGTGGCGCGAGCCATCTATACGACATCATGAAACGCGGTGAGCTGGATGGCCGCTTCCGGCTGTACAACATGCTGACGATCAACGACGGCGCACCGGCGGACTACCACGCGGTGGCATTCGGTGGCACGCTTGGCTTCACATCTCAACGCTGGCATGGCACGCGGTTCAAGCTCAGCGGCGGCTACACCTTCGATGTGGCGACAAGCGACCTGACAGTGCCCGACCCTGTGACCGGTGCCAGCAACCGGTACGAGATCGGTCTGTACGACGTGAACGACCCGCGCCACACCAACGACTTGGCCTACCTCCACGAATTCCAGTTGGACTGGTTATCGCGTAATGAGCGGACACAGGTGGTGATCGGAAAACAGGAGTTGAACACGCCCTTCCTCAATCCGCAGGACGGTCGCATGCACCCCAGTTTGTTCGAAGGAGTTTGGGGCCAGCACCGCACAACCCATGGCACGGCGCTGCAAGGCGGATGGCTCTACCGCGTGGCACCCCGTGGCGCCAGCGAATGGTACACGGTGGACGAGAGCATGTCCGTTTTCCCGGTCGGGCGCAACGTATACGGCGAAGGTGCACAGCATGGCGAGCACGTGGAGAGCGCGGGCCTATTCGCCGCGAGCATCAAGCAGAAGATTCATCGCTCCGTATCTATCACCGCTTGGAACGTTCACACCGAGAACGTGTTCAACAGCGCGTTAATGCAACTGGATGCTGGCAGCAAGGAAGCCCGCTGGAGCGCCTCGGCCATGGCGATCCGGCAGGACGCAGCACGTTACCGGGGGTACAGCAACGACAGTCTCTTGTATATGCCAGCGAGCGAGGCGTCATGGGCGTTCAGCGCGCGCTTGCGCAACGTGCTGGGTAAATTCCGCTGGCAATTGAACTACACTCGCATCACAGCACATGGCCGCTACCTGATGCCCCGCGAATGGGGGCGCGACCCTTTCTTCACCTTTCTGCCTCGGGAGCGGAACGAAGGAGTTGGGGATGTACACGCCGCGTCGCTGAACCTGATCTGGAAAGAAAGCAACGGTTGGCGTATCCAGGTGGATGGCGGCTTGTACCACATGCCAGACCTGACCGATGTGCGGCTGAACAAGTACGCCATGCCGTCCTACACGCAGTTCGATGTGAACGCGCAATACCAGTTCAATGGCGGATGGAAGGGCCTTGCAATACAGCTTCTGCTCTTGGCCAAACTCCCATTGGATGACGACCTCACCGAGCGCCAGTCCATCAACAAGGTGGACATGCTGCACGCGGACCTGATCATCAATTACGTGTTCTGATGCGCAGTTGACCCGCGGTCACGGCACGGCATGGCGTTCAATCCATGGTCGATGGGGTTCCATCGCGTTTCCGGTAATGCGCTCGCAGGGTACTGAAGTTGGCGATCACCAATACCGTCAGGAAGAAGGCGAGCATCAGTTCAGCGGACGCGATCGGACGGGGCGGGAAGGGGAAAGAGGCAGGATATCGCCGAAGCCTGCCGTGGTGAACGTGCTGACGCTGAAGTACAGCATGTCCAGCAATCGTCGGAACAAATGGCTCTGGACGGCGACACCTGAGATGGCTGCGGGATCCACCTCCAACAACGCCAGGTAATCCATGGCGAAGGAGACCACGAAGAGCAGCGCATACAGGCCCACCATGGCAAATGTGCGCTGCGGGCCCAGGTCCTGGTGCGCCGTCCGGGCGATGCGCCGGAACATCTCGAATACGCCGAAAAGTGTTTTACCACCCGCGATCGCCAACACCAATAGTTCATCCAAGAACACATCGTGGACCTCCCGTTGCACGTAGAGCAGCAGTAGCAGTCCGGCCAACAGAATGGCAGCGAAAAAGAGCAACGGTCGTATCAGGGAGGACATGGTGCAAAGGTCGATGGTGGACCGTGGACCACACAGATGGCGCCGCTCTGTGATGTCCATCACCAACGGCGCTTGGCGAACGACGGACCTTTGTACCGCGAAAGCAAAACACCACAGACCATGTTCAAGACATTGTTCGGTATCGGCGGCCCAAAGTGGACCTCGGCCAGAAGATCAAGGAAGGAGCCACCATCGTTGACGTGCGCACGGCGGACGAGTTCCGCAGCGGCCATGTGAAGGGAGCGATCAACATCCCGTTGGATCGTATCCAAGACCAGCTGAAGAAGCTCGACAAGAGCAAGCCGGTGATCACCTGCTGCCGCAGCGGTGCGCGCAGTGGTATGGCCGCCGATGAATTGAAGCGTCACGGCTTCGACGTCTACAACGGTGGGCCCTGGACCACCTTGAACAATTCCATGTGAGCACCCATAAGGCACGGGAGCCACGCCATTCGTGCGGTTCCTGCCGTTAACGACTCGATCGATCATGCTCCACCTCTTCGCTCCCGTCCGACTATCCGCACTGCCGCTTCTGCTGATGGCATGCACCATGCCCCAGCAAGGCACCAACAGCCTCGATGCGGCCGCCTTTGACGTCCGCCTTGCGGAAAGCGACGCACAGTTGGTGGATGTGCGCACCGCCGCTGAATATGCGGATGGTCACATCGCAGGTTCGAGGAACTTGGATCAGACCAGTGGGCAACTGGCACAGAACATGAACGAACTGGAGAAGTCGAAACCTGTACTGCTCTATTGCGCCTCCGGTCGTCGCAGTGCCGCAGCGCGCGCCTACCTTCAGCAGCAGGGCTTCACCGATGTGGTGGATCTGGCCGGTGGGATCGGCGCATGGGCCGGGGCTGGAAAGCCCATCGAACGCTGATCGACGGCGTAGCTTTCGGGCATGAGCGTCGGTGCAGCGCAGCTTGGCTGCGCCAGAACTGGAGGCAGTTCACCTTGCTCGTCATCGTCAATGCCTTCGTGGGCGGCATGGTGGGCATCGAACGCACCGTGCTCCCCGTGCTGGCGGAACTGGAGTTCGGGATCGCTTCGCATGCTGCGGCGCTCTCTTTCATCATGGCCTTCGGGGTCAGCAAGGCGCTGGCGAACTACTTCACCGGAAGGCTCGCCGGGCGCTACGGTCGCAAGGCGCTGTTGGTGATCGGCTGGAGCCTCGCGTTGCCCGTGCCCTTCATGCTCATCCATGCGAACGCGTGGGCCTGGGTGGTGGCGGCGAACATCCTGCTCGGCATCCACCAGGGCTTCGCATGGAGCAGCACGGTGGTGATGAAGATGGACCTCGTGGGCGAGAAGGACCGTGGCCTTGCCATGGGTTTGAACGAGTTCGCGGGCTACCTCGCTGTAGCGGCCATGGCATTCGTCACCGGCCTGCTCGCTGCGGAATACGGCCCGCGCCCTGTACCCTTCCAAGTGGGTATCGGTATCGCGGTGGTCGGCTTGCTGCTCACGCTGGTCTGGGTGAAGGACACGCGCCATCACGTCGCCGCCGAGAGTGCGAAGAGCACGGTACCCAAATTGAACCGCGTGTTCCTGGAGACGAGCCTGACGCACCGCACCCTCGGCAGTGTTACGCAAGCAGGGCTGGTGAATAACCTGAACGACGGCATGCTGTGGGGCCTGCTTCCCGTATTGCTCTTCACCGAAGGCTTCGGGCAAGGCGAGATCGGTGCAATCGCTGCCGTGTACCCTGCTGTTGGGGTCTGGGCCAACTGGCCACCGGAAAGCTCGCCGACCATGTGGACCGCAAGCTATTGTTGGTGTTGGGCATGATCCTACAGGGGCTCGCGATCCTCATCCTACCTTGGGTACACAGCCAGGGTGCATACATCGCCTTGAGCGCCACATTAGGCCTTGGCACCGCGCTGGTCTATCCCACCTTTCTGGCCACCATCGCTTCGCACACCCATCCGCAACAACGCGCTGAAAGTCTCGGCATCTTCCGCCTGTGGCGCGACCTGGGCTACGCCATCGGTGCGCTGATGACCGGCCTGATCGCCGACCGCTTCGGCATCACCGCTTCCATCCTGGCGATCGGTGTCGTTACTGTTCTGTCCGGATTTGTGGTGTGGCTGCGCATGCCCGCAGAGCGGCGATGCTTGGAGCCCGAGGATCTGAAACACTGGTTGGGCAAGCCCGATGTACGTGTAGTGGATGTGCGCTCACCCGAAGAATACGCCAGCGGACATCTGCCCGATGCGGTGAACATCCCCATCGATGGATTGCTGGAACAGGCACGTTCATGGAGCCGCAGACAGCGCATCGTTACGGTGTGCGCCAAGGGCGGTGGGCGATCGGCGCAGGCTGCACGATCATTGCGCGATCGGGTTTCGGAAAGACGTGGTGGTTATGGGTGGGACTTGGGGGTGGGCATGAAGGTGAAGGCTGCTGCGAGCACAGTGGGCGCTGGTGACTATCGTACTCCGGACGATGTAAAGCGGACCTTCGTGTCCAAGTTGCTGGCGGCGGCAACATCGCGTTCGGGTTCCTCTTCATGGGCTTGTTCATGGTCTATGGGTTCCTGCTGATCTACCTGCGCGACTTTTCACCGGACAAGGAAGCGTGGATCGCGGGCGATGGCACCGGTCCGCATTTCGAATCGCGGCTGGCGCATGTGCATGGCAATCTGTTCGCGTTCCTGAACATCGTGATCGGCTTCCTGCTCCTGCGCAGTGCCATGCCCGCCAGGCAACACCGCACCATAGCGTGGCTGGCGCTCCTAGGAATGCTGATGCCGGTGGGCATCCTGCTGGAGATCTACCTGAATGTGTCGCCCATCTTCGTGCTCATCGGTGCTACGCTGATCGTACTCGCCGTGATGCTGTTGGGCCTTTACTTCCTACGCACCAAAGATCCCCTGTCATGAAGAACGTTCTCCTGAGCTTTAGCATCCTGATCACCATGAACACCAGCGCCCAAGACCCGGCAGCCCGCCTCGCCGCTGCCTCCGCCTACGATGCCGCCAAATTCCAGAGCACCATGGTGCTGAACAACGGAAGCGCCAAGGCCATCGTGTTCGCGTTGAAAGCAGGCCAGGATGTGCCACCGCATTCTTCCCCCGCAGATGCGCTCTTCACGGTGCTGGAAGGAGAAGGAACCGTAACGATCAAGGAAGCGGTACACCGGGTGGCTGCTGGTGGATACATCCTGTTGCCCATGGGGATCGACCACCACATTCAGGCCGTGAGCGATATGAAGTTCTTGTTGGTGAAGTAGGCCGGTTGTGAGCACTAGAACAAAACGCCCCGGCCATCGCGCCAGGGCGCTCAGAGACCATTCTGCCCGATCACCGGAGCCAATTCCTTCTTCGCGAGGTAGAAGTCGATCAGCTCGATGCCCTTCTCGTTGAGGCGGGCATCGAGGTCCTTCAAGGTCTTGGGCGGTGGCACGATCACCTTGTCACCCTTCTTCCAGTTCAGCGGCATGGCGCAGTTGTTCGCGTCGACGGTTTGCATGGCTTCCAGCACACGCTTGATCTCGTCCATGTTGCGGCCCACGTTCAGCGGGTAGTACATGATGAGGCGGATGATGCCTTTGGGATCGATGAAGAACACGGCGCGCACAGCCGCGGTGTTGCTCGCATTGTCGTGCAGCATGCCGTAGAGGTGGGCCACCTTCATATCGATGTCGGCGATGATCGGGAAGTCCATGTACACGCCGGTCTTCTCGCGCACCGCCTGCACCCAGGCCACATGGCTGTGGATGCTGTCGATGCTCTCACCGATGAGCTTCGTATTGCGGTCCGCGAACCACTTCTTCTCCTGGGCGAAGCCGGAGAGCTCGGTGGTGCATACCGGCGTGAAATCGGCCGGATGAGAAAAGAGAATGGTCCAGCTACCCTTGATGTATTCGCTGAACTTGATAGGGCCGGTCGTCGTGAGGGCCTCGAAATCGGGAGCTTGGTCGCCGATGCGGGGCATGCTTGTGGGTTCCATTGTTCGTTGGTCGTTTTGGACGGTATAAAGTGACGACGATCTCGGGCGCCCCCGAGTGATCTTCGTCACAGAAGGGCCAAGATTGAACGCCCTGGGAGGGATTCAAGTGCTGTGCAACACCTGCCCCAGCAGCAGATCGTCCATGTCGACCAAATGCACGTGGAGGTTCGTATCGATCAACGGATGAACCGCTCGGTGAATACGCGCTCACCGTTGCGCACCTCGACCATGTGCTGCGAGGATCCCTGCAGATCCACATCGAAGGATCGCTCCGCTCCTTTGGCGCGATCGGCCAGCACCTGCACCGTACGACCGACCGTGTCCAAGAGACGCACGCTGAATGTACCGGTCAGGCCGGCTCCGATGGAAACGTGCAACACATCCCCTCGCGGCGCAACCGGATATCCACCGCATCACCATCCGGAACTGGAACGGATTGCGCTGGATCGACCAGCAGCACACGGAAGATCCGCGACAGAGGCCTCGCTCTGAACGCCGGTGTTGATGAAGAAGATGTTGCCTGCCGTGCTCTCGATCCCGCCGACCACATGACCAAGTACGATGGTGTCACCCACGAATAAATGCTGTAGCATGATCCCGCTTGCGTTCTGCGGTGTTCCCGGCCACGGAACGAACTCCGCGCTGGCGCCGAGCAGGGCGGGCATCGCACCTACCTGCACTTCGAGCATGGCACCCTGGTCATTGCGCTGCACCAGACTGATCGTGTTCACGAAGGGCACGTTGATATCGTCCATCAAGATGCCGTTGCCATCGAAGTAGTACCGGCCGATACCCCCGAAGAACACGGAACGCATGGCGTTCGCATTGCCATCGTAGAGGCCCACATGGGCACTGTGGTACTGGTTCAGCAATTGCTCGAACACCGGCACCACGGTGACGTTCGTATCAACGATGTCCACGGTGTTCAGCCAGGGAATATCATCCACATACTGGAAAACGCCTGTGAAGGCCGTGAAGCCCTCTTCCCCATTCGGGAAGATCTGTGGCAACATGTTATAGTCCCGGCGGTGCAGGTTCACAGTATCCACGTGGTTCCAGTAGTCGCTTATGGCCAACGAGACGCCGTCGTCATCAATGGCAAAGCGGCGCACGGCGTTGGTATACTCCTGAATGAAGCCAGGTCCCTGGTTCGGCCCCATCGGGTTGTATCGGCCGATGAAGCGCTGACCACCGACCAGGTAGAAACGATCATTGAGCAAGCGCATCTGACCACCCGTTACCTCCATGCGCGCATCGGTCACTTGACGGAAGAAGGGTGCGATTGGCTGGGCGTTGCGGATGGCGTCCATCACCCCGCCGAGGTCGATCGCGGTGAGGTTCGGATAGGTGATGTGATCGAGCGCGGTGGGCGAATAGCCATAGCCACCGACGCAATACAACGTGCTATCGCGCTGCTCGAACTCCATGTTCGTGCTCTGCAGCTGTTCTTCCATGGACTGCGGAAGAGCGGAGATCGGTGCGGACCAGACCTGCTGCGTTACGGGATCCACCACATAGGCACTGAGGTTGTTCCCGGTGGCAAGGAAGGCGAAGGGAGGCTGCCTACGATGGAGGCCATCGGTGCGCCCGCCGATGAGGAACCACTGCCCATTGTGCTGCCCCCACGCGAAGGATTGGAGCGCTGGCATACCCGGCACCGTGATCTCCTCCAGTACCAACTGACGGCCGTTGAAGTACTGGGCGGACAGGACCAATGGAAGAAATGCGAAGAGTGAGAGAAGTTGTTTCATGAATGTTCTGTTCTAGTTGATCGATCAGCCTTGTGCCCTGCCACGCAGGATGAAGTTCCAGTACAACCGTGGGAGCACTTCCGCTTCAACTGGTACATGCTCCAGCGCTCCTTGCTCTGGTCGAAGGGGAATGTCTCCTGGGGCTTGTTGTCGTAGTCGAACTCCGCGAGCACCAGCTTGCCATACCCGGTGATCAATGGACAGGAGGCATACCCGTTATAGTCAGCTGGCAGAGGCCTGTTGGCCATGGCCGCGAGCATGTTCGCCACCACGGCGGGTGTTTGCTTGCGAATGGCAGCGCCGGTCTTCGAGGTGGGTAACCCGGCCGCGTCGCCGATGCTCCACACGTTCGCGTACTTCACATGGCGCAGGCTGTGCTTGTCCACATCCACCCAACCGGCGGCGTTCGCCAATGGGCTCTGCTTGATGAAGTCGGGAGCGCTTTGTGGTGGCGTCACATGGAGCATGTCATAATCCACCCATTGCACCACATCCTTGTTCTTCTCCCCGAAGCCAACGAAACGCGCACGCTTGTTCGGGCCATCGATCTCTTCGAGCTTCCAGAAGAAGTTGAGCTTGATCCCTCCGCGCTCCACCACCTTCAGCAAGGTCTTCTCATAGCGTGGTACCGCGAAGAGCTTGGTCCCCCCGCTCCAGTATTGGATATCCATGTCCTTCAACGCACCTTCCCTGCGCCAATGGTCCGCGGCGAGGTACATGATCTTGTGCGGAGCACCACCGCATTTCACGGGCGTGTGCGGGTTGTGGAACACCGCCTTGCCCTTCTTCAAGCCCTTGATGCACTCCCAAGTGTAGGGGGCGTAGGTGAAGCTGTAGTTCGAGCAGACGCCGTTCTTCCCGAGGTTCTCCTGCAAGCCCTTCACCGCGTTCCAATCCAACTGGATGCCGGGGCACACGAGCAAGTGATCATAACCGATCGCCTCCCCACTCGCCAGCACCAACTCGTTCCGCTCCGGTTGGAACGTGGCCACCTTGTCCTTGATCCACTCCGCTCCCTTTGGAATGAAGTCCTTCTCGTTGCGTTCGGTGTCCTTGATGTTGAAAGCACCACCGCCCACCAGTGTCCAAGCGGGTTGGTAGTAGTGCTTCTCTGAAGGCTCCACGATACCGACCTTCAACTTGCCGTTCTTCAATAACAACAAGGCGGCCGCGGAAAGACCGGCGTTCCCGCCGCCGATCACGAGGACTTGGAAGTGCTTTGCCATGGTTGAAGTGCGTTAGCGCGATGCGAACGTATCCCGACCCATCAGCCCCATCCGTGACGATCCTCACCGAAGGCCCGCAATACTGACAAGGATCAGTAACACACCTTGATCCCAGGCTGAGTTTTGTTCCGCCGACGTCAACCATGCGCGGCGACCCACCATGAGGATCGAGCAGATCTATACCGGATGCCTGGCGCACGGCGCCTACTACATCGAGAGCAATGGCGAAGCGGTCGTGATCGATCCGCTGCGCGAAGTACAACCTTACATCGTCGTGCAACGCGCGATGGAGCGAAGATCAAATACGTGCTGGAGACGCACTTCCACGCGGATTCCCTGAGCGGCCACCTGGACCTGGCGAAGAAGACCGGCGCCACGATCGTGTACGGCCCTACGGCCAAGCCCGGCTTCGAAGCGATGGTGGCCAACGACGGGCAGGAACTCAACGTGGGCAAGGCGCGCATCCGGGTGATCCATACGCCGGGACACACGTTGGAGAGCACCACCTATTTGCTCATCGATGAGAGCGGAAAAGAGAAATGCATCTTCACTGGTGATACGCTCTTCATAGGCGATGTGGGACGCCCGGACCTGGCACAGCACGTGATCGCCGACCTCACCGAGGACAAGCTGGCAGGCATGCTCTACGACTCGTTGCGCAACAAGATCATGCCTCTGAGCGATGACCTGATCGTATACCCGAACCATGGTGCAGGCAGCGCGTGCGGCAAGATGATGAGCAAGGAAACGCAGGACACGCTTGGGCATCAGAAGCGGACGAACTATGCGCTTCGTCCTAACATGACCAAGGAGGAGTTCAAGAAAGAACTGCTCACCGGCCTGATGCCGCCTCCGGGCTACTTCCCGCAGAACGTGCTGATGAACATCAAAGGCTACGAGTCCTTGGACACGGTGATGGAACGCGCACGTGTGGCGCACTCTCCTGAAGCGTTCGAGGCAGCGGCAGCCGCGCACGAGGCCCTCATCATCGATGCGCGCAGCGCGGGAGACTTCGCCAAGGGATTCATTCCTGGCAGCATCAACTTGGGCTGGATGGCAGCTTCGCGATGTGGGTGGGTGAGATGGTGCCCGACCTCAAGCAGCACATCCGCTGGTTACCGATCCGGGCAAAGAAGAGGAAGCCACGATCCGCCTGAGCCGCATCGGGCACGATGGGCTCGTAGGCTACTGAAGGGCGGCTTCGATGCCTGGAAAGCGGCAGGCAAGCCCGTGGATACCGTGGCACGCATAAGTGCCGAGGAGTTCGCCGCGCGGTATTCGCTAAAGCCAATGGTCATCGACGTGCGCAAGAAGAGCGAGTTCGAGGCGGAACATGTCGTGGGCGCGGTGAACATCCCGCTCAATGAACTGAACAACCACCTGGGATCAAGAACACCAGCGTGCCGCGCACGGCCTTCGTGCAACCGACCACTCTGCTGTAAGCGCGCTGACGTTCCGGACCTGATCGCGCGAAGGGCTACCGGTGGTAGCCCTTCGCCTTGACGGGCCTTACGCTCGCCATGGTGATGATCGTCACGAAAGGAGCGCATCCTTCACCCGACCTTTGAAGAAGAAACACAACGCACTATGAAGCCGAACATGGGTACTGCCGATCGCATCATTCGCATCCTCGTCGCTGCGGTCATCGCCATCTTATACTTCACCGGAACCGTGAGCGGCACGCTCGGGATCGTGCTTTTGGTGCTCGCAGGGGTCTTCGTGGCCACCAGCGTCGTGAGCTTCTGCCCGCTTTATGCCCCGTTCGGCATGAGCACTTGCCCGAAGAAATGAAGCGCACGTTGCTCCTCACCGGTATCGGCATCGTTCTCGGAGCGGTCGGCGGTTGGCTCTACTGGAGCCAGTTCGGCTGCACCACGGGCTGTTCCATCACCTCCAGCCCGGTGAACAGCACCTTGTACGGCGCGTTCATGGGGGGCTTGTTCCTCAACTCGTTCGCGAAGCCAGTCGGTCGTCCTGCTCCACCAGCGGGGAACAACAGCGGCACGCCGACTTCCACCCCCTGACCCATGCTACGCTCGCTCTTCGGGCTCGGTCCCAAGGTGGACGTGAAGCAGTTGCTTGCTCAAGGCGCTGTCATCCTGGATGTACGTACACCCGAGGAATTCGCGCAGGGGCATGTGCAGGGCTCCATCAACATTCCGCTGGACGCCCTTACCCAGCACCTGCACCAATTGGACAAGGACAAACCGGTGATCACGTGTTGTCGCAGCGGCATGCGGAGCGGGCAGGCGGTACATGTGCTACAGGACCACGGTTTCACCGTACACAATGGAGGGCCTTGGACCGAGGTCGATCAACTGGTCAAGCAACGATGAGAAAACGCCTATTGACCGACTGGCATGCGATGCGCTGGATGCGGCTCGCCTTCGCCATTGTCTTCGTGTTCGCCGGCATCGCCCAACACGAGCCGGTGGCGTACAGTGCCGCCGCCTTCTTCGGGATCCAGGCGCTTTTGAACGTGGGCTGTTGCGGTGCCGCCTGCGCGACACCACGCAGACCAAGGCGAGCATCGACGACCCGCCTGCCACGCGGACGTCAGCTATGAAGAGATCAAATGACCATGGAGACCAAGAGCCCTTCCTTCAGCACGCTCATCAACGGTGAAAAGCCGGTGGTGGTGGATTTCTACGCCGAATGGTGCGGACCGTGCAAGATGATGAAGCCCATCCTGGACCAGTTCAAAGGGATGGTGGGCGATCGCGCCACCGTGATCAAGGTGGATGTGGACAAGAACCCGGCAGCGGCGCAGGCCTATGGCGTGCGGGGCGTGCCCACCCTGGCCATCTTCAAGAAGGGGGAGATCGTCTGGCGGAAGTCCGGCGTGGTGAGCGCCGCCCAACTAGAGGGCGTCCTTCAGCCCTTTCTCTGAGACCGGTTTCCAGTCGGCGGAAAGGTGTACTTCGAGGGAGCCCCGCGAAACGGTGACACGTCCCACTTGCTGGAGTTGATGCAACAGCCGGGTGATCACCTCCCGCGGTGAGTTGAGTTCTTGCGCGATGTCCTGGTGGGTGACCTTCAGGATGTGGTTGCCGGTGGCCTGCACGCGCTTCACCAGGTAGTTCCAGAGCTGTTCATCGAGCTTGCGGAAGGCCACCACCTCGATGGTCTCCAACAGTTCGCCGAAGCGCTGGGCCTGGGTGTCGCTCACGTACCGTCGCCATTCGGGGTATACCATCCATTCCTCCATGTACCGCGCTGGGATCATCAGCAACTCGGCATCCTCCTCCACCACGGCCATCACACTGCTGATGCGTTTCGAAACACAACATGTGAGGGACATGGCACAGGATTCACCCGGCATGATGTGGTAGAGGAAGCGCTCCCTGCCTTCGGGGTCTTGGGCCAGGATCCGCAAGCTGCCCTTCTGTACGATCGGGATGTGGGTGATAGGGTCACCGGCGCGCATCAACTCGGCACCCGCCGGTAGGGAACGATGCACCACCACGCTCTCGAACTCGCGCTGCAACTTGGGGTCGGTGAACATGCGTGCAAAGTAGCACGACCCACCCTCACCTCGAGCGCATCTCAATCACTTCCGGGGGGGCACCCGGGGCTTTGGACGCATCGTAGTGGAAGAACATATTCGCCCAGATGATCTTGCTGAGCGCATAGAACCAAGGGGCCACGAGCAAAAGGGGGATCCCGACAGCCAGCATCTGTCCGGCCATGCCAAGCCCCGGGAAAAGCACGCTGACGGCCACCCACACGGTGGCGAATTCCGCCACGCCCAAGGCGTAGGAAACATACATCGCGCCGGTGTAGAAGCCGATCTCCTTCTCGAACTTCGTTCCGCACACGTTGCAGTGACTGTGCAGGTCGCCTACCCTGGCCAGGTCATAGGGATGGGACAGGAAGAAGTCGCCTTCATGGCATACCGGGCATTTGAAGGCGAAGATGCTGTACAGTTTGGTCCCCTTCCACCGCATGCCACGAAGTGACGGAACCTTCTCCGAACGTTCGGTGAGGAATATCACCCAGCGCGGAGGGCGGCCGATCAGCCCTCGCTGCACATCTTGGCCGGATCCACCCACTTGTCGAAGTCCTCGGCGGTGACGTAGCCCAGCGCGAGCGCGGCGGCCTTCAGCGTGGTGCCTTCCTTGTGCGCCTTCTTGGCGATCTCCGCCGCCTTGTAGTAGCCGATGTGCGGGATTGAGGCTGGTCACCAACATCAGCGAGTTCTCCAGGTGACGTTGGATCACGGCCTTGTTCGGCTCGATGCCTTCGGCGCACTTGTCGTTGAAGCTCACGCAGGCATCACCGAGCAGGCGCGCGCTCTGCAGCACGTTCGCTGCGATGAGCGGCTTGAAGACGTTCAGTTCGAAGTGGCCTTGCATGCCGCCGATGCTCACGGCCACATCGTTGCCGATCACCTGCGCGCACACCATGGTGAGCGCTTCCGGCTGCGTGGGGTTCACCTTGCCGGGCATGATGGATGAACCGGGCTCGTTGTCCGGGATCACCAGTTCGCCGATGCCGCTGCGCGGGCCGCTGCTGAGGATGCGGATGTCGTTCGCGATCTTCATCAGGGACACGGCGAGGCGCTTCAACGCACCGCTCAGTTCCACCATCGCATCGTGGGCGGCGAGTGATTCGAACTTGTTCGGCGCGGTAACGAAAGGCAGGCCGGTGAGTTCGGCGATCTTCTTCGCCACGAGCACGCTGTAACCCTTCGGCGCATTGAGGCCCGTGCCCACCGCCGTTCCACCCAGTGCCAACTCGCGGATCATCTCCAGGGCGTTGTGTACCGCACGCATGCCGTTGTCCAGTTGCTGCACATAGCCGCTGAACTCCTGGCCGAGGGTGAGCGGTGTGGCGTCCATGAAGTGCGTGCGGCCGGTCTTCACGATGCTGGCGAAGGTCTTCGCCTTCTTGTCCAGCGTGTCGCGCAACTTCTTCACCCCCGGCAGAGTCACCTCGGCGGTGAGCTTGTAGGCCGCGATGTGCATCGCCGTCGGATAGGTGTCGTTGCTGCTCTGGCTCTTGTTGACGTCGTCGTTCGGGTTCAGCACCTTCTGCTCGTCGGTGAGTTTGCCGCCCTTCAACACATGCGCGCGGTAGGCGATCACCTCGTTCACGTTCATGTTGCTCTGCGTGCCGCTGCCGGTCTGCCAGATCACCAGCGGGAACTGGTCGTCCAGCGCGCCGGTGAGGATCTCGTCGCACACCTTGCCGATGAGGTCGCTCTTCTCCTTCGGCAACTTGCCCAGCTCGAGGTTGGTGAGGGCGGCGGCCTTCTTCAGGTAGGCGAAGGCATGCACGATCTCGCGCGGCATGCTGCCCGGTGGACCGATCTTGAAGTTGTTGCGGCTGCGCTCGGTCTGCGCGCCCCAGTACTTGTCGGCGGGGACCTTCACCTCGCCCATCGTGTCCTTTTCGATCCGGTAGTCCATGAACTCAGTTGTCAGTTGTTCGTTGCCGGTTGTCCGTCGTGGTGGTCGGCGCCCCGACAACTACCATCTGACAACCGACAACCATCATCACACCTTCTGTGATTGCCCCTGTTGCATCAGGAACGCTTTCAGGAACTCATCGATGTATCCGTTCAGCACATCATCCACGCTGCTGGTCTCGTGTTCGGTGCGCACGTCCTTCACCAGCTTGTACGGCTGTAGCACGTAGTTGCGGATCTGGCTGCCCCACTCGATCTTCTTCTTGCCCGCCTCGATCTCGCTGCGTTTGCTGCGGCGACGCTCCAGTTCGGCCTCGTAGAGCTGGCTCTTCAGCAATTGCAGGGCCTTGGTCTTGTTGTCCAGCTGGCTGCGGGTCTCGGTGTTCTCGATCACAATGCCCGTGGGCGCGTGGCGCAGGCGCACACCGGTCTCCACCTTGTTCACGTTCTGCCCACCGGCGCCGCCGCTGCGGAAGGTGTCCCAGGTGATGTCCGCCGGATTGATGTCGATGTCGATGGTCTCGTCCACCAGCGGGAACACGTACACGCTGACGAAGCTGGTATGGCGCCGTGCATTGCTGTCGAACGGACTGATGCGCACCAGGCGATGCACGCCGTTCTCCCCTTTCAGCATGCCGAAGGCGAACTCGCCGTCCACCTCCATGGTGGCTTGCTTGATGCCGGCCGCGTCGCCGTCCTGATAGTCCAGGATGCGCGTCTTGTAGCCGTTCTTCTCCGCCCACATGCGGTACATGCGCAGGAGCATCATCGCCCAATCGTTGCTCTCGGTGCCGCCCGCCCCGCTGGTGATCTGCACCACGGCGCTCAGCGGATCCTCTTCCGCGCTCAGCATGTTCTTGAACTCCAGTTCTTCCAAAGCCTCACTCGCTTTCTTGAACTGGGCGTCCAGTTCTTCCTCGGGCACATCCTTGCTCTTGAAGAAGTCGTAGGTCACTTCCAGATCGTCCACCTCGCGCTTCACGCCTTCGAAGAGCTCCACCCAGCGCTTGATCTCGCGGATCTTCTGCATCACCCCGCGTGCTTTCTTCTGGTCGTTCCAGAAGTCGGGGTCCTGGGTGTACTTCTCCTCCTCCAGGATCCGCCCGCGCTTCTCCTCCACGTCCAGGAAGCCTTTGAGGGCTTCGAGGCGTTCCTTCAATCCGGTGATCTTGTCGATGGTGACCATGGGCGCCAGCGCTGGCTGGGTGCGTTGAACCGCGCTGCGTTCGCAGGCGGCCGCAAAAGTAATCGGGGCGGCCTTTCGAGAAGTCGCGTGAACCTCCGCCGGTACTAATGCTGAACGATGAAGCGTGCGGATGCCGTCCGTTGGTCGCCAATGGCCCGGACGCAATACAGGCCTGATGGCCATGAGGACACGTCAAGACGATGCGGGAAGGAACGCGCAAAGCCGGACCACATCAACTCCCCGGAAACATCATGCACGAAGACCTCGGTCGACGTGAGATCCGAGTCCATGTTGATGTGCTGGTCCGCAGGATCCGGATAGAGCCGCAAGCGCCTAGGATCGGACATCAGCGAAACTGCTGTGGGCAGGGGTTCCGCACCTAAGCGGGCCACGTAGGAGGTGGCATATCCCCCGGACAGGGTGTCCGGGCCGAAGACGGGATCGGTCAGCACAAAGGCCCCGCAAACAGCCGGCAGGCCATCATCATCCACAGCGATGCCTGCGACCATACCCTCGATCGACATATTGCCGATCCCCAGCGTTGGGCCGACCAACAAGCCGTTAAGCGCTCCATCCGCGTCGAAACGCATCAGCAGCAGATCATGGTCATCGGGTGGCGTCACGATCACAGTGTCTACAAGATCCACGACGCTCACGTTATAACCGGCTACCAGCACCTGGTCCTGGTGGTATTCCATATCGCCGATTTGGATGGCCCCAGTGAGATTGAGGGTCCTGAACCACAGCACGGCCCCGTCCGCGTCCAAGGCATACATCGCTCGCTGCGCACCCGCTCCATCGCAGACTGTATCGTTCCCGAACCGCAGTGCACCATCGGCGATCGCGCACGAACGGCCATCCGATGCCACGGCCAGTTCATTGTCGTACCAAATACCCGACGCCTGATCGGGGACGTGGTACCAGAGCGCGGACCCATTGGGGTCGAACTTGCCGATGAACAGGCTTTCGCCATTGCCCCCGAGCACATTGTTGTACGGACAAACTGGACCACCACCCAGGGTGAACGGACCCTGCGCCGTTCCCTGGACCAGGATATTCCCAGCCCCATCCAGCCCCATGTGCGCCGGCGCGACACCTTCGGTGCTGGTATGGTGGAAGATGTCCGATCCATCCGTTCCGCTCAACTTGAAGAGGTGCGCGAATTGGTCCATTCCGGTCGTAGATCGGCAGACCACGAAAAGATCGCCCGCCGCATCCACGGTCAGATCCCCGAAAGCACCCGATCCCACGCTTATGGCTTTGGACCAGAGTACGGATCCCGCCGGATCCGTCTTGATCAAGTAGATAGCACCCGCCGTGTGCAGCGGATCGTTCGCCGTGTCGGTCAACAGCAGGGTTCCATCCCAATGGAGCGAATCGTTGAAGAGTCCCCCAACGAACACGTTCCCTGCCGTATCCGTCGCGATGGCTTCCGGGAATACGAAAGGGGCGGCGAGGGGTAATAAGGTTGTTCGATGAAGTGGGCCCATTGCACGTCCCCGCTTGGATCGAGCAGGGCCATGTAACCGGATGCCGCACCACCCAGCTGCGGATACCAATACACGCCACCCAGGTGGAGACCCGCAACGAAAGCACCGGCAAGGAGGATCGAGCCATCCGGCATGAACTCGCATTCCATGGCGTTGTTCTCCGGATCGGCACTACCGCTCTGGAACGCCCACGCATATTCCCACTGCGGCAGCACCGGTGCGCTCACCAATGCCATGGCTCCGGACCACACCAGCGCTCGGAGGGAGTTGATCATGGATACACGGGTCAATGGTGAACGATGAACCGCGCAATGGGAGAGCGCCGTTCTCCGACGGAACGAAAATGGTACATCCCGTTGGGCCAGGCGGACGTCCACTTCCACACTTCCGGTTCGCGCATAGCCCGACCGAAGTATGGAACCAGAGGCATTCATGATCACGAACGGTTCATTGGACAAAGCAGCGCCGCGAATGAAAATGCGATCATCGGCCGGGTCCGGGAAAAGATGGACATCGGCCCGAAGTGGACCTTCCACCGCCGTGGGCAAGGGAGACATCCCCATACGGGCGAAGTAGGACATATCCGCGAACGGCGCATGCAAGGTATCCGGCCCGAAGACCGGGTTCGTCTGGTAGAGCCGGCCACACACGGCCGGCAGACCATCCGCGTCGACCGCAAGACCATCCGCGGACAACGGCATTAGCCAAAGGGAGCTAAGGCGGGGTCCCACCTGCAAGCCGTTCAGTGTCCCGCTGGGATCGAAACGCAACAGGACCAGATCCGTTCCGGCCGGGGTGATCGTGAGCAGGGTGTCACCGATGTCCATCGGTCCCGTCATGGCGGATCCTACGAGAAGAAGGTTGTGCTGGTCGTCGCATTTCACATCACCGAGACCGAAAAAAGCGGTCGTGTTCAACGGCCTTGCCCAAAGCACGCCACCGGCTGGATCGAGCGCGTACATGCCGAAATGCTCCTGTACACCGTCACACAATGTGTCGCCGTTGATCCGTACTTGTTTCGACGTGACGGTCCACGACGTCCCATCCGCAGCTACCGCCATCTGGGCGAAGTCGAAGTCGTTCCCCCAGTTGGTGAGGTGTCCTTGATCCGGAACGTGGTACCAAAGCGCGGTCCCGCTCGGATCGAACATGCCGATGAAGAGGCTCAGAAGCTTGGACCAAGAACATTGTTGAACGGGCAGGTGGGCCCACCTCCCAGTGTGAACGAGCCTCCGGAGACGCCTTGGACAAAGATGTTCCCCGTATCGTCGATCCCGATGTTCTCCAGCACAACGCCCGATGTGCTCACATGATGGAAGATCACCGAGCCGTCGATCCCGTTGAACTTGAGCAGATGGCCCAGTGTATCCTGCCCTAGGACGGACCACCCGACCACCAAAAGATCACCATCGGCATTCACGGTAAGGTCACCGAAGCGGCCTCCACCAACGCTCATGGTGGTGGACCAAAGGATGTCACCGGCGGTATCCAATTTCACCAGATACATGGCATCGAAGAGATCGCCTGGATCGTTGGCGGTATCCGTGAGCAATAGCGTGTTTTCCCAATAGAGCGAATCGCCGAAGCTGCCTCCGATGAAAATATTGCCCCCGGCATCCATCTCGAGACTGTTGGGATAGTTGAACGGCGGATAGGGGAACCCCAACTTCTCTCCGAAGAAATGCGCCCATTGGACATCTCCCAGGGGATCCAACAAAGCCACGTAGCCGGCCTCGGACGACATGGACTGAGGATACCAGTACACGTTACCCAAAGTCACGGTCCCAGCATTGGAACCGGTGAGCACGATAGAACCGTTCGGCGTGAACTGACATTGTTGAGCGCAATTCTCCACGCTCGCTAGATCGCTCTGGAACGCCCACGCATATTCCCACTGCGGCAGCACCGGTACGCTCACCAATGCCATGGCTCCGGACCACACCAGTGCACGGAAGGAGGGGATCATGGATACACGGGTCAATGGTGAACGATGAACCGCGCGCGGACCGTGCGGTGGTCATCGGTCGCTTTCAGGCAATACAAGCCGGCCGGCCAAAAGGACACGTCCAACTGATGCGGGAAGGAACGCGCAAAGCCGGACCACATCAACTCCCCGGAAACATCATGCACGAAGACCTCGGCCGACGTGAGATCCGAGTCCATGGTGATGTATTGGTCCGCGGGATCTGGATAGAGCCGGATGGGATGCTGGGGATCGCCCGCGATCCCCGTGCTCAGAGAGTCTTGCAAAACACGCGCAAGGAAGGTGGTCTGGTACCCACCGATCAGCGTGTCCTGGCCGAAGACGGGATCCGGGCCTATGAAGCTGCCACAGATCGTAGGCGATCCCATGGCATCCAACGCGAGCCCATATACAACGAAGGGAGAAGGCCATGTGCTGATCAAAGGCCCAGGAGGGATCCATCCAGGGTGCCACTCGCATCGAATCGGAACAGGGCCGCATCGACCCCGGACGGTGAAGTGCTGAAAAAGGACCCGTCCACTTGTACCGGTCCATCGGCTGCGCAGCCGGCAACGATCAACTTCCCTTGCGCATCGCACTCCAGGCCACCTACGCCTATCGTTCCGATGGCGTTCAGCTTCTTCGCCCAGAGCAGTGCACCATTGGTAGCCAGGGCGTACATGCCGGTGAGCGAACCTTGCCCATCAGCGATCGTGTCCGTACCGATCCGAACGAACCCCGAGGTGGTCACCCTGGATGTTTCCATCCGGAGCGACCGCGAGCTGTGCCCGTTCATAGTAGTTGCCTCCTCCAAAGCCCTGGCCTTGGTCGGGGACATGGTACCACAGCGCGGACCCACTGGGATCGAACTTCCCGACATACAGGCTGGTGCTGCTGGGACCTAGTGCGTCATTGAAAGGACACAACGGCCCTCCGCCCAAAGTGAAGGGTGTTGTGCACCAACCCTGGATCAAGATATCGCCGGCGACATCGAGGCTGATGTTCTTGGCGAGCGCGCCGGCGGTGCTGGTCTGGTCGAAGAGGATCGAGCCGTCCGTGCCGTCCAGCTTGAGCAAGTGAGCTACTTGATCGACCCCGAACGCTTCCCAGCCGACGATAAGAACATCCCGGCCGCGTCCACTTCCAAGTCGCCGAATTGCCCATTACCCACGCTCATACTCCACGACCAAAGCAGCGTACCGGAGGAATCGACCTTCAGCATATAGAACACACCGAGGATGTTGTTGGGGTCGTTCGCGGTATCGGTGAGCAGGAGAGCACCATCCCACTGGAGCGAATCATTGAACAGGCCACCGATGAAGACGTTGCCTGCGGCGTCCGTAGACAAGGCGGTCACACCTGGATATGACGATAAGCAATAGTTGGTCTGATCCAGGAAATGCGCCCATTGCACCTCACCCACGGAGTCCAATCGCGCCAGATAGCCCGTGCATGCGCTAGACCCTTGATCAGGCCAATGCCATGTCCCGAGGGTGATGTCGAAGGCGGCCCCACCGATCAGATAGATCGCACCATCCGGAGCGAACGTGCATTCGACCGCAGAGTTCTCTCCGTCGTTAGCGCTGCTCTGGAACGCCCAGTCATACGCCCACTGCGCAGGGACCGGTGCGCAAGGCGCATGATCACCCACACGCAGCACGCGGCTGTCCGGAAGAACGGTTTCATAGGGAATAGGGAACAAAGGTAGAGACGACCGGCAGGTCGTCTGGTTGCGCCACGCGGATGGCTGTTTCCTGGCCCGCGACCGATGATCAATCCTCTTCGCCCCGCCCCATCGCCTGGCGCACCAGATCCGTCTCGAAGCCGCGCCCGCTCAAGTAACGCAACGTGCGCATCTGGCGCTGCGGCTCAGAAAAGGTGCGCAGCTTCACCAGTTGTTTGCGCAGGAGCTTCGCGAGCATCGCGCGGTATTCGCCAACATCGATGGCCTGCAGGCCGAAGCGGATGCACGGCGCCGAAACGCGTTTCTGTTGCATAGCCTGCTGGATCTTCCGCCGCCCCCAGCCTTTCTGCCGGAACTTGCTCACCGCGAAATGCTCCGCGAAGCGCTTCTCGTCCAGGTAGCGCTCGGCGATCAAGCGCGCGATGATGGGCTCGACCTCGCCCTTATGCGCACCCCAGCCGTAGAGCTTGTCGCGCACCTCCTGCTGGCAGCGCTCCTGCCGGGCGCAATAGGCACGGGCTTTCGCAAGGGCTTCGGGAACGGGAGCGGGCATGGTGCGAAGATGCGAAGGCGATCAGGGCACTTCTGTCATTGTACAAGAACACCACGCCGAAGCTGCGACCGAGGGGTGATCTTGGAACGCCCGCTACGGTAGCTGCGCCACACGTGTGGCCGTGGGCACCACCCCGCCCACGCTGGTGAGGATCGGATCCCTGTCGTTGAACGAGCCAGCGTACTTAACGGTACCGTCCAAATTCACATCGTTCCGGTTGTACACACTGGGCAGTGTGTTGGTGGGAACGCCACCGCCAATGGCCACCAACAGCGGATCGCGGTCGTTACCGGCACCGGCGTACTTGATGGTTCCGTTCCCATTGGTATCCCCTGGCCACAGCACGCGGTAGTTGTAAATGGTGTCCCCCACTTTGCGGGCGTTCACGCCCCAGGTGTTCGTGGCGGCAGCGGTGAAATCCACGCCAGTGTGCGCCGACGGTGTTGCCACAGGAGCGCTCAAGGCCACCGGCGTAGCCGTCATACACCCCAGGTGGTTGCGGTGCCGCACGGCCACGTAGTAATTGCCGGGCGCTACGTTGAACGCGACGGCAGAGCCACCGTCCACACCGGTCACCGAACCCGTTTGGCTG
>JADJRW010000017.1 GCA_016712025.1 Flavobacteriales bacterium
CGAACGAGACGTTAGCGATAGAAGCGGATACACCACCGTCCAAAAAGTCTATGCTTACGAGCCCGTCCCCGAAGAACTCAATGGGGAGGAGGCGCGCTACATACTCGGAGCGCAAGGCAACGTGTGGACCGAGTACATCCTGACCGAAGACCATGTGGAATACATGGCGGTGCCGCGCATGTTGGCACTGAGCGAGGTGCTGTGGAGCCCAGCCGCATTGCGCAACGAAACCGATTTTTTACACCGCCTGAAAGCGGAATTCCCGAAGTTGGAACGCCTTAACGTGAACGCCGCGCAAAGCATGTTCGACCCGGTGCTGCATCTGGCCCAAGGCACTAACACCGGCGAAGTGATGGCAGCCATGGAATGTCCCTGCGAAGGCCAACCCTTCGCGCTCGAATGCGCGCAGCTTGGAAGGAGTGCCCTACACCGGAGCCGATCGCTTAGCGAAAGACAACCTCACCATCCGCGCCTTGTGCAAGGACATCCATAACCCAATGAGCAAGGGCGCATGGTATCCCGCAGAGATGTTCAGCTACAGCAAAAGCCACGGCGCGCAACATCACACTGGATACGACCACCGAACGAGAAATACGCGGATGGAGGCCCCTTCACCCTCGTGGAGGGCACTTACCGCAGGCACGCGGCGCGTGAGCCACGAATGGTTGGGCTGGCGCGGCGAGAGGTTACGATCGCGGATCGTCACCCGGACAGCGTTCAAGACCTACGCTACCTGGGCATCGGCGCGCTGAACGAGCCCAGTTCATGGATCCCACCCTCCCGAGGCCATGCGAATTGCCACCAGCCCGGATGGCATCAGCCTTCGAGAAGCAGGGGAACGCCCGATGACAAAGGACGACGGGCGCCGGGAGTTGGCCGTGAAAGCCGGGCAAGCGCTATGTGCGTTGCGTGGTACACGCGTTGAAAGACTATCCCACCGGGCAGCCCGAGGCGGGCGAACCGGCATGGCTCTTCCTGGACGAGGTGATCATTAACTAGATCTTTCGCACGTAGCGGTCCCATGAGGCGGCAGAACGCGAATCTTCGTTCGTCCTACGAACGACCAACCCCAGCCCAATGCCCCGCAACACTACCCTGCTTCCTATGCTCGCGCTATGGCCTCGGTTCCACCGGCCGGTTCTGGCGGGGGCTGCCCGCCGGGAGAGCGAACTGGTGGTGACCATTGTCCCGGACGCCCTGGCCGAACGAGACCACTGGGAGACCGGACCAATGGCGGGACGATCCTAGCCAGTGGCACTCGGTGAACGATACGACTTGCGTGCCCACGGGCACCTGCTTGCTATTACCATGCGCGATTCTTATGGCGACGGGATCGTTGGTACCGGCGGCTATAGCGTGACTTCGGATGGCGTGACCGTGGCCAGTGGCGGGGATCTCTACGCCAACAACTGGCACCTACACCCAAGTCACCAGAGAGATCAACTGTCCGCCCGGTTTCAGTTGTGGCAGCCCGCTCCCGATCATTGAAGGAACCCATACCGCACCGGACGCCGACACCTGGTACAGCTTCACCCCTGCCCTCTCCGGCTACTACCTGATCACCACCTGTGGTCTTTCGACGTGCGATACGCGCATCTATGTCTACGACCATTGCACCGGCCTGGTTTTCGATGACGGCCCTGTAGGCACCATGTACTTCGCGGATGGCGGCTGTGGCCTTCAAGCGGAAATGACCCCGAGCCTGGGCGCCGGCCAACAGGTGTGGATCCGCATCGGCGGTGCAGGGTGCCGACTGCGATGGGCAGGCGATAAGCCTGGTCCCTGAACTACGGCGGTCGGTCGTCGGCTGCACCCATGGAGCTCTTGCAACTACAACCCGCTCGCCGCGCAGGATGATGGATCCTGTATTCCCTGGGGCGACCCGAACTGCCCGCAAGCACCGGATCTCCTTACCGTGGACCAGGCTGGCGTGCAGAATTCCTTGAACTTGAACACGGTGACCGTTGGCCAGGGGTGATGCTACATCGCAGAAGGCTGCCTTACCGGCTTCGGTGCGCGGGAAGTGATCGCCTTCACCACCCGGATCGCGAACATCGGCGCTGCGGACTACTACATCGGCACCCCGGGCATGAACCCGGACCAGTTCGAACTACAGAACTGCCATGGGCACACACACTACAAGGGCTATGCGGAATACCTGCTCTACGATGACCAGGGCCAGGAACTGGCCATCGGTTTCAAGAACGGATTCTGCGTGATGGACATCGACTGCAGCGGCGGCGGAACCTGGCAGTACGGCTGCGGGAACATGGGCATCAGCGCCGGTTGCGCCGATGTCTATGGTAGCGGCACCAGTTGCAACTGGTTGGACATCACCGGTGTGCCCGAAGGGACCTATACCATGGTGGTGCGCACCAATTGGGACAACGATCCGGATGCGCTGGGCCGCGTGGAGAGCAACCTCTTCAACAACTGGGCGCAGGTCTGCATCTTCATCGACCGCACACCTACACTGGCCATCACCATCGATACCAATTGCGAACCCTACGTGGATTGCTTGGGCGAGATCTATGGCCCCGCGCAGATGGATTGCGAAGGCAATTGCGGCGGCACAGCGTTGATCGGCGACCTGGACCTGAACAGCCAGCAGAACAACAGCGATGTGTGGGAATATGTGAACGGCATCCTGGGCAACGACCTGACGCCGATGCCCTGCAATGACATCGACCAGGACGGGAACCTCACGGTGACCGATGCCGCGCTGATGGCCTACTGCGATTACTGGAACACCTACAATCACCCGCCGGACAGCAACGCGGTACACGACCACTGCAACTTCCTTCATCGAGATCATCAACCCTTTCGACTCGGTCACCTTCACCATCGGTGCGGTGGATCTGGTGAACAACACGCTGGACATCCATGTGAAGAACCCGAACCGCAAGATCCTCGGCTATGAACTGATGCTTAGCGGTCTGCAGATCACCAACGTGGAGAGCCTGTACGACCCGATCGCCTACCCGGCCGTTCCACAATTCGCCTTTGGCGCTGGCCACCTCATGTGCCTGAGCGCGGTGGACTCGCTGATCGAGCGCGGGCCGTTATACAAGCCCTTGTGCCGTGTCCATTTCATGAACCCGGGACCGGTGCTCTGCATCGAAGAGGTGATCGATGTGGTGAACGAGAACTACCACAACAACCTCAACTACCTCGAGAACGAGTGCGTGATGAGCACGGGTTTGAGCGAAGCGGCTTTGCACCAAGGGATCCAAGTGTTCCCGAACCCGTTCAGCGAACAAACCCTCGTGAACTACCCGCCTACCGTCGGCACATCCGTGCAACTGGATCTGGTGGATCTGCAAGGGCGAGCGGTGTTGCGGATCACCGATGCGGCAGGTTCCGGACGGTTCGTGATCGAGGCGAAGGACCTGGCACCGGGCAGCTACCAATACCTGCTGAGCGGCGGCGTGCAGGGCGCTGGCCGATTGGTTCTTCAGCGGTAGTGAGGAAGTAGGCCTGCGTTTCTAGCTTGCAGCACGACACGTCCTACGTGAAGAGCTACCGCAACAATGTGGTGGTGAGCCTGGTGACCGCCTACGCCGATGCGGCGGTCGACCTCTCCGACACCAATGGGCACGAACTCGCATACACCACCAACAACGCCGAGCGGTACGGCTTCGGGTTGAACTACAAATGGCTGAGCGCGGAATTCACCTTCGGGGTGCCCTTGTTGGATGCTCCAGACCCTGCGCTGGGGAAAACAACATCGCGCGGCTTCGGTCTGGGCATTACGGGCAGACGCATTTGGGCGCGCTTGGGCTGGAGCGAACACAGCGGCTTCTATCTGGAGAACACGCAGCAGGTCCTTCCCAATGCGAATGGCGATACCCGCTCCTTGTGCGCAGCGCTTGGAGGACCGGCACTTCCTCGGCACCTTCGACTACGCGTTCAACTTCAAGCGGCGCTACAGCCAGAACGCAACGCTCTACCAGATGGAGCGCCAGAAGCGGAGCGCCGGAACGTTGATCGCGGGCGCTTCCATCTGGAACACGCGCATCCGGGCCGATAGCAGTTTGGTGCCGTTCGCCCTGTTGGACACGTTCCCTTCTGAAGCGCGGTTCACCGAGTTGCGGCGGTGGATAGTCGGCACCAACATCGGCTACACGCACACCTTCTCGTTCTGGAAGAAAGGCTTCATCAACGCGGCGGTGGTGCCCGGGTTCTCCGTGCAGTTCCTACGGCTGCAGAACGCGGAAGGGGTGGGCACGGACCACACCACGCCAGGTGGCTCGCTCGCCATCCGCATGGGGGCCGGTTTCAATGGGGACCGCTGGTACACCGCGCTCACCATGAACGTTCTGGTGCATTCGGGCATGGCTTCGGAAGCCGTTCAACTCAGCCTCATGCAGGCCTGGGCGCGCTTTGCGATCGGGGTTCGGTTCCCGGGGCCGAATTGGCGTTGGCTGGAAGGACTCGCTCTCTGAACCGGCACGGAAAGTGCGATCCGTCACTTCAATTCAATAGCGGCCAAGCTTCCTACTATCTTTGGCCGCATGCATCTACCAGCCCGTTCGCTTCGTACTACTGATCCAATTCCTACCCCTGCTCCTTCATGCCCAATTGGAGCACAACGGGCAAGGCGTCTTCACCCGCGCCGACACCCTGCGCGGCAGCATCGGTCCTGAACGGGCTTGGTGGGATGTGACACATTACGATGTGAGCGTAACACCGGACTATGCGACCAAGTCGATCCAGGGATCACCATCATCTCGTTCACCGCGAAGACCGCGGGCCAGCGCATGCAGGTCGATCTGCAAGCGCCGCTGCAAGTGGACAGTGTAACGGGCAGCGCCGCGATCTTCCGCGATGGCGCCTTTCTGATCTCCGAGCAAGCCGTACCCACCACGCGCGAGGGCGATGTGATCTGGGGGATCTGCCAGCGCCTATGGCGGCCGGGGATATCTCATCGATACGTCTACTACCATGGTGTTCCACGCGTGGCGAAACATCCGCCCTGGGATGGTGGCTTGGATCGGAAGACCGACGGACAGGGGAACCCCTGGATGAGTGTGGCCTGCCAAGGCCTGGGGAGAGCGTGTGGTACCCGTGCAAAGACCACCAAAGCGATGAACCCGATAGCGCCGCATTGCACATCACTGTGCCGGACACGCTGCAGGCGGTGGGCAACGGAAGACTGCGCAGCCGCTGACCCGACAGCCAGCACCGAACAACCTGGACCTGTGCCGTGACCAACCCGATCAACTCCTATAATCTGATCCCCTACATCGGGAAGTATGCGCACTTTGGTGAAGTGTACGAGGGCATCCAAGGGAAATTGGACTGCGACTACTGGGTGTTGGCGTCGAACGAAACCAAAGCGCGCGAACACTTCACGCAGGTGCCTTCCATGCTGCAGTGCTTCGAGGAGTGGTTCGGCCCTTACCCGTTCTACGAGGATGGCTACAAGCTGGTGGAATCGCCGCATTTGGGCATGGAGCACCAGAGCGCAGTGGCCTATGGTAATCAATACTTGAACGGCTACCTCGGCACAGACCTCAGCGGTACAGGCCACGGGCTGAAGTGGGACTTCATCATCATCCATGAGAGCGGCCACGAGTGGTTCGGCAACAGCATCACCACCGCCGACATCGCCGACATGTGGGTACACGAAGGCTTCACCAACTACAGCGAAACCATATTCACCCAGTGCCAGCAGGGCGAAGAGGCGGGCAACGACTATGTGGTGGGCTGCCGGAAGAACATCCGCAACGACATCCCGATCATCGGCCCGTATGGCGTGAACCAGGAAGGCAGCGGCGACATGTATCCCAAGAGCGCCAGTATGCTGCATACCATCCGGCATATCGTGGGCGACAGTGTTTTCAAAGGCGATGCTATTGGAGATGAACAAGGCTTTTATCACAGCACGGTGACAAGCGCTGATGTGGAGACCTTTTCAGCATGTTCTGCAAGCGCGATCTCGGCAAAGTGTTCGATCAATATTTGCGCACCACCCAGGTCCCGTCCTCGAATGGGGGGTGTACAAGAAGAAGCTCTACGTCCGGCTGGACGAACTGCATGGACGGCTTGGCGACGGAGGTAGCGCTCCCAGGCCGGGGGTAAAGCGGTACGGTGCGGCAGGGCCGCACGATGGCAGAAGCCATGCCGGTCGGCAAGAAAGCCCGCGCTGGTCGTGGACAGGAACTGGTACGTCGGATTTGCGCAAGGCCGACAGCGCCCTGGAACTAGGTCGGTGAGCCCTGCTCAGCTCGGGCGGAGTTGCGTACCATGGATTAGACCTCTAGACCGGAGAGCGACCCGGCATCCGCTCCACCGGCGCCCTCGGTCGAAGTACCTGGACATCGCGCAGCCCAGGACCCGATCTTCCTGAGCGCATCAACCCGATCGGCATGCGAACGCTCTTCTCCCCCATTCTCTTTTGCCTCCCCTTCGGGCTTTCGGCCCAACTCGGCACGCAAACCGACCGCATCGCGGTGGACCAGTTCGGCTACCGCACCGGCGACGAGAAGATCGCGGTGATCAGTGATCCGCAGGTCGGCTACAACGCGGCGGACAATTATGCCCCCGGCGCCACGCTCGAAGTGCGCGAATGGGGCACGAACACCGTGCTCTTCAGCGCGACACCCGCAACCTGGAACGGTGGGCAACAGCACGATCAAAGCGGCGACGTGGTCTGGTGGTTCGACTTCAGCACGGTGACCACCGCTGGCAGCTACTACATCCACGATCCCACCAAGACCGCCGTCTGGTGACCAACCCGCTCCCTGCGAACGAACGCGACCTGCATGGCGGCTGGCACGATGCCGGAGACCACAACAAGTACGTGAACTGGACCTATGGCGTGCTCAGCGATCTGCTGCTCGCCTACTGGGAGAACCCCGGCGTGTGGGGGATGATTCCGGCATCCCCGAAAGCGGCAATGGCGTTCCCGACCTGCTGGATGAAGTGAAATACGAGTTGGACTGGCTCCTCCGCATGCGCCTGCCCGGATGGTTCCGTGATCGGAAAAGTGGCGGTGACCACTTCCTCTTCGGGGAACATCAGCCCGCCGAGCGCGGATGTGAACGTGCGTCGCCATTCCGGTCCGAGCACCTCGGCCACCTTCTCCACAGCCGCCATGTGCGCGCTCGCCAGCATCCAGTTCGAGGCCGTTGGACAAACCACCTATGCGCAAACACTTCGTGATGCCGCCATCGCCAGCTACGACTGGGCCGTAGCCAACCCGAACATCTTCAGCACCAACACCGGCTTGGTGAACCCTGATCCCGGAACTGGGCACGTACGACACGGACATGCGGCACCTTTCCGCCGCGCTCTACCTCTATGCCGCCACCGGTAACACCGGCTACCGCACCTACTTCGATGCGCACTACACCGATGCGCACTTGTTGCCAATGGAGCTATGCCTACCCCTTTGAAGGCGGCCGATCAGGACATGCTGCTCTACTACGCCAACTGCCCGGCACCCACCCTGCGGTGCTCGCCGCCATCCAGGATGCGTACGCATTTTCGATGAGCGCCACCAACGCGGATAACCTTCCGGCCTACATCGACGCCACTGATGCGTACGGTGCCTACCTGGCCACCAACAACTACACGTGGGGCAGCAATACCACCAAGGGCCACCAGGGCAGCATGTTCACCACGATGAACACCCATGGGTTGGACGGGGCGAACGCGGCGAACTATGAAAAGGCCGCCGGTGGTTTCGTCCACTATTTCCATGGCGTGAACCCGAACAACACGGCCTACCTCACCAACATGGGCGCGTTCGGTGCGGAGCATTCAGTGAACAGCATCTACCATGGATGGTTCACCGATGGCAGCGCCTTGTGGGATGAAGCAGGGGTGAGCACCTACGGCCCCGCTCCGGGCTTCGTACCCGGTGGCCCGAACCCTACCTACGATTGGGACACCTGCTGCCCGAACAATTGCGGTAGCGTGCAGAACAATGCGCTCTGCATCGCCGAAAGCATCGAGCCGCCCAAGAACCAGCCCGCGCAGAAATCATGGAAGGACTTCAACACCAACTGGCCCATCAATTCATGGACGGTGACCGAGATCGGCATCTACACGCAGGCCGCGTATGTGCGGATGCTCTCGCGGTTCTGCTCACCTGGTTGCCTCAATACCGGAATGGTCGCACCATCCTCATCCACGCCCATCGAGTTAAGCGTACATCCGAACCCGGCGCAGGATCTCTTGATGCATCGCACATCCGGGCGGAACATCGGCCCCAGTGCGTCTGGAAGTTCGGGATGCGCGCGGACAGGTCGCGCTCATCGTGCCGACGCCGACAGGAAGGGCCGGGGCGTCCGTGGACATCAGTACGGTGCCAGCAGGGCCCTATTTGCTCCGGGCCTCCTATCGGGATGGGGGCACGGCTTCCGTGCGCTTCGTGAAGATCGATCGACGCCCCTAGGACCGTTCGGGCAAGTCCCTGACCCGTAGGCCTATCTTTTCGGAATGCTCCGATCGCTACTTCGCGCCATTGTGCTGCCGGTCGTCTTGTGGGGAACCACTACGAAAGCCACCACGTTCGACATCACCTTCATCGGCACACCGCCCGACGCACAGGCCAATGCCGCCGTGGAGCACGCGGCGGATATCTGGGCGGGGATCCTCGTTTCGGATGTGCCGATCAAAGTGCGTGTGGCCTGGTTCCCGCTCGGTGCGGGCACGCTCGGCATCACCTTTCCGAACGGTCGCAAGGACTTCGCCGGCGCTCCAGTGGCCGCGGCCTGGTACCCCACGGCGCTCGCCAATGCGATCACGGGATCGGAGCAGAACCCGGGCGAGAACGACATCGATGTTTTCCTGAACAACGGGCTGAACATCGAGTGGTATTCGGCCCTCGACGGCAACCCCGGCGGCGGGCAGTACGACCTCGTGAGCGTTGCACTGCACGAACTCGGGCATGGACTCGGCTTCGTAGGGTTGGCCAAGAAAGTCGGCACCGAGGGTTCCTTCGGTCTGTTGCAGATGTCCGATTTCTCCCCGCTGACCACGAGCTTCCCGTGGCCGGAACTGGACACGCTGCCGGGCATCTTCGATCATTTCCTGCAAGCACCCACGCTGGAGATGCTCGTGGATGTTCCGAACCCCTCCTTCCCATTGGGTTCCTTCCTCACTTGCAACCAGATCAAGTGGAACGGTCCACAAGGACTGCTCGCCAGCGGCGGAACGGATATCCGGATCTATTCACCCGGCACCTTCGCCTTGGGCAGCAGTTGCGTTGCATCGGGATGCTGAAGGACATCGGATGGGGCATCGCGCCGGATGTTGGGCTAGCCGAGTTCCGCAATGAGAGCACATGGTCCGTTCATCCAAATCCCGCGACTGACCGGATCACATTGAATGGTGAAGTACGATCAGGAACTTCGATCATTATGCGCGACACACAGGGACGGACCGCTGTCGGCTCCAGCGCCAGAAGTCGAAGTGATCCTGGTGCGCCTGGATCGGCCCATCCTTGAAGGTGAACTTGGCGGTGATGCTGTTGTGCACCGGTCGTCCGGTCTTTGCTGAAGGTGTAGTAGGCGTCCCAATGCGCTTTGCCACCGGACTCGTTCTCTTCCACCACGGTGAAGGTGATGCGTAAGTCTTTCCCACCTGTCACGAGCATCTTCCACATCGCACGAACTCCATCCGCATCCAAGTCAGGGAAGGCGGGATCGCCGAAGCGGCCCTGGTGGTGGTAGCAGGCGCCCATGGTGGCCCAGTCGCGCTGGGCGAAGGCGGTGTAGAAGCGAGCGATCGCGGTCATGGTGTGAAGGTATCCCGCCGTGCCTGAACTTCGCGCCATGGCGATGCGGCATCAGTATTCCCTGACAATGGAATGGACCGGCAACCTCGGCACCGGCACCGATGGCTACCGCAACTACAAGCGCGACCACATCATCCGCATCGCCAGCAAGGTGGACCTCTTCGGGATCGCCGATCCACCTTCCGTGGTGATGGCTCCGCCACAACCCCGAGGAACTTCTGCTAGCGGCCTTGAGCGCCTGCCACATGATGAGCTACCTGCATGTGCGTGATGCACGGCGTGGTGGTTACGGCATCCACGGACAAGGCCACCGGCAGCATGGAGACCTTCGAGGTTGGAAGTGGCCGCTTCCTGGAAGTAGTGCTGCGCCCTGAGGTCACTGTGCAGGACCCGCGGATGATCGCGCAGGCCCGGGAACTGCATGCGCAGGCCAATAAATTGTGCTTCATCGCCAACTCGGTGAATTTTCCCGTTCACCACGAGGCCACCTGCCGCGCGTAGCGCAGCCCATGGCCCATCAGCTCGGCAATGAGCCGGTGGAAATGGTGCGTGCCCTGTTCGCGCAGTACCGAATAACGACCATTCGCATAGTGCCGTGAACGGATCCCGCGCTGTACGGCTTCCACCACTTCCTCATCCTCCCGTTCCACCTGCACCAGACCAGCGCCGGCTCCTTGCTCCAGCTTGCTTTCATCGCAGACGAACGCGAGGAAGGACACCTTGGTAAGGCTCACGCCTTGTGGCTGAACAATGTTCAAGGAAAGTCCCCAGGGATAGAAGTTGAACATCAGGTTCGGGAAGACCCACCAATAGTACGCGGCCACCTTCCTGCCGTGGTCCGGATGACCGGGCGGAATATCGAAGCAGAGTTCGTCCTTCTTCGCGATGCCCAGTTGAAGGCTGGATCGTGAATAGAGCTCCGTGGTGTAGTCATTGAAGTCGAGCACGGCGTTAAGCGCAGGGTGTACGAAGGGAATGTGGAAGCCTTCGAGGTAATTTTCCACGTACAGTGCCCAATTAGCTTGCACGAAATGCTCGCTGGACAGATCGGGTCGGAACACGAGCTGATCCATCGGCGACCACTGCATGCGTTGCTCCATAGGCGGGAAGGCATCGGGTGGTGCCTGTTCCAGACCGGCGAAGAGCAACTTGCCCCATTGGTGCAAAGGCAGCTGGCGCAGATCGTCCGAAAGGTTGGGGAAGTCCTTCACCTCCTTGAACTCGGGCATGTGCGCGAAGCGGCCATCGAGGTGGAACTGCCGACCGTGGTAGCGGCAGCGCAACTTGTCCGCCTTACAGGAGCGTTGACCAGGATGTTACCCCGGTGCGTGCATACGTTCGAGAGGCAACGGATGTGCGCCCTGTTATCCCGCACCAGCACGAGCGGCTCCTCCAGGTAATTCTCGAGCAACGTGAGCGGAACCGCCGATCCGTCTCTCCGGTAGCTGATCCACATGCCCCACATACTGCCAGCTCGGTGCGAAGAGCTTCTCCTTCGCCGCCTCAAAATGCCGGACGCTCGTGTAGAACTCCGTGGCGAGCGTTCTCGCTTGAGCGATATCCGGATGGACTTCGAACGTGGGCATGTCCGAAAGTAGGGTTTCCGACCGTGGAGCCGTCCGCGTTCCTTTGAGCGATCACCCCGACAAGTCGGGATGGAACACATGAACACCTATATCGCTATCCTGCGCGGCATCAACGTGAGCGGCGCACGCCCGCTGCCAATGAAAGAACTGAAGGCACTCTTCGAGGGACTGAAGTGCGGCAACATTCGCACCTATATCCAGAGCGGCAACGTGGTCTTCGAGGGCGGCAAGATCGACCCGTTGGCCTTCGCCAGCAAGGTGGAAGCGGCGATCAAGAAGAAGTACGACTATGACGTACCCGTTCTGATGAGGACGCTCGATGAGATGAAAGCAGTGGTGCAGGACAACCCTTACCTCAAACACAAAGGCATCGAGCTGGACAAACTGCATGTGACCTTCCTCGCTGAGGCGCCAGGCCCAGCGGAAGCCGAGAAGATCGCCGGGACCACCTTCACTAACGACAGCTTCGCGTTGCACGGCCGCGAGGTCTGTGTCCATTGCCCGACGGATACGGCAACACCCAAGCTTCAACAACAACTGGTTCGAGTAATTTGAAAGTGTCGGCCATTACGCGCAATTGGCGGACGGTGAACGAACTCGTCGGATCGGCGAAGAAGGCTGATCCTCCGCTCCTTTTCGCGGATCGGCGCATCATTGATGCTCGCGTAGCGTTTCCGCATCAAGCCGTTCGCATCGAACTCCCAGTGCTCGTTGCCGTAGCTGCGGAACTTCAACCGGTCCTCTCTTTTCCGGTTGTGTACCGATGCTGCAATACCTAGCATTGCCCGCATGCGCACCGTTCAGCACTTCCTGGCAGCATTAGTGATCTGGGTATACCCTCCATCGCTTGCCTGGGAGAAGGAAAGAGAAGGAGAAAGAAGCCGGAAAGCAAGGTGGTCTATGCTTATCCGGAGACGAGCATCACCAAGCACGGCATTGTCATCAATGGTGAACGCATCGCCTATACGGCCACCGTCGGCCACTTGGTGCTGCTGGATGAGAAAGGCGTGAAGCGCTCGCACAACTTCTACATCGCATACACACGCGACCAGTGAGCGACCCGTCGAAGCGTCCCATCACTTTCGCCTTCAACGGAGGACCGGGGTCTAGTTCGGTGTGGCTGCACATGGGTGCGCTTGGGCCGAAGCGCGTGGTGATGACAGATGACGGCACGAGCCAGGGACCACCATATACCGTCGTGGACAACGTTTATTCCTGGCTCGATCGAACGGATCTGGTCTTCATCGACCCGATCGAGACCGGTTACAGCCGTCCGGCCGAGGACGTGGACAAGAAGGAGTTCACCGGTTATTCAGAGGACCTCCATAGCGTCGGAGACTTCATACACAAGTTCGTCTCCGAGAACGGGCGTTGGTCCTCGCCGAAGTTCCTGGCCGGTGAGAGTTACGGCACCACGCGGGCAGCTGGGCTATCGGGCTACTTGCAGGATCGCCACGGCATGTATCTCAACGGCATCGTGCTGGTCTCCGCGGTGATGAACTTCCAAACGCTCTGGGCGAACGATGGCAACGACCTGCCCTACGGACTTATCCTACCCAGCTTCGCCGCTTCGGCATACTACCATGGGAAGATCGACAGGAGTCGCTATCCCGCACAGGCCGATCTGCTGGACGAAGTGGAGCGCTTCGCATTGAACGAGTACACGCTCTTTCTCATGAAGGGCGATCGGACCACCAAGGAGGAGCGCGATGCCATGGCCCTGCGCCTCAGCGCGTACATGGGTATCGACAAAGCGGTCATCGCGCGGAACAACTACCGGATCAGCACGATCTTCACCAGGGAATTGCTGCGAGGCGACAGCAGGAACGGTAGGCCGCTTCGATGCCGCCATCAAAGGCATCGATAAGAATGACGGCGGTCTGAGCTACGATTCCGACCCCAGCTACGACCTCACGGTCTATGGCCCCTACACCGTGGCCATCAACGACCACTTGCGCAACACCTTGAACTACAAGAACAGCGACAAGGTGTACGAGATCATCACCGGCAACGTACGTCCGTGGAACTTCGGTGAAGACCAGAACCGCTTCCTCAACAACGCCGAGGTCCTACGCTCGGCCATCCACAAGAATCCGCGTTTGCGCGTGCTCATCTGCAACGGCTACTACGATCTCGCCACGCCCTACTTCGCAACCGAATACACCGTGGACCACATGTTCCTGAACGAAGCATTCCGGAACAACATCACCATGAGCTATTACCAGGGCGGCCATATGATGTACACGATCAAGCCGGAACTGGAAAAGTTCACCGAAGACGTGCGGAAGTTCTATGATGGGGTGATGCGGTGAGGGGAACCAGGCGGCCCCATAGTATCACAGGTCCGCGACACCCTGACCGCTTACTCCGGGATCAAGGCCAGGAGTTCCTTCAACTCCTTATCGGACAAGGTGTCCTTCTCGCTCTTGTCGTAAAGCGAAAGCAGATAGACCCGCGATGACACCACGCGAACGTGCGTGACCACTCGCCCGCCCCCGCTCTTTCCCTTTCCTTTCGACGCGACCGCGAGGTCGGATGTTTGTATGAGCGTTGCCAAGCGGTGTTCCGATCACTGGATCCTCCGACAAGGCCTTTGCCAGAGCAGCTATCTCCTTCTTCAACGAAGGGTACTTCCCAACCAGCCGCTTCAGTTGCTTTTCAAAAGGCCGAAGCGGAATGACGCTATAGTTCACGAAGTAGGGCCTTCATGGAACGCGGCTTTCGCTTGCCCGCTTCGATCGCCTTCAATTCGTCGATCGCATCCAGCATATCGTTCACACGTTCTGCCTTCTCCTTGGAGATCGGCCGCGCCTTAAGAAACGGCATAGCCTTCAAGAGTTCCTCCAAGAAGTCCTTGCGCTTATCCGGAACGGTGAGGATGTAGTTCATGGGACAAAAGTAGGGGTGTTAGGACTGAGGGGTGCGATGGAGCTTAGCCATACCATACGTTCTGCTGGGCAGGCTTCGGGATTGTATCTCAGATCGTGACACCATGGAGCGATGCTGGCGTGATGGTGGGCAGTGATGGGTGATCCCTGCCAGCGGGAGGTCTCTTCCGACCAATACCCGCTCAACACGTGCCTTATATTGGATGACCGCACTCGTGCTTTTAACCAATGATCTATGGTTCGGACATGTACCTGGCGGTCTTGCGAACGGTCTTCACCTCATGCCCTTAACAATGCTCATTAGCACACGGTCGATCCTGGCAGCAATGATCTTTCTGCTACCATTCAGGGTGATCTCTCAAGCTGCGCAAGTGATCTCGGACGTGAACCCGGGCTACCCGGATTCGTGGCCCTCGAGTTTCAGCGATCTGAACGACCTGGTCCTTTTCGCTGCCCATACGCCAGCAACTGGGATGGAATTATGGCGGACCGATGGCACGCCTGGCGGCACACAACTCGTCAAGGACATCCGGCCCGGCCCGGATCAGTCCTCCTTGAACCGATTTACGGTCATCGATGGAACTCTCTACTTCACAGCGGACGATGGCGTGCATGGCCACGAACTCTGGAAGAGCGACGGCACCGAGGTCGGGACCGTTATGATCAAAGACGTCGATCTCGATACCGTGAACAACGGGCTCTATCCCGGCCTCATGACCGGACTCGGCAGCTTTGTGTACTTCCGCACGGATGACCTGGTCTCTGGGCAGGAACTCTGGCGCACAGATGGAACGGAGGTGGGTACTGTAATGGTCAAGGACATTTCCCCGGGCAGCGCGGGCAGCGACATCCGGCAAATGATCCTGCTGAACGGGCAGTTGCTGTTCTGGGCCGAGGCCGATACGAACGGCTGGGCCTTGTGGCGAAGTGATGGCACGGACGTCGGCACGGTGCTGGTAAAGGATTTCGACCCCGGCGCAGCGCCTGCTCCTTTCTCTGAGGTCAATGGAGTTGCATACTTCTCTGGTTCCGATACGATCCACGGAAACGAACTTTGGCGGACGGACGGCACAGAACAAGGGCACCTGGATGGTCAAAGACATCCACCTCGATTCCGCCAGCTCATACATAGCGGAGATACGCGTTCTTGGGGACGGGGTCATCTTCAGTGCGTTCACGGATACACTTGGCCGCGAGCTTTGGTTCTCCGATGGCACTGCGCAAGGCACGAACCTCGTCACGGACCTTAACCCAGGTCCGGAAGACGGGTTCCATGCGCAGCACAATCCGGTCGTGGTGGGTGACTGGCTTTTTTTCACGGGTGCCGATGGGACCATAATGCCGCCACTCGGCTTATCCATCACCAATGGCACGAATACCTATCTCCTGACCGACCAGCCGGAACATGGGCAGTCTCTCACCTGCCTGCGGCGGAGTTGTCTTTGACGGCAATGACGGGATCCACGACTGGGAGCTTTGGTACAGCAACGGCACGCAAACGGGCACCTACATGGTGCAGGATATCAATCCCGGCCCCTTGGCAAGCCATCCGGGTTATTTTCATGAGCAGTGGGGTCAGCTCATTTTCAGTGCGGAGACCAGCATGCTCGGCAGGGAGCCTTGGGCAATTCCTTGCACAGCCTTAGGCATCGCGGAAAACCAGGATGTGACCTGGCTGGAGATCGCTCCGATCCCCGCCACTGTCGCCGCTCAGATCGCCCTACCCCGATGGCCGAGGTCCCTGGGGAGCTTCAGTGACCGATGCCGAGGGCAGGGTCGTGCATCATTCGCGATCCCCCGACCCATCGGTCGTGATCGATCTCGCAGGATGGAGTGCAGGACTCTACCAAGTGTCGGCCATGAACAACGGAGCGTACGCTGTTGGCAAGCTGGTCGTGATGCGACAGTAAGTGATCAGCCCTGTGGAAAACTGATCCCTCCTCACCCTCGCCTCAGGGATAACTTCGTGCCCCGCTCCGCCATCGTCTTATGAAGTTCTCCCACCTCCACGTCCACACCCAGTTCAGTCTGCTCGACGGCGCCGCCGCCATTCCTGCGCTGTACAAGAAGGCCGCTGCCGATGGGCAGCCCGCATTGGCCATCACCGACCATGGCAACATGTTCGGGGTGTTCAAGTTCGTGGCGGAGGCAGGCAAGCACAAGAACGAGGACGGCACGCCGAAGGTGAAGCCGATCGTGGGCTGCGAGTTCTACCTGGTGGAGGACCGGCACAAGAAGGTCTTCACGCGCGAGGACCGCGACCAGCGCTTCCACCAACTGCTGCTGGCGAAGAACGCCAGGGTTACAAGAACCTGAGCAAGCTCTGCTCGCTGGGCTACATAGACGGTTTCTACAGCAAGTACCCGCGCATCGACAAGGAACTGGTGCTGAAGTACCATGAAGGACTGATCGCCACCACCTGTTGCCTGGGCGCGAGCGTGCCGCGCACGATCCTGCGCAAGGGCGAAGCCGCCGGTGAAGTGGAGTTCAAGTGGTGGCTCGATCTCTTCGGCGAGGATTACTACATCGAACTGCAGCGCCACGGCATTCCCGATCAGGACAAGGTGAACGCCGTGCTGGTGCAATGGGCGGCCAAGTACAACGTGCCCATCATCGCGAGCAACGACAGCCACTACGTGGACCAGCAGGACAGCAACGCGCACGACATCCTATTGTGCATCAACACCGGCGAGAAGCAGAGCACGCCCAAAGCCGATGACGGCGACGAGGAAGGATCGCAGAAGGGCAAGCGCTTCGCCTTCCCCAACGACGAGTTCTTCTTCAAGACCACCGCGCAGATGAACAGCGACCTTCAGCGACCTGCCCGAGGCGCTGGACAACACGAACCTGATCGTCGACAAGATCGAGCCGCTGAAGCTGAAGAAGGACATCCTCCTCCCCAACTACCAGATCCCGAGGGCTTCGCCGACCAGGACGCATACCTGAAGCACCTCACTTATCAGGGCGCGATCCGCCGATACATCAAGGATGACAGTGCGCAGGCATCGATTCCCTCGACCCGAAGATCAAGGAGCGCATCGACTTCGAGCTGTTCACCATCCGCACGATGGGCTTCAGCGGCTACTTCCTCATCACGCAGGACTTCATCAACCACGGCCGCGACATCGGCGTGCTGATCGGTCCGGGTCGTGGATCGGCGGCGGGCAGCGTGGTGGCGTATTGCACGGGAATCACAAACATCGACCCGATCAAGTACGACCTGCTCTTCGAACGGTTCCTGAATCCGGATCGCAAGAGCATGCCCGATATCGACACGGACTTCGACGACGAAGGCCGGCAGAAGGTGATCGACTACGTGGTGGAGAAATACGGCCAGAACCAGGTGGCGCAGATCATCACTTACGGCAGCATGGCGGCGAAGAGCAGCATCCGCGACGTGGCCCGTGTGATGGACCTTCCCCTGCAGGAAGCCGATCGCCTGGCGAAGTTGGTGCCGGAACGTCCGGGCATCGAACTGGGCCGCGTGCTGCGTGCACCGCTGGAAGGTGAGGAAGCCTGAAAGCGAAAGAACCTCGGCGCGGACGAGATCGCGAACGTGAAGCAATTGCGCGAGATCCTGGAAGCGGAGAACTCACCGCCGACGTGCTGCGCGAAGCGGAGAAGGTGGAAGGCAGTGTGCGCGGCGTGGGCATCACGCGGCGGGCATCATCATCGCGCCCAGCGATCTCAAGGAGATCATCCCGGTGTGCATCTCAAGCAAGGACTCCACCTGCACATGACGCAGTACGATGGCAAGGTGATCGAGGACGCGGGCGTGATCAAGATGGATTTCCTTGGGCTGAAGACGCTCACCATCATCCGCGATGCGCTGCGCCTGATCGACCAGAACCACGGGATCCAGATCGACATCGACAACATCCCGCTCGACGACCCGAAGACCTACGCGCTCTATCAGCGTGCCGAGACGAACGGCACGTTCCAGTTCGAGAGCGTGGGCATGCAGAAGTACCTGCGCGAACTGAAGGCGGACAAATTCGGCGACCTCATCGCCATGAACGCGCTGTTCCGGCCGGGCCCGCTGGAATACATCCCCAGCTTCATCAAGCGCAAGCACGGTCTGGAGAAGATCAGCTACGACCTGCCGGAAATGGAGGAGTTGCTGAAGGAGACCTATGGCATCACGGTCTACCAGGAGCAGGTGATGCTGCTCTCGCAGAAACTCGCCGGTTTCAGCAAGGGCGACGCGGACGTGCTGCGCAAGGCGATGGGCAAGAAGGACCGCGCCACGCTGGACAAGATGAAGGGCAAGTTCCTCGACGGCACCGCCGCGAAGGGACTGGATCCCAAAGTCTGCGCGAAAGTGTGGACCGACTGGGAGGCCTTCGCGCAATACGCCTTCAACAAATCGCACAGCACCTGCTACGCTTTCGTCGCCTACCAGACCGCGTGGTTGAAAGCGAACTACCCGAGCGAGTACATGGCCAGCGTGCTCACCCACTCTGGCGGCCAGATCGACAAGGTCACCTTCTTCATGGAAGAATGCCGACGTATGGGTATCAATGTGCTCGGCCCCGATGTGAACGAGAGCCAGTTCCAGTTCAGCGTGAACAAGGCCGGACAGATCCGCTTCGGCCTCGGCGCCGTGAAGGGCGGGCGAAAAGGCGGTGGGACCATCGTGCAGGAACCAGCAAGGACGGACCGTTCACCGCACGTTTTCGACCTTATGCGCCGGGTGAGCCTGCGCGCCGCCAACCGCAAGGCCATGGAGAGCCTCGCCTATGCCGGCGCCTTCGATTCACTCAAAGTGCAGCGCGCCATCTTCTTCCACAGCGCCGGGGAGGGCAAGCCGACCTGCCTGGAAACCCGCTTGGCCCGTTACGGTCAGCAACACCAGGACGGCGAGGATTCCTCCAGGGTGAACATGTTCGACGACGGACCGAAGGGTGCGGGGATACCCGGAACCCACGATTCCCCAGATCGAAGGCTGGAGCGCGTTGGAGCAACTGCACTACGAGAAGGAGGTGATCGGCCCTACCCCAGCGGCCATCCGCTGGACGATCACCGGTTGGAGATCAACACCTCTGCCACAACACCCTCGCAACCCAGGACCTGGAAAGCTCTTGCAGGGCGGGATGTTTCCTTCGCGGGTATTGTTACCAAGGCCGAGCACCGCATCGCCAAGAGCGGCAAGCCCTTCGGCAGCTTCAGCATGGAAGACCACGCGGGATCGCACGACTTCATGCTCTTCAGCGAGGACTACCTGAAGTACAAGCTCTACTTGCAACAGGGCACGCTGCTCTTCGTGAAAGGCCGCGCCGGAACGGCACCTGGGGGCGACGAAGGCCAGATGGAATTCAAGATCAACAGCATGGACCTGCTTGAGCGATGTGCGCGAGAAGTACATCACCAAATTGAACCTGAAGCTTTGAGGCCGAACGCGTGGACGACGACATGGGCCGCGAGCTTGGACTGCTGCTGCGTTCCTCCCACCCGGTGCCGGTGAGACTCCATATCGTGAGTCCGCACGAGAACATGGCGGTGGAGGCGCCAGCAAGGGTTTCAGGCGTGACGGTGAGCAGGACCTGATGCCTGAGTTGGATAAGTCGCGGTTAGTTGGACCTGGAACTGACGCTGAAGCACGCCCGACCAGGTTGGGAGGCTGCCGTATCACTGACGGATCGCGTCCGAATAGTTTCCCTGGCAAGAAAAATTGACCCAAGGGGGTACCTTGCGCGAAATACGTGAGAAAGTAGGGGGCGATCCCGGATCGGACCAAAATTTTCATCTAGCGCGGCCCCATGGGCCGCGAACGAGAGAACGCAACAACGAAAAGGGCGCGGTAAGCGACCCAACGACCAGGCACTGAACTGACAGACAGCAACTTGGAAGAACTCGTCCTGAAGAGCGACAAGCCCGTACTCGTGTCGGTTTTGGGCGGAATGGTGTGTGGCCTCTGCCGCATGGTGGTCCCGTGGTGGAGGAACTGAGCAGGGAAAAGTGCGACGGCAAAGCCCGTGATCGGTGGCTGAACGTGGACCTTGCCCAGGTCAGCATAAGTATGGCATCCGCAGCATCCCCACCATCCTGTTCTTCAAAGAACGGCGAGGTGGTGGACCGCCGCCAGGGGCTGGCCTAAGGCCCAACGACACCATGAAGCCCGAACGGCACCGCCATGAACACGGCGCATCACCCGAAAGGGCCCGGTTAGGGGCCTTTCGCTCCTGCAAAGACCCGAGTCGGCCTGGTGATGGGTTGCGCTAGCTTTGCGCGCCCATGCCCATCGGGAACGTTCCATCCAAGCCCCCAGCGCTCGAGTTCAAGGCCCCCCCCGGGGCCTGCGCAGGTGGTAGGTTCCTTGCCGGCCTGACAAGCCCTCTCCATGGCTTCAGCGTGGAGTTCGCTGAGCATCCGCGCCTACAATTCCGGCGAAAGCACCCGGCGTATCCACGACTGGAAGCTCTACGCCCGCACGGACAAGCTGTTCGTGAAGCGGTACGAGAGGAGACCAACTTGCGCTGCCACTTGGTGGTGGACGCAAGAAGTTCGATGTACTTCCCCGGCGAAAGAGACATCAACGAGTTCAACAAG